>CAZIPI010000065.1:1551-2607 GCA_964541235.1 uncultured bacterium | reverse complement strand
GGGGAGGTGCTTGGTGCGGTAGGACGGGCCGTCGAGGAGCAGGAGCTGACCGCGCTCGAGCGTGCGGTCGACGATCGTCTCCGCGAGGTCCGGGTCGTGCAGCACCTGGCCCCACTGGGTGAAGGGTGACTTGTTGGTGGTGAAGAGGATCGGGCGGCGTTTGAGGTGACGCTCGTTGACCGCGTGGAAGAGCACATTGGCCGCGTCGCTGCCGTAGGTGAGGTCGCCGACCTCGTCGATGACCAGGACTGCCGGGTGGAGGTACGGGGCGAGCGCGTCGCGGAGCCGACCGCTCCGACTGGCCGCCGAGAGATCGTCGATCAGGTGGGCCGCGGTCACGAAGCGGGCCGAGTGACCGTTGTGGATTGCGCGGTAGGCGATCGCGATCGCGAGATGTGTCTTGCCGCGGCCGGTGCGGCCGAAGAGGATCACGTTGCGACCCTCGCTGACCAGCTCCGGTGAAAGGTAGCCCTGGATGAGCCGGCGCTTGAGCGTCTTCTGGAACGAGACGTCGAAGTCGTCGATTGTCGTGAGGAACGGGAAGCCGGCAGTGCGGACCTCGCGGGAGAGGCGCGTTTGCTGGCGGTGGGCGACCTCCTCGACGAGCAGCGTCGCCAGGAGCTGACGTGCCGGCCACGCCTCGGCGTCGGCCCGGGCCACCAGCTCCGTCCAGACCCGGCGGGTGTTGGCCAGGTTGAGCCGCTTGAGCAGACCGTCGAGGTCGACCGTGCCAGGATCGAAGACCAGGTCGGCAACGGGGCCCGTCATGACCGCACCTCCAGATGGACCGAGCCGAACGGCAGCATCTGCTGACCGAGACAGGCGCCGACGAACCCGACCGACACCTCGCCGGTCGAGAGCGCGGCGCGGAAGGAGCGCTCGAGCGCCTCGGGGCCGAACGACTGCAGCAGGTCGTGGAGCGCCTCGACGTCACCCGGCCACGCCTTTGGTTTGGCGTGGACCAGCTCCGTGAGGAAGCCCACCGCCGCCTCGCCGACCTCGAAGCGCTGCTGGCGCTTCAGGTAGCGCTTCCCGCGACGGCCCGCGACCGCGGCC
>CAZIPI010000065.1:0-1451 GCA_964541235.1 uncultured bacterium | reverse complement strand
GGTGGGTGGCCTCCCAGCGGCCGGCCACGATGCGCACCCGGTCGCGGTAGAGGTACAGCGTCCCGGGCAACCCGGCGGCCTCCGGCTCCATGGCGTAGCTGTTGGTCTCGAAGACCACCTCGGCGGTCGGCCCGACGTGGACTGGGAGGCGGAGCGCGAGGTCGGCCGGAGCGACCCGGAGTGGGCGCAGGCGGTCGAGCTCGTGCTGCCGGCGCTCGGCCGGGACCACCTCCGTGGCGCGGCTCGGCCGCTGCTCGTTCACCTCCTGGCGCCACTCGGCCAGCTGGGCCAGCAGGTCGTCCATGTCCTGGAAGCGGCGCTGCTTGAAGAACGAGCCCTTGACCCAGCCCACCAGGTTGTCCACGGCGCCCTTCTGGTTGGCCCGGTACGGCCAGCACACCTCGGCGGTGAAGCCGAGCTCGAGAGCGGCATAGGCGAAGGTGGGGTTCCACTCGGTGACCTGGCCGTCCTTCTGCCAGCGCAGCGCCACGGTCCTGGGCCGGTCGAACACGGCGCACAGCGGCACCCCGCCGAAGGCGGCAAAGTGGTCGGCCAGGGTGCGGATCAGGGTTTCCGTGGTCTCGTTGGGGACCACGGTCACCTCGACCCAGCGCGACCACTTCAGGCGCGAGGCGAAGAAGTGGACCCGCCGCCGTGTGCCGTCGAGGAAGGTGACGTCGACCTCGCCGAAGTCGTGCTGGGAGAACTCGCCCGGCAAACCCTCGAAGCGCATCTCGACCCGGGTCTGGGTCGGCCGCACAGAGGCGACCAGGGCGTAGAAGGCGCTCTTGCCGCCGGTGTACCCGGACAGCCTGGCCCGCCGCAGCAGCTCCAGCGACATCAGCCCCGGCTCCTCCTCGAGGATCTCCCGGACCACCGCGCGGTACGGCTCGGCCGTGCTCGGCCGCCCGATCCGCCGCGCGCGCCGCTCGGCGCCGTCATCCACATGCTGCACGGCTGCCTCCCCGGCGATTCGCCGCACCGCCCGCTCCGAGATTCCGGAAAAGCTGGCCACCTCGGCCTGGCTGTGCCCAGCGCCGAGCAGCACCTGGACCTCGTGTCGCTTCAGCAACCCGATCACGAAGACCTCCTCCCCAAAGGTCTCCGTAACCAAATCCGCTCGAATCGCTTCGGCCCCTGCCGCGGCTGCCGCAGGCCATGGAAAGCCTGTGGACCCCCCCAACCCCCCACCCCCTCGCCCACAGCCTTCCCACAGCCTGCTTGGAAAGCCGCTCCGCGCCTTCCCACAGCCGCTTGGAAAGCCCGCACGCCGGCTTCCCACAGTCGCCTCGCTCACGACGACGAGCACATAGAAGACCAATCACTTCAAACCACACGGCACGACCACGGCAGCGCCCCACACCCACGCTGCCGACCCGCTCCCCACGTCCCTCCTGCTCTCTGCCGGTCACTCGCTGCCTCCTTCCGAAAAGCGGCCAGAATCTCCGGAA
>CAZIPI010000064.1:0-2611 GCA_964541235.1 uncultured bacterium | reverse complement strand
TATCGCTGGTTCCCTGGGCCGCGGCGGGAGAGATACCTTTCGCGTTCCGGCTCACCGCCGACGACTTCAGCATCAGTGAATACGACGGCAGTGGAATGGTCTGGTGCCGCTCAGGGGTGGCCGGTTTCGACGAGGGGCTTCCCAATCTGCCGGTGGTGTCCCTCTGCTTCGTGATACCCCAGGGCGCATCTGTGACGGGGGCTTCAGTTCAGGTTCGCTCCGAGACCCTCTTCCATGGCATCCACGACCTGCTGCCAGTGAGGTTCACCCCCTTCTCGATGAGTCCGCCCCCCTTCCAGAGGGAGCCTTCCGTTTACCTGTCCGATGAGCCATTCCCTTCCGGTCCGGTGGTCCGCACATCCACGGGAACCAGGACAGGCTTCCAGCTTGGAACTGTTGAGATGTCACCCTTCCGCTGGCACCCGTTGTCGGGGCGGCTTTACCTCATCACCGACGCGATCGTGACCCTGACTTACTCTGACGACCCGCAGGTACCCCGGCTTCGCCTGACGGACGCCCAGGTGGAACACGCCTCGCGGCTGCTGTCGCACATAGTCCTGAACCCGCAGGACCTGGCCGGTTCCGCTCCAACCCTGCGGCAGGGCATGGATTCCTGGCCCGCATGGGTGGCTGTGGGAGCGGCTTCACTTGAACCGATTCTCGAACCGCTTGTGGAGTACAGGAACTCCACCGGCATGGTGTCGGAGTTCGTGTCAGTGGAATGGATCTACGACAACTACGCCGGGTGGGACACCCAGGAGCAGATACGCAACTACCTGAAGGATTCCTTCGAGAACCGGGGCCTGATGTACGCCCTGCTGATCGGAGACTGGGGTCCCACGCAGCGCATCTCCAGCCTTATGGTGGGAAGCGACAGCCTGGTGCTGAACGAGACCACCGACCTTTACTACTCTGACCTGACCCGGATGTGGGACGGGAACGGCAACCACCTGTACGGCGAGAACGCCGACTGGGTTGACTACTATTCAGACATATCCGTGGGACGCTTCAGCTCGGACAACCCCAACCACATTCTGACAATGGTCAACAAGACCATTGCGTATGAAACCCAGTCCGACCCCGGACCGTGGCGGACCACAGCCCTTCTCTGCGGCGCGGGGCTCTGGCCCGATGTGGAGCCGGACGGCTACTGGGGAAGCTTCATCTGCGACTCCATATCGCAGAGGATCCCCGCTGAATGGGTCCAGCACAAGCTTTACGAGTACTGGGACGGCCACCCGACCAACCAGATAGACCTCATGAACCAGGGCGCAAGCTATGTGAGCGATCATGGCCACGGCAACCCGGGAGGAGTTTACTGGCTCTACGCCCCGGGCAACATGATAACGAACCAGAACTACACCGGGCTCAACAACCTGAACAAACTCACCATACTCCACTCCATTGCGTGCAACCCCGGCCAGCTCTCGGTGACGGGCTGCAGCGCCGAGAGACTGATGATGTGGCCAGATGGAGGCGCTGTGGCGGTGATGTACAACTCCAACTACGGCTTTGGGACACCCCCCTACATGGGCCCTTCAGAGCACCTCGAGCTGCACTTCGCCAACATGCTGTTCGTGAACGGCGTGGAAAGGATCGGCGACATGCAGGCCGCCGCAAAGGACGCCTTCAGGGCCGCCGGGGGAATGGTCCTTCAGAACTGGGTGCTTCAGGAGAACAACATGCTGGGCGACCCTGCAGCTGTTTTCGTATCGGTTCAGACCGGTGTCGAGGGCGGGCCTTCCACCCCGGAGGCAATGCTCGGGATCCCCGGTCCAAACCCCTGCCGGGGGTCCTTCACCGTGACCTGGAGCCTTCCGGCTCCCATGGAGTTCCGCCTGACACTGTACGATCTTGCGGGCAGAGCCGTGTGGAGCCGCTCGAACCCGGCAGGAGGGACGTCTGGAGTCGCAGAGGTGTTCTCTACCGGCCTGCCCCCTGGCTGCTACATTCTGAACATGTCCGGAACGGGTTTCTCCACATCCACAATGGCCGTCATCCTGGGGGAATAGGCAACGCCCGGAAAAACTCGTTGGGCGCTTCAGGAAAATCCCGACCGTCAGTCTTCCTGCACAGGGGGAACCTCTTCAATGAAATCAAGCGGCGCCCTGCCGAGGTATCTCCACTCCTCGGAGGAGTATGCCTGAAAATCCCCCTCTCCGCCCATGATCCCCGACACATGGTGGTAGAGGATGTCGATAAGCCAGCCCCCGGCGATCGAAGCGGCGGCTTCCGGATCAACGCCGCTGAGCGGTATCTCCATCTCAAAGCCGCCGTAGTTCTCGAGGAAGGTCTCGTAGTTGTGACCGGTGAGCGCTTCGTTCACCCCGACCACCCTTACTACCAGGTCCAGGACGCCTGAGCCTTCATGGTATTCGCCGACACCGACCACCAGCGCCCGGCAGTCGAAGTCAACCACAACCGAAGCGGCGGCGCTTCCGGCAAGGATCAGTGCAGAGGCTGAAAACAAAGTCTTCATGGCATTCTCCTTCCAGGTCTATGCAGGCAGGAAACAGGATCCCGTGCCAGCGTAACATACCCGGAAGCCCGAACCATTATTCCAGGAGTTTTCAGAAACTTCCCTTTATCCCTCCCCATGTGTAAGCAGAAA
>CAZIPI010000063.1:0-2642 GCA_964541235.1 uncultured bacterium | reverse complement strand
AGCTTTGAGAGCAACAACGAGCCTGGGACGGTTTTCATAGTATCCCTCCTGCAGACAGGTATTCTATTGGGGAGATAAACAGATTGTCTTAAAGGGTTAAGCCTCGATCGTGAGGTTGGGCGCACCATTCGAGACGCCCCTGTCCCTCTGCCTTGGTGAAAAGGCTAACTCGCTCATTTCTTCTCCACCCGAATGCAATCCACGATTTCGCCGAAGGCCTCGCAGGTCGTGGGTTTCAGTTCAATCCTCTCGCACTGATGTATCGTGGCCATTGGTTCATGGAGTTTCTTCACCAAGGCCTTGGTGGTGGCCTTATCCAAGATCAGTTCCTTTCCGGTCTCGAGAACTCGGTGACGGTCAACGCCATCGCCTTCACTCGAAGTCCGCCGCCATAAGGAAGCTGCTGGTGAATTCAGACCAACAGCGAACTTCCTGTATATCGTGTATCTGGGAATTGACCGGCTCGTTGTTATGTCTTCCACTTCCAGCCAGCATAAGACTCGCCTGCGTTTTGCCCAAAACCAACATCCGCCTTGTAGGCATATTCGGATGCCGCCAGATCTTTCATGTATAGCTTCATAAGTATAAGCATACCAAGGTTCTAATTGATACCAAGGCATGAACTCGCCTAACGGGATTTGGTACAGAACGTGGTCACCCTTGAAAAACTTCCGCCGAGGGCCGTACTTACAGTTGAGGAAGGCGAACTTCATTATCAGGATGTTCGCCAGGACCTCGAAAGAACTCTGCAGTGGAAGAAAGAGGAGGAAGAAAAATGACATTTCTGAACGAGCCTCGGCTGCCTATAGGGAACTGCGAAGATGACAGCATTATCCCTCAGTGCTTCTGTGATGACGGGTTCTGTTTGTGTGACAGTTTGTGCATCTACGAGTGGGATTGCATAATCAACACGTAAGAACCATAGCATTCATCTCCTGAGAAAGGATCTGCCTGCTCTTGCAACCCGCAAGAGAAGAAAGGATCGTTAGATGCACCTGCGAGAAAGTCTCGTTCCAGGCTTGGTCTTGCTTACATTCATGATATCCTGTCAAAGGGACGGTCCATCCCACATGCAGACAAGAATTCCGTACCATACTCTGATCGTTACCGATAGCATCGGACTCGAACACGGTGACCCGATGAACATCTTCGGCAGGATTTCAGGTGTTCATAGTCATCCCGAGGGTGGAGTTCTCCTCCTGGATAGTGGAAAGAACATCCTGAGCCTCTACATACCCGGAGGGAACATTCAAGCACTAGCCTCCCAGGGCGAAGGCCCGGGGGAGTTTCTCAGAGCTTCAGAAATGGCACTATCCGGTGAAGAGATACTAGTTCTCGACAGAGGCAAGCGAAGGATACTTCGTTTCAGCAATGGAGGGGATTTTCTCGGTGAGGCGACCTACTCGGGAGTCCCTGAAGTCCATTCGATCTGGGGGCGTGGGAATGGCAATCTGATAGCTATCCTCATCGGAATGGAACCCGGAGATGCCAACCAGATGTCAATCACTGTTGATGTGAGTGATTTTGATCCTAACAGCGGTGAGGCTTCATCGATGTACCATCAAAGCTGGCTTCCACCCTACAACGGGATCTACAGATTCATTAGTGATATGGAGATCTGTGCCGGAGCCGATGGACCAACTTTCCTCTGCCTGGATACTTCAGAGTACTTAATCAGTATTATTGGTGATTCAGGTAACATTATCAGCACTATCCAGAGAGATGATGTACCGAGAGTTCCCCTGACACAAGAGGAGATATCTGAAGCGGAGAGAGTCCAAGAAGAGAGACTGCAGGGCCAATTCATCTTTCAGGGGAGGAACGATCCCAATCCTTATCGGAGCATCATTCAATTGGCAGGCGTTGACTCGTTGGGAAGGCTATGGGTATCCAGAGCCATAGGTGAAGACAGCCTGCACTTCGATGTATGGAATCAGGAGGGTGCTCTCGTTGAAGAAGCAGGCCTGCAATGGGAAAGTTCACGGGAACCTGTAACGGCGAGAATCGATCAAGGGGGACGCTATCTGGTTACGACCAACAACTCGAGTGTAGTGCGTGTCTACATCATTGACTGATTCAGCCGGAATGCACAGAGCGGCTAGCCCTCCAGCTGCAGCAGAGAAAGCCGAGAGAAGAAAGCCTTCCAGTCACCTAAAATCATCAAAGTACAACTGGCTGGTGGAAAGAAATCACTCAACTTTCATTTACAACGGACTTACCGGCGCGTTGGCGAAGATTGACGAGAAGAACGAAACAGAGATACGTCAGATCATCGGTTCATGCTATCCGATTCCTGATACCATTGATGAAAGCATTCTCGCCTGTCTGCTTCGCGGAGGTTACCTGATTGAGCAGGAATTCGATGAAGTAGCTTACCTTGAGGTTCTCTACAATCTTGGAACATATGGGAACCAAGGCAGCCATTTCACAGTCACTGTCACTCACGAGTGCAACCTTGCCTGTAGATACTGCTATCAAAACAGGAACAGACGGACAGGCCCGATCAGAGATGAAGTCATTGATGCTATTGCCTCATCACTAGAGGTGGCAGGGGGAGGATCGGCAATCACACTCTACGGAGGGGAGCCGATGCTGTATCCAGAGGTGTGTCTTGATATCTGCCGAAAGTGTATGGATGCGGC
>CAZIPI010000062.1:0-2848 GCA_964541235.1 uncultured bacterium | reverse complement strand
TCTGCAGGAGGGATACTATGAAAACCGTCCCAGGCTCGTTGTTGCTCTCAAAGCTGTTTCTGCTTGTCGTTTCTGGAACAGGGCTGGCACAGTGGAACGGGGAGATCGTGGCTTGGGGGAGGAACGACAGCGGCCAATGCAATGTTCCCGGACCCAACAGCGGTTTCGTGGCGGTTGCGGGGGGAAGAATTCACAGCCTCGGACTTAAGGAAGACGGCTCCATTGTGGCGTGGGGGGACAACTGGAGTGGCCAGTGCGATGTTCCTTCCCCGAACAGCGGCTTTGTGGCGGTGACGGGGGGAGGCTACCACAGCCTCGGTCTGAAGGAAGAAGGCACCATCGTGGCGTGGGGTGACAACACCTATGCTGGTCAATGCGATGTACCTGAACCGAACGAGGGTTTCGTGGCCGTTGCAGCGGGAGGTTGGCACAGCCTCGGCCTCCGTGAGATCAGCACAATGGTCGAAGACGAAGGACTGACAGGGGGCTTCATCAGTTTCCCCTCCGTTGCCCCCAACCCCTTCCCGGAAGTCACCACAATCACTATTGCTCTTCCTGCTCCGGGTCTTGTTAAGTTGGATGTGTTCGACCTGGCGGGAAGGCATGTGAGCACCCTGCTTAACCACACTCTTCCAGCCGGGAACTACACCGCAACCTTTGACGGGTCGGAACTCCATCCTGGGGTGTACATGATTCGCCTTAGCAGCGGTTCTGAATGCGCAACAGCGAAGGTGGTGCTGGTAAGGTAGGCCTGAACAACGGCGGAAGACCCAACCGCCTGAGACAAGCGGATAAGGCAATCGAATCAAGGGATTTGTTCAGCCGATACACCCAATGTGAAAGGGACGCTTCCTCGGATTCGGGAGCGTGGGTATCCCCCAACTGCTGGAAACTTGGTGTCCCTCGACATCTTATCAATTGACTCCGAATAGTTTTGCGGCTATTGGTAGTCAGACATGTCTCTCTGGGGCGCAGATGAACTCTGAGGGGGGACCATGAAAACGGCTCTTGCTGCAGTGTTGCTGTTGACCGCCTCTGCGGCGGTTGCTGAGACCAACCCTTCCCTGGCCACTGTGTTGTCATCCGACGGAAGGATCATGGAGGGGGTTTCAGGGAGTTTCGATCCAACCGGGTTCCGGATGACCTACGGTCCAGACGGGGAGCCGTTGTTTTTAGAGGAGAGTTCCTCACCCTGGGAACCTGTTCCACATCCTGACGGGCAGGATTCGGAAGGCACTTGGTACCCGCTGGGAAGTGGCATGAACAACCGAGTTTACGCAATTGACGTGAGCGATACCGGATTAATGTATGCGGGGGGTACGTTCACTCATGCCGGAGACAGCGAAGCATTCTTCATCGCCTGCTGGGACGGTGGTTCATGGCATTCGATGGGAATGGGAAGCGGTGTGAACAATGCTGTAAGGGCCATCGCTATCAACGGCTCGGATGTTTATGTGGGGGGGGTGTTCACCCTTGCCGGTGGCAACCCCGCCAACCGCATCGCCCGTTGGGACGGTAATTCCTGGCATCAGTTAGGAAGCGGAGTGAACAACCAAGTCTTTGCCATAACGATCAACGGCTCGGATGTGTATGTGGGCGGAGCTTTCACCGCAACCGGGGCAGGTATTCCTGTCAGCCGTATTGCCCGCTGGGACGGCAGTTCCTGGCATCAGTTGGGAAGCGGAGTTAACAGCCAAGTCAATGCCATCGCTATCAACGGCTCGGATGTGTATGTGGGCGGCAGTTTCACCGTGGCGGGTGCAGTTGCCGCAAACCGCATTGCGCAATGGGATGGCAGTTCCTGGCACGCACTAGGAAGCGGGTTTGAGGGTAGTGCTGTAGAGGTCCATGCCATTGCAGTGAGCGGCTCGGATGTGTATGTGGGCGGTTCTTTCCTCCAGGCTGGAGGCAGTCCAGCCAGCCGCATCGCCCGTTGGGACGGGAGTGCCTGGCACCCTCTGGGAAGTGGTTTGAACGAGAGTGTCAGAGCCATCAAAGTAATCGGTTCGGATGTGTATGTGGGCGGATCTTTCGTCCAGGCTGGCGGCAATCCAGCCAGCCACATCGCCCGGTGGGACGGCAGTTCCTGGCATGCGCATGGGGGCGGGTTGAACAACCCGGCTCGAGCGATTGCAGCAGATGGTTCTGATTTGTATGTGGGTGGTGATTTCACGCAGGCTGGTGGCATCTACGCAAACTACATCGTCCGGTGGGAAGAGGATTCTGTTGGAACTGAGCCGCCCATGGGTGAGTTTGTTCCTGGCGAGTTCCCATCGCTCCAAGCGTACCCCAACCCCATGGTCTCCGGAACCAACCTCTCCTTCCAGAGCACCAGCGTTTCCCCATTAACCCTTTCCATCTTCGACACCGCAGGTCGACTGGTAAAAACGCAGGATCTGGGAACCATGCCCATCGGTTCCCACTCCCACTACTGGGACGGCTGTGACGAAGGCGGTTCCGCCTTGGCCTCGGGGGTTTACTTAGTGAGGCTTTCCAGCGCGGAGCAACAGGCCTCCACCCGGGTGGTGCTTGTGAGATAGGCTTGGAACAAAGACGGAAGACCCAACCGCCTGAGACAAGCGGATAAGGAAATCGAATCAAGGGAATAGTTCAGCTGATACCCCCAATGTTATAAGGGGGAACTTCCTCGGGTGCGGGAATGTGGGTGTCCCTCGACTGCGGGATAACTGGTGTCTTTCGACATCTGTCAACAACCAAGCTTCATGTCCAGCCCTTCTGTTTTCGACCTTGTCACAACTCGCAAGACAAAATAGCTTACTTGTGTTTCGCATGGACACTGCTGTCCCAATGTCGCATGAGAGCGTTTTCGTAGCATGAAGGCATGTAT
>CAZIPI010000061.1:0-2938 GCA_964541235.1 uncultured bacterium | reverse complement strand
ATGTCGCCGAATGAGTCATGGGGTGCCACCGACAACTCAACAGTATACAGCAACCTCTGGGGGCAGAATATGGTCGCTGGTCCTGTGACTGTCTTCAGGGACAACTGGAACTACCCATTCACATGGCTTGGAAGAACCCATGACAGGTTCATCGCTCTGGTCAGCCCTGCCGGGAGTTCCCCATCAACATACATAGTCTGGAGCAGCGTATGCAACGGACCGGGTCAGGTTACATCAGATCCGACTGTCAATAGGAGATCTGTAATCGGAACGCACTATCCCATCCCTCGAGCCGAATACCTGTCTTCGCTTATGGTCTACGACCAGAGCCAGGAGCTGAAGATAAAGCTGTTCTTCAACGACAATACACCCAACGCGGATCTCGGCATGAGACAATCGGGTTTTGTTCAGTTTCCTTTTCCAGAAGGTCCTAACCTTGCTTTCTCAGATAGCATGACAAACTCATGGGAAGCACTCTCTGAGTTCAGAACCCGTCACAGCAGGCTCTGGGGGCCTGATGTTATGGTAGCAAAAACCGCGACATCCCTTTATCTCTGGGCTGGCCAGACACCGACAACATTTCCGGACATCTACTTCGAGAACATGTTTTCCAGCGCTGCAAGCTCATTTCAGGACATGGGTGCGCTTGACATCATGCTCGAATACGGAGTCAACCTGCCTCCAGCTGAATGTTTGTTTCTGACAGTGCAATGCCATGGGCGCGGCTCTTTTGGCAGCGGTCAATTCTTCCCGGGTCATGGCGTGATGGGGTACGATGAATTGATGTACATGATGGGGGCATCGCTTGTGCATGGAATCAGAGGATTCAAACTGTATGGGCTGGATATGGCACTGTTCGGTGGGCCAACCAATCCTTCCGTAATGAACAGGTTTCCCCCTGAACTGCTTTTCTGGGGCGCAAGCATAGACGGTCCAGACGATGTTGACATGGTGACCCTGACCCATCAGGCTGTTCATGGCTTCACCCATATCGTCGAGGCCGACAATGATGTGATCAACCTGCTCGAAGTTCTTGTGGATCCGAATTTCGAGATCATGGGTGAAGATGATGCTTTCAATTGCAATGTTGCACCACCTTTCCCTGTCTATGAGCCATACATCAACTTCATTGCTCTCAAGGAACCCGATGGAGACATCCTGGTGCTCATCTCCAATGATGGAGATGGCAACTATCAGGCTGACCGCATCTGTTTCCCAGATACCAGCTACCCACATTATACCGGTGAACCGGAGTTCCTGATCGGTGGCGAAGGCATTATAGGAGGATGGTCGAAGTACCCGACTAATGGTTACTACCTCAACGTGTCAGCTCTTGACAGCCAGCATTTCTCCCTGATAAGAATTCCGGCTCCGGGGAATGACCACCGGGGCCTGAACACATCCACCGTCATTGAAGAGACCAGGTCGCTCAGTGTCAGCAGGAACACCGGGTCTTCCGTTCTCGTGGAGGCACAGGGGGCGGAAGCCAGGGTATTCGACCTGAGCGGAAGGGTCGTCGAGAGGATTGCCTGCGGTGAAGCTGTCGAGTTCACTTCGCGGGCACATCCAGCAGGAGTTTACTTCGCTGTACTTTCTGTTGGGAACACACCATTGTTCATAGAGAAGCTCGTTCTTCTGGGCGGGGGGAGGTAGAGGCATGAAAAGCGCAGCTCTCGTTCTTCTGGCAACAGGCATTGTCCTTGGGGCATCAATGGTCCAGACCGACTGGAGCAACGGCCCTTCGGGGGAGATCACCACTACGGACTGGGGATCCTCCTTCGGCTCCTGCCTGGGCATGGGATGGCAGACCCAGGGTGTGCTGACACTGGGGAAGGCGCTTGTCGGGGATGCCGTGTCCTACATCGGAACGATGAACCTTAGAAGTCTGGATGCGAACGGAGATTCATATTCTGATGTTATCGCATATCTAGGAGAAACTGTACTCGGATGTGTGTATTCAACCGGAAACACAGAGCAATGGCCTTTCGTGATTGCTTCCGTATCTTCCGACACTTTCAGGACCTTCTTTCCCGGTGATCTGAACGGTGACGGTCTGGATGACATAATCGGGGGGAAAAACTCTCTGCTCTGGTGGGAGAACCCCGGCGACACCCGGGCCTGGACGAAGAGGGTAATAGATACCATCAGCCTCATGGGCGGCGCTGTAGTCGATTACGACGGAGACGGGAAGAACGACATAATCTGTGTCTGCGACAATTTGGTGGATGACACCATAGAACTTCTTCTCTACAGGAATCTGGGGAGCGGTTACGCCTGGCAGAAGAGTGTTCTCTACACTGAGGCCAACACCTTGACCGGTCCCGAGATCGCACTCGCATACATCACCGCCGATGGGTACCTATCATTGGCACTGAAACTGGGTACGTTCCCCTCTCCCATGATCAACATACTGAGAGACGGTCCTTCCGGCTGGTACGTGTACAAGATCGTAGCTCCTCCTTACACCAACACTGTGTGTCTCTACCTCAGCTTCGTTGACCTGAACAACGACGGGATAGCTGATCTGTTGGCTGGAGGGAAGAGTTACGATTATGGCCGAATCCGCTGGTACGAGGGGCCAGAGTTCTATCCCTACTACACCTTTGATATCGGAGAGAACATCCTCGGGGTGACATCCATAGACTACGACAGCGACGGCGACATGGACATCATCTACCGGGGAGCCAACAGTGTCGGGATGTTCGAGAACACACGGAGCCCCCAGGAGAGGTTCGTGCAGAGGGTGCTGATGGAGTACCCGTTTGCCGGAAGCGGTGTTGATCTGGACGGCGCTGGCGGAATGGTTGCTCCGGGTGATTTCGACGGTGACGGAGTTGAGGATTTCGTGTGCTCGTTCTACGAGCAGTTCAGAGGTCAGGTTCCTTACTGGTGGCGCCTGGGAGAAGACTACTGCAGCTCGGGCTGGCTCAACAGCGAC
>CAZIPI010000060.1:0-2974 GCA_964541235.1 uncultured bacterium | reverse complement strand
GCCCTTTCCGGAAGGAAGCTCGACCAGTAGTGATCGTCGCAGGAGAGCCACAGGGGAAGGGAAGCGGTGTCCAGGGAACGGTAGCCAGTCATCCCGGTCGGATCTGCATGAACCGCCATCAAATGCAGGGCAACGGTGTCTCCCGCAGAGGTGAGGAAAGTGAATTCCACCGGCTCCTCGGGGTTGCCGAAGCCAAGGGCGTGCATGCAGTCGGCGATCATCATGACCCGCTCGGCACGGGTTCCGGGCTCTATAGAATTGGTCGCCGGGAACATCCGGGACATGGCAGAAGCAGCCTCCTCCGAAGCCCGTCCATCGTAGGTCAGGAGCCTTGTCCCGATGAGATCGCCATGCTCGGTGCTTATGGCCGTGACATACAGGCCGCTTTGGAGCCAAATCACTTCAAGGGGATAGACCCTGCCGTCGCTCTGCTCCCAGAACGCGATACCGGTGTGGCTGCACTCCATGGAGGCCAATATTCTCGAGAGCTCCAGGGCTGTCTCTATGTCCGACAGGTTGCCCAACTGCGATTCGAGCACGGAAAGGCCAGCAATGAGGCTGTCCCGGGGCTTGTTCATGAAGAGGTCGTAGTGAAGAAGGGGCAGCGAATCGGAAATCCAGGCGATGTCGCTCAGCCAGCTGTTCTGGACTTCCGGGTCTGCAGGCTCCCGGCCGCATGACGGGGAGAAGACCACCAAAGCAAGAATGACAGCAGTCAGCCTTCGGATCTCTCCCATTCCTTCCTCCCGCCCGGGAACCCCTTCACCGGAGTCATTCTCTGTTCATGGCCCGGACACTGTCGGTCTCTCTCACGCCACTGACCCGGCGGTCCAAGGTTTCAACAGCCCGAAGCGCAATCCGAGCTTCCCGATGACCGGAAGCGGCTTGACTTCCCCTCCAGCAGCATTCACGATGCCGATTATGAGCAGCACCACCAGAGGAACACCGATGAACAACCAGAACAGGACCAGTATGATCAGCCCGATAAGAGGAATGACGCTGAACATGAGGATGAACCCGGAGACCATCCATGCAAGGACGAGAACCAGGCTCTGCTGACAATGGTACAGGACGAACCTGTTCTCCCTGCTTGTGAGGAAACCCACCAGGAAGCCCACCAGACCCAGGTACGACACCGCTGCCATGGCTTTGCCGTTCTGTACGTCCTCAACGGTTATCCTGTACTCCTCCAGCGGCATGTCGGTCATCTCAGGGGCTCCACTCCAGATACCTTATCTCGGTGATCATGCTCTCTTCATCAAGCAACAGGGTGATGCTGTAAAACATTCCTTCGAGGGTGAGCTCTTCATTGTTCCTCTCAAAGGGCTCGGGCAGCTCACCGTGGGCGAGGATCTCGCCCCAGGCAAGGGCCGATTCCTCTGAAACCGGCTGATTCGGAACCAGAACGGTGACGAAGCCTTCGGTCCCGTGCCCCTCCCTGGTGAGGACAGCATCCGCGAACAGGTAGCTTATCACAAAGTGCTCCCACGCCTGAAGACCATAGGCGTCGGCTGCCTGTCCCCAGAGCGGGATCATGGAGTACAGTTCTGCGGAAAATGCTTCTTCGATGAACGATTCGTCATTCGGAAGCTGGACCACTTCCGGCTCCATGATGATCTCGTTCCAGCCCATCGAAGCCGAGACACCGAACAGCAAGAGAATGGAGATAAATGCCTTACCCAAATCCTTTCCTCCTTTTCAAGCGTTGGTCCGATCACGCCAGCATATGAGGATAAGACAATTCGGTCAACAGAGGAACGCTGTGTTGTACTCCGCAGCTCGAAACTCGATTGCACAGAAGTTGTGACCGTTGCTCGATACAATGGAAGCACTGAGATTGTGGGGCAACCTGCCCGAAGAAGGCAGAACCGAGCCTGGAACAAAACGGTGATCACTGGATCATCTCTGCCCTGAGGCAGGCAGTGAATGGACAGCCTTTTCGCGGGCTCAGCCGTGAGCTGTTTCCGATCAGTTGTCCCTGTAGTCCCTCTCAGTCTACTTCAGTGAAAACAGAACCATGCCACTGCCGCTATCCTGTGTATAGGCGATGATACCTCCCGATCCAACTCTGCATTTTTCGATCTGATCCGGATAGGTACCGCCGACAATGACTGTCTTGAGGGGTTCACCATCAGGATCCCAGACATCAAAGATGACTTGGGGATGTGTATCCCCTCTCTGTACCCAAAGGTTTCCCTGGCTGTCAACACCGAGGGACCGGATCAACGGGTAGTGTTCATCTGGGTCATAGCCCCCGGCATATGCCTGGTCTTGCACTGCATGGCGTTCGAAAAGCTCTCTTTCAAGATCAATCACGCTATCCGGTTTCAACACTCGTTGCAGATCAGACCGTTGAAGATTGTGAAGGATTTCTCCTTCAGTCCCGTAAACCTGAACAAGGTATTCTCCTGCGTCGGGAACAAGAAAGAACCTGTTGTCAGAGCTTGCCGTGTAAAGAATCCTCTCGTAATCCTCATAAATGATGTGTGAACTCTCAGGAGTCCAATTCCAGCTTCTCGTGAAGTAGTTGACGTCGGGCTCACTTGAGGAAGTGTACCGACCTATCGTGCATGATATTGAAACTCCCTGATCACCATGCAGGACGTTGAAGGCTGTGCCGACGTAGGAGCTGTCTCCCAGGGCATGGATGTCACCGGGAACGGAAGACTCCCAGGCAGTGGAAGATCCAAGATACTCGCCATCTGTCGAGAATATATGGCATCTCATTGAACTGCTGTCGATAACCAGCAGTTTGTCATTACCAAGTACTGCAAATCCGTTTGGCGAGGATATCTCTCCAGGCCCGTCGCCTTTCTGGCTGATCGAACGAATGTGGTGGCCATCGGGATCGAACTTCTCAATCCGGCACTGCAGTCTGTCAAGGAAGTAAATGCTTCCCTCGCTATCAAAGCATACTGAGCTGACATCAAGGATCATCTCTCCATCAGGAAGGGAAAGAACATCTGCAGTGTAA
>CAZIPI010000059.1:0-2999 GCA_964541235.1 uncultured bacterium | reverse complement strand
CGATCCTGGCGGATACTATCCCGGGCCCTCCCCGGGGCGGAGCTTATACCAGGCTGGAGCTTGAGCAAAGAAACGGGGTGGATTTATACCCGGAGGCCTCACCTCCAGGCCCTCCCGAAACTGGCACGGCTTGAGGCCCTGGAGAGCATTGACGGGGCGGAGCTCGGGGAGGCGGATTACGGCTCTTGTCAACCTAACATTGCCCGGGCAAAAGGGGGGAAACTTCCCCGGGTGGATGCTTATGCGGAGATTGTTGAAACCCTAAAGGCCCGGGGCCTGGAGATAGACAGAGAAACCGCAAAAGCCCTCACATTGCCAATACTGCACGGGCGCAACTTGGGGCAATACCTCCACCTTTACAGGGCGGGCAAGGTTTCCGCTTCCCCGGCGGTGTTTGAGGCGCTGAGGCAATGTTTCACGGCGCACGGCTTCCCCCTGATGCAAGCGCAAGGGCGGATAATGAGCGGGGCCCTGGAGCGCTTGGGGGAAAAGACAGAGCGCACGGGCCTCCCGGTGTTTGATTCCATACTGACGCCTGAGCCCGATCTGGCGGCGGCAATGATGACGGAGGCCTCCCTGGAGGAATTGGGAACGGCTTTACCCGTCACGGTGTCCAGGGCCGGACAACTTGCCCTGGAGCTTGAGGCCTGAGAAACGGAGGAAACCCTATGACAAAAGATGAACAGGAACGCCGGGCCGGTGCTGAATACGCCCTGGAGAACATTGCCCGGGCAATAGCTTCCCGGCGGTGGGGGTGGGTGTCAGAAAACCCTCCCTCCGAGCTTGAGATAATGCAAGAGCTGAGGGGGGTAATACGGGCGCTGAATACTCCAGGAGCGCAAGAGGGGAAACGCTGAGAGCGGCGCAGCCTTATAGCTTGCCTCATAATGTTTTACCCCTCCATTTGTACCTACTGGCTTTGCCCCTACGGCGGAGGCCGTGAGGCCGCAGCTCTTATCTCTTGTCTGAGGCTTTAGGGAGTTGAAAACACACGGGCGCCCGATCCAGAAAAAAGCGCTTACCCCCTCCAGTTTCCCGGGGGGGGGGAGGATATGTATCCGGGGGGTGGAACGCCCCCCTCCCCCTATGCTATCAGCTCGGGGCAATTCAAAAAAAAGAGGGGGGTACAACGGCAAGGTTTCCGGGTGTTTTCGGGCGGGTTTCGGTGCTTGGGGCCGGGGTATTGAAAAAAAGCGGTTTTTTCTATGCTTGTTTGAGCCTGTAAGTGTATGAAGCACAATAGATTAGAGCGGAAAAAGGGGGTCAACTATACATAATAGATATTAACGGACATCACCAAAAAAGGCCCTTTTCATCGGTGTTTCAGAAAAGCGCCTCCCGAAGTTTTCAAGGCCCTGAATAATGCGACAAACACAAAAACCGCATAAGCTATTGAAGCTGGAGTATTTACGGTGTTTTAGAACAACAACATTACACCAAGGTTTTACATATGTTTTCAATCCAGGCAACCCTAACTTTACCCTAACCTTTTCGGGTTTTTCAGGCTCCAAAAAAAGGGCAAGATTAGGGCAAGGTTCCGGGGTTTTTCGGACGCCATAAAAAGGGCGGAGCAAGGGTAACATTAGGGTTACTGTTTCGGGTTTTGAACGGGGAGATTACGGGGATGTTTTTCAACGGTTTTCAATGACCTCCCGTGACGGTGAAAAACCCCGGGGTTTCTATGACGGTTCCCTGGCAATCCCTTGAAGCTTCCCCCCGGGAAATAACCCCTTGAAGCTTTGCGGAGCGGATCACACAAAAAGAGTTTTTGACCCCTCATAAAAAGGGGGGGTACAGGGGCAAGAAACCTCCCGGGGTATGCTTCTATGCCTCCGGGGGAGATATGGCTGCTACGGGGCTGTATGGAGCTCAGGGGGAGGATATGAGCAAGGCGCTCCAGGGGGTAAGGTTAGGGTAAGGTTATCACAACAATTCATCCCGGAATTGTCATACAAGGCAACGGCTTGAAAAAAAGACAACCGTTTCCCTTTTGCATAGTTGAAACCCGGCGTATAATCACAATGAGAAAAGGGCCGGAGGCCCGCTAAAACCTCCAGCCCAAAGCGCTGAGAGCGCCCGAAGTTGCAGAACCATTATACGGGGGAACGCTCAGAAGCGCAACGGTAAAGGGGCGCAATGAGATACAGGAAAACCCCCCGTGAAACTCCATAGAGCTGGAGCTAATGAGCGCACGGCGGCGGAATACTGTCCTGGAGAAAACCCGGGCGGAGGCGGCGGAGATAAAGGCCCGCACGGCGCTGGAGCGGTTCCGATTCCGCAAGGAACAGGGCCTCGGGCCCTTTTACGCCCGGATACTCCAGGGCGGGGCGGAGGCGGAACAATACTCCCCCCCGGCTTTGCTCTTACTCCAGGCCTCCCGGGATACCTAAGCCCCGACTGGAGCCCCCCCGCTGGATACTCCCCGGCAATCCTTGAGAGCGCAGAACGATTTACCCGCACGGCGGCGCAAGCCTCAGAAATTGCCCGGCTGGAGGGGTTTCTGTACGCCTCCATACTCGGGCGGCTTCCCCGGGCTTCCCTCCGGGCGCTGAATTGGAATACCTGGCAACGGATACGAGAGCTCAAGCTGGAGGCGGGGCACTGGCAAGAGATTGCCCCCCCCGCTCGTTTCCCGGGCCCTGGAGGCAAGCCTGGAGGCCTTGCGGCGGTTTATGCCTTGAGCCCTGAATACCTCCGGGAGATTGCCCGGGAGGCCTCAGAGCGGGGCAATTACTTGAGCCTGGCGGCGCTCAGAAACCGCAAGAAACTAAAGCCTCCCCCCCCTGAGATACTGGAGGCGGGTTTACCCCCCACTTTAGGCAAGGGTACGGGCCTCACTGTGCGGTTTCCGGTGCTTGTAATGATGCTATGCAACCCGGGCGCTTTTAGGGGCCTCCCTGGAGCTTTAGAGGCCTCAGAGCTTGAGATATGGGAAAAGGCCCTCCGATCCTGGCGGATACTATCCCGGGCCCTCCCCGGGGCGGAGCTTATACCAGGCT
>CAZIPI010000058.1:0-3189 GCA_964541235.1 uncultured bacterium | reverse complement strand
ACACTGTCACCGCAGGTGATTCGTCGGTCTCAGGGGTCATGGCGGTGGTGAGGGATTAGCGTTCCCCGGTAAGAACTCCCCTTGCCGACACCCGTCCCAGTCCGTTCTCGAAGAGCGCCATGTAAACACCGGCGGGAACCCCGTCGGCGTTCCACCGGATAGCGTGGTCGCCAGGCTCGAGCTCACCGGTGTGAACCGTGGCAACGCTTCTGCCGGCCATGTCGAAAACAGTCAGGGTGGCGGGTCCGCCGGAGTGGCTCACAAGGAAGGAGCTGCCGGCCCACACCATGGCCGGCGCCCCGGGCACGGGAGGCTGGGTGGAAATGCCGGTGTAGCCCACCGACATGAAAACCTGTACAGTGTCGGCTGTGGCCGGGATGGGGCCCACGAAGACCCCGGTGTCGTTCCCGTAGTAGTCCCGGCTGTCCGGCGAGCTCCAGTAGCTGAATGAAGTGTTGCCCGATGTTCCCGGCCAGGGATCCCCGGCGTTGCTGCCCTGGTTGTGCTCCAGCTGGTAGAGGCCGTCGGCCTGTTCCACCGCGACCTTGTAGTGGGCGTACCAGCCGCACCCCGGCCACCACTGGCTGTCGTTATTGGGCATGGTCTCGTCAACGTGCCATATCATGATGCCGTGCCCGGGAAGGGCCTGGTCCCAGTTGATGGGACGCCTGTTCTCGAGAACGAAGTACCTGGGTCCCGCCTGGCCGTTGGTGTAGAGCCTGTACGCCACATTGGAGGTTTCGATGGCGGGGACCGTGTAAACGCCGGCTTCGGTGATGTTCACCAGCTCGGTCACTCCCAGCTTGTACCTGCACCACGGGGAGAACTCGGCGGGGCTCCAGCCGCCGCCGTTGTACACCCCGAAGCTCATCATGCACCAGTTTCCCACGCCGTTGGAGTCGTAACCGTAGTCGTACAGATCAGGAAGGCCCAGCACATGCCCGAACTCGTGGCAGAAGACCGCCGCCGACTTGTCGCCGGGAGTTTCGTCGTACTCGTTCTGCACACTGAAAGTGAAAACGTTCACACCGTCCAGCTCAAGCGGTGAGGGGAGAGACCAGCAGTGGGGCCAGATGGTTGACGGAGCCCCGGTGAACTGCCCCGCGAACATGAGGTTGACTCCGTCAACGTAGCCGTCGCCGTCGTTGTCGTACTGGCTGAAGTCAACCATCGGGTCGACGAGGTTGCACACGTCCTCCACGAGCCCCTGGCTGTTCTGGGGGTACGAGCCCCAGCCGTAGTTGTTGTTCACGTACCACGAGTAGTCCTCCGGCGCCCTCTGCCAGCCAGTCTCGCTGGGCCAGTGGACCGTAACGATGTCGATCTGGCCGAAGGACACGTCATGGTAGTAGCGGTGGAGAGAGAACGTGTCCGTGGCGAATCCCATGCTGTCGAAGTAGGCCGGAGGTGTCAGGGCGATGTTGTCATCGAAATCCACCAGGAGTATCAGGACCTTCATGGGATCGCCGGCCTGCGCCGCCGCCGGGCTCCCGGCGGTGGGGCTCGGGGCGTCAACCCCCCTTGAACGGGCCTCGGCGTAGGACTCGAGCCAGGTCAGGTGCTCCCGGGAAGGGCCGCCGAACAACCCCGGCGGGGGAGGCACGGCAAGGACGTTGATCGCAAGAACTGCCGCAGTAAGCAGTGAAAGTCTCATGGTCGGTCCTTTCGGTTTTGAATGTGGGTATTATAGCCGTGAACCGGTGTGACCGTTCCACCCATGAAGCATATTACCTCCGGAGGTTCCCTGGCTTGATACGTGACAACCTTGAGAGGATATCCGAAGGGATCGCGCGGGCCTGCCTGGACGTTGGAAGGTGCCCGGCCGAGGTGGGAATCATGGCTGTCACCAAGACCCACCCGGCGCAGGTGGTCCGCCAGGCTGTGGAGGCGGGTATAGGGATCATTGGCGAGAACAGGGTGACCGAGGGTGGAAGGAAGATCCGGGAACTGGGAGCGGATATTGCCCAGTTCCATCTCATAGGGCCGCTGCACGTCAAGGAGGTCAGACAGGCCATCAGGGACTTCCACTGGATTGACGCGGTTGACAGGATGGAAGTTGCCGGGGAACTCGCCAGAAGAAAGGCGGAGCTGCCCGTTCTCGTCGAGGTCAACACATCCGGAGAAGCCGCAAAAAAAGGTTTTCCGCCCGACCCTATCCCGCTTGCGGACGCCGTGGGCGCCATGGCCGGGATGGGGCTGAGGGTTCGGGGTCTGCTCACCGTGGGCCCTCTGACAGGTGAAGAAGAGGGTTCGCGCAGGGCATTCTCCCTGCTCAGGGAACTCAGGGACGGGTTGAAAAGCTCCCTCGGGCTCCCTCTGGATACCCTCTCCATGGGAATGAGTGACGATTACCTCCACGCCGTTCGGGAGGGTGCCACCATGGTAAGGCTTGGAAGGGTCCTTCTCGGGGTCCGGCGGTGATCCGGGGAAACGAAGGGAGACTGCCCCATGAAGATATCCCCTCTGGACATCAGACGACAGAGGTTCAAGAAGGCTCTCAGGGGTTACGATCCCTCTGAGGTGGATGCCTTCCTCGAGATGCTGGCGGACGCCTGGGAGGACACCGTTGAGAACCGGGAGAGCACATCCCGCGAGCTGGAGCTGCTGCGGGCCAGGGCAAGCGACTTCGACAGGATGGAAGGCGCGGTGAGAGAGGTGCTGGTGGCGCAGCAGAAGAGCGCGGCCACCGCCAGGGAGGATGCCAGAAGGGAAGCCGAGCTGATAGTCCGCGATGCCCAGGTGAAGAGCGAATCCATGCTGAACCAGGCCCATCGCCGGGTGCAGGTGCTCACCGAGACCATAAGGGAGCTTCAGGACCGAAGGCTGGCCCTTCTGGCAAGGATGCGCGAGTTCATGGAGAGCCAGAAGAGCATGATCCTGGTGGAGGAGAACAGGGTGAAGGCCGAGCTCATCCCCGAGGACCAGAGGCTTCCCGGTGAGGCTCCCGAGGAAGGTCCGGTACTCGAGCTGTCGGACCTGTAGCCCGATCCCGCCCGAGAGCCGTGGAACTGCACGGGGTTCCAGGGTCTAAAGCTGATAGCTTCATTGAAGAGAGGGAGAGCGTGCATGCTTTCCCGGAAAGGGCTTTGAACATTAGATTACACGCTGTGCGTCTTTTTCAAGGATTCGCCTGCCGTTATCCAGGACGGGGACAGAGATGACCGTGTTCCTTCTGCTTCTTATGTCCGT
>CAZIPI010000057.1:0-3209 GCA_964541235.1 uncultured bacterium | reverse complement strand
CATGCCTTATCCACGCCGCCAGCGTTCGTCCTGAGCCAGGATCAAACTCTCCGTATTTATCGGATAAGTTTCCTATTGTTTTATCATGGTCCCCGACGGCTATAGGTTACCGTCGGTGCTAAAGCACTCTGAAAGCCTTTTCAGGCTCTCGGAGGAACCGACATGGTTCTCGCGTTTCAATGCCTTTGGTCTTCCCCAGTATTTCAATCATCAGGCGCCTTCCCGGCGCGGACCCAATTCTAATGAAGTTCTCGCGAGCCGTCAACCCCTGTGGTACAACCAACCGGCCGAGGCGCCTCAAACCTTCATCAGTCGGGCATTTCAAACAACCTGCGCCCTTCCGGCGCGAGCCTCAATTCTTGCATTCTTTTCTGGGACTGTCAAGGCCCTTCAAAGACAAGTATTCCTGAAGCGGGGTGGTATATGCAAAGGGGTTTTCGAAGTGTCAATAGCCTTCCATATATGTTTGTCATCCAAATCGTTACAGCAGCAGAACCACGGGCGGGGATGCGGACGGTACTCTCATGTTGTATTGTCTTTGATCAACGAAAGGAAGGAGCGGCCCTTGATCCTGCTCAGGATGATGCTGATGGCGGCGGTCGGGCTAGGTTTGAGCACACCGGAAGAGTTTCTGGACAGCCTCGCCGGAGCAGGGACCGAGTACTGGATAGCCAGCAGGGACAGCCCGGAACCCGCTTCAGACAGCATTGTCTCGTTCTTCAGGGGTGTAACATCGGTAAGGGTCACCCCGGGCAGAAGGGTTCTCGAGGAAACGGATGACGGTTACCTGGTCATCTTCCCGGAGAGCAGGTGGGGTTACAGGAGGAGCGGCCGGATTCACTCGGTCTGCGACACCACCGTTGTGCGATGGTCAACTTCAGGCTTCAGATGGAGAAGGATTCCGGTGTTCACCGTGAGTTCCCAGGGTCTGGGAACATCCGGAGGCATATGCGGAGGCCTTCTCCTGACAGGAGTCATCATGGGTCTTACAGTACTGGTACTGGTATTCGTCAGACGCCGCTACCGGGAATGATCAGTCGAACCTGTCCCATTCGCCGCTGAAGTCCATGATCTCCACCGGGCCCTCCCGTCCCTGATCACCCAGGACCATTGCTTTCTCCAGAAAGTCGTCGAGGTCCTTCTGAAGGAAGACGGCGGTGCATATCAGGCTCTGGAAATGCTCGTACTCTTCCTTGTTGTTCACGGGAACGCCTTCAACTTCGTTCATCGACTGCTCCAGCCTGCGAAGAAGGCTGGACAGCGCCTGCGAAAGCTCATTGGCCTGTTTGTAGATGCTCATAACCGTATCCCGTCCCTCTTCACCGGCGTATCCGTGAAACGCGCACCCTGAATAGCCTCGAAGGCTGCAAGCAGTTCCGGGCTTCGTGCATTCCCGAAACCGGGGTGCGACTCTCCGCGGAGGATCATCAAGGTCTGCAGAGGCAAACGGGCCATAATCTCCTCTCCGTGTGACAGGGGACAGGTCTTGTCCCTCTCGCCGGAAATATACACCACCCGTAAAGCGGGAGGTGAAAGGGCTGCGTAAAGGCGGGTGTCGAACTGCTCAAGGTCCGCCGCCGCCCTCCGGGGTATCAGCAGCCGGAGAACACCTGCCTTGAATGCCCCGAGCCTGTCCCTGGCCGAAACGAAGAACCGTGTGTAGGCGCCGTGCATCACAAGAAGACCGGGCATGAGGTCGCCGGAAAGCGCGCAGGCCTTCAAGGCCGCACTTCCGCCCATGGACACCCCGTAGACAATGGTCTCTCCGGCGGGATAGCCCAGTCTTGCAGCACATGCCAAGGCTCCCAGGACATCGTGGGGTTCAAGGACTCCGCCTGAGGTCACAGGGGCCGGATGGCCCTGATCACCTCTAAGAGGCACCAGAAGGGCGCCCCATCCGTATCGCGTTCGAAGCTCTTCGGCCAGGGAAGCCCTGGACGTCATGTTGCCTCCCAGCCCATGGATGAACACCAGCAGTCCGGGACCTCCCGGGAGATGCCAGCCGGTCACCGGCGATCCGTCCATGGTGGTCCACTCCATCCGCGTCCAATCCCCGCCGGGATCCTTCCCGGGCACCTTCTGCCGGTACCTGAACCTGTTGGCGAAGCCTGTCAGGCCAATGCTTCGCAGAGGCCTTCGGAGAAGGAGGAACACCCCCAGACCGACCAGACCGCCCATAAGCCAACCGGCCAGCACGTCCAGCGGGTAGTGCACCGCAAGGTACACCCTGCTGAACCCGACAAGGAAGGCCAGAACCCCAGCCGGAACAGCAAGCGGAGGGTAGCACAGTGCAACGAAGACAGCCATGGCAGCGGAATTGGCTGCATGGTTGGATGGAAATCCCAGCCTTCCCGCGGAAACGATCCTGCAATCAAGGAGTGACGAGACGGAGTCGTCCCTGCAGGGCCTGGTGCGGTTCACAAGCTGCTTCAACCGGTAGGCGGCCGGATCGGCTACGGCCACGCACAGGATCAGCCCGAACACCACTGACCTTGGATTCCTGCGGGCAAAAACGCTCCCGGTGTACCGTGGAAGACTGCGGCCCAGGACAAGCAGAAGCAGGACCAGGCCGGCGATGAGCGGGTACCAGTTGTGCTTGTCTGTTATAAAAAGCATCGTCCTGGTAAGCATGGGGTCTGAGAGCCCCAGGTTGACCGCCCGGAGAACCTCGAGGTCCCAGGAGGGCCACCCAGTCATGGAACGGAGTCACCCATCGACTTCAACATGCATGAATGATAACACAACCCGGTGAACAGGCCGACACCCTGATCGCGCAGACCGCACGGCGGTTCAGGATTGCTCGCAGTGATACCCTGGTTTATCTTTCATCGCCATGAGAAAAGAAAACCATCTTGTACTGCTTGTCGCCATCTCCCTTCTGACCCATCTTTTCATGCTTGACGGAAAGAGCATCTGGGTTGATGAGGCGTATGCCGCCGGACTGATGCACAGAACGCCCGGCGAAGTCATGAGGCTCTCTTCAGTGACAACCCCTCACCCTCCGGGCTCTTTTCTTCTTATGAGGGCCTCTGCGGCCATGGCCGGCGGCAGCCCCGCAGGTGTCCGTTTTCTGAATGCCATTGTTGCCGCTTCAGGAGTGATACCCGCCTTTCTTCTGACCAGGCGATTTCTTGACCACGCGGGAGCTGCCTTTTGGGCGGCTATGACATGGGCGGTATCACCGTACTCCGTATCGCTGGGACAGGAGG
>CAZIPI010000056.1:0-3225 GCA_964541235.1 uncultured bacterium | reverse complement strand
ATTTCTTTCACTGTTGATTTCATTATAAAACGCCCTGGCTCGACTTCCTCACCAAGCCACTCCTCAATCAGGTCCTCTTCAGTACGATTTACTGCAACCCAAACGACTGAATGTATCTCTGAGGAAGATTTTTGTACCGCGAGTACGCATACACTCCCCGTATTCTCCGGGTCTTGCAGCGGCACACTGCGCCCACCCCACCTTGTGAGTCTGAACTCGTCGTACTTCTTCCTCAGATTCCTGTCGGGGAAGTACTTGGAGTTGTAGTAGATTGCTCTGAGCTTCGAGACGAGTTGGTCGGCTTGCGGAATGTAGCACGTGTCCATGAAGGCATCAGGGTTAAACTTCTCAGTGGTGCAGATTTCTGGAAAAACCACTTCGAAAAAAGCCCTTGGCAGATACAGGCCCGACTGGTGGCCGCCGGTGAGATTCGTATCGTTTCCAGATAAGCGCTTCACTACCCAGAACAGCGCCCTGTGATCTATCTCTTCGAGAAATCTGGTCACCGACAACGATTTAAAGGCAGGTCGAAGACTCACAACGAATCTCTCTTCAATCTCATTTTGGATGCTATTTGCTCAGCTGTTGCCTGAACGGCTGGAACCACGACGCTGTTGCCTATCTGTTTGTAAGCCTGAGTGTTTGAGACAGGGAAAATGAATCGCTTTGGATCAAACCCCTGTAACTGCATGGCTTCTGATATCGTGAGTCTTCGAGGTCTGTCATTCTTCTGCTCTATCAGAACTTCTGCACCATCTTTATGATATCGAGCGGAAATGGTTCTGGTGATAGTGCCTCTCTTGATTGGCACACGATGCAGCCCGTAGCCGAATCCATTGCCCCGAGACTCATGGTGTGCCTTGTGGCGTTCTAGTGTATTCCAAGTGCCGGGTCCAAGGGTGTGTTCTTGTACTCCCTCAACAATGATGTCCTTAAGCTGTGGATACTTGTACCCGTTCTGAGGGGCCTTCGGTATGCAGATCGCATCTTTCTCAACAGGAACTTGCAATGGGTCAAAGCCGACGATGAAAATGCGTTCACGATGTTGAGGAACCCACTTTGAACCATCTACAATCTCCCAGGCAACTGAGTATCCTAGTTGATCTTCCAGTGCATGCCTGATGACTTCAAAAGTCTTGCCCTTGTCATGGCCAAGGAGGTTCTTGACGTTCTCAAGCATAAACGCCTTCGGCCTCTTTATCCGAAGAATCTCCTTGATCTCAAAGAAGAGTGTACCTTGTGTTTGATCCTCAAAGCCGTGTTTCCGACCAAGGGAGTTCTTTTTGGAGACCCCAGCAAGCGAGAACGGCTGGCAGGGAAAACCCGCACAAAGCACGTCATGGTCAGGTATCTCAGACTTTACGATTTCTCGAATGTCGCCGTAGGGATACTCTCCAAAGTTGGCCTCATATGTTTCCTTGGCGTGCTTGTCCCATTCACTGGTGAACACACACTTCCCCCCGGCATTCTGAAAGGCGATACGAAAACCGCCAATACCGGCGAAAAGGTCAATGAACGTGAAATCCCATGACTTAGGGGGAGGGAACGGCACATCTTCGCTGAGAAAATCAAACTTGATCAAATAGGGTGATTTTGGTATGCTGGTTGAAAGATACTCAGAGTCGTGATCTGACTCCGGCTCTCCCCTGTTCTCCTTCTGAAGACGATTGAGAAGAAGGCAACTCTCGTTTCGCATTGAATTCGAAAAGAAAGGAACTGATAGCGCCGGATTCTGAAGCCAATGACTAACCGATGCCCCAAGCTCTTTCAATTCCAAAGCACTAAGCCAAGCTTTCGATCGAAGATGCTCAGAGAGTTTCAAAACAACTTCTTTGCGATTCATCATTGCTCTAACTTACACACATTGTAGTCCGGGGAGCAAACATGAAGTGCCCCTAGTTGTTATCGAGGTTAATATCATATTAACCCGATCTGTTGGCCGGGTTCTCATGATGCTCGTACCATAAGGACACATTCTCCACCAGCGGTATGTCCCCTCCTTCAAGAAGCCATGCCCGAATCTAACAATCACCCCTGTCTACATAGGGGAGCCAGCTCACAGGCGATTGTTGCGGCTTCTGATCTCATATTGTAACAACCCCTGTGTTTTCGGGCCAAGTCTTATCTCGCAGTTTGGTCGCCAAGTCCTTCGCATCAGTTGCCGCCAGGTCACCGACGTCGAAGTATCTTTTACTTTGTTGCATGCCGCCCTTGGTTGTCTTGTGAAACGCCGTCTCTTCCAATGGGCTGAGAAGGAATACGCGCGTTGGGTAGTCGCCTGCCCGCCACTTCCCATGCTTCTCGCGGGCAAGCAAGATGAAGTCGGCGTCGTGTCCCTTGACGTTCTTCCATTTGAGTTTTGCGATATCAGAATTTTCAAGGTCAACAACTGCTTCAATGACTGCCACCCGTTCAACCCTCTTGTTCCGATACATCCCAAAGAACTTGCTTCGCGAGTGATTGTAGTTTCCGCCGGTAGCCGGGCAAAGATAGACATTACTGTCAATTACCTCTTGTGGAAGGCCGGCACAATTCACGACATCCAACAGGCACTCCCATGAGGAGAGCAACCCCTGCTGCGTGAGGTAAAGGCGGAAGTCGTTGATCATGTCAGCAAGGTTCTTCGACAGACCCGCAAGGTCTTCGCAAGCCGAAAGAAGATCCTCAAACGACAAGGAGGCAAAGGCAATGGTCTTACGATATTTCTCCGCACATAGCGCCGTTATCCGGTCGAAGCGGTCTGGTGAAGAGTTGTCGAAGTTCCCCAAAGCAATAAGAATCTTCACTCCCGGGCTTTCAGCATCAAGGGCTTCAAGATGTGCCTCAAGTTGGCTATCGTAGAACCAGTCCCAGTTCTTCGCCTCGATGTAGATTGTGAAGGCTCGTTGGCAAACAAGACCGTCTGGGACGCTGGATTTCTTTCGCTCCTGCTGGCGGAAAGTCACGCCTACGAGTTCACCGAGATTCTCCCCAAGAAGTGCTGACAAGACTTCCGCGAGATACTTCGGATTGTCCTCGTACAAAGTCTTGAGTACCAGTAAGCAGTAATTCGTCGTTCGATTCTCCTTAGAGTTGTACCCGGAAAACAGTGATATGTTTTCGCTCATCTCTTTCTCCTGCCCCAACAATACGCGTAACCAGCGCTGTTACAATTACCTACAACCCGACATGCGCTTGGTTCATGCGTTGGTTATACCTAAACATCGAGTTCTGGTAACATAATCC
>CAZIPI010000055.1:0-3978 GCA_964541235.1 uncultured bacterium | reverse complement strand
GCTGACATCAAGGATCATCTCTCCATCAGGAAGGGAAAGAACATCTGCAGTGTAAAGGGTATCGGTTGGCGTTCCGCTGAAGCCGGGGGTGTCACTGTCCACAGTTGCACCACACCCGGATAGCTGCACAACCAGGAAAGTGAACATGCCCCACATCATTGGTTTGTTATGCATGAGAACTATATACCTCCCATACTCTGCTATTATGTCCCTAACATTATTATTACGTTCTACGGTTCCGATCTTGTTCATGTCCGTTCACCCTGTTCCGGATTCATCAACTTAAGTACGGCCCAAAACGGAGATATTTCAAGTCCCCGAACAGCTCCAAAGAAAGTGGGCCGGCTGGGCCGGCCCACCATCTGCATAGCATCCCCCTCAGCCTGATCTGTTGGATGCTACTTGGCCACTCCTGTTCCGGCGAAGTACTTCTTGTACGTGGCCACCTTCATTGAGAAGACGCCGTTGGTGTTCAGGGGCATGGTCGCCCAGTACGACTCCTGGTAGGCATTCCAGGTTCCCGCCCTGGTGTCGAGGATTGCGTGGTGGGTTCCCCAGGGGTTCCGGAGGACGATGTACTTCTCGTTGTTGTAAAGCTCCCAGCCGAGCACCGAGTAGGCGTGATTCGCCACGACCTTTGCTGCGGCGTAGTTGGTCCCTGAGGGCTGGGAGGAGTAAGTCCATGCCACCATGGGGTTGATGGTGCGTCTGCTGAGCGAGTTGCTTCGGACGAAAGCCCAGATGTCATCGGCGCTGGTGCTGGAGTTGCCCTTGTATGTCCTTGTGCCTTTGATCAGCTGAGCGCAGGCCATGACAGGATCCCCTCCGGCTATGGCTGGGTAGTTGGGGCAGTCCGTGGTGTTTCCCGTCCTCCACTTGGCGTAGGCCTTCTCCATCACCGCAGGCCAGATCTCAGTGCTGTCGAGGGACCTGCAAAAAACCCAGTTGTGGGATGTCTTGGCCACTGGCACCTTCTCGGATACCTCCACGGACTGTTCTGTGGTGCCGTCCTTGTAGAACACGACCTTGTGTATCGGGGAGTCTTCGTTGCCCCATGCCGACGGCCTGGTCATGTTCACTATCACGTAGGGCCGTGCCCAGGCGACCGAACAAAGAGCCGCGATGTAGTAGCAGTCGCCCAGGGCGCCCTGGATCGGGTCGTTGACCTCGGCCACATCCTCGAAGTAGTCACCCTTGTCGAACCACTCCTTGTCGGTTGGTGTCCAGGGGGTGCTTGGTCCTGTCTGTCTTATCAGTGCGGTGATCATGGTGTCAGGAAGCTTCGCGATAGTCTCGGCGGAAAGCCGCATGCCTCCAAGAACCGTCCTGCCGGCGGGTCTTGCGGGGCGCGTCTGCAGGAAGGAGTTCAGCCGGGCAGATGCCTGGGCTTCATCAAGCACCTTCAGGGATCCGTCGGGCTGAAGCTGCACACTGGGGTTGAGAATGGGGTTCTTGAGGTCGAAGATCGCGTCGGCGTCGATGTTCAGGATCTCTGCCAACGCTTTCTGAGGATCGGGCAAGCTGTTCCAGTCGATGTGCCTGTCAGCGATCATCTCGCCCAGGGCATACGGGTTGATCACGCCTATCTCAACATTCATCTCGATTACCCCTCTTCCATTGTGTTCGTACTCCCGGACAATCCTGCACCAGTTCTACGGGAACTCCCTCCTTTCCCGTTCGATACGGATCCCCTTCGGGGCCGATGGGAAAGGCTCGCCTGGAAGACACGCTGAAGACGGGCTGAATGCGCCGATCGAAAGGTCGGGCAGGGCAACCCCTCTGCCGGATGATGCTTGCGAAAGCATCGGGACACAGAGGTGGGGCCTTGGTGCCCGTGAAGCCCATGCCAGACCGGAAAGCCTTGCCGATACTGTGCTTATCACAGCATCGCCCCCGCAATAACAAGTACGGCCCTTGAGGATGGATTTTCAAGCACGGGCAGGGATGTCCTAAATTACCATCCCGCAATTACATGCTTATCTGAATTATTCGCAGGGGCTCACTGTCTTCATGCAGGGTGTCCGGTCCTGTGCAAAACAAGGGCGCACTGGCGGGAAGGGGCCACCGGATATCCTGAACCGCCCGAGACAGCGCTGTTGTTCCCCTGGACGCCAGGAACTGGGAGTTGTGAAAAGCATTGGGCTTCTCACCCCTACCTGATCACCACGACCTTTCTCGCCGCGCTCTCACCCATGCCCCGGGCCCTCAGTATGTAAACCCCCGGGGGAGCGTCCGCATGCCATGAGAAGAGGTGGGTTCCCGCGGGAACGCTGGAATCCTCAACGGTGCATAGCAGGTCACCCCTGATGCTGTGAACGGTAACCGTTACATGGCCGGGGGTGTTCACCTCGAGCGTGAAGTGAACGCTTCCCAGGAACGGGTTGGGGACGGGTTCGCCAAGCTGGAACCATGTTTGGGGAGCGCTTTCCTCACCTTCTTCCAGCCCAAGGTAGGACTCCCAGGTGTAGGTCGCTCTCGAGGAGTTGACCCATGCGCCTCCGGACCATGTCCTGCTCAGCACCTGAGTGTTGTTCCCGTGCTGGTCGTAGGTGTATCCCTGATGGTAGAAGTTCTGCCATGAACCGCTCTGCCAGGTCTGATAGAGGGTTTCAGTGAGCAGGTCGCCGGAATGGGTGTTGGTCATGAGGTAGTTGTTCACCCATGACGATCCGCTCCAGGTCCGTATCAGTGCCTGCACAAGCTTGTCACCCGAGTAGGTGTTGGTGGTCAGGGAGTTGTTGGTCCACACCCCGCCTGTCCATGTCTGGGTCAGGATCTCGTGGATGAGATCCCCCTGGTAGGTGTAGGTGTATAGGAAACTGTTCTGCCAGGCCCCGGAAGACCAGTTCTGAAAAAGGATCTGGTGAACCTTCCCGGACTGGTACGCGTAGGTGGCGAGGCTGCTGTTGACCCAGCCTCCGGACCAGGTCTGGGTAAGCGCCTGGGTGATGTCATCGCCCTGGAAGCTGTTGGTGGTGAGCTGTGAGTTCTGCCATGCCCCATCCCATTGTTCAGCAAGGATCTGAGTGTTCCGCTGCTGCGAGTCGTAGGTGTAGGTGTAGCGCAGGCTGTTGGACCAGACGCCGCTGCCCCAGGTCTGGTAAACCACCTGATGAAGCATGTCGTCGCCGTTGTAGGTGTAGGTGGCCAGTGTGCCGCTCTGCCATCCTCCCGAGACCCAGTTCTCGTACAGGGCGGTCTTCATCCTCCAGAGGGTTTCGGCGGACAGGGGCATCGGGTACCGCTGCTCCCAGGGGGCATCAGGGTGGTGCTGCAGGGCAGGCATTGCTGCCGCCAGCGCAAGTGATGAAAAGGTAAGAACTTTCATCAGAGCCTCTCCGTGTCGTTTGTCTTTGTTCCCGGAATGATACAGGTTCAGGGCTGTTGGTCAATATGCCGGAAAGGCATCCCAGGTTATCTTTCATGTTGTCGGCGGCACTCCTGCTCCAGGAAGGATCGAGATGGAAAGAGTCAAGAAGGAAGCACTCGGATACCTGAACCTTGTGCAGACCGTTCACATCGCCACCTGGGACGGCAAGCGCCCAAGGGTCAGGCCCATGAGCCTGGTTTACAGCGGGCAGAGGTTCTGGGTCTGCACCGGCTCAAAGGACGCCAAGGTGGCACAGCTTGCCGCCAACCCGGTTTTCGAGTTCTCCCTCATGCTGGAGGGAAAGGGCTGCAGGGGAACACTTCGCGGCTCAGGCACCACGCGCCTGGTGACCGACCCGGATGAGAGACGCACCATCGCCGGCATCATCCCGTTCTTCGCCGACTACTGGAAGACACCTGAGGACCCCACATTCGTGCCCATCGAACTCCTTGTGGACACAATGGAGCTGATGAGACCCGGGGAGATGCACTCAACGGTGTTCAGGGTCTGATCCAGGCGGGCCGCCCCTCGGTTGACCGGGTCGGACCGGCGAAAAGAGGCTTGATCATGCTGGCAACGCTGTGCTGTATCGCTGCGGGAGCCGCTAG
>CAZIPI010000054.1:0-4161 GCA_964541235.1 uncultured bacterium | reverse complement strand
GGGCGAAGTCAACAGATTCAGACAGTCCGATCCTCGAAGAAGAGCATTTGTGAAGAACTATCCTTGAGGCAAGCCCTGTTCCCTCGACCTTGCCCCTCACCCGGGCAAGCATTCCCTCCTGCAGATCGCAGGCGTACACCCTGCCTGACGGACCCACAAGACGCGCCATCTCAACCGTTAAGAAACCCGGCCCGCACCCCGCATCAAGAACGCTCATCCCCTCCCTGACGTATGGAATGAGTATCCGCCGAGGGTTCTGAAGGAATGCCCGAAACCCGTTATCAAGCCCGCCCGCCCTCTCAACGGGGCACACGCGGCTGCCCTCACGGCTCATGATCCTCCAACCCCGCAGAAAACGCACGCAGCACGATGAACGGATAGAACCCCATGACACCGGGGACACTCCCACCGCTTCCGCTCTCGAAGAACGAAGGCATCAATCCCCTCATCCCGAATAAGGGCCAGATTCTCGAGCATGCTCATGCCGTACCTGGTACGGTACCGCTTGTCCAGGTCGCGCAGCCTGCGGCACGGGGAACCGCACGGACAGAACTCCCCCGCCCTCTCGACACAATTCCTGATCCTGCAGGAAGCGCAGTACGCAGGCTTCGAGGAAGAACTCCTGCAGCCGGAACAGATCCTCTTCTCACGCAGAAAACCGCTGCACAAAGCGCAGTTCATTCCGCAGGGAGCTATCATCAAAGGAACGATGGCGTCAACGGCTGCCTTTTCCACAATCCTCCACTGAAGCAAGCATTTCAAGCCGCTTCACAACCATCCGAACCACAAGGTCGGACGGGATGAGCCGCGAGTTCGGGAACTGAACCGAACCCCGGCCGCACTTGTACCCCGAAAGCTCCGAAGCAAAGAACTCGATAACGGAAGGATGGGGATAGAACCCCACATGCCCCGTATATCCCGCCATCATTACCTGCTGGTCCCTCTTCCCGCCGGGAACCAGGGCAAAGGCCGGGATACCGTAGTTTAAAAGCTCCTCTGCATCGGGAGCGGCGCCAAGAATGCACTCACGAAGCTCACGAAGCGCCCTTGCGGTCCCGTGAGGCTGGGATTCGATGTAATCAGTGATAGTGGTGTGCTTTGTCATCACGGATCAGCTCCATACAAAACACCGGGTGTCCCCCGACTGCGGGAAACTGGCTGTCCCTGATAGTGAAAAGAGAAATGTGACGGCCCGCCATACCTCGAACCGGGTTGAAAATACATGCGCAATGTCATGAAGGGCTTACTGTTCGGGCCCGGTGGCCCCGAATGCCGGGTGGAAGAACACCTCACCCTTCGGAACCTCCCCATCGAAGGGAAGCACGAAGAAGGCCTCGGGTGGAACCCCCTCGTGCACCAGCCCCGGATCGTTCAAAAAACCGAACCTTCCGTAGTAACCGGGGTGCCCCGCCAGACAGCAGCCCCTGGCGCCGAGCCCCTGAAGCCGGGAAAGCCCCTCCCGGATCAGAGCCCCCCCTATCCCGCGGCCCTGGAACATTGGCAGGACCGACACCGGACCCAGACCGTACCACCCCTGCGTTCCATCGGACATCTCCACGGGACTGAAGGCGATGTGCCCCACAACACGGCCGTCAGCAAAGGCAACCAGTGACACGGAGAGTGCCCCGGCTTTCCGAAGGGCCTGGATCATGTACTGCTCGGTGTGGTCGCTTATCTCCATGCTCTCGAAGGCGAGAGCCGTAACTTCCGATATGGCAGAAGCATCCGAAGGGACCTCATCCCGTATCACAACTGAAGGCATCACATAACCTCTTTCAACGGAACGCCGGTCAGGTCTCGTCATCAACGATCCTGCCGCCCACCGTGTCCATGATCAGCTCATGGAACTCGGGAATGAACCATTCATCGAAAAGCTCCATGTTAAGCTCATCGGGCCACAGCGAATCGTCGGTGTACCAGCCCTCGAGCTCCCACTCGAAGAAACGGAGGAAGTTGTTCCTGAGCCAGCGGCGTGCCTTCTTCGGGGTGGCCGCGACTTCGTCGGGAACCAGGTAAACCGTTCGGTCGGCGTTTACTTCCTCCAGCGTCACGGGATGACCTTCCGGATCCGCTCCGTTGATCCAGAGCACTGCGGGCTCCCTGTACCGCAGGATGAGAGCACTTCTGTTAAGCATTTCTCCCGGTTCCTCTCATGGCGGAAAAACCAATCAGCCCCAGAAACAGCAGTACGGGTCTTCTTCAATCTCCTTCAGCACATCCTGAAGCGACTCAGAGCCGGGAGAAAGATCGTACCTGTGCCATTTCAGATCAGCACGCATCCAGTAGAGCTTCCACAGCTCGCTGCTCTTCACGTAAGTCGCCTTGGCAACGGAGAATTCCTGTGAAACTCCTGGATGCAGCCATTTCGGGCGAATCTCGAAGATTTCGAAACTCTGACCCGTAATGCGATAGCCAATGTCCAGTTTCTGCCGGATGTGCTCCGGAGGTCGTCGGGACTCAACGAGCCGTTTGACCTGACTCTCCACCTGGTGAAGATGGAGTTCTGAAAAGCCTTTGACGCGCCTCTTCACAGAGGTCTTGCATGGTTTCACCCATGCAGACATTCCCAGTATCTCCGCAAGCTCAGCATTGCAGCCAGCCCACTTGGAGCACCAGTCGTCCAGACCGTAAAACGAGCTGAGTTCTCGAAGAAAGACAGGATCGATCTCCGATTCATTACCGGATTCGATGGACCTGATCCTGTACTGGGGAATCTTTGCTTCCGTGGCAATGTCCTTCAGACTGGCACCCCTGGACTCCCGGGCAAGCCGGAATGTCGCTGCCAGCGAACGCATCCTGATCGAGTTTCCGGGGTCTATTCCCCTGGCCAGAAGAAAAATCTTGAACTCTTCCGGCATCGCCGACATCAGCGCTTCGCACAAGCGCCGGACTTCATCGTCGCTAAGGATTTTGGTTTCTTCTGGTATCTTCATCTTAGATTACTCGCCGACTGAAGGAAACTCATTCGTTTCGGCCTGTCCAGTACTTTGTTCTTCAACTGGTTCGAGCAATGCATGTCTGAGTTTTCTCGCAGTAGCATCAATGTCAGACAGCTCACACTGCCAGACAACCACAACCTTCCACCCCAAGCTCTGTAAAGCAGTTCGCGCTGAGATGTCTCTGCGAACATTTGCCTCGAATTTGCTGTTCCAGAATTCGGTTCGCGTGCCGGGATTAGTTGTCAACCTGCATCCGGGATGCCTGTGCCAGAAGCATCCGTGCACCAGTACAACAGTTTTGTACTTTGGAAGGACAATGTCCGGTCTGCCTGGCAAATCCTTCCTGTGAAGACGAAAACGAAATCCGAGTCTGTGCAGCAGCGAACGAACTACTAGCTCGGGTTTTGTATTTACAGATCGAATACGCCCCATGTTCCAGCTTCTGTGTTCTGGAGTCAGCGCGTCCATCTGTGCATGTCCTCTACCGCCTCCTGGTGCTTGCGAATCTCGGATACGAAACTCTCGAGAGTCAGAAGTCGAGAACGCCACTCCCTCGGGAATGCCTTAAGGAAGGGTTTCGGCACGACAAGAGAGATTTTGTGGTCCTGCATTTCCTGCAGCTGGTTCCCCGAAACTCCCTGCTGCAACGTAAAGAGGTGCTTTTCGGCAATCCTATCGGCTTCATAGATCACCTGGCGCCAACGATCCTTGCAGCATGTCTTTGCCGCCAGCATATGCAGATTTTCAGTGGGAAATGTCTTGTCATGATAAGCTCTGCCCGATGGAAATATGAAATCCGGTCTCTTCAATTTTTCTGTGCATGTTTGGGTTTCAAAACACAGTTTTTCATCCATGAATATCGTCGCAAGGTTTAATTCAAGCGACATCCCGGCACGGGATTTTCTGCGGTTTGAGACAGAGTGAGCTAGTTTGATGAAAGAATCAACCGTTTCAAACCCTCTCCCTATCTCTGGAAGGACCTGTTTTCTCTCGATCTCTCCAAAAAGCCTGTATTCAACATCACGGCGTTTCAGCAGGAGTTCGTCAACCGATCTCGCCCATGAAGCTCGCGGAACCAAGTTCATCACATGGCGAAAGATTTCACGCCCACCGGGGAAGGAAAGCAGCCACTCAGGCGGAATGCATAGACCATCCACAGGGTCAGTCATTTCTTTCACTGTTGATTTCATTATAAAACGCCCTGGCTCGACTTCCTCACCAA
>CAZIPI010000053.1:0-5163 GCA_964541235.1 uncultured bacterium | reverse complement strand
ACAACTTATATTCCCGTCATGAGCGCTGCCGACAACAGGCTGGTGGTGAGACTGTGCGAACTACCCATCGTGGGGGACCCCGACAGGTGCATGAAAAGGGCCGTATCGGCATGCGTGAAAGCCCCGGTCCCCGATGTGGCTGTCCTTCCCGAGCTTTTCACCATCGGCTACAGGCTTGACAGGATAAGGGAAGCCGCCCTGACCCCCTCCGATCTCCAGAAGCTTCCCCTTGCCCGGGCAGCGGGTTCAGCCGGTGTCTGGATAGTGGGTGGGTCGTTCCCCGTCAGGACCTCACGGGGCATAGTGAACACAATGCCTGTCTTCGACCCCGGTGGAAGGCTGGTTCACACCGTCGAGAAGATCCACCTTTTCAGGAACATGGGGGAGGACACCGTGTTCAGCGGCGGTTCTCCCGCCGGTGTCTTCCGCATGGGCGGGATCACCGCGGGAGCCGCCATCTGCTACGATCTGCGCTTTCCCGAAGTGTGGAGGCCCATGGCACTGGGCGGGGCCCGGGTGATGTTCGTGGTCGCTCAGTGGCCGAAGCCTCGCAGAAAGGTGTTCCGTACCCTTCTTCAGGCCAGGTCGGCCGAGGCTCAGGTGTTCACCGTGGGATGCAACCTGGGCGGGGACCATCTCGGCGCCGAGTTCAGGGGGGGCGGAGGGGTTTCGTCACCCTCGTGCGACTTCATCCGGGGCGTTCCGGTCTCTCCAGGAGTGAGGGATTTCGAGATCCACCCCGGGCAGGTGGATGCCGAGCGGAACAGGATAGACTGTCTGGCTGACAGGCGCCCGGAGGTTTACGGCTCGAACCGGGGGGGGATGGCATGAAGGAGGCATCGGGAAGGACCATCGCCGCATCGCTCACCATCGTCGCGCTCCTGGCGCTGGGCATCGTGCTCAAGGTCATGGCCGGCGTTCTGACGCAGGTTGCCATTGCCCTTTTCGCAATGTTCCTGGTGAACCCTGCCGTAAACTGGGCTGCGGGGGTCATTGACGGCCTTCTGCGCAGGTTTCAGCCGAAGCGCAGGAAGAGGCCGGTGAAGAGCCCCGGTAAAAGCCATGCCGCAGAGGTCATGGGCTCGGTGATCGTCATTTTCCTGGCCCTGCTTCTGGTGGGCTTCGCCCTTCTGGTCCTCTATGGGACCGGGAACATGCTGGTCGAGCGAAGGGTGCAGCTCATTACCAACGTCGTCCACCCTGTTGGAGCGTTCGTGAACAGTGTTCAGCACCAGTGGCTTCCCGGGCTCTTCAGGTCCATCGGGATGGAGGATGCTCTGGGATCCATGCCGGCGGACACAATATCCTTCCTTCCGCAGGAGGTGAAACCGGGTGCGGTTCCCTCCCGCACTCCGCTTGAGGAGGCACTGGGCGGCATCTCCATCACATCGCTCGTGCCCACCGCCGCCAACCTGGTGGGCACCCTGACCCAGCTCCTTCTGAGACTCGCCATCATCACCATGCTGACCGTATTCATGTTGAGCGGCAGGCGGATCTTCTCTGAAAAGCTTCTTGAGATGAACCCTTACGAACACGCCAGGATAGGAAGGCTTGTCTCGAGGGTGGAGGGGGTGCCCAGGAAGTACCTCATAGCCAAGCTGGCCACAAGCGTGCTCACAGGCGCCCTGATCGGCGCGGGGCTTCTGATCTGGATGGATCCCGGCGACGCTTTCATATGGGGCTTCGTGGCAATGGTGATGAACTTCATACCCTTCTTCGGTTCGCTTCTTGCCGGGATAATGATCGCCCTGTACGCACTTTCGATAAGCGGGCTTCAGGGGCTCTGGACGATCCCGCTGGTGGTGGTGGTGAACAACCTGGTTTCCAATGTCATCGAACCCAACTATTTCGGCAAGGTCCTTCCTGTGGGGAAGGTCACTGTTCTGGTCTGCGTCCTCGTCTGGGGCTTCCTGTGGGGGCTCACCGGGGTGTTCCTGGCGGTGCCCATCACCATCATGATAAAGGAATTCATGGAACAGCTCTACGGCCGCACCCCGTTCACCGTTGCTCTGGAGGTATGATGGCTGCCATTCTGCTTCTTCTTCTGTCATCCGGTTCCATGACCTTCACATGGACCCCGATGGCGGAGCCAGTGGTTACTGCTTCCGAACTGGGACACGCTGTCTCTGTCCCGGGAGTGCCCTGTTATGCCCGTCCCGGTGAGCCCCTGCTTCCGCTGGTTCCGCTGATGGCGGCCCTTCCGGCCGGCTCGGTGGCTGACAGCGTCTCATTCCGGGTAACCACTTCTGCGCTCCTCCCCTGGAGGGTAAGGCCCAGACCTGCCCAAAGGGGCGTTCCGCTCTCCAGGCCCGGGGATTTCTCGTACACGCCGGAGGACCCGGAAGCGTACTCCAGGGAGGCGCCTTTTGCCGCCAGGCTGCAGGGTCAGGGTACCCTCATGGGGTATCAGGTTGCCGACATCGTTCTCAGGCCCATCGCCTGGGACCCCGGAACCGGCCTTCTGAACATGGCTTACTCGGTTGATGTAACCGTTCACTTCCATTACGGGGGAGCAGTGACCGGTCCCGTGGCCAGGGGTGCCGTGGGGTCAAGAGCAGCCTGTGAGACGGTTCGAAGGGCAGTGGTGAACCCCGAAGACGTGCTTCCTGCTCCGGTAGCCCGTGAGCTTCCGTGGGGCGAGTACCTGATCGTGGCCCCCGACAACCTGGCAGAAGCCTTCGAACCCCTCGCGGAGTGGAAGACCATGAAGGGTGTCCTGACCCGCATCGTCACCATGGGCTACATCAACTCTTCGTATTCGGGTGCGGACCCGGCCCAGAGGCTAAGGTTCTTCCTGTGGGACATCAACCAGGGCACCCCGCCCACCTTCATCCTTCTCGCCGGCGACACACCCGGCGTTCCCCACAGGAACTGCTACGCCACGGCTGAAGGCTATGTGGACTACCCATCGGCCGACCTCTACTTCCAGGACATGAACGATACGGCGCCGGGCGTGGATGCCTGGGACCTGAACGGGAACGGGGTATGGGGAGAACTGAACGGAGCCGACAATCTGGACTATCACCCGGATTACATACTGGGCAGGGCGGCGGTGGAGAACGTCTCACAGGCAGGTATCTTCATCTCGAAGGTCCTGGCCTACGAGAACGCGCCGGACACTCCCGCCTGGTACAACTCCATGGGGTTCACCACCGGTATCCTCTGGAGCAGCCCCTATTGCCCGGGGTGCGCCGGCAAGGAGAAGGTGGATACCCTTTACACCCCGGAAGGCTGGACAATAACCAAGCTCTACCAGGACTGGGGAACACAGAGCTATGCCGCCACCATGGCCATGCTGAACCAGGGCATGCACCTCGTGAACCATGCCGGCCACGGAAGCGAGACATACGTTTCAATAGGCACAGGGGGACTTTCCAACTCCGACTTCATGGGTCTTTCCAACATCTCCCAGAACGGAAGACCCTCCATCTGGAACACCATCGCCTGTCTATCCGGCTCGTTCGATACCGGCACCTGCCTCGCCGAGGCCTGGATACGCTCGCCGGGCGGCGGCGGCTTCTGCATCATGAACACACGCTACGGATGGGGTGAGCCCTCCGATCCAGGGAACCAGTGGAGCGAACTGGTGGACCAGGAATTCTTCGCCTGTTTCTTCGTGGATGATGCCTTCCATCTTGGAGACGCCTACATGGCAGCGAAGGACAACTTCGTTCCCCTGATACCCTCTGATACCCACTACGACTGGATCGCCAAGAGCAACACGCTTTTCGGCGACCCCGAGCTTCCCATGTGGCTTTCCGTGCCCGGGGAGCTTCAGGTGGACCCCGTGGAGTTGTTCGCTGGGCAGACCGCTCTTCAGGTGACGGTCCACAGCGGCGGACTTCCGCTTCCGGACGCAAGGGTCTGCCTCCTTCAGGGTGAATGGGACGCCCCGGTCACATACGCGGTTGCCGTCACCGATCCTTCAGGGACCGCAACCATGTCATTCCCTGAACTCCCGGCCAGCCCCGGTTCCGCACGCGTCACCGTTTGGGCCAGGGACCATGTGACCGCGACCCAGGAGGTGGAGATAGATGCACTCGGCATCGGCGGGGGGACCACGCCCCCCGGGCCGGCCTTGCGGCTTATCTCGCCCAATCCGGCCGCCGGGAACGTCGTTGTCGCCTGGGCATCCCCTGAGCCTTGCGCCATCGCCGTGTACGACATCGCGGGAAGGGTGGTCATGAACACCGGAAACCACCCCGCAGGGCAGGGACAGCTGGTGCTGGACTCCCGCGGGGTTCCCCCCGGCATCTACTTCGTGCGTATGGACCCACCGCGGACGGGAGGGATAACCCAGAGGTTCGTGGTGATACGTTGAAGAGGCTTTCCGCCCTCGCTCTGACGCTGGCGGTCATATGCGGCTGCATGGACGGCCCGTCGGCCCTCAGGAACCAGTGCAGGGCCAACATGAACGCGCTCGCGTCGGACATGGCCATGTTCAGGGTGACCACCGGGTTCTGGACCGACAGTCCCTCGGCACTGGACAGCATGGCAGGCCGCAGAGAAGGGCTGGTCTGCCCGGTGTGCCGTTCGGGATACACTATCACTCTCCATTCCGGGGGTTACCATCTGGAGTGTCCCGGCGCCGGCCACGGGCACATTGACACAGGAACCCCCGACTGGGGGGATCGGGAGAGGTAATGGAGCTGTTGAAAAGGGAGCATGGCGTGACCATGCTCAGGTTCGACAAGGGAGAGAGCTTTCCGGGAGCGCTGGCCGATTACTGCTCCAGCAACCGGATCGAGTCGGCGGTGGTCCTCTGCGGGATCGGAATGCTGTCCGGAACCACCATCGGCAGGTACGACGGCACGCAGTACGAGAAGACGGTGCTTGAGGACTCGCTTGAGGTGCTCTCGCTTCAGGGCAACGTCTCGATGAAGGAGGGGGAGCCGTTCGTGCATCTCCATGTGAGCATTGCGGATCACGACTTCACCGCCAGGGGCGGGCACCTGTTCGAGGGCACGGTTTCAATGGTGATCGAGCTGGCCATGATCGAGCTGACACCGGGTCTTGTCAGAAAACCCATGGGCGGAGCCTTCTGGAGGCTGGAAGCTCTTGAAACTTGACATCATGGGCTCAGGGATTATGTTTCTTCGGCTTTCGAAGGGGCTTTAGCTCAGTTGGCTAGAGCGCTTGACTGGCAGTCAAGAGGTCAGGGGT
>CAZIPI010000052.1:0-5373 GCA_964541235.1 uncultured bacterium | reverse complement strand
CGAGGCGCCAATTCGGCTCATCACCATTATGGGGGGCACCCCCCGAGTCTTTTGTTCTGAATTGGCTCAGGCAATCACGGGGTGGTTCATTTCATTTGGGATATTTCTGACGTATTTACTGCCCTGATGTATCTACAACTTGACAATCCGGTAAGAACAAGATTCTTCACCGCATCCTGCTCTAATCACATATGTTCCTACGGGTAGTTCATTCCCGTTTGAGTCTTTTCCATCCCATAGGCAGATACCCTGACCGTCAGGAAAAAGATTGACAATATGCCTGCCCTGCAGATCATACACCGAGACATCGGGCTGCTCTGCTGCTCCGGAAACTGCAACCTCCAGAACACCTGAAAAAGGATTGGCCGAAGCTGAAATTGTCATGGAGACCTGTTCCACTGCCTCATATTCTTCATCCTCAGCTGAAACCCAATTGTGATCAAACCAGCCAAGGACGATGTAATAGGAATCAATGGACTCAAAGTAAGCGCTCCAGTTAACGAACACATCCCCATTAGAATTCACGTCGGCAGCTATCTCTTCAAGGTCCTGCGGGTCTTCGTCAGAGTAGTTGTAAGCAACGTAGGGTTCCTCAATGAAGTTACCTTCAGAGTCGATAATCGCGAATTTGATGTAGTGTATGTGCGGTGAGCCTCCAATCTCACCTTCGCCCCACAGCAGATAGAACGACTCGGCACCAGGCCGGGGCAGTATCACCGGTTCTTTCAATGTCGTCCACTCAGTCGGTTGATAGATCACCTTCTGATCAAGAATCAAAGCACCTGTATCCTTATCAATCCTGTACAATGAAAGGAAACGGGGGAAGCTGCCACTGGGGGTCTCCACAAGAAAGACCATCGCGTTCCCATCTGAATCCAGGGTCATACTGCACCTGTCTGACTCATCCAATTCAGTATCAACAAGGACAATAGGGAAAAGAACTACATTGCCCTCCAGATCATACTGAATGTACATAGCACTATCGTCAGGCCAGCCCTTGTTGTACTTGATATGGACACGGTTTCCATCAACAATGATCAGGCTCTGTTGATGGCTATCCGGGATTGTGTCCCGGAATACCTCACCCACTCCAGGCTCGAGTACAGAGTAACAGATCAAACCATCGGGAAGGTTGCGAACCATGTGAATCCTGCCAAGGCTGTCGGGAGATGAATCTATAAGAGGCCAGGTGTACCAGCCCTCTGTTGAGTACTGCTCTTGTGGATAGATAAGGTTGCCCTCCGTATCCATGATGCAGCTCCATATAGGGGAAATGTTCTGCCGCCAGAAAGCGATCACCGTTGAATCAGATGCCCAGGACATACTCTGATATGCGGACCATGTATCCTGTGAGAGCATCCTGTCATCAAGGAGCCTGGTTCCATCCGGCAGAACAATGTTATGCCCGACTCTGGCCTCGCTATCATAAGGACACCAGATCTGCTGAATGTGATTGTCTTCAGTAACAAGGATGTCCTTTGTCTGATAATCTCCCAGTAGTGGAACATCTATTGATATAGAAGGGTAACTCCACCCCTGGGCATGTGTGAGAGAAGCAAGTGTCAGAAACAGAACCTGGCCTATCATTCCAGTGCACCTGTCCTCTCTGCGTCGTGCTGTACCTGCAGCCAGGGAGCATACCCTTCATCACAGGTACCCAGCTCCCAAACATGAAGATAGTTGTCCATGGTGCCGAATACAACCTCGACCATCTCATCGTTATCAGTATCGGCAATAACGAAACCGCCGCAGACTTCCGAGGGCAAGGTGAACGGGAAACCAGAATTGAGCAATTGATTTCCAAGGTAGTCATAAGCACATACCCAACCGTCTCTAGTGCCCACTATAAGGTCAGGACTTTCATCCCCATTCAGATCTCCCAGAGCCGGGAATGGCGGTCTGGGATATGATGGATCTAGATAGCCATCATTCCAGTCTTCTATTCCTATGTTCGTGAAGACGAAACACTGGTTCTCTGCTGGAGCGATTACTCGATCAAGGCCTGAGCCAACAGCCCAGTCGGCGATGATGCAGCAAAGTACAGCATCACTGCTTGTTCTTGAGGACGTAGAGCAACTTGCTGCAGTGGACAAGTCGGATGGATCAAGGAGGTCAACCGGATTTCGTGTTTGTGAGTTGGTGGCACGCTTTGACAAAGCTATCACATCGCCAGAACCGAGGTCTCCAACAGCTGGTATGGAGGAAAAATTGGATCCTTGCCATGTTCTTGCTTCATAGAAACTGCCCGGATCATTCGAGCTGTACAGACCCATGAAACTGCTGTATCCAGAGGTATAGAAAGTAGTTGAAAGAATAATGTCGCTGCCGCTGTTGCCATCCAACTCGCAGGCATTTAGCCAAGCAGTCCGCAAGAATTCACCTGTTGAAACGACTGAAACGCTGTCCATCCTGGTAAGAGCGCCGTTCTGATACCTCAGAATGTAAAGCATGTCAGAAGTGACAAAGGCGATCTCATCTCTTGGAAGGAGTCCTCCTGTCTCGATGAATACATCGGCGACAACAACAGTCTGCGGAAAGTCCTTCCAGATATTTGTTAGTGTATCATGGGCAAAAGAGGTCATATAGTCTCCGTCAGAGCCGTTCAGAACAACAAGCTTATCGATCGTGTCAAATATGACTTCCGGATTCCCGTCTCCAGTAACATCCGCTACGGTAGGAATGCTGAATCCGGTACCAGTCGTTGGGTTGATCATGTAAGCCTGAGATTCCCAAAGCATTGTATCGGGATAGGATGGATCAATCGCGCAGATATGGGCATTGCCCTGCACGAAGATGATCTCCAGGTCGTCGTCATCATTCAGGTCTGCAAGGACTGGAGGAGACTTGATAGACCCTGCTGCTCGAATCGGCCAGCCCGATTCATTAGGGTAGAAATCGAGAAGGGTGATCGCCCGTGTGGCTGCGTTGTTGCCTGTCCAGGAATCGCTGCAAACCTCATCAGGATCTGCTTCACAGGTAACGACAAGCTCCATCTCTGAAGTAATACCGGAAGGAACTCTCCACCCATCAAATGTAACTGTGGATTCTGTGCCTGCTGCAATACTGGAAAAAGATTCGGTGAGAGTCGTATCGTAGTGAAGGTCGCCGATCTCAATATCAAGCTCAGCATCAAATGCTCCGGATGCTACAGCCCCGGCATTTCTGATAGTGACATTGAGATTCGCGGTTGTGCCGGTCCCTACTGGGCGTGTGGGGTATCTTAAGAGTTCAAGATCCGGAGGTGCTACGATCAGGTCACAGCAGTTTCTAAATTTGACACGGTCTCCAAGATCAACCGCTGGGTCTCCGAGTAAATTGTATAGAGCGATGTCCTCATTCAGCCGAATATGAAGCTCCTCGAACCGCATTCCTGCTATTGCATCGCCTATTCTTGTATTTCCGTAGCAGAGAATTGACTCCATTAGTCCCTGCGCGAGCCCGTTGTAATGACTAATGTAGGTGGCTCCAGTACCAGCAAAGAAGCCAATTGCTCCAGCTGAGGGATGCTTCAGAAATTCCTCTCCAATGCAGTCAACACCGTAATCATACACGGGGCCAGCTTCAGCATTAGTGTTTCTGCAGTAGTAGTATCTTGGATCGTTGTCTGTATGCTCTGACTGAGTGTGAAAGAAGCGTCCTGTTCCACAGCAAGCGTTGATGATCAAGGGATAGCCGTGCGGAGTCTGAGCATCTTCTGTTAAGCTATCCACATCAAAGCAGTCAAAGGTTGAGTCTGGTAATCCCTGAAACTCAGGACCTGGAGGCACAGGCTCAGTCCAATCCATTCCTGCACTGAAAGCGTGGGGAATCCCGTGATTGGTGTAGATAACCAGCTGCTGCCCCCTGCTGAGACTGGCGTTCAGAAGCGAATCCCACCCAAGACTGGACATAATGCTTCCGTCAGACGTGGTATAGGGCCGAAAATCACCGCCGTAGACATAGTCCCAGGTGTATCCACACCATTGACGAATCGAATCAACATATGAGGAGTCCGGCATCCAGCCTTCTTCTCCCAAAAAGTACGATAGATGCCTTCTCCAGGAAAGGCTATCTGGCGCTGGTGTTGTCGAAGCAGCCTCAAAGTCTCTGATCACGTCAATGAAATCCTGCAGTTCTTGTCTGGTTCGAACCGGGATCCTGCCAACCATCATATCTGGAATTGACCTTTGAGTAGAGTACGGCTCATCAAAATAGACATACCAGTCATCATCACCAATACTGCTTTCATCAAGCCAGTGCGTTCGTCGTTCATACGAGTAAACAGGGAGATACCAGTCTGATGAGCTGTATGTATCATCCTCTGAATCACCAATTAGGAGAAGGTAAGAGGGACGCTTACTGGAGGAAGGCTGCCCCCAATCCCACATTGTTTCTGTGAAGTCTCTGATGTCTGTAGGGGTAATTGACAGGCCGCTGGAGAATTGGGAGAAAATGCTGTCCGTGCGAACAATCGCAACATCGAATCCACACAGATCAGCGTGGTGTCTTGCAAGGGTATCAACCCATGCCCCATCAAGACCAGCTGCTGTCAATATCACGTAATCAGGAACTCTGACCGGCCCCGTCGTCAGGTTAGCAGGGCGCATGACCAAACCCGAAACAGGTTCCCAGGGGTCGTTATCTGTTACATATCCGATAATACGATCCCCAACAGTTGCCTCGAAAATGCCCAGGTCAGTAATCGGCCAGATTGAAGTAGTGTCATCAAATGTAACTGTGACCTGGATATCGCTCCAGACCCGCAGACTATCTTCATCAGCAAGATACTGGACGGGATAGACATCATAGATAGCTATTCTTGCTTCTCTGAACCTGAGTTCGCTGACAAACTCAACGAGTTCACCTGGGTACCAGCTTGAGGATATGTATGCAACACTGTCCTTCCTGAAAAACTCGTCAATGAAATACGCGGAAGAAGAATCATCCACCAAGCTGTCCAGTGGAACAGGATACACCGGCAGGCAGCTTATCACATCGGCACAATTTGCGGAGTAACTGAACGAAAGATCAGTACTGTCAGGTACCCATACGAAGCAACGGACAACAGGCAGTTCTGGAAGCCCGGTGCTATCTGTCAAAGTTATCCCTGGAGTGTTGTTGAATCTCATATAACTGACGGAGTCTTCAGTTAGCGTATCTGCAGAAAGACCACGAAGCTCAACATCAAAGGTGAGGTAGCCATCCCATGCTTTGTTAAATTCTTCCAACGGTGAAGTTGCATTATCTGATCCTGCGTTGAAATCCAGCCATCCTGCAAGTAAATTGCCAGCAACTACAATCGCGATTAGAATGACTGTTTTCAACATTTTGCACCTCTCTGTGTATTAGAGCTTTATGTATGTATCCATTTCAGGTAGTAAGCTACACATATCT
>CAZIPI010000051.1:0-5651 GCA_964541235.1 uncultured bacterium | reverse complement strand
ACACCACGACCGGCAAGCTCAAGAATTTCCGCTATGACGCCTCGGAAGTGACCGCCCATCGGGACGGGCTCAATTCCCTGGCCGAAATCAAGTCGCTTGAGGAACTGGTGGTCGACCTCGGGTCCACTGCCTCGTACCTTTCCACCGCCGAGGCGGTCCTACCCACCGGCCATGAGTGGATCGACAAGATGAAGACGGCGCGGGACGAGGTCCTCGCCCAGATCGGCGACCCGGCCAAACGGAGCGCGGCCACCTTCCGCCAGCAGACCCAGCGCAAGCTCGGCGACCTCAAGAAGGCCTACTTGCTGGCCTACCTTTCCATGCACGCCAAAGCGCGTCTCGGCGTGAACGAGGACAAGCGCAAGGCCCAGCTCATGGGCGACGAGCGGCTCAAGGACCTGCAGAAGCTCTCCACCATCGACCTGATGCCGCGCCAGCATCTCTCGGACTTCCAGAATCGGCTCGCCGGATTGAAGAGCTGCTTCGCACTCACCGAGCAGGAATTGGAAGCATCGCCGGTCTGCCCGCACTGCAACTTCAAACCAGGCGCGGAACCGCCCACGGCTCCCGCAGCGACCATGCTGGATGCCCTGGACGGCGAGCTCGATAAGCTGGTCGAAAACTGGACCCAGACTCTGCTCGCCAACCTCGAAGACCCGACCACCAAGGGCAACCTGAGCCTGCTCAAGCCCGAGCCGCGCAAGCTGGTGGACGGCTTCATCAAGAAGCGGACCCTGCCGGACGACCTGGACCAGGACTTCATCCACGCCTTGCAGGAGGTGCTCTCCGGGCTCACCAAGGTCTCGGTCAAGATCGCGGACCTGCGCGACGCCCTGCTCTCGGGCGGCTCACCGGCCACCCCGGCGGAGATGCGGAAGCGGTTCGAGGAATACCTGGACGGGCTGACCAAGGGCAAGGAACCCGGCAAGGTGCGGATCGTACTCGAGTAAGGAGCGGCAGATGGCAAAGAACCCATACGAGCAGAGCATCTTCGACATTCAACCTGCAGCCAAACCGCAGGGACCTGTCGAGTGTCTCGGGATGATGTTTGATAATGATCAGAATCGACGGGAATACTTCCTGGACAAGTTACGCGAGAAACTGAAGGACCCAGAGTTCCGCAAGATTGAGGGATTCCCCATCGGTTCGGACGAGGATATTCTCGCGCTGTCCGACCCGCCGTACTACACCGCCTGCCCGAATCCGTTCATTGCCGACTTCATCAAGCATTACGGCAAGCCCTACGACCCGGCGACCGACAATTATCGTCGTGAGCCATTTGCCAGCGACACGGGTGCGGGGAAGACGCATCCCATCTACACGGCGCATTCGTACCACTCCAAGATCCCCCATCTGGCCACCATGCCATGTATCCTGCACTACACGGAGCCGGGGGATATTGTGCTGGACGGCTTCTCCGGTTCAGGCATGACGGGGGTGGCCGCGCAGCTTTGCGGCCAGCCGGAAGCGGAGTTCAAGGCGACTCTTGAAGAGGAATGGAAAAAGGCGGGATATGCGCCGCCAAAGTGGGGAGCGCGGCGGGCCATCCTCATCGACCTTTCCCCGGTGGCCAATTTCATTGCCTACAACCTGAACGTGGATGTTTCAGCCCGCGAGTTCAAAAAGGCCGCCGATGATTTTTTCAAGAAGATCGAGGCGGAACTCGGCTGGATGTACGAGACCCGGCACACGGACGGCAGGCGGAAAGGCCGTATCAACTATGTGGTCTGGTCCGAAGTCTTCACCTGCCCCAACTGCGCCGGCGATGTGGTGTTTATGGACCAGGCCTACGATCCCAAGACAGGGAAGTTTGCCAGTGAGTATCAATGCCCGAATTGCAAGGCAGTCTTAACCACACGCAGCGCAGAGCATAAATTTACGACTCAATTTGATAGGGCTGTCGGCGAGACGGTGCGCAAGATGACTTATGTGCCGGTGGAGATTGAATATACCCTGTCCGGCGACAAGACCAAATATCGCAAGAAACCCGATGCCGACGACCTGACGCTGATCCAGCGCCTGACAAATGACCAGCCTAAGGATTGGTTCCCGACTGCGAAACTTCCCATCGGCAAGATGCGGGACAGCAATCACCTGGCGGAGCGCGGCATCGTCCACTATCACCAGTTCTATCTGCCGCGTGCGCTCCATGCGCTTTCCGCGATGTGGCGTATCGCGGGAGAATGGCCGGATGCGCGGGTAAGGGGATTTCTGAAGTTTATGGTGGAGCAGTGCTTTTGGGGGTTCGGTCTTGTATCTCGCTTTGTCCCAAGTCACTTTTCTCAAGTAAATCAATACTTACCAAATGTGTTTTATATTCCAGCTAATGTCGTCGAAATATCACCTTTGTACATTCTCGACGGCAAGTACAAGCGTCTTCAGAAAATGCTTACTGCTCACCAACTGCCGACCAGCAGGCAAGCTGCCATCTCCACCGCATCGTCCTTGAAGTTGCCCATTCCCGACAGGAGCGTTGACTATATCTATACCGACCCGCCCTTTGGCGATGCGGTCAATTACGGTGATCTCAACCTGCTGATCGAGGCATGGCACAACCTGTTTTCGCGGCTTGAAAACGAAGTGCTCTGGGACGAGAACAAGAGGAAGACGCTTTCTGTCTATTCAGAAATGATGCGCCGGGCCTTTGCCGAATACTACCGGGTGCTAAAACCAGGGCGGTGGATGACGGTGGTGTTCCACAACTCAAAGAACCTTGTCTGGACGGCGATCCAAGAGGCCATAGGTAATGCTGGCTTTGTCGTGGCCGACGTTCGGACGCTGGACCGCCAACAGGGCAGTTTCAACCAGGTAACGGCGGCCGGTGCGGTAAAACAGGACCTTGTCATCTCCGCCTACAAGCCAAATGGCGGTCTTGAGGATCGCTTCAAACTCGAAGCGGGAACCGAAGAGGGCGTCTGGGACTTTGTGCGCACCCATCTGAAGCAACTTCCAATATTTGTTTCCAAGGACGGCCAAGCTGAGGTCATCGCCGAACGCCAGAATTACCTACTCTTCGACCGCATGGTGGCCTTTCACGTCCAGCGCGGCGTAACGGTGCCCCTGTCTGCGGGGGAATTCTATGCCGGTCTTGCGCAGCGGTTCTCGGAGCGCGACGGGATGTACTTCCTGCCTGAGCAGGTGGCCGAGTACGACAAGAAGCGAATGACCGTCCGAGAGGTTTTGCAGATCCAGCTCTTCGTCACGGATGAATCCTCTGCCATTCAGTGGCTCAAACAGCAGCTCACCAAGAAGCCCCAAACCTTCCAGGAAATCCACCCACAGTTTATCAAGGAGATTGGCGGCTGGCAGAAACACGAGAAGCCGCTGGAGCTGTCGGAATTGCTGGAGCAGAACTTCCTCCGCTACGACGGCAAGGGCGACGTGCCGAATCAGATTCACAGCTACCTCTCCACGAATTTCAAGGAGCTTCGGAACCTGCCCAAGGACGACGAGAGCCTGCGGGCCAAGGGCAAGGACCGCTGGTATGTGCCCGACCCCAACAAGGCCGGCGACCTGGAGAAGCTGCGCGAGAGGTCTCTGCTCAAGGAGTTCGAAGACTACCGGACGTCCAGCCAGAAGCGCTTGAAGGTGTTCCGCCTCGAGGCTGTCCGGGCCGGATTTAAGAAGGCATGGCAAGAGCGCGACTACGCCACCATTATCACCGTGGCCCGCAAGGTTCCCGAGAACGTCCTCCAGGAAGACCCGAAGCTCCTCATGTGGTACGACCAGGCGCTCACCCGCTCGGGGGAGGAGTAGAACCACGAATGGACACGAATAAACACGAATTGTTGTTCAAAGAGGAGGTGTTCCAGATCGTCGGGTGCGCTATGGAGGTGCTCAACACCCTTGGGCATGGTTTGTTGGAAAAACCCTATGAGAATGCGCTCGTTGTTGAGCTCGGACTGAGGGGCATTCCTTGCACGCAGCAACCACGGTTTGATGTGATCTACAAGGGCGTCAAGGTGGGCGATTACATTCCCGATTTGATCGCTTTCGATAAGATCGTCGTGGACGCCAAGACGGTTGATCGAATTACCGATATTGAACGAGGTCAGATTCTCAATTATTTGAAGATTACTCAGCTCAAGGTCGGCCTGATCCTCAATTTCAAGAAGCCAAAACTCGAATGGGAGAGACTTGTCCTATGAACTCATTCGAGTCCATTCGTGTCAATTCGTGGTTCTATTCTTTAGACCATCAATGCCCCTGTCAGGTCATCGAAGCCCAGACGCTCTGGGGCGAGACGACCTGCCGCGTCTGGCTGCCCGGCCGCGACTCCGTGGTCCGCATCCCGGCTTCCAGGCTCAAGTCCCTGGAGAGCGCGGGCACCGGCTCGCCGGACGATATCGCCTACATCGCTGCTGCCGCGCGGGTAGCCGACGCGCTGACCCAGGACGTCCTGCTCGCGCCCATCGAGTCCTCCGTCATCCCGCTGCCGCACCAGATTCGTGCTCTATCCCGCGCCATCGCCAACGACCGCGTGCGCTATCTCCTGGCGGACGAGGTCGGCCTGGGCAAGACCATCGAGGCCGGGCTCATCATGCGGGAGCTCAAACTTCGCGGGCTGGTCAAGCGAACGCTGGTCATCGCCCCGAAGGGGCTGGTGAGCCAGTGGGTCAGCGAGATGCGCTTTCACTTCGGGGAGACCTTCCAACTCGTGCTTCCCGAGGACATCAAGACATTGAAACGAATTGCCCCGGTGACGGGCCCGGGAAACGGCGAAAAGGGCAATTCCGACTTGGAAGTTCTGCCCGCCAATGCCTGGCAGATGTTCTCGCAGGTGGTCGTGCCGATGGACTCGGTCAAGCCTCTGGACAAGCGGCGCGGCTGGAGCGCGGCCCAGGTGAGCGAGCACAACCGCGAACGGTTCGAGGACCTGATCTCCGCCGGCTGGGACCTGGTCATCGTGGACGAAGCGCACCGTCTCGGCGGCAGCACCGACCAGGTGGCCCGCTTCAAACTGGGCCAGGGACTCTCCGAGGCTGCGCCATATTTCCTGATGCTTTCGGCCACCCCGCACCAGGGCAAGACCGACGCCTTTCATCGGCTGGTTTCCCTGATCGACGCCCAGGAGTTCCCGGACATCAGCAGCGTCACCCGCGAGCGGGTCCAGCCGCATGTCATCCGCACCGAGAAGCGCCGCGCCATCGATGCCGATGGGAAGCCCCTGTTCAAACCCCGGCGCACGCAGCTTGGCCCGGTCTCCTGGGAAGAGCGACACCGCAGTCAGCAACTCCTCTACGAGGCGGTCACCGAATACGTGCGCGAAGGTTACAACCAGGCCATGCGGGAGAAGCGGAGCTACATCGGCTTTCTAATGATCCTGATGCAGCGCCTGGTGGTCTCCAGCACAAGCGCCATCCGCACCACGCTTGAAAGGCGGCTCGAAGCGCTCGCCGCACCCCAGGAACAATTGACCCTGTTCCCACTCACCTCCGAAGAGGAATGGGCGGACCTGGACGGCCAGGAGCAAATCGATGTGCTGCTCCGCACCCGCCTCAAGGCGCTCAAGAACGAGCGCGCCGAGGTCAAGCTGCTGTTGGAGGCTGCGGCCCGATGCGAGCAGATCGGACCGGATGCCAAGGCCGAGGCGCTACTCGACTGGCTCTACCGCCTCCAGTCCGAGGAGAGCGACCCGGAGCTCAAGGCGC
>CAZIPI010000050.1:0-6357 GCA_964541235.1 uncultured bacterium | reverse complement strand
TGGGCGGCTATGACATGGGCGGTATCACCGTACTCCGTATCGCTGGGACAGGAGGCATGGGTTTACGGCCTTCCGGCATCGCTGTCGTTCTGGTTCCTCCTTTTATCAACGGGGCAGAAGGAGGGTGGGACTTGCAGCAGTATCCCCTGGTTTCTCACGGGCCTCGCAGGTCTCTACACCCAGTTCTCCTTCGTTCTGGCCGTTCTTTCCGGGATCTGGCTGAGATCGATCACTACGGGGGTATCCCGCAGAACGCTGGCCCTGGCTTCGCTTCTTCTGCTTCTTTGGGCTCCTCTTGTGATCCGGCACGCCCCTGCTCTGCTTGAACGAAGCGAAAGGATCCAGGCGGCGGGTGTCAACGCTGGAACTGCACCCTACAGGATGCTCAGGAACGCCCCCCTTGCAATGGCCGGGCTGTTCACGGACGGACTGGTCCCGGGTTTCTACCGCGCGATGCCGGGAGATCCGGCGGGAGCCGCTGCATTCTTAGGAGGGCTTGCGCTGTTCCTGGCTTCACTGGCGGCTCTGGCCCTGGACAGGGGAGTTCCAGGAAGATTGAGGGGCTGGGCTCTGGTGAGCACGGCTCTGCCGTTCCTGATGTTCCTGAACGACTCTCCGGGAGAGAGGCAGTTGTACCTTGCGGCCGTTCCGGTAACCATCGGGATTGGCTCGCTCTTCATGAGATCCACAACGGCGAGGTTGGCAGCCATGGTCTTCCTTGCGGCTTCGCTTGGCTACTGGTACGCACTGGATACGAACGCATGGCACAGAAGCGACTGGCGCGGAGCCGCAGCATACGTCACGACGGCCTCGGAACCCGGGGACGCCGTACTTATACACAGCGGGCAATCCGGTGGTGTGGCCTGGGATATCAGCGGTGGCGACCCCGCCCGGGTCGCCCTTGGCGGTGATGAAAACCCCTGGAGCGGGGTTCGCGGCAGTACACAGCCATCATGGGTCGCTGAAAGCATCCTCACCCGGGGCACGCGGCTCTGGCTGGTTGCGGACATCTGGGGGGACCCTCCCCTTCCCCCCGGACGAACCCCTGCTGAAATCCGGGAGTTCGGCAGAGACATGAAGGTGTTCCTTTTCATACCTTGAAGTTCATTGTTCTTTCCCCGCCTGTTCATCAGCCCTCGGAACCCCCTGCCGGGGCATATCTGCTCACCTCCGCCCTCACAGCGAGAGGGATCGATGCGGGTTTTCTCGACCTCTCCCTGGAGTTCTTCCACTACGCCCTCGAACACAGCGCCATCAACACCGAACCTGCCGTCCGCTACATGAGAAGCCCGCCGGCAGGGCTGTACGACCGTCACGGACACGCCAGCAATTCCGGGGTGATCATGTCGGCACTGAGAAGGTACGGGGAAGGATTCCCGGGATGGAGCCTGACACCCATGGACTGCGCCCCGCCACGGGGTCTTCACAGACCCCTTGAGATGCCTCTTGAGGAGACCCCCTTCTCGATGTTCTTCGAGGCGGTCCTCGAACCGGTGCTCGACCGCTTCCCGGAGGCTGAGGTCCTGGTGTCCGTGGCATACCTCTCACAACTCCCCGCTTCCCTTGAACTGGGCCGATTCCTCGAGAAGCGTCGAAGGAGAGCTCTGTTCGGAGGTTCCCTGTTCGAGAGCCTCTCCAGGACCGGAACAGGTCTAAAACTGCTGGGAGAAGCCCTTCCCGGCATTTCCACTGGTGACGGAAGCGAGCTGTTCCCTGCCGGAGAGCCGGGTTCGGCCCTGGATCGGCTGGATTGCCCTCCGATCATCTCCGAAAGGTGCTATCTGGCCCCAAAACCGGTTCTGCCTCTTGCGTTCACCACAGGCTGCATCTGGAACCGCTGTCTCTTCTGTCCCGACAGGACAAAGCCGATGAACAGGGTTCCCATCAGTACGATCCAGCGGATGATCGGGAATGCGGCCCCGGGAACCATGGTCCATTTCATCGATTCTACGATACCCGTGGATGGCTTGCTGGAGGTTCTTCCGTCTCTCCGGGACAGGGAGGCCGGCTTCTTCGGCTTCGCAAGGGCTTCAAGCGTGTTCGATGGAACAGGGCTTCTGGAGGAACTTGCCGGCGGGGGCTGCGCCATGCTGCAGTGGGGGCTGGAAAGCGGAAGCCGCGAGATACTGAGAAGGTACCGGAAGGGCATAGTTCCCGAAACCGCGGCAAGGATAATCAGGGAGTCCTGCGAATGTGGAATCAGGAACTACGTGTACCTTCTCTTCGGGCTTCCCGGCGAAACCCCCTCGGACAGGGACGCCACACTGGAACTGGTCCGCTCAGCCGAAAAGGGCATTGACTTTCTCAACACCTCTGTTTTCAACCTTCCCCTCAACAGCGAGCTCGCGGAAAGACACGAGGAGTTCGGAATGAGCCTGAGCGCCTACGAAGGTGGAGAAGAGGTGATAAGGCTTTACAGCCCTTTTACATGCGATGGCGGCAATCCCAGGGCCGATGCAAGGATCTTTCTCAGGAACAGGTTCAACCGTGACCCTGCTGTTGCCGGAATCAGCGCCTATACGCCGAAATGGTTCAGGGCCACTCATATGGCTTTCATGGAGAGAAGGCGGGAGGGTAAAAGTGCTGCACAACGGGAAGACCCTTCACGCTGAACGTTTTCCGGTGGGATCTCAACGACCGGATGTCATCACTGGTCCAGCAGTTCCCCGGGTGTTCAGCGCACCTCCAGCAGCCCTATGGATATGATGTACCCGGCCACGCTCTTGCCCACGAGTTCTGCTCCGGCTTCCGTCAGGTGCATGGAGTCATAGAACATCGTCATGTCATGGGGTATCACCGAGGCCAGGTCGAAACACGCGACTCCCTCATTGCGGCATACCCTCAGCAGTTCTCCGTTAAGGAAATCCAGCATAACCCAGTGTGCGGCCGCCGAGAAGAGGGAATCCGGTCCACCGTGCCAGTAACTGCCGCCCTGGATACCTCTCCAGTACGGAGTATCCTCGAACAGCAGGGGCTGGGTGAGAAACACCGGGATCACCTCCATCTGACGGCATGTGTTGATAAGGGTCGTGATCCGCCTGGCGTAAGCTTCCGGATCCGGAAGGATCTCTCTGAGGTCACTCGGCAGCTGCCGTTCCGGACCCGGGATGGGAAGCAGAACGAATTCAGGGTCAACAGTCTCGGAGATCACCGGGGCCCTGTCGATGTACACCTTTTTCGCCTTGTACAGGGTCTGAAGCAGCCTGCTTCCCCTGAACATGGTCTCCCGTAGCCCCCTCTCCGGAAGGGGCTCCTCATGCAATGCCACCTCTCCCCTCAGGAACTGGCCAATGTCGTTTGCTCCCGTGAGGAAGATCACTACATCGGGTCTGATCCTGGCCACGACTTCCCTCAGGAAGAAGTCATGGTGCTCCGATGAGTGCATGGGGATCCCGCCGTTGCCCACCCAGGTCTGCGGGCGTATCTCCCGAAGGGTTTCCTGAAGTACGTGGGACCAGGTTCTCCCGTCATCCAGGTAGTAGTTTGCAGTGGTGCTTCCGCCAACGGTCACCAGGGTGAAAAACTCATCCCATTCCTCGGGGGGTTCCTCACCCCTGAGTCCCCAGCTGTTTGTGGAAAGGGTTCCGCCCTTGGAGACCCCCGGAAGATCCACATTTATCAGGTACCTGGCGTGGGGGATAAGCCCAAGTCTGGGGTTGAAGTAGCTGCCGGGGATCACGGCACGCATGACCATCTCCGCCAGCGCAAGGCTGATACCAAGCGACACACCCGTTACAGCGAGGCTCTTCAGGGCATCGGCCATGGCCTTGCGGGTGCGGCTCTCGATGCACAGAACACCCGGGGCGGGCAACAGAAGGCATACGCCTATGAAGCCAGTCCACTTCTCTGTCAACGGAAATGGAAAAAGGAACCAGAGAACGAGAAACACCGGTATCGGCAGAACAGTGATGATGACAGCGGCGAATTCCGGACACGCCCCGGCCAGGGCAGCGATCCTTCGAAAAGGCTTGCGCCATGTCAGAATCCCTGTAAAAACCACCGCTGCGAGGATCAGAACAATGGCAAGAGACGCAAGGCCCGGAGAGTAGCGGCCCAGGACCGTACCCGAGCTGCTCCTTGAGGACAGCACCGCAGAGAGCAGCAGACACGAGCCTGCAACACCCGCAGCAGCCCCGAAGAACCCCCTGCGGACCTTAGAGCACATTGCTTGCAAGTTCAGCGAGAACACTGCGCTCGCCTTTGACCAGGTTCACGTGGGCGTAGAGCTTCTCACCCTTCATCCGCTCCACAAGGTATGCAAGGCCATTTGACCGGCTGTCGAGATACGGTGTATCGATCTGCTGGATGTCGCCTGTGAACACGAACTTCGTACCCTCTCCCGCCCTTGTGATGATGGTCTTCACCTCATGCGGGGTGAGGTTCTGCGCCTCGTCAACGATGAAGTAAGCCCTGTTAAGGCTTCGCCCCCGGATGTACGCAAGGGGGGTTATCCTAAGGCGATCGCTCTCCAGCAGATCATCTATCCTTTCGGCCTCCATGCTGTCTGCGGCGAAGCTTCCCTTGATGACTCCCAGATTGTCCCAGAGTGGCTGCATGTAGGGATCCAGCTTCGACATGATGTCGCCTGGAAGGAATCCCATGTCGCGGTTGCTGAGGGGAACAACGGGTCTTGCCAGGTAGATCTGACGGTATCGCTTCCTGGTTTCCAGAGCTGCAGCAAGCGCCAGCAGTGTCTTTCCGGTCCCCGCTTTCCCGGTAAGGGTCACCAGGGGGATGTCGGGATCCAGAAGTGCATGCATTGCAAAGGCCTGCCCCGCGTTCCTGGGATCTATTCCATAGGCGCGCCTCTTCTGGACCCGGTGCAGTACCTGCATCATGCCGTCGAGATAGGTCAGGGCGCTCACGCTGCCGTTCTTCAGTATGAAGAACTGGTTCGGCCTCGGTGACCCGATCCCCGGAACCTCGTCAACAGGGACTGAGAACGGCTGGTCGTAGAACCTGCCGATGAGTTCCGTGGATGTGTTCTCAATGACCGAGCAGCCGGTGTAGAGCTCATCGGGTCCGGGCGCCTTGTCGGTTTCGTAGTCTTCCGCGGAAAGCCCAAGGGCAAGGGCCTTCATTCGAAGATTGATGTCCTTGCTGATCAGGACCACATCGCTTTCCTGAAGAGACCTGTCCAGCTCAGCGGCAACGGCGAGGATCCTGTGGTCAGGGCTGTCGTGGGTGAAGAATCCATCCATCATCGAAAGGTCGGGAGCCTTGGAGTGTATGAACAGCCTGCCCCGGTTCTCGCCCAGGGAAAGGCCCTCAGGGGACAGACCGTCGGCTGCAAGGGCATCGAGGGTACGGATGAACTCCCGTGCGGCGTAGTTCATCGAATCCCCGCCCTTCTTGAACCTGTCCAGCTCTTCAAGTACGGTGATGGGTATCACCACGTCATGCTCCTGGAAGTGGTCCAGGCAACGGTGATCGTGAAGGACGACATTGGTGTCCAGAACGAAGGTGCTCTTGTTCCTGGGGCCCATGGCTACCTTTCTACTAGGGTAGAGAGTTCACCGCTGTGGAATACCTTATCCCCCCCCTCCTGCTCCAGCACAAGGCCGCCGTCACCGGAGACGCCTCTTATCGCTCCGTAGAAGGTCTCCTTACCCGTGCTTATCCTGACACGCTTTCCCTTCATCCACAACGCTTCGTTGATGATGACCGCCGCGTTAACCAGAGGATCGGCTTCCACCGAAGGCCATAGTTCGGAAAGCCCGTCCAGAATTTCATCCAAAAGGTCCATAGCCTCCGGAGGCTTAGCGAAGGCTCCCCAGTGGATCACCGGCAGGATGGCTCTTCCGGATACCGCCGGCATCCCAAGCAGATTCACTCCGACACCCACGATGAGCCAGGGGGCTGAGTAGCCTCCAGCCTCGGCAAGTATCCCCGCGATCTTGCCCTGGCCAACCAGAACGTCGTTGGGCCATTTCACCAGCGCGGGGATCCCCCTTTCCCGAAGGCTTCGAGCAAGAACCGCAGCCAGGGTCAATGAAACCCTGGGAGCATACTCGGGTACGGGTGACGGTTTGAAAAGTACGCTGGCGTATAGCCCTCCGGGGGGGGACTCCCACTCCCGCCCAAGTCTGCCCCTGCCGTCGGTCTGGGTGTACGAAACAACAACCGCCCTGTCGGGTAGATAAGGCATGTTGCGCCTAACCCAGTCCTGGGTGGAATCCACCTGATCAAGTACCGTGATGTGCCAGACTGCGCCGGCCTGGTTGTCAGACATGTACAGAATATATCCCAAGGCATGCACCGGGTCTATTGCACTATCGCCGCTCCGGGGCACATGTTACCCCGTGCTGTGAGCCGCTAGCTCAGACGGTAGAGCATCTGACTTTTAATCAGAGGGTC
>CAZIPI010000049.1:0-6469 GCA_964541235.1 uncultured bacterium | reverse complement strand
TCGAACAACTGCAGGCAGCTTCCGTCATCGAGCTGGAACTCACCCTGGTATCGGAAGGCTTCACCGTCGATGCTGTTCACCCCGAAGAGCACCCTGGCCTGCATCGTACAGAGCTTCGACGGGTTCCTGATGGTTCGGCATATGGCAAGGGCCTCTTCCACCTCCCTGAAGTAGTAGTCACGGGTTCCGGTGAGTGAGGTGTTAAGGTTTACCAGAACTCCTGCGTGAAGGACCAGAGAGAACTGGTCGTCCTCGCTGCCGGAATTGCTGAAGCCTGAGACGAAGTCCCTTGCGTCTTCAGCTCCGCTGAAGACCAGGTAGAATCCCTCGGGGAATACAGCGCTCTTCAGGAAAGGGAACTCATTCGGGTTGTACATCTCCCTGGCACGTTTCAGAAGACCGGTAATACGGTTGATCCGGTCCTCCTCCGAACCTGCTTTCTGGTGGTTGAAGACAACTGCTATTGGCTTTATGACAGGATTTGAGGGATAGATCGATTCAATACTGCCTTTTTCAGACACAAGGCTGGAGCTTGCTCCGCTCTCAAGGTCCGAAAGCCTGATCCATCTCGGCTTAAGACCCAGGTGGCACAGTTTTGCCACAGTATCGGCCGTGCCCCCGGCCTTCCTTTCGTTCCTGCCGTCCCACAGCACCACAGGAAGAAGCTCGGCATCGTTGACCGTCGCCGAGTCCAGTGCGGACAGAAGCAGATAGTCGCTGCAGAAAGCGTGCACGAAGTCCTGGCTGAACTCGAACCGCCCTGTGCATGCCACTTCCACACGGGCAGCGTTCCTTATCACATTGTCGAATCGGGACGCCCATCCTTCACCCGCTGACTCCAGAAGGGTGTTTCTGAAGCTGTCGATCTGGTAGGGGAGTATCACTGAAGTGCTCTTGCCCATGCCGTGCATGGTTTCGTGGAAGAGAATGTCCGCTCCGTCGGCCGCGGAAGCTATTCCCATATCGGGATGCAGTTTTGCGAGTTCCTTTCTCAGCCGTGAACTTACCTTCTCCGAGATCCGCTCAGGGAACCGTGTTGATGCCCTTCCCTTCTCATCAAGCCTGTGTCCCGCGAACAGCGCTATCTTCATCCTCGGAAGGGCGTCGAGAAGCCGGCAGGCAACTTCGGGATCCGGCTTCATGGCCTCTATCAGCAGCCTGGCGTTCATCCTGGCGCTTTGAAGCCATCCCAGGTTGCCCCCCACGTGGCTTCTGGCAGCACCGTACCATCTTACGGCATCGGCATAGTCCCCTCTGACAAGACAGGCTTCGCCCATGGTGGCCGGGATCCAGAAGGGGCTTGAGGTAAGGTTTTTCCTGTACTCGTTCCAGCACTCCTCCAGAACATGCCCTGCATGCTCCATGGCTTTCTGGTCATCCCCCAGGATCTTCGCCATTGTCGCCGCGTTGATGGCGCACCAGTAGTCCCCGCCGAGTTCCCTTGCCCGGGTGTAGCTTTCGTAAGATCTTCCAAGCTGCTGGCTGGCGAGGCTCCTGTCCCGCGCCCTGTTCGCAAGCCATCTCTTCTTGTAGTAGCTTCCAAGAAGGGCCTCTATCTCCCAATCATCTTCCTTCAGGCGGTCTTTCACTGATTCAATCAGGATTGCCGCCTCATCGGGCATGCCCAGTCTTGAAAGAACAATGGACTGAAGCTTCTGAAGGTGCACCCCATCCCTGTCCATTCCCGTGTTCAGCCTGGCCAGAGTGTCGTAGGCCTTCAGGTACTCGCCTCTGTCAACGAGCCTTCTTACATGGGCAATGTCTGCTTCGCCTGTGGTTCCGGCCGGCTGATGGGGCATCTGTTGACTCCGTTTCTCCGGGTTCACCGCAGCCTGCGCAGGTCGCTCCGGGTGTTAAGGCGTACGGACGACCACGTTGTCATGAAAGACCCTGCCGAACAGGCCTGAACGGTCCCCCAGCATCACCGCCAGCTCCCCCAGATCGGGGGGCAGCGGCTTCTCGGTTATGTAAAGCTGCACCGAATCCACCTGGAAGGCCACCCTCAGGTCTTTCCCTATCACTATGCCGAAACTGTGCCATGAATCCAGATAATCGTTCACGTGCAGGAGTGTGAAGCCTTCCCTTGTGCCGTCGGGGAATTTCACCCGTGCCGAAAGAATCCCCTCCAGGTGCGGGCGCTGCCAGTCCGCTTCACCGGAATAGGCATAGGAGAAGCATATGTCGTAGGGGGTTTCCCCATCGACTCCAAGTGCTTCCTCGTTGAAGGACAGCCCGATGGAACCAGTTATCCAGGCGCCCCTCTCGTTGGAGGTTACGTACATGTCGCACTCCACCGCAAGGCCGTTCACGTAGTCGAACCTTCTTCTGGAGATGATGCCGCTGTTGTAGAGGGTGTCGCCGTTGTTGTCGAAGGAGGGCGGCGGCAGCCCCATGGAGTCGCATTTCATCGGCTGCGGCTCGCCGTAGAGGGTCCAGTTCACCGTCAGCGGTTGGCTGAAGTCCTCAACGAGAAGGATCTCGGCCCCCACCCGCGGGATGATGGTGAGAAAAGCTGCGGCTGCAGGCCAGCATCCCCTGAACACCTCACCACCTCCTTCGGAACACCCGGACGTCCCTGACATGGTGGGGGAGGGAGATGGAGTTGCCCCACAGGAAGGCGCTCACCGATTCCGGAACCGCTCCGGGCAGCGTTGCCTGATGGAAGAGGCTGTCGTTGATCCGGTACATGACAGACCCGTGGCAGGTTTCAATGGTGAGGTTCTGCCGGCGCCCGGCGCTGAGCCAATCCTGGTGAGGTGCTGAACGGGGTTCGCCGGCTTCCGGGAACAGACAGGAGGCATCAACGCTTCCCTGGCCGGAACCGGCCTCCGGAGTGTAGTTCCACCTGAGCTGCACCAGGGGGACCGACGAAGGGTCAGTGTGAAAGGCGTTTATGTCCCTGTCGGTGAATCCCAGGGCAAACCAGTTGTTCCCCGTCACCGAAGGCATGTCAGGGATCAGCACATCGGCGGACATGCAGAGACCCGGCGTGAATGCAAGCATTCTCCTGTAAAGAAGGGGAACCCCCTTCAGATCCAGGGAGTAACCACCGCCGGAAGAGTCAGCCCGAACCATGGGTGTGTAGTTCCGGTTCCGGCCCATGAGCCAGACCGCCTGATCGAGGAAGCCCCTGCCCCAGTCCTCGTGAAGGATGTCCAGCCCAACGCGTACTGTGTCGTCAACTGCTCCGCACGTGGAAATCCTTGCCAGCAGAGCATCGGGTTCGCCCCTGAGCGAGTTCGACAGGCCGGCAAGGAGGAATGAGCCGTCGTCCTCCATGGCTGCCGCGGTTATCCTCTCGTGGCCTCCCAGGTCTAGGAACGACTGCCAGAGAAGTTCCCCGTCCGCCGAGAGGCGGATCGCCCAGCCGTCGGATGTGCCGTCACCGAACGACCTTGTGCCTCCCACAACCAGGAAACCCCCGCAGGGAAGTGCAAGTATCTCCGAGGCGGAATCCATGAGTTCCCCCCCGAACGTGCGGTTCCAGACAAGTTCAAGGTCATTGCTGAACCTCATCAACCAAAGGTCGCCGTTGCCGGAGCCGTACCTGTCGCCCGTAACCGCCAGCAGAACCCCCTGATCACGGGTTAACGAGGCGCAAGTGGCCTGCGAGCGCATGTCTCCCACAACGATCCTGTTCAGCACCTCGCCGCCGGGCGAGATCAGCTCGATGCCGTTGGACTGTGACTCCACTTCAAGGTAAACATGGAAAGCCCCGCCTTCCGCCAGTGGCAGGAATGCAATGCATTCACTCCGCTGGGGTATTGTGGCCCACTCCATCCCTCCGTCCGAAGGGTCCAGGGTAACGATGTGGCTGTGAAAAGTGGATCTATCGGACAGGACCCTGAGGGTGAATGCCATGGTAATGCTTCCGTCGGCGTTCCAGGCCATGTCGCCGAAGACCGGCTGCACCGACCCCGCCCAGATGATCTGCTTCCGTGAATCCCACAGCACCGAACCATCGCCGCTTATACGAAGGGCCCTGACACTGAACCCCTCATGGGCGGGATCGGCGTATTCACCGAAGCCTGCGATGATCTCCCGTTCTTGCGTGACTAGGATCATGGGGCTGCACTCCCCGGCCAGCGAATCCGACCAGCTCCACTTGAGAGCCGGGGTGCCGTCGAACCCGGCGACCCATGCCTGGCTCCAGAAGCCCCAGTCCCACGTTCCGGCGGCCACGAAGCCACCGTCCCCGGTTGACGCTATGTCGGAAGCGTAGTTCCATGAATCCGAGCCGCCTGCCATGAGAATGAAGAGGTTGTCCGGAGCGGCTGCCCCGCCGTTGGGAGCCTTGAGCAGCAGCAGCGCTGCCACAGCGGCAGGGATCAGCGCCAGCAGCAGGAAGTTCCGCCCTGCGGGCCTTGCGGCGGTAATGACGGGAGCAGGTTCGTCCTTCCGGGCGGTCCCGTCAGCCGTTGCCAGAACCCTTTTCACCGCGGCCACAAGATCGCTGCTTTTCATCTTCCCCGCAGAAGGGGCCTCCAGCCACTGGTGCGAACCCGTGAAGTATCTCACACCCTTTGAGATGGGTGATGTGTCGAACCGTACCGGAATGATGGGTATCTTCAGGTTGGTCGCTATGTCCAGCTCGTTCCTCACCTGCCATGACTCGTTGGAGTTGCCTGTGAAAAGAAGGATCATGGCCGAGGAAGAGGCAATGGCGTCGTAGATCGTTTCCGCCCATTCAGCCCCGGGATCGATGTCGCGGTGTGACACCCAGCAGTTCAGCCCTTCCGCTTCCAGCGCCTTCAGCAGCCTGTCGGCTATCTTCCTGTCCAGGCTGGAGTGGCTGAGGAAAACCCTGCGTTCTTCCGAGGGCCCTGTGGATGTCACCAGACCGCCTATCGTTGGGATGGACCTTCAAACCCCATGCAATGCGACTATATAGCCGCCCACCCGGCGTTACAACCCCAAAACCATCCCATCGCGCATTGCCCGGGTGCTTCCTGTCATGTATCTTCACCCGCAGCAACTACGAAAAGGGGGGAGCATGGCGACCTGGGGTATCAACTGGAGCGTGTTCAACATCTTCATCCTGGTCGGTGTGGGGATGATAGTGGCCGGGTTCCTGGTGCCGCAGGAGGCCAGAACCGATGACGGATTGCCGATGAAGACCTTTCTATGGGCATTCGGGAGTTTCTGGCTCGTGATGGACCTTGCCCTTATACTGGTGATAAAGGGCATGCGGAAGAGGAAACAGAACATCCTCGAGAACTGGATGCGGGGTACGGCCAGAGTGATAAGCGCCTCCGAGACCGGCACCTACATAAACAACATGCCCAAGGTCAAGTTCGTTCTCGAGGTGACCACTGACGCGCACGGCACCTATCAGGCGGAGCACAGGGAAGTGGTGTCCATGCTGCAGATTCCTTCATACGCAGCTGGAAGCAGCCACGAGGTCAGGGTGAACCCTGACAACCCGAAGAAGATAATGTTCGCGGACTGAGGCTCAACGCTTCGCCTGAGCCTCCCACACGACCTCCCCGTCGATCAGGGTCAGAACGCACCTTGCCGAGGCGTCCCACGGCATTCCGGTCCAGAGACCCAGGTCGGCGTCCTTGCCCTTCTCGATGCTTCCCACCCTGTGGGATATGCCCAGCACCTCCGCGGGGTTCATGGTTATCGCCGCCAGGGCGTCCTCCTCATCCATTCCGTCGCGGACCGCCCACCCCGCGCAGTTGGGAAGGTACTGGATGGGTATGACCGGGGCGTCGGTGGAGATGGACACCTTTATGCCGGCGCCGGCAAGGATGCCCGGAGTGGTGAAGGTGAGCTCCCTGAGCTCGACCTTGCTTCTATGGGTAGGTCCCGGGCCCACCTGGCACCGTATGCCCTGCCTCTTCAGGAAGTCGGTTATCAGGTGCCCCTCGGTGGTGTGCTCAAGGGTCATGGTGTATCCGAACTCCCTGGCTATCCGCAGGGCGGTGACCATGTCGTAGGCGCTGTGGGCGTGGCATCGCAGCGGCTGTCTTCCCTCCAGCACATCCAGAAGGGCTTCCATGTGAAGGTCGCGGTCGGGGGCCTTTTCGGGGTCCTTCTCCTTCTTCTCCCTGTAGGTCAGTGCCCTGACCCAGGCTTCACGCATCACCAGGGCTGTTCCCATCCTGGTGCCGGGGCATTTCTTCTGATCGCCGTAAACCCGTTTCGGGTTCTCGCCGAAGGCAGCCTTCAGCCCCGCTGTGGCGCCCTCCACAAGCATCTCGTCCATGATGACGCCCCTGGGCTTCAGCACGCAGCCCATCCCGCCTATGACGTTGGCGCTGCCCGGCAGTATGCAGAGTGTGGTGACGGCGTACTTCCTGGCGTCATGGAAGGCCAGGTCGTGGGGGTTGATCCCGTCCAGGGCCCTGATGGCGGGGGTGACGGGGGAAGTCATCTCGTTGCCGTCGTCGTTTATCCCCCCGGTGCCCTCACCGAAGTTCCCCACATGGCAGTGGGCGTCTATGAAGCCGGGGAACAGGCGCTT
>CAZIPI010000048.1:0-7194 GCA_964541235.1 uncultured bacterium | reverse complement strand
GACGGAAGATGACCTGCAGGATCCCGCTCTTCCAGATCACACGAATCTTCTCATCAAGAGCGTTCTTGGAGATAGTGCGACCGATGTTCCCCATCTCCTGCTGGACGATCATCTCCAGACTGGGTTCAGTCTTGAACTTGTACCTTCTGCCATCGTAGTGAAGGAACCAGCAGGCCGTCGAGACACCAAGCCTTTCCTCCGCAAGCATGACGCTCAGGCTTCTCTTAAGGTGCTCCGGGTCTGTGCCAGGTTCAATGACCGACATGACCAGTTCTTCAGGTTCTATCCCGCTTGCTGTATCCCGGGTAAGGCTGTTAACGAAAATGCATGTGGCAAGTCTCTGTGCATAGGGAGGCTTCCCTGAAAGAAGCCAGAGCTGGTGATCAATGGCTGTACAGTGGGCTTCGCTTCCCTTCAAAGGGCTGACTATATCCGATTCCACAACACTCTTGAAGGCTGGTCTGTCCAGCCTGCTGGTGAAGTCTCCAACGATCTCAGGGACCGACAAGTCGATGTGATGGGGATGAATGAGCCAGGTGTTCTCAGGTTTCTTCTCCCACAACTCCCTGACCACCCTGGCGAGAAGTCGCAGAGCCCCCCGTGTCTTCTGGAAATTGGGGATCGTGGAGGTCTTCCTGTTCAGAGTTAGAAGCAATTCGGGATGGAAAGGATAGTTCTGGAGGATCTCTTTGCGATACTCGTTCCCGACAGCTTTCGCAGGAAGAGCGACACCTCGGCTCTCAAGATCCCGATACATCTGGATGAACCCGTCCGCTGTCTTCTCCGCCGAATCCCTGTCAATGTGCTCGAACAGACGATGTGTAACGATGGAGGAGATCTCCGCTTCACCGGTAGGCGTGATCACCAGTTCCTGACGGGCCGAAACCTTTTTCGCCTCTTGAATGGCGAGATGGATTTCATCAGTCTCCCCACCGAAGGCATCGGTGCTGTCCGCAAGCGTCAATACCACAGAAACACGGGGCTGCGATGCCGCGAAATCGATCAGACTCATCAGGAAGGACACGGTCTGCTCTGCGAGGTTGGACTTCTCGTTGGGTGTGTTTATGGCTTTCGCCTGACGAAGATGCCAGGACAATTCATCCAGCATGATGAGGGTGGGTTTGTCTCCAGCGAGCATCTCCAGCAACTGCGTACCAGGAGCCACCATCTGCTCATCGCTCTGCCTGACAAGTTCATATCCCGGCCGCCCCGCCAGCTGCCAGGCGATTTCACCCCACAGGGTATGAGTGGTGATCTCCCCGTGCCGGGTGCCTTCCTGGGGCTGCATGTCACTTCCAACCACACCGGCAACATTCCATTTGTCCTCAGGGCGTGGAAGAACCTCTGGGTAGATGAGCCCCAATACCCCATTGGGCATGTGACCTGATGCGAGATGATACAAGGCAATCAGGTTGTGGGTCTTACCTCCACCGAAGGATGTCTCAAGCCGAATGAATGGATTGCTGTAGGGGTTCTTCCCAGATAACCGTCCGAACACCTCGGCAGTCAGCGTCTTCAACCCCTCAGTGGGGTAGGTGTTCCTGAAAAAAACATCGGGATCCTGGTAGATCCTATCAGAGCTTCCCTCCATTACCGTTCGAAGTTTTGCAGCGAACATCTCCTCACGAAGTTCACCCTTTAGAACCTCTTCCCTCGGTCTGCAAGACTCGAACACGTTCATCATCAGGAATCCCCCCATCCCGTTGGCAGTATTCGTCAAAAGTAAGCAACTTGCGCAACAAGCGCAACAAGGCTTAGATCCGAGCCAGAATGCGTCAAGAAGTTCGCTAGTAGTTCAGGATTTCACGCCGTTTTGTGTTATGAAACAAGGCCCTTCTACGTAACTTTCAGCGCACTCCCGGGGATTATGGCCCAAGGGGCAGGGCGTGTTGTCGCACATCGGTTCTTCTTCAGCAATCACGAAGCTGTTCATGATATTGCTCATAGTTGTAGCTACATTCAGGATATGTATATCCTCGTGAGGGGGCTAGGGACTTATAGTACACGTTAGGAAGTGCTTCCAGTCGTGGACTGGCATCACTTATCAACACATTTAGGATTTACATTGGAGCTATGATGGATTCCTATATCAGATTTATAATGCACTCTCGCGTGTTGGGATTGGAGGAGTGATGCTTCTTAATCCATTCACCGCCAGATCGGGAGTTGATCCAAAGGTATTCATAGGTCGCAATGACGAGATTGATTACTTTATTAATGATGTATTGAGTAAGCTTGAGCATGGACGATGCAATCACTACATCATTACCGGACCATGGGGTGTAGGAAAAACGATACTCCTGAAGCAAATGAAACGACATGCACAGGAGATTGGATACTGGGCTCTTCATTTCACTGTCAGAGAGTTTTCTTCATCAGAGAACCCTGGTGACTTTGCTCAACATATCCTTCAAATGGCTGCTTCTGAGCTTCCGATTAAACCTAAACCAAAGAAAAAGAATCTTACAGGAGCCGGAGGCTCTATTCTGGGTTGTGGGTTGCAGTTTTCCTTCGACGATCCTACAGCCCATCAGAAAAGAGATCCTCAACTTTTTCTACGAGATGGGCTTATCGAAATCTACACTCATGCCATGTCGAAAGATGCCAAAGGCCTTGTACTTCTGCTTGATGACATACACAACATTCCACTAGATCAAAAATTCCTAACAACATTCAGGAATGTTCTTACAGACCCTCGTATTGCTGACGGATTAAAACTGCTGGTTGTGATGAGCTCAGTCGACAAAGGTTGGGATCAGTTCCAGGAGCGTGATCATCCAATTGGCCGTTTGTTCATTCCTCGAAGAAGAATTGGCAGACTGACAGAGAATGAGATTTTCTCGTTGATCCAGGAATCAACAAAGGGCACTGGTGTAGGTTTTGATGACGATGTACGCAAGTCAGTGTATGAGTTTACACGAGGGCATGTGTTTGAAGTTCAGGCTATATGCGAATCGCTCTTCGATAGACATATCAGAGGACGTGTAACCATGGACTCCTGGGAGGCATCTCTTCAACATACTCTTCTTGCCCTTGCGGATGTTGAGTTCAAGAGGATGGTTAAACGGGCTAGCAGTCAGGAGATAGAGGCACTCGTGGTACTTGCAAAGAATAACAAGGAAATGAGCCCAAGTGAGATCAAGAAAGAAAACCCAGATAACAGCAACCCTGCAATGACACTTTCACGGCTCGTGGATAAGGAGCTTGTAGAAAGTCCACGCAGAGGGGTGTACGTTATCCCAGATCGGCTGTTCGCGGAATTTGTTATCAGGGAATATTGTACATAAATTATGGCACCTGCCTCAGATGTTGTTTTTGTATTCACTATATTTCGTGACGTATTACAAATACACCATCGAATGGTAGAAGATACCTTCACAAATGCAAGTACCCATAACAAAAATAGCAGGACGAAGATTTTTCTGATATATTGCGAGTGAATCCGCGAAGCATCTGCATCACATTCTGGATTGTTCCCCGGAAGAAATGTACCACAAAAACCCCCGTCTAATAACAGAAATAACAGATCGACTTAACCGCTGATATATTTGTGACCGAATACCGCAGTTTCTCAAGTCAATACTCGTGTCGATAATGATGGAGGTACCCGAAGCATTCCCTGAAGAGTTGGAGATATTGTCGAACATGCAGGCCTGCATCCACCGCGGCAGCCATGAGATTGGGGGCAGTTGCGTAGAACTGAGGAGTGACGGTTAACGGCTTCTCATAGACATGGGTCTGCCTCTTGATGCCCCCGGCGATCCCGCGCAGTTCGTTCCTCCCATCAGTGGTCTCGATGGAAGCGACCCCTCCCTGCTCGGGCTTCTTGTGTCCCATCCGCACATTGACCACTACGGGCTCTTGAACTGCCTGAGCCCGAAGATCCCTGTGGGAATGGGTTCCGCCGCCAGAAGGATAGTGAAGGCTGCTTCCCCTTTCATGCCGGGCGGGCTGCCTTCAATCTCCGAAGGGTGGGACTTCGAGTCAGGTGTGCCTTTCGATGTCGGCCCATTCAGAGTGACGCCATTCCTGGTGGACCACAGCGCCTACGACGCTTATGCCCTTCTGGTTGAGGGTGCCGGGCGGCGTCTTTTCTACAGCGGGGATTTCCGCTCCAAGGGCAGGAAGGGTTCTTTGTTCCGAATGTTCTGCGCCGATCCCCCCTCAGACATTCACACCCTTCTTCTTGAAGGCACCACCATCGGCCGTCCTGAGCCCAGGGTCAGTGAAAGAATGGTCGAGAGGAGAATGGAGAAGCGTTTCCAGGCAACCCAGGTGAGCTGGCCCCCCTATGTAGACAGGGGTGATTGTTAGATTCAGGCATGGCTTCTTGAAGGAGGGGACATGCCGAAGCGGATACACAGCGCGTCATTCAAGGCGAAGGAGGCAATGGAAGCCATCAAGGATCTCTATGGGGTAGTTTCATTGACGGCAGATGAATCTGCGTGGTATTCTCAGTTCTCCGGATCGCCCTGGAACTAAAAGCTTCTGGTATTTTGTTTTCAGGCAGAGAATTGGCGGTGTTCATCGTTATGGGAAGATCAGCTTGGGGAATGCTACCGCAACCTAGGAGATCCAGATCTGCATTGCCTTGCCTCCCGAAGACGGTATCTCCATGACGGTCAGTCTGTTTATCCTTTCTATCCTGTCCGTCACAATCTCCCGGTCTGAATCGCAGTACGAGCCTCTACATGGTTACCTGCTGAAGATGTGGAACATGCCAGGTTCATCATTCTACTCTGAGGTTACTGCTTACGGCTCCCTCGACCTTCCGGATGGTGTGGTCGGCCTCCACTACTGTCTCACGGAGACCGAAGGCGATTCCCTGATCATCTGGCTCGTGGGCACCGCTTCGGACAGTGGCGGGCCCCTTCTTCTGGCTACAGGTGGATACGGGGAAGCATACGATCTGGAAAGGGGCTATCTGAGTTACTCTGCCGCCCAGGACGAGTTCCGTCTGCGTTTCTATATGCCCCATTCATCAAGGATCAACGATGGCTACTACAGATGGGAGTTGAGCAACAGAAGGCTCGCATGGCTCAGGTTCCAGACCGAGGACAGATCGCTGGAAGCCTTTCAGCAGGCGGAAAGCCTTCTGGATCTGGGAGATGTAGCGGGTGGAATAGAAGCCCTGAACAGAGTCAGCCACAGCCAGTACTATTACGATGAGGACAGCATGAAGGTCCGCCTGCTCCGGCTAGTGAACGATAACGCAATGTCGCTTTACGACGAAGGCGACATTGCCGGAGCTGTGGAGTTGTTCGACAGCTTGTTCGACTACAACGGAATGTCAGCGGGATGGTACAGGTCCCATCGGGACAGCAGCGATTTCGCTGAGTGCGGATACTCGTCGCTGATGAGCATAGATGAATATGCGGACATCCTCAGCAACTACGCGAACCTTCTTCGGTTGTCGGACCGGCTGCTCATGTCTGAAGACATCTTTGCGGTTGTCCTTTCTCTCAGGCCCGACCGTGCGGAAGCCCACATCAACATGGCCGACCTGCTCTGGGAGCTTGGCGAGCCTGTGGAAGCCCGCAGGCTGTACAGCCTCTATATGGAAATGGAACCCGGTGCGATACCGGACCGGGTAAGACAAAGGGTGGAGATGACGTACCAGGAGCCCGAGGTATCCACCCTTGTGGAGATTCTCTCGATCAGACCGCTGAGCATTGAGGTCATCGACTGGGGAGAGCCGGTGCTGATCGACAGCATGCGAACCCTCTCATCAGGCGGATCTGTCATTCACGCCAGCCGAATCAACCACTTGTACCTGTCTCCTGATCGCGGGAGCATGCATGCTGCTTCCGGATGGGAGGTTACCGCGGCCTCCGGTAATGGCCCGGTTGCTGTTGAAGAGGCGGTGTTCCCCGGGAGTAACTCCTTCCTGTTCAGCCCCCTCGGAGAAGATCTCGGGCAGATGCTGACAGCCATCTCACACAATAGCGATACACTTTGGAGCCGTGAGCTTGCAGGTACGGGTGAGTTCGAGAACGTTGCAGCTGTAAGAGAGCTTTCCAATGGGGATTGCATTCTAAGGATCGATCCTGATTGCTGGACCACAGAGACATATCTGGCAAGGCTGTCTTCCGCCGGAGAATTGCTCTGGGTGCGGTATCTCAGCAGCATTCAGCTTCTTGGGCTGCCGGGCAGTGCCCTGGGCGAATCGAATCCGGGCATAAGTTCTCTCAGGGAGACATCGGAGGGCGACATACTGGCATGCGGAAAAGTCGCCCAATGGGTAACCGACGATCATGCCTTTTTCGTCTGCCTCCTGGATGGCGATACCGGAGAGACCATATGGAGCGCACTGCACCACGGGCTTGGCGAGGCGGAAGCCATTGACGTAGCTGAGACAGCATCCGGCATGATCGTAGCCGTGGGAGCAACGGCCGAGGGCAGATCACCCGGGCTTGGCCCACGGGAGCGCCGGTACCCCATGCTGGCAGTTCTTGACGGCTCGGGCAGCCTTCTGAAGGTCCTGGCTCTGGACCTGCCTGAGATATGCTGCCTGCAGAGCGTCATCCAGACTGAGGAAGGCGGCGATGGCTTTCTTGTTCTCAGCCAGGACAGCACCAGCTCCGAAGCTGTGCTGATCGAAGCACGAATACCCACCGATCCTGAATTCTGGGGCAGACTGGGCCCTGGCGTGCTTTCAACGGATGTGCGGCTGAATTGATTGGTGGGGTTTTCTTATGGCCTGTAGGCGTCTTTCCTGTCGCGGATCCTCACTACGAAGATGACGAGTTCGGTATCACGGATCTCGTAGATGATCCGATACGATCCGCAGCGAAGTCTGTACTTCTCATCCGCGGAGAGTTTTTGGGATTGTGGCGGTCTTGGTTCATCGGCAAGACCGGAGATGGCTTCAACGATTCGCTGGAGATCCTTCTTCGGAACCCTCTCAGTATCCTTGTAGACCGACCTTCTAACAAGAATCCTATATCTTGCCATCAGTCTTCAGGTACTCGACGAACTCCTCGAAGGTCATGAGGGGTTCATTCTCTCTGGTCCTGAATGAAGCCAGGTCTTCCGCGTCTTCAAGAAGGTTTTCCCTCAGCGCTTCGTTTACCAGCTCGGAGATGGAGCAAGAGGTTTCGACAGCCTTGAGTTTGAGGGCACGATGAAGATCCAGTTCAAGATAGACAGTGGCTCTCTTTGTCAGTTCAGTCATGCTTGGCTCCTTCCGAATGA
>CAZIPI010000047.1:0-7730 GCA_964541235.1 uncultured bacterium | reverse complement strand
CCCTGTGGCTCTCCTGCGACGATCACTACTGGTCGAGCTTCCTTCCGGAAAGGGCCATGCTCTACATCGCCTACAATTCCTGCACGGTAATGGATGGTTGTTCCATGGACGAGTTCGTTCACAAGTTGAGCACCATCGTGGAAGAAGAGGAAGTGGCGGAAGTGGTGGTGGACCTCAGAAGGAACAGGGGAGGCAACTCCATGGTGGCGTTTCCGCTGATACGGTGGCTTCGGGAGGTGGGTGAGACCTCGGACCTGAGGCTGAGCCTCATCATCGGCCGCTGGACCTACTCCTCCGGTATCCTGAACGCCATGGAGATAGCCGGGCTTCCGGGAGTGAGGGTTTACGGCGAGAGAACCGGGGGAGAACCCAACCACCTGGGGGAGGTTAGGAACAGAAGGCTTCCGTATTCAGGGCTTCCGGTGTCCTATCCGACTAAGTACTTCCGAACCGTTGACGGCCCCGGGGAAACCATGGTCCCGGATGTCGAGATCCCCCTTGCTCCTGAGATGCTCTTCGAAGGCAGGGAGACCGTTCTGGACAGCATCAGCGCCTATGGGGCCTCCTTCCGTACCGGACGGGAATAGGCCGGCCTGATCTGCCCCGGGCAGACGCTGCTTCCCTTTTCTGCCGGGAATCCGGGTTCCCTGCGGGTGGGCGTTCCTGCAGGCCCTGCAACCTTCAGGGCGGCGGTCACTCAGTGACGGCGAACCTCAGGGTCTCCCGGCCAAGAGGATGGCTCAGCCTGGCGGTGTAGATACCAGCGGGGGCCTGGAAGCCGAACTGGCTTTCTCCGACGGCGATCGAACCCCGATGGAGGGTTTCCACCAGCCTGCCGGAAAGGTCGAAGACCGCAAGCGATACCGGTTGCTCTCCCCCGGGAAGGTTGACGGTGAGAACCGCCCCCGAACGGGCCGGATTGGCCAGTATTCCCAGAAAGCCGCCGGAGGAAGCGGAAGCAGTGTTGTCCTCGATGCTTCCGAAAACTGGTATCAGGAGTTCACTGACGTAGTACTTTCCGTCGGTGCCCTTCCAGCTCCACAGCACGGTGCCGTTGTTGAACTTCCAGGCAAGACCCAGGGACTCGGCCACGTCCTGGGGGCAGTCCTCCTGGTCGTAGAGCACATAGGAAGAACCCCACTGCATGTAGAAGAAGAACTCGCACCCGTATCGGGTGGTTACAATGAGACCCCCGGGCTGCCCGTAGTCCGTCATGATCGCGTGCCCGATCACGCCGCTGACCTCGCCGTCAATTCCGGCAAGGATGAAGCTCTCGCTGGTCAAATCATTCGTATCGATAACCCATAGCAGCCAGGGCGATTCGGCAGTGACCTGGCAGAGATCCTGGGATAGGAACAGGTTCTCCACATCCAGACCCGCCCCCTGGACTCCAGCCGGGTTCGGGAATCCAGCCCACGAGTCCGACCCGTCGGAGCAATGTATGGTAGATGTAGAACCGGAGTTCACGAAGTACATGTCGCTTTCCATGCTATAGCCGATCCCGAACCCGTCCAGCCCTGCCGGCAGTTGGATCTGGTCAACCACGGCATGGCTGCCGTCGCAGACGTACAGCACCCCGTCTCCGTTGCTCCGCAGGATGATCCTTCCGTTGCTCTCGTTCCAGGCAATGTCCTGGATGTCAGAGGCGAAGGTGACCTCCCAGGTGTTGAGGACCGTGATCTGCACGCTCGACAGGTCATGGACGCACTGCGGCCGGGAAGAACTCACTGACAGAATTGCCAAGAGAATAGCAGTATGCATGGTTCCTCCTTGTAAAACGGCACGACCTCCCTGACAGTATAGTATCTGTCTCTGCCTTATTGTCAATCCCTTTACGGGGTATGACATCCTTGCCGGATAGATTTGTGTGGAACCTCTGTTTCTCTGTCTTTTCATCACAGTGTCTATCGGGAAGGGTCTGGATTTCTTACCGGGCTGGGTCACCGCCACCGGAGGGGGTGTCCCGGGGTTCCGCGTACCTGGGCGACATGAGGGGATTTCTGCCGGGAAAGCGCTTCGAATCCGTGATCTGCCATACATGCTCCATCGGTTTCTTCACAGTTTAGAAACAGCTCAGAAGCACGGTGTCTTCCATGGCCCCGCATCTGAAGCCCGGCGGAACGCTGGTTGCGGAGCCCCGGTTTTCTCCCGGGTCCTTGAAGCCGGGGCGGTGCAATGTCTCACCGTGGACGAACCTGAGCTGAAGTTAGCCCGGGTGAGTAGCAGCCACCCGGAAGTGCTCACGGGGCGGGGGCTTTGCATTGCCATAGCACCTACCAATCCGCTTGACATCGGGTCGCAAATACGTAAAATCCGCCTGTCATCCTGAAGAAAGGCATGGGGGAAAGCACATGGTCAAGTTGCATCGGCGCAACTGAGCAGGCGCGACCGGTCCCGGGAGGGCCGGCGCAAACTGCCGAGGGTGACCGGCTGAAGCCTTCCCTTCCCGGTCGTCCCGGCCGGGAAGGCGGTTCCATGAACGAGCGACTGAGTTCGAAACAGCTCCACGACATGTGGGCAGAGCTGAACATGGATGTGCAGCTCCATGATCAGCTCATGGAGCATGCAGAAAGAACCCATTCCAGGAACTTTCTTTGGCAGCGGAACCGTCCGGAGACAATGGCTCTCTTCGACACCGCTCTCCACGACAGCCATGGACAGAGGGTGGCTGAGGTGATGGAGTTCCGGAGGCATGGGGGAAGGTCCATCGGTTCATTCTGCATCTACCTTCCGGACGAGATCGCCATGGCGGCGGGGGTTCTCAACATCCCGCTGTGCGGCGGAACCGGCTTTTCCGTGAACTACGCCGACAAGATCCTTCCAAGGGACATCTGCCCGCTGGTCCGGTCCACCTTTGGAATGGCCCTGAGCGGGACCTGTCCATACAAGACCCTTAAGGACTGCGTGGTTGGGGAGACCACCTGCGATGCGAAGAAGAAGACATGGGATCTTCTGAACTTCCGTGTGCTCGAGGTCCCCCAGAAGAAGAAGCCCATGGACAGGGAGCTCTGGCTGAGTGAGGTGAGGGACTTCGCAGGGCAGATGGAGGCTCTTTCTGGTGTGACCATCACTGCGGAAGGCCTAAGGGAAGGCATCAGGAAGCAGAACCGCAAGCGGCGGGTACTGAACGAGATCAGCGAGTTCCGGAAACTTGACGAACCCCCGGTCAGCGGTTTGGATGCCCTGCTCGTCTCCCAGGTGAGCCTCAACATGGACACAGACGCCTTCATCCGTGCCGGCGGGGATCTTCTGTCCGAGCTTCGGGACAGGGCCTCCCGCGGGATATCCGCGTACGATCGCCCTGGAGAGAGGGTGGTGATGGCCGGAACGCCCTCACCGATGGGGTACGCCAAGATACACGCAGCGGCCGAGATGTCGGGTCTCAGGATAGTCATTGACGAATCATGCACGGGAGTCAGGTACAGCCGGGGATACGTTCCCGAAGACCTGGAGACCCCGGGGGAAATGATCGATGCCATAGCGGACCGCTACTTCCAGATCGACTGCGCCTGCTTCTCCCCTAACACGGAGCGCAGGGACAACCTGAAAGCCCTTCTGGAGGAGTACAGGGCAGAGGGGGTGATCCACAACATCCTGCAGTACTGCCATGGTTTCAACATCGAGGCGGGCGTCATGGACAAGATGCTCTCTGAGATCGGCGTCCCGGCGCTCAAGGTGGTAAGCGATTACTCCCAGGAGGACTCGGAGCAGATAAAGATCCGCATGGAGTCTTTCAAGGGAGTGATCGAGAATCGCAGAGCAGTGAGAACCGGAGGTTGATGATGCAGGCGGTTCCAGCCAGAGCCAGGAGTCTCATGGGCGGCGGCAGGGTGATGGCCCTCGCAACAGCCACGTCCGGAGGAGAGCCGAACGTGGCCCCCATGCAGCAGTGCTGGTGGTTCGATGAGAGTACCCTGGTCATTGGCGATTTCTTCATGAAGCAGACCAGGGACAATGTCCTTGAGAACGGAAGGGCGTCGTTCACCGTCTGGGAGAATGATCCCCGGGAAGGCTACAAGTACACCGGCTCCGCCAGCTACCTCACCTCCGGCCCGGAGTATGACCTCGCCAACGGCGAGATGCACAAGAAAATGCCCGACAAGAACTTCAAAGGTGTTGTGGTTGTCAGGGTGGAGAGGGTGTACGACATCAAGTCGGGCCCCACGGCGGGTCAGCTCATAACTGAGTAACCTTGGCAGAAGGAACCGCCTCCGGTCCCGATACCGGAGGCGGTCTTGCGATCAACTGAACCTGAAGGAGTTGTACCCTTTTGGTGCCCCCCCGCCCGGTTCTGAGTCTTCTCCGGCAGTGATCACCTGGTACAAGCCTTCACCGGCCTCACTGATCTACCTGTGGTCGCGGAGTATCCCGGCCAGGGTGTTGTCGCAGTCTGAGGCTCCGAACAGCCAGTCCAGCCGGAGGTGCCTGTCCCTTCCATGATCGCTGTACAGCGCGATGTGACAGCCGGGAGCTCCGAAGTCGTCTCCGTAGAGACTTCCGCCTCCGTCACCCATTGCCTCAATGAAGCAGCCGTTCCTCTCAACCCTTCCCCATCTTCCCAGCGGCACCCATGCGCCCGCATGCCGTCTTCCCTGCCTGAGGCCCGGGAAAAGCTGGCATGAAGCCACTTCGTTCTCCACGGAGCCGCCAGGTTGAAGGAAACCCCTGATGTTCAGCTCTCCTTCGCTGCCATGGCCCCCAAGAGCGGTACACAGCAGATCAGTGCGCAGAATTGGAACGCCGGGATACATTTTTACGCTCCATTGAAGTCTGGCTGACCCGAAATCCTTGTGATCGATGAGCCAGGCCATTCTCCAGCCTGCGCCATTGAGCCCGCCTTCGAAGCACTGAAAGCTCTCCATCTCCGGAGGATTGTCTTCGAGGGGATACGGCCTGTTGGTTCCTCCGAACCTCGGGTGGATCCCGCCGAACCACGGCTTCTCCCAGACGAACTCGGAAGGCTCGGGTCTGGACGAGAGAAGGAACTCCGAACCATCGAGGCTTACGGAGAAGACCTGTCCGCACGCCCTGGGATCGAGAAGGGCTCTCATCCTTCCGTTGGAGAGCGAGAGGATCCCCTCCGACCTTTCCGCGATGACCGGGGCTGACCTTCCCACAAGGAACACAGGGATCACCGTCTCCCTTCCCGCCATGACCAGTGACACCTCCACCGGGCCTCTTCCCCGAAGGATGCCGGCAATGCTCCGGCCCCTGTTCATCTTGCCCCGGCATATCCTGCGGCCCCTGCTTCTTATCTCCCCGTCCCTCTCGCCGTGCAGGTGGTGAGTAAGGAAGACCTCTGTGCCCGAGGCCATAACTGGTCTCAGGTTGTGGGAGAGGAAACCCTTCTCAGGGTTCCTGTTCCCAACTTCCCACCCCAGGGCTTCCGCGCGCTGAAGGAGTTCCTTTTCGCCGCCTTTGGTCAGCAGCATCCTGAAGGATGGCGATTCCTCACGCTCACCCGGCTCGACCGTGGTCTGCCCGGTGCCGGGGAGATGGTAGTCCATCTCCGGCCACTCCCTGAAGTGGCACAAAGCGGCGATCCCGCTGCCAACAGATCCGAACCACGGTGCGGCAAGCCCGGAGGAGAGCTTTGACATGTCCTCATCCCAGTCGGGCATCTGGTTGTCAACAGGCGTCATCCTGAGGAGCCCGGACGGCACTGGGAACAACATGTCCTCCTGCTCCCGGAATGCCCGGGTGAAGCTGCTGAAGGCCCGGAAGATGATGTTCTGGGCTGCCGAGGATCCGTTCCGGACCCATGCCTTGCCCTCGGCGTATCCCGAAGGGTCCAGCCGTACCCGGAGACCGTACTCCATACCCGGTCTTGAAGGCCAGGGGACCTTTCCGGTGACCTCCCCGCCTTCTATCCCGAGATCGAACCTCTGAAGGTAGAGGTCGGTCTGCCAGATCGGCGGGCCGGCGATGATGAAGAACTTCCCGGCGTCCATGGGTTCCTGCCCCTCCCCGGGTACAAGGAGCCAGGCCATCCCGCCCCTTCTCTCCACCATGAGCGCCATGTCCCTGTCAACAACGATCGCCGAAAGCCTGGTCTCGATCCCTACAGGTTCCCCGGTGTGAACACCGGCAACGATGACCACCGTTTCCCTGTAGCCATTATCGCCGATCCGCACCGCAAGAGCATGAACACCGTTCTCGAGTGCCGGAAGTTCGAGGGTGAGTGTCTGGTAGATGGTTCCTTCTGGCTGCCATTGCTTTGTCAGAGTAGCGCCGCCGTCCAGCGAGTAGCTCACCGGAACCGCGTCCTTCCTTCCCAGGCACTTCACACCAAGCGAGACCGATTCGGCTCCCACCGGGAGGAACCTCAGTTGCGTCATGTGAAGCGACACTTCCTCCTCAGCCATGATCCCCACACCAAGCTCAAGGCCGCCAGATTCCACGGTCACCCTGTCCGCGGGCTCCAGGGGGGTCGGCGGGACCCTGACCGGAAGAGGCGTTACGGAGAAGCTTTCTCCACAGACCTTGCCGCATTGGATGGATTCGGCGGAACGGACGGCAATGGGTCCGCTGAATCCTTCAACGTGAATTCTGACCGGCTTCCCCGCGAAGCAGGCGGCATCGGACAGGGAAAGCCCTGCCCGGAAACCCGGGTACTCGATGTTTGACAGGCACCTTCCAGTTCTGTCGAAAAGGGCCTCGAACCTCTCGGTCCCCTTCATGAAGACGTAGGGGAAGACCTGCCTTCCGGAATCGGCCTGTACGAGGTCGGGAGCCACGGTCAGGTCCCTGGAGAGGCAGCGGTACCAGTCCTCCCCGTCAAGGAACGCCCTGAACGACCCCATTCGCAGAAGCAGCGGCATGTAGTTCTGCATGTACACCTTGGTGTCCGGAACCCAGAAGAATCCCGTCTTCTTGTACAGCGGAACCGCCTTCATGTTCGCGGGCCAGGTGTGAAGGTCGATCCTGTTCAGGCCCATTTCGGAGCTTCGTCTGACGGCGTCAAGCAGAAGCTCTCTTCCGATGCCCGTTCCCTGGGCATCAGGCACGACATTGATGACGCTCACGTATGAGGCTTCCGGTTCGCCTCCATACGGGCTGGTCCTGCAGTAACCGATGACACGGCGCCCCTCGATGGCAAGGACCGAGAAGAGCTGTCCAGCGCAGTTCTCCTCGTGGGCCACCGAGGTTGCGGATACTTCAGCGGCGCCGAAGAAACCGGGCGGCCATCCGTCGCGGCTCTCCCTCCACATCCTCACCAGTCCATCGAGGTCATCTTCACGAAACAAGCGAAACTCGACACAACCCATAGGCACTCCATTCTGGTTGAAAGAAAAAGGCAGAGGCATCCACCATGGATACACCGGGTCTCAGTCCCGATGCGGGGCCCTCTGCCTGCCCTGGGATGTGAGTGGGTCCGGCGTCTCCGCCGGTGGGAGGCTTAGGCCCGGCACCTCTGCCGGTTGGGGAACGATCTGCTCACTTAAAGCCTCCTTTCTTCTGGGCCGGCTGAGTTCCGGCCGTGGGGGAATAAAGGGAATCTAATGCGAAGACCGGGGATGGCAAGGGGAGGGGGAGCTTCAGCTATTGGGTGCAACCAATCAGGTAACCTCGGGGATCCCAGGGTTCACACTCGGCCCTTCAGCAGAGCGGCTGGGATTCTTGTGTAGATGCATAGTAGTCTTGCGTTTAATTGGAACAATACAAATATATATAATGACTATATATCATCCTATTAATATTTGTCAATGTTGAAACCCAGATAGTCAATG
>CAZIPI010000046.1:0-8817 GCA_964541235.1 uncultured bacterium | reverse complement strand
GCACCTGCTTTGGGAGCAGGGGGTCGCTGGTTCAAATCCAGTCGCCCCGACCAGCGATTCCCCTGATGTCCGCACAGCGCGCCGCTCAGTCCCCGCCACCCCCTCCCCCCTCATGTGCATGTGGAGCCAGCTGCTCCCACAGCACGTGTTCCAAGCTTTGCCCAGTCATTCAGCCGTGGTCCTCAAAGGGCAGCATCACCAGACCGGCACCGCTGCTGCAGATGGAGCTCGGGAACCTCGTCCGGTGATTCGGGCCGTACCGGAACCGGGTTTTTCACCGGATGTAGAAGCCATATCCACAGGCAGGTGTGACAGCACAGGATGCCGAAGCCAAAGGGCGAGGAGTGCCCTCAGCGACCCGTGGCAGTTCGGGAATGGCAGCCCATTGACGCCCACGGGCTTCCATCAGCATGGTCACAAGGCATTTCAACGGATCAGGGGAGGGGCAACCCGGGCGGCTTCCGGAAAGGTCATCGGCACCTGCACGGAGCCAAAGGCCAGGGTGGAACTCCCGCAACAAAAAAGGAGGACCGTCCGGATGCTTTGCAAGGCTGTGATAACTGCTTTGACCCTGGTGCTTCTGCTGTCCGCCTGCGGGCTCAAGGACGAGCTGGAACGCAGGGTCGAGGAACAGGCTTCCCAGGTGGTAACAGACGCCATGAACGTCGCCGGCGGAAGCTACATGGGCCAGGACATCCCCGAGGGCTTCCCCGAAGACCTGTTCCCTGTGTACGGCGGCTCGGACTCGCAGATACTGGTCGGATCGCGCACGGACATGGACGGAAAACTCCTGTACCACCTGGTGCTGGGCACGGATCATGACCAGCAGACGGTGGAAACCAGCCTCAGGGAGGCTCTCGACGGCTTGTCGCCGGTTTACGAGGAGATCCCCGGCCCCGGGCTCCTTATCGGAACGGCCGAAGGGTGGAGGTTCAGCATAGTGATAAACGACGGTGCAGCCGACAACTTTGCCACAGTGGTCGCCTACAACCTGGAAGAGCTCTGAAGAGCCGCCTGAAGGTCAGCCCGGAAGTCCCCTGACTGTCTTCAGCTCACCCAGGAAGTAGTCGCGGTTGCCGGAGTCCCCTATCCCGGCTCCGGCATCCTCGGCAAGCTGAAGGTATCTGAGGCTTTCCCCGGGGTTCGAGGCAACGGCGTGGGCTCTGGCCATGGCCTCGTAGGCGAATGCCAGGTCGAAGTCCCCTATCCCGTGCTCACGGCTTATCTCAAGGCACCGGCGGGCGTGCCTGAGGGCCCCCTCGGGGCTCTTCAGCACCGAGTACACCCTGGATATCTGCCACTCGCCCCTCTGGAACTCAAGCGGCGTTCCTATCTCCCCCCAATGGAAGCGGGAAGCGTGTGCTGCGTTGAGCATCCTGCTGTCGTCATCGGCGGACCTGTCCGGTTTGTCCGGAAGTCCCACACGAGGTTGAAAAGCCCCACTGCGAACCTTTCGTGCCATTCCCGGGCCGGGTCAGCGGTCACGTCGTTCATCCCTCCTCCAATCGGTTCGGGTTACTTCCCGCACTCCCCTGTCCTCCGCCTGGAAACCCAGTTGACGAGGAAAAGGACCCCGATGATAAGCAGGGTGCCGGAGATGCTGGCGTACGACGCCCAGTGCTGCCTTCCCCCGGTTGATACCAGGTAGAAAACCGCAAGGGCAGTGAAAGCCACGGCCCCCACCCACTCCCGGCGCCATGCCGCAAGGAGCAGCAGACCCACCAGGAACACCGGAGCCAGGTGGATGAAGAGGGCCAGGAGCGTCTCCCCCGCTCCCCGTCCGGGAACGAACACATCGAGGGCGAACAGGCTCAGGAACACACCCAGAAGCACGCAAAGCATCCGGGGTGCCCAGTACAGTGTTTTACCGCATGCGGGTCTCACCGTTCTCCTCACTTTCCGGCGGCGATAAGGTCGGCCAGCAGTGGGTTCTCCTTCACGCGGAGCAGGGTGAGGGCGCCTTCCCCCTCCACTATCCTCTGCGTCTCAAGTATCTCGAACATGGATTCGGCAACCTGGGGGTCGGCGCTGATCTCAGCCATGGCGCTTCCCACTATGGCCGGGCGCACCGCTGCGGCTTTGCCGAACTCCACGGCGGCCAGCTTCTCGGCGGTGTTCCTGATGATGTTCACCTGGTTGGCGCCGTCCTGCTTGATGGCCGCGGTGACCTGGCGAAGCCTGTTCACCACCTTGCTCTCGATCTGCGAGATCATCTCGGGATCGCGGAAGTGAACCTTCCTGATGTAGATGGAGCCAAGTTTGTACCCCCACTCGTTGGACTTGGGGGTCACCTCTTCACGCACCGTGCGGCTCATGGGGTGCCGGTCCACCAGCATCCTGGCCAGGGGCAGGTTGCTGAGGCAGCGCACAGTTGAGTTGCTCACGTTGGCCGCCAGGGAGCCCCTGGGGTTCCTGTTCTTGAACAGGTATGCCACGGGGTCGCTTATGAACATCTCGAACCAGATCCCGATGCCCATCGGCGCCCCCTCCTCGGAGTTCACCGGCTGGCTTCTCAGGTACTGCTGGTCCAGCCGCATGTCCGTCACGTGGCAGCGCCCAAGCCAGTTCACGAACAGGGCCCTCCAGCCCAGTTTCGTCCACAGACAGGTGAGGCCGGGCCTGTCAACAATGCCTATCACGTTCCCGAAGAGAACGTAAACGTGGCACCGCCGCTCGCGAACGATGGTGTACGCGCCGGAAAGCCTCAGGAGCCAGAGAAGGAACGGCACACCGATCAGAAAGCCGAAGAAGGTGAGAACGCCGTAGATGAACTCGTTCACGGCTTCACCTCCGTTATCAGCCGCTGGGCCTTGGTGAGCAGCGCCAGCCTCACCGTTCTCAGGTATGCCTCCATGGCTTCCATGCCGCTTCGCTTCAGAAGTGAGAGCTGGGCCGCCAGGCGCCGCAGCGGCTCCACGTCGGCCTCCGCCTTCAGGGTCTCTATCTCGACCGCCCTCTTCGACTCCACTATCCTCTGATCCGCGGCGGCGGTGGCCAGGCTGATGTCGGAGGAGACCTGGTTGTGCGCGGTGTTGATGGCGGCCAGCGCAGATTCCACCTCTGGAGGAGGGTCTATGCCCGTGATCAGGGAAGCGTCCAGCAGTATCCCGTACCTGGCCTGGGAGCACCTGCACTCGTTGTCCATGTGTTCGTTCAGGTCCCTCAGGTTCTTCCTCAGGTCGTTGATGGAGATGCCCTCGACGGACACCGAATCGGGTTCGGCATCAGCCTTCCCCGGTGCCTCGAAGGTGGCTATCCTCTCCCTTAGCACCGACACGAAAAACCCCATAACATGAGCGATTGGCTTTGTCACTCCGAAGATGTAGGCGTAGAGGTTCCTCTCCGAGACCTGGAACCTTATCTGCCCGGTGAGTCCCGTGTTCAACTGGTCCTTGGTCACCGCCTCCAGCATGGTGCCGTTGTGGTTCGCGGTGGGCGACTCGGGGTCGTAGGCCATGTTTGCCGTCTCGGTGGCCACCGAGACCTTGTACACCTTCTCCCAGGGCCACTTGAAGTAGGGCCCTCCCGGCATTATCACATGCACCTGGGGATAGCAGTAGCGCTCCTTCTCAGTATCACGAAGCATATCCGAGATGGGGTCATCCAGTGTGGTGAGCCTGCCGTGCCTCCTGGCCCGGCCGAAGACCGTCTTCACCGCCCGCTGATGGGGCGCCACGGTATAAAAGCCCCTGAGCACCACACGAATGAGGAACCATGCCCAGAACCCTGCCCAGAACCAGCTTGGGATCACCATTCCCCTCCTCTTTCTGTAGGACCGCAGGTATTATGCTTCTTCAGCGCACCATATGCGACGATCCCGCCGCAAACCCCCGGGGCAACCGGCATTCAGCCCTTCATTGCCGGGAAGCCAGAAAAAGTCTGCCCGCTGCCCCCCGGCCCATGGTCATATTACCGCTGATGCAAAAGAGGAGGTTTCCATGAAGTGGCTGTGTCTTCTGCTGACAGCAGCCGGTGCGTCCAGCGGCAGGGAACCAACGCTCCTCGCCTCGGGGCTCTTCCGGTGGTATCCCTGCTACGTTGTTCTGCCCGACGACAAGATCATATACATGACCAGTGACGGGGAGATGCGCTCCATGGACCCCCATGACCCTGCTTCCGACACGGTTATCATCCCTGACTGGAACCCGCGGGAGCACGGCTGGGAGTTCAGCGGCAACGAAGGCATGCTGAAATGCAGCCCGGACGGCTCTCTTCTGCTCTTCACCCGGAACCTCCGCATCCCCGATTCCCTCCAGACCCGGGAGTACGTCCCCGGCCCCCTTGGCATCTTCCTCTGCGGCCCGGACGGCGGGAACACCAGGCTCATAGCCCTTTCCATGGAGGTCGGCGGCGGCCCGGAGTTCCATTTCACCCGGGAAGGCAGCGAGTTCTTCGGCTCCCCCATCCTCCCCTGCCCCCCCACTCCCGAAGGCATGGTGGAATACTGGACCGGCATTCTCTTCCCGAACACACGCCCCGCTTCCCCGGGCTACCTTGTGAGAACCGCCGACGGAAGCCGTTCCGGAGGGGCGGGAGAGTTTCTGGCCGATGGTTTCATTCCAAACCCGTGGTCGGACCTGGTGGCCTGCGGCGCCTGGCCGCCGGACATGATAGCCGACGCCTCCACTGGCGACATTCTGCTTGAGCTTCCGAATGAGGAAGCGCTTTCGCCCGACACCGGACAGTGGGGCGAAACTTCATCAGGTCGGGTCACGATCCCCGCTTTTTACGGCATCATCGAGCAGTGGGTGCTTCCCGACGCCGGGCTCTCCCATGACGACCTGGGGCAGATCCTCAGGTACGCCGACGGCAGGACCGTGAGAAACCCCGGGCCCGACATCGCCGTGCACGGAAGGCTCAGCGACGGCCGCTTCCTGGTCTCATACGGCCACCGTGGACCGCTGCTGACAGCCACCGCTGACTGGGAGACCTTCACCGTCACCCCGGAAGACACCCTTAAGGGTACTGCCGGGCTGATCGGCCGGACCAGCCAGGTTCAGGAGCTCCCTTCGGAAGGGGCGGTGGTCTTCAGGCACGAGGACGGGCTGTACCTGATGGAGCTTCCCTGAGGCAACGATAGGGTGTCAGGGCTCAACAGCCGGGCTTACAGGAAGGGTTGCCCCGGCCCGTAACCCGTAGAAGTGGGCAACTTCCATGTCCTCCGGGATGTCATCCCCATGGTCCCCCCTGCCGGTAGAGGGGTTTGTGTGTGCCCCGTGGTCAGGGGCGAAAAGAACGGCCCGGTTGAACCGCGACCAGCACCTGTCCACAGCGGCCACCGTCTCAACGAACTGCGACACGTTCTCCCGCGCGGCTGCCATGGCTTCAACCGAGAAGGGCGAAGTTCTGTGCAGGGCGTCGTCGTAACCCTGAACGTAGGCCAGTATGAAGTCGGCCCCGTCCTGCTCAAGAAGGGTCACGGTCCTCTCCACCACCTGCCTGTCGTACTGCTCCGAGTGGTAGCTTATGGGCCTTCCCCGGAAGATCACGTCTATGCTGCATTCCGCCACGGAAACCACAGCCACCCTCTTCCCCGCCTCTATCAGCCTGTCGAACAGGGTGGTGCAGGTGAGAACAGGCTTCTCGTACCGGCGAATCCCGTGCCCCTCAGGGGTGAGACCGGTGAACATGGAAGCAAAGCAGACCGGCGTCTTCGAGGGGAACACCGCCCTCATGGGCACTTCGAGGGGAGCCGCCCCTCGGACCGGTTCGAACAACCCCTCCTCCGCCTCCCGAAGGTGGCTGCCCAGCGCGTCAGGCGCGAAAACCAGGCACCTTTCCGCAACCCCCTCGGAGAATGCCTCCCAGGCAGCCTCAAGCACCGCGGCAAGAGGCTTCACACCGGAAGCCGGGGGAACCCCCATCAGGGAGCAGATGGTGGGGGTCACGGAAACTATCGAACTGGGTTCGGCCATGCGGTTCACTCCAGCATCCCCGAAGCGGCCAGGAGCCCCGCCTTCAGTATCAGCCCCTCGGGTATTGCCTCGTACGTCTCGGAGCCCACCTCAAGCGTACGGCACTGCGAGTCGCCGCACGCGTCGCAGCACTGGCTCCGGCCCGTCCCCCCCCCGATCCAGTCCTCAAGGGGAACTCCGTTGAACCAGATCCTGTTGGACTGGAGCGGATCCCTGCGGAATGCTTCCTGATCCAGCTCGATCTTCTCCAGCGACACCGCGATGCCAAGTTCGGAAAGAGCCCTTCCAAGCTTCTCGATGGCCATTTCCGCAGCGTCGCCGGTGCAGGAGCAGCGTGCACAAGTTGCACCCTCGTCGTTCACCAGCCGCTGCCACCTGACTGACATTGTCTTCATTCCTGTCCTTTCCACATTGCCGCAGCAGGATAAGGGAGCATCTGTATCACCCGCATGTTCAAGTACCGGCAAGCAAGTTGCCGGCAACCAATGTCCGGGCAAGGGGTCATTAATGCGCTGTCCCCTCCCTGCCCTCGCTCCTGATGAACCTGGCGAAAACGAGCAGTGCCGCCAGCTGGAAGACTATGGAGAACACTACCATGGGTATAGGGCCGAACCTGTCGTAGAGGAATCCTATGGCCGCGCTGCCGGCGAACCAGAAGAAACCGAAGGCCGTGTTGAACAGGCCGAAGGCCCTGGCCCTCTTCTCCCTGGGAACCCTGTCGCCTATTGCCGCCTTCAGGATCGATTCCTGGGTTCCGACGGAAACACCCCAGAGCGCCATGCCGAAGATCACGGCCCAGGAGGGCCCCAGGAACACCATGGGCGCGGTGAACAGCTCGGCGATGAACAGCCCGAGAAGCGCCTTCGCCCCGAAACGGTCGTAAAGCTTCCCGAACACCAGAGCAGCAGCCGCATCAACCGCCATGGCCCCCGAGTACAGAAGAGGTATGGCGGCCTCGTTGAAGCCGCCTGTTCTCATCAGGTGCAGCCCGATCAGCGGGAAATCCGTTATCCCCACAGCAAGAAGGCCCGAAGCGGCCACTATCATCCAGTATCCCCTGGAGTAACCCTTCAGGCGAACCTCGGGAGTGGCCCGGTCGAGCTCGAACATCTGAGGGCGCGGGAAGAAGAACCTTGCCCCAACGGTCACCAGAACGGCAAGCCCCGCGGGTATGAACAACAGGATAAGCCCGCGGCGGTAGTCGGCGATGGCCGCTCCGTCCGGCCCGGAGAAGAGCAGAAGCGAGAAGAGCGCCGGGCCCAGGAATGCCCCAACCTGGTCCATGGCCTCGTGAAGCCCGAAACCGAACCCGCTCCCGGTCTGCTTCGACGCGAAGGAGATCACGGCGTCGTGTGCAGGCTTCCTTATGGCCTTGCCGACCCTTTCCAGGAACAGGAACAGAAGCGCCAGCTTCCATCCCCGCACGAAGGCCAGCATGGGAAGCGAACTGAGCTGCACCACATAACCCGTGATGATGAGAAGCCAGTACCTGCGGGTCCTGTCCGCAACGGAACCGGACACGAGACGAAGCGCATACCCTATGAATTCACCGAAGCCCGCGGAAAGACCCAGGGCGAAGGCGCTGGTGCCCAGCAGCTTGATGTACTGCCCCACCACGCTGCGTCCGCCCTCGTAGTTCATGTCGGCAAAAAGGCTTACAACACCCAGAAGCACTATGAAAGCAACGGCGGAAGACCTGCCCAGCCTGTCCTTCATCACATAACCCTCCACCAGAAGAGCTGACCGTAACGGTTAACCCGGGCTACTGCAGTTTCACCAGGAAACAGAAAGACCCTGGAAGGTAAGGACCCTGTCGCTCTCCACCATCCACTTCTCAAGTTCTGGCATCGTGGATCTATCAGCGCCCTCGAAACAGGGTTGATCCTCCAGAGGCCTCACCTGACCATGCATGTCACGCAGACCTTTGCCTGAACGCCCCGGGCCAGGAACCCCTGAGCCGGACCGGCGGCTCAGTAGATGCATGCATCCAGTATGGACAGCACTTCGGAAAGCAGCTCCTCACCGGCATGTTCGATCAGCCTGGCACAGCGGGAACGATAATCAACGGATTTGACCTGCTCAACCATGACGAAGCCGGTCAACCCGCTGCCCTTCGGGATCGGCACATGAAAGGGAAAACCCCGCTCTGTGTTCGTAACCGGACAAACCATAGCCAAACCCGTGCTTTGATTGAAAAGCTCCCTGCTGACCACCAGGGCAGGGCGACGACCCTTCTGCTCATGACCGGACTGCGGATCGAAGGTGAGTGTGATTATGTCCCCTTGCCTGGGGACAAAAGCATCCATTACCAGGCCTCCCTGCCGGCTGGCTCACCCCAGTCGACTTCGCCGGCCCTGTAATCCTCGGGGATCTCCGCGACAAGATGCTCAAGACTGTGATTCTTCCTGAGGGGCGTTACAATGATCACGCCCTCCTTCACAGAGACATCAACTTCGTCACCGACTTCTAAGCGGGCTTCTGCAAGCAGGTTCTTCGTGAGACGAAGCCCCTGGCTGTTCCCCCACTTCTGGATCCTGGCGATCATTCAGCCACCTCCCGTGTATATACACAGTATAGCCATACCCCTGAAAAGGTCAAAGGCGTTCGCCACCAGAGCAAGCGCGAACTGGGCACGGATTCCCGCAAAAAGGGAGAATGGAACTACTTCAGGCCGGGACCCAGAAGCGCCGTCCTGCTGAACGCCACCCCGGGACATTCATGGGATGAAAACCCCGCATCCAAAGCAAGCCCGATGCTTCTGGAGAAGAAAGCCTTCGACACATGGAACGGAGGCTCGACCACAAGAAGCCGCCCATCCGGCTGAAGAAGCGAAAGAACCTCCAAAAAGAAAGCACGCTGATCCGGAAGCTCGTGAAGCATGTAGAAGGCAAGGGCGAAGTCA
>CAZIPI010000045.1:0-8820 GCA_964541235.1 uncultured bacterium | reverse complement strand
CGCTCATGTAGTCTTCCCAGACCCCCCTGTCGTAGTTGGCGAAGCGTCCCGAATCGAAGGTCGGGAAAAAGGTGCTGTCGCGGTAGAAGAATATCTGGCCGTCGGAAAGGGTGGAGAACAAGTCGCAGGTGAGGTCGAAAAGCTCCTCGCGGTCGGAAAGGGAAAGAGCCGCTTCCCTTCTCTGTTCAAAGGCCATGTCCCAGTTCACATCCTGATGGACGATGAAGGATGAGTAATGGTGGTCCGCCAGATACCAGGCCAGCGAGAAAGCCGAGAACAGTGAGTCGGTGCTCCCCACGGAATATGGGGACGGCAGACAGCCCGGAGCAGACACCATGATCCCCCCGCCTATAGTCACGAACAGAAGGAAACCGATCATCTTTTTCACTATGGTATCTCCGAATCCTGTTCGGTATTGTTCAATACAGCGAAGGTATTGTACAGCAGCGGTAAAAAAACAACCCTTCACGAATGGGGGCAGGATGTTAAAAAGGAATGCCATCATTGTTCTTGCAGCTCTGTTCCATTTCCTCCCGGCATGTCAAGATATCACTGAATACTCCGGCGTTCCTGAAGGAGGTCTTCTGTTCCTGGACCCCGTAACTCTCGAACTCGCGGGAACCCTGCCGGGGGTCGAGGGCGCGGTCTCCATCTGCGCAACGGGGATGAACACATTCTGCGTTGCCAGTTCGGAAGGAGTCCTGTACCTTTACGACGCAGTTTCCATGACTCTCGATACATCCTTCACCATAGGCGGTCAAAGCAGCGCTGGTTACGGGTCAATGGTCCATGTCCCCTGGAAGTCTTCGCTCTACGTCATAGGAACCCCGGGCAGCATCATCGAGGTGGGCATACCGGACGGCGAGGTCAGGGATGTGCTCACCAGTATCAGCGCACCCACGAGCCTCGTCGCCAACCGCACCCAGTCATTCATGTACGTCGAAAGCCCCAACACGAACAGCGTCTTCAGGATAAGCACCACGAGCAACACCGTGTTCAGGGCATACAATTTCGACAGAACGCCCTCCGGAGTCATATGCGGAATGGGGACCGAAGACACAATACTGGTGGCAACGAATGACCCGCAGAACATCGCGTACGTTCAACCCACCGGGGCATTACACCCAAGGGCGGTAATTTTTCACCCAGTGGTTGACATGGAGAGAAGCATAGACCACTACGGGCTCATCTACGCAGCCCGCATCGACGGCACGACCGAAGGCGAGCTGATGGTTGTGGATTCGCTGTTCCCGTTCAGCATTTACACCACTGCCTTCTTCGCTGGTGCACCACGCGCGCTTCAGAACCACACGGACGGGCTCCGTCTTTTCATACTGAGCGTGGACCAGCCCGGGCTTTTCCGAATTCACTGCTATCATCAGGATTTAGAAAAGATCGTAAAAAGCGTGGAACTCCCCGGATACCCCGTTGATATCACCTCGGCCGGGAACCGCCTGGTGGTCCTCACCTACTGAGGTAAGCCACCGCAGCTTCCAGAACGGGGTCAACCCCGGCGGCGAAGTCGCCGGGTGATGCCGGCACGGCAATGTCGGGTTCGATCCCCGCCCCCACTACGGGGTTCATGGCAGGGTCGTAGATGACGAACTCGGGCAGATAGAGCTTCAGCGACTCGAATGGCGACGTGTCGTTGAGGGTGAAGACCCTGCTGATGTCGGGCGCTCCGAAGGTGACATCTCCCATGAGGGTGACGTTCTGCTGCGTGGCCATGAGCATGGCCAGCACCTCGCCCGCGCCGTCGGTGCCGCGTCCCGCCAGCACCACCACAGGCACGCTGAACTGCCAGCTTCCCTGCTTGGAGGTGAGGACCGGCTTGGGTTCCTCCATGTCGTACCTGCCGGGTCCAACCCGGAACTGCCTGTAAAGGGCGGTGACGCCGCCCTGGTTTATGAACCGCCCCGAAGTGTTGTAGGCGTTCATGTAGCTGCCGATGCCCGAGCAGTTCCTGAGGTCCAGTATCACGCCGGAGCACTCCCTGACGTTGGCCGTCATGTAGAGGAATTCGGTCCAGAGGTAGCCGTCCCCCATGCCGGGAAGGTACACGTAGCCTATGGAGCTGTCGGGGGTGGCGAAGGCGAACCCGTACGGGCTCAGGGAATCGGGCCAGTACTGGAATGCCCAGTCGTCCATGTAGCCCTGCCAGACCGCACCGTCGAAGTTCTCGAAGTAACCCGGGTCGTGGGGACGGGTGGTTCCCTGGAAGGTCCTTAGAAGGACCTGGCCGTCCTCGAGCTGCGCGAACATTGCGGAGAGCAGGGAGAGAAGCTGGTCCCTCTCGCTCAGGGAGGCGGCCTGCGAGGCCAGGCTCGAAAAAGTTCCATCCCAGTCCACCCCCGGGTGGACGATGAACGGCGCGTAGAAGGCGTCGGCCAGGTCCCACGCCAGCACGAACTCGGAGTAAAGGGGATCAGGCGATCCGACCGAGTAAGGCGAGAAGAGGCCGCACGAGAGCTGGGTCGAGAGAAGGGCCACCGAAAGGAACGCGCAGAGAAGCAGTGCAGGCTTTTTCATCAGTCCCCCGTGGGTGAAATGACCGGCAAACGATCAGGTATTATAGTTACGCTTCGTTCCCGGACAAACCGGGCCGATCCCAAGGGGAGGTGGCATTGAACCGGACATCCCTGGTCATGGCAGTAGCGGCGCTGGCGCTGGCCGGGTGCAGCAACTTCACCGAGTACTCCGGTCCTCCCGAGGCCGGTCTTCTCTTCGTTGACCCCAATGGTCTTGAACTTCTGGGGTCACTGGACGGCGTTCAGGGCGGCAGGGCCCTCTGTGCCGGTGACGGGAGCGCCTTTTTCGTCTCCAGCACCACCGGAACCCTGTACCGGTACAGTTCCGAGTCCATGGCCCTCGACACATCATTCGTCATAGGCCCGGGTTCCAGCGCAGGCTACGGCTCCATGGCCTACGTCCCGGGCAGCAGGTCCGTTTACGTCATCGGGGCGCTGGGCACCATCCTGGAAGTAAGCGCCGTGAGCGGAACTGTGCTGGATGACTTCTCCGCGGGCTCCTCGCCCTCCTGCATCGGGGTTTCCAGGGGCACCGACATGCTGTTCGTAACGGACCCCCTGAACAGAAGGGTGCACGGCGTCAGGACCACTGACAACAAGCTGTTGAAGACATGGCTCCTTCTACGGACACCCACCGTGTTCAGCAACAACACAATGGGAAGCGACACCCTTCTGATAGCAACCAACGATTCCAAGGGCATCGCCTACATGCAGCCGGCTGACTACGGCTCCCCGGCGCGGCAGGTCGCACTTCCGCCGGCGACGGATTTCGCCATTTCGGAGTTCCACGACCTGATCTTCGCGGCGCACCCCAGGTACGGCAATCCCACGGGATCCGTTTCGGTGATCGATTCCCTATTCCCGGCGTTAAGCGTCATGAACACCATCACTGTCCCGGGCGACCCTTCACACCTGGTGACACACGACGACGGGATGCACCTCTTCATCCTCTCATCCCGTGAGTCAGGGGGCTGCACCCTCTACTCGTACCACCTCACACATTCCGCCCTGGTTTACAGCACCGACCTTCCGGGCACGCCTGTTGACATGACAATGGCCGGGAACCGGCTGGTCATACTCACCTACTGATGCAGAACGCCATCAGCCTCAACGGTGTTTCCAGGAACTACGGCGCGGTCCAGGCGCTGAGGGACGTGACCCTCGACGTCCCCCAGGGCTCGGCCATGGCCGTCCTGGGCGAGAACGGCGCGGGAAAGACCACCATGATAAGGGTGATACTTGGCCTCGCCTCGCAGTACGGCGGAACGGCACTGGTATGGGGAACCGATGTGAAGGACCACCTGGCGCGGAAGGGCGTCCGCTACCTGCCGGAGAGGGTCCAGTTCCCGGACTGGGCCACCCCCAACGACGTTTTCCGCCACATGGAGAGGATCAGGAAGGAGACCGAACCGGCCCGGTTCATTCAAAGCGCCAATGAACTCCAGTGCGGCGACCTCGTGAACCGCAGGTTCGGAAAGATGTCCAAGGGACAGCGGCAGAGGCTCGCCCTGGCCCTGGCCACCGCCGGCACCCCCCGAATGGCCATACTCGACGAGCCCTCCACAGGGCTCGACCCCCTGGGACGGGTGCTGGTGAGGAAAACGGTTGCCAGGCTCGCAAGGGAGGGAACCACCATACTCCTCTGCTCCCACCTGCTTGGCGAGGTGGAACAGGTGTGCAGTCACGCGGCCTTTCTCAACCGGGGAAGCCTGGTGGCCAACGACCGGCTTGAAAACCTCTCCAGGTTCACCGGCGCAGCCGAGGTACAGACCCCCGAGCCGGAACGGATGGCCGGGGCGCTGTCCCGGGCAGGGTTCCCCTGCAGGATGGAACAGGATGCGGTGATCGCGGCCCTGGACCGGGGCGACAGTGTGAACGTTCTGGCTGCTGCCGCGGCGGCGGGCGGCGTTCCCTTCACGGCGGTCTCCCTGAAGCGGGAGACCTTGGAGGATGTGTTCATGCGGGTCACGGAAGGGAGGGGCGCCAGTGTTCCTTAATGCCTTGGAACACCTTCTGAGAAGAAAGCTGCTCACCGTGGCGCTCTCTGTCTTCGCCGTGTTCATCCTGCTCTTCTGGTGGGGGCTGGCAAGCTCATCAAAGGCTTCGAACGCCTTTCAGGCAACCTCCGGCGGAGAATCGCACGAGCTGATGAGTTCCGGGGACAAGGCCTGGATGGCCATGGCCACTTCGGGACCCATGCTGGCCACCATTCTCATAGGGATGACCATCATAATGGGCGCAAGCGTCCTTCCCGACGAGATCGCGTCGGGACGGCTCTCTCTCTGGGCCAGCCTGCCCCAGTCGCGGCGCAGGCTCTACATAGGCACCACCATGGCGCCCCTGGCCCTCTCCACTGCGCTGGGGTACCTGTTCTTCTTCTCCTCGGCACTTCTCATAAGGGCGTACTTCCCCTACACGCCCTCGGGTATCCCGCTGGCCCTTTTGGCCATGCCCATCTGGATATCGGTCACATGGGCCGCGGTCACCACCCTGTCCCTGGTCATGGGAAAGATCCCTGCCATGCTGGTCACATTCATACTTGGAGGTTTCAGCGCCACTATGGGGAGCATAGTGGAGCTGGGAAAGACCATCCCCGAGGTGGGCCAGTCGGGCATATACAAGGTTGCCAACACCATAACCATGGTGTTCCCCATCGACAGGGGCTACAGGGCCATCCTGGCCGGGCTGCTTCCCTCCCGCTCGATGGTGGATGAGTTCCTGGCCCTCATGGGCTACTCCGGCGCCATCTCCCCAGGCGAACTCCTCTACCCCCTGGCGTGGGCGGCCCTTCTCTGGTTATCGGGATACGCCCTCTTCAGAAGGATGGAGATCCAGTAACCCGCTAGATCCCCAGCCTTTGGGCCTCCTGCGGGTTCTGCGCCCTCAGCAGTTCATAGTTGTAGTACTGGGTGACGGTGTTGAACTCCGATATCCTGTTGGCCAGGTCGTTGTCCAGTGCCCTGTAGTGGCTCACCGCCTGGGAGAACCGGTTGAAGAGCTCCTGCCCCATGCCGTAATAGGCTCCGCTGAGCTTCAGGTCCACCGCCGCCCTGTCTTCGGGTGTCATGTCACGATAGAAACGGCCGTACCCCACGAACACGTCAACGTATCCTGCGAACAGCGCGTCAACCTGGGGGGCCAGCTCCGGAACGGGAGGACGCTCCTCGCACAGAGCCACGATGTCCTCCATTGCTGAAAGATAGCTGGCAGCCACAAGCTCCCCGAGAACCTGGGGGTCCGAAAGGTCGGGCTGCGGCTCCACCGGTCCGGCGCTGGTCTCTGCAGCGGCTTCACCCCCGCCGCACGCCAGGACGGAGAGCATTGCGAACACGGTCAGCTTTCCAAGCATTGCACACCCCTTTCATTCTGTCCGGACGCTTCCCGGTGTCCACTTCTCTGGGTTACGCCGCTTTCACGAACGGGAACCCTTCACTATGGCTGCACCGGCAGGTCCTTCTCCTCCTGCACCGAGTTGTACAGAGCCGAGCCGCAGACGCTGCACCTCTCCTCGTACCAGCTGAAACGCCTGGTGCAGCCCGGGCACGACCATCTGGCTGCTTCCGAGGCGAGCCAGGCCTCCGGGCCGGTATCCCTTATCCTCTCAAGGTTCCGCAGCACCACCGAGTGATGGGGCGCCGAGTCGTTCCGGAATGCCGCGAGCATACCGCAGGGATACTCGTGACACTGGTGGCAGAACTCGAGGCTCCGGGTCATGGCGCAGCCCCTCATGGAGCAGCGGGCGCATATGCTCGAGGTGGTGTCACCCTTGCACCCGCCGCAGATCAGGTCTTCGGGTTCCCTTCCCCATTCACCTGCCATCCGGGCCAGGTCGCCTGCGTCTTCCCTCTCGTTGGCCAGCCCCACGGGGCAGGCTCCGCAGTTCAGGCCGCAGAAGGAGTCATGCCTGACTTCCATTCAGCCTCTTTTCCTGTTTTGCAGTGGCTGGCGGCTCATCCAGCACTTCCCTTATCCTTGCCGCCAGTTCGTTGATACGGTATGGCTTGCCGATGAAGCCCCTGGCGCCCGCGGCGGCCCCGTCGCCGTCGAATGCGGAGTGGCCGCTGACGATGATCACCCGGACTTCCGGGTCAATGCCCAGAAGCTCGGCGAGGCACCGGTAGCCCCCCATTCCCGGCATGTTCAGGTCCAGCAGCACCAGGTCCACCCCCCCCAGCTTCTCGAAGACCTCAAGCGCCATTTCACCGCTCTCCGCGGTGGCCACCCTGTATCCGTAGGAGATCAGGAGTTCCTTGGTCTGCACCAGAATGTCCGGTTCATCGTCAACCACCAGAATGGTCTCGCCGCCCCCGGGCATCTGGCTGCCCTCGGGCTTCTCATCCCCGGTGCCTTCCGTGCCCTGGTCCGGTGACGCGGGCAGGAGTATCTCGAAGGTGGTGCCCTCGCCAACCCGGCTGCGGCACTGCACGATACCCCCATGGTCGCTCACGATGCCGTACACCGATGCCAGCCCCAGACCCGTTCCCCTTCCGGGCTCCTTGGTGGTGAAGAAGGGGTCGAAGATCCGTTCCACCACCTCCTGTTCCATTCCGGACCCGGTATCGGAAACGGAAAGGATAACGTACCTTCCGGGAGGCAACTCCCTGGCCTCAACGCTCAGGGGCTTTTCCAGCACCATGTTACCGGTGCGGAAGGTCAGTCCGCCCCCCTGTTCCATGGCGTCCACAGCATTGCCGGCAAGGTTCAGAAGGATCTGCTCGATGTGCACCGGATCGGCGCTGACGGTCCAGAGCCCTTCCCCGGGCTCAAGGGTGATGCGGATCATCCGCGGCAGCGTATGCCGGAGGATCCCCACCACGTTCCCCACCTCCCGGTTCAGGTTCAGGGGGATCTTCCTGGTCTCCATCTTCCTGCTGAAGGCAAGGAGCTGGTGGATGAGGGCGGCAGCCCTTCTGCTTGCCCCGACGATCTGGTTCAGTTCCCTGTGGTCGGGGTCGCCCTGCCGTTTTCTGGCAATGAGCACCTGGGCAAAGCCCCCTATGACCTGGAGAAGGTTGTTGAAGTCGTGGGCGATGCCGCCGGCCAGCGTTCCCAGGGCCTCCATCTTCTCCGCCTGCTGAAGCCTCTTCGTCTTGTCCAGCAGGTCGTTCTGGGCCAGCTGAAGGCTTTCCACCTTCTCGTCCAGCCTCCGCTTCAGAAAAAGGGTGATGGCTGTCAGGCTCACAAGCAGGGCGCTCAGGAAGAGGGCCGCCAGCCTGAGCCTGGAAAGGGCCTCGGGACTCATACCCTCATGGGTCTGCATGGATATCCAGCGCTTCTGCATGGCCTCCAGATCCCTTTCGGGAATGTCCGCAAGGGCCTTCTGAACGGCGCTGTAAAGAAGCGGATACTTCCTGCTGACACCGATGCTCCACGCGAAGTAGTAATCGGTGGCGCCGGCGACCCTGAGATTGGAAAGCCCCTCCTCATCAGCGTAATAGGCGGCTACGGCCAGATTCTCAAGAAAGGCGTCAACCTCGCCGAACGAGACCATTCTCAGCCCGTCCTGCACATTCCACACCGGCACGACCTGGATGTTCCCCTGGTTCCTTCCCTGCAGGTACTGCTCGGTGGCATACCCGGAAACCACCGCCACCCTCAGGCCTTCCAGGTCTGACATGCGCATGCTCTCCTGGCGGGAGCGTGTGGTGATGATAACCACCGGGACCCTTGCGTAGGGTTCGGTGAAGAAGGCGTACTGCTCCCTCTCGGCCGTGCGCACTATGGTGGGGGCCACAGCGCAGTCGCCTTCGGCCAGGGCCTGAAGGTGAAGGTTCCAGTCCTCGCATGGCTGTTTGATGAACTCCACGCCCAGCCTCTGTTCCACCGCCGCCACCACGTCTGAGCCGAGACCGGTGAAGTCGCCTTTCGGCGAGGCGAACTCGATGGGCGGGAACTGGGTGTTGAAGTACAGCGTCAGAGAGCCGCTGTTCTCATCCAGCCACTCCCGCTCCTCCTGGGTGAGAACGGTGAACGGTGCGCGCCTTGCGATCCTGGGCAGGAAAAGGTGAAGTGCCGCTATCACAGAGACGGCGGTGAGAACAAAAAGGGCAGTCATCTTCGTGGAGCGCCGGGACCCTCTGTGTTCGGCGGTATTCATGGGGGTTCAAACTCTCCTGAAAATCCGAGGCCACAATGGAACGAAGCCGGCAAAAACTCTGGAGCGATTGATGATAAGGCGGGGTACCGGTTCTGTCAAACTGGCCGGTCAAGGCGCCGCAAGCCTTGGCGCAAAGAAAAAACCCCGGAGGTTTGGGACCTCCGGGGTCGTTATGCCTGCTTTAGTAGCGCGGTC
>CAZIPI010000044.1:0-9335 GCA_964541235.1 uncultured bacterium | reverse complement strand
AGCGGTGCACTCCTTCACCTGCCGGAGCCAGCCGATGTATTCCTCACGCGCCCTGTCCAGGGAGTCCTCCTCGAGCCAGTACAGCCTGCAGGCGTGCGGTGGATCCTTCTCCATGGCGACGATGCCGCAGCGCAGAAGAACACCCTTGCCGGAACTGACGGCATAAGCCTCCTGGTACATGGCGGCCTGGTGGAAGTACCCCATGTTCCAGGCATGGGTCGAGAAGGTTCTGGGGTCAGTGGAACTGGTAGTCTTCAGGTCAAGGATAGCTCCCTCAACCGAAATCCAGTCCAGCCTTCCCTTGCAGGAGAGCCCCGTAGGAGGATTGGTCCAGAACAGGCTGACCTCTGGAAAACCCTTCTGAAGCAGAGCGGCCACTTCAGGCGTTCCCCTGACGGAGTTCCGTATGGCAAGGGCGGCGTTGTACTCGGACTCCCTCAGGATGGAACGATCCTGCATGGTGGCCTCGTCGGCGAACTGCTGGTAGGCGTTCCCCCTTCGGTCTCCAGGCCACAAGGCGAAGTCCAGTTGAAATCTCTCGGGCTCAAAGACTGCAGTGTGGGTCGCCCTTCCAAGAAGCATGGCCGGGGTTTCAGCAGGGGGGTTCTGGACGGCATACTGGTAATGAAGCGGGCTCTTCCCCATGTGTTTCAGCGTGGAGAAGTTGATCCCCACGGCGGCAGCGTAATCCGAGAACCGCATCTGCAGCCCCGGTCTCTTCGTCCGGGATACTAGTGTTCGTGTCGCCACGGGGCGACCTCCCTTCCGATCATGTCTGTATCGAGCTCTTCCGCTGTGAAGGCTCCCACCTCGGGCCTCATACCGTCCGGGACAAGAAGCCAGAACACACCGTCGGCCCCGTTGATGACACCCTCTGCTGTGAGCCGGATAGCTTTGATCTGAACGGCCTCCCAGGAATCCAGGGGACCGCCGATGATCTCGGGGTCCACCCCTCCCCGGGCCAGAAGCAGGTAGTAGCTCACGGTTCAACCTCCCGCCACGGGGAATTGTCGGTGTCATCCCGCCGACGGAACCTTTCACGACCTGTGATGAATGAGTAGGCTGCTGTTGATATCACAGCGATGTCATCGAGATACCCTGCGACTGGAATGAGGTCAGGGATCAGGTCCATGACCCAGAGCAGGTAGAGGATGGCAGCAGCCAGGGTAAGTATCGCCTTCGCCTTCGTTCTTCCATTCATGTGTTCCTCCCGGTGTTGATGCTGTGAGAACACTGCCCGCCCGTTACGGCCACTTCAGGGAATGAATGGCATGGATAGCCCTTCTTCCTCTGCTGATGGGTTCTCGTGGCGTTACTACGGAGTGATTGCTTCGGAGAAACGGGCAGTGATCAGGGGGGCGGTGATGAAGGAAGGCTCAGGCAGCGAATTTGTCAGCCAGGTTGCCGAGGAAGTAGTCGCCGACCTGCTCGGAAGTGGTGATCATGGCACGGCCCCTGCCGTTGTAGGTGAGGCGGTGGGTCAGTTCCTGATACAAGTCCCAAAGGGAGTGGGCATTCCCGAGGTTCTGAACAACGGGACCCCAGTCCCTATTAGGAAGGGAAACGCTCTTCGCCACAGCGGCAAGGGTCTTGAGGTTCAGGCGGGTTTTGGAGAGGGTGGCGATCCGCGGGGCGATCTCTTCAAGGGTTCTGACGCCGCCCTGGATAACGGAGACGGCTTCCTTCAAATCGAAGCCTTGGGCAGCGGTATGCTTCAGGGCATAGGTCGAGAAGTAGCGGGGGCTCATCAGGCCATTGGTGCAGCTCAAAACAAATGCCATCAACACGATACGAAACTTTGCCGAACCGTCGTAGCTGTTCTCTACTCGCAAACCGAGCGAGACGGCATCCCCGACATCCGGGAGCTCTACGATCTGGTCGCTGCGGTAGAGTGTGCTGAGAAACCGACCGGTCCAGATGCTCCTTTCTTCGACCCAGCGCCACCGGGAGAGCGACGTGATTTCCCGCGCCGTCTGCTGGGCGAGACTGTTGGAAATCAACTGGTAGCCCTGGCTGTGAATGTTTATGCACTCCCAGACTCCCTTGTCGTTCAAAATCTCGACGCCGACCTGGGGGACGGCCTCTCCGTTCACGGAGACGGGCGCAAGCCGAACCGGGGCATAGGGGTCCATCACCTTAACGGTGTTCCGAAGGGGGGCTAGCTGGGTACTGGTCACGATGACCTCCTCTCTCTGCGCCTGCGGCGTCGGCCAGGGACTTCGCGGCCTGGAATACATCGACCACGGTCTCGACTACCTTCAGTATCCTCTTCATGGATGACATCGGGCACTCCTTTCTGTAAGTTGTTGGGGTACATAGTATTTATAACATATCAGTTCGTCTTTTAGCCTTCTCCGGGGGGTATCGTGCACCAGAAGTTATCCACCAATACCACAACACTTCTATGCTCTCGGTTGACAGTACCAACTTATGTAGCATATTGCGCTATGAACATAGCATATTGTTAGCAGAAAGGCTTATGATGAAATGTGCCGATTACACCTTTGACGCCCTGCTTGGTTACTGCGACAACCCGAGTTTCATGGGTGGCTTCTCCAAAGCGAAGGCCAATGGAATCAAGACCGCCTGCAGAAGCATTGCTGAAGATCTACTGCCTGCCGAGGCTGCTGATGTGAGAAACATCGATGTAGATGTTGTTACAGAAAGATACAAGAATCGAAAAAGCCCGGCTCCGAAAACTCTTGCGGAGTACAGGGGCAGGATCAAGTCGGTGATTGCCTGTTTCGTTGAGCATGTGGATGGGCCTCCTGACGGAAAGCCAGACGACCCATTCTGTTCATCTGAAACAGCGAAGACCTGCTCTGGAAGCGGAAGGAGTAAGGCAGGCGGTGGGGTTAAGAGCAACCCTTATCCTGCGAAGCCCTCACAGCCTTCAAACACCCTTCAGGTAATGATCAGGCCCGATTTTCTGGTGCAGGTCATCCTGCCATACGACCTCTCACCAGCCGAGGCAAAGCACATCGCAAGACTGATCGAGGCCATCCCGATGGAAAGGGAGTAGTTGTTGAGGGCGGCGACACTTTTTCTTTTTCTTCTCCCTCACCACAACCCTTATTCCTTCTCTCATATAAGAGTGCTATACCCGTTAGGGATGTACTACCCCGTTGACAGGGCTTTCCCTGGTTTTGATGCTTCGGGAACCCTGACAACCGGGCCCTCCTGAAGCACCGACAGGGCCGCGATTCCTTGAAGCCAGGGGAGAAGAGAGTTCCAACGCAGGTCAACTCGGCTCGCCAAACAGCACTATCTCAGAAGAACACAGCGCCTGCTGACCGTTTCTTCAGCACAAACCAGCCTCAACAGATAGCACCCTGAGGTCATAGAGGCATCAGGATTCCAGTCAACGGAATGAAGCCCGGGAACGGCTTCCTCCGATAAGAGCCTCTTTACAAGCCTCCCCGAGAGATCGTAAACCTCAAGGTTTGCATAACCAAGCTCTGACAGGGTGAAGTTCACAGAAAGACTCCCGCTGAACGGGTTCGGGGTTGCTTCCAGTGTAATGCCTGGAACTACTCCTCCACCCTCTATGCCGGTCTCGGGTGCGTATCTCACAAGGTAACCGGTACCGGTCCAGGTCCCTCCGGTTATGTAGCCCCCCTCGGGGAGCTGAACGCAGGAATAGAAGAAGTTGTGGTGGCTCACAGTATTGTTGAAGTTCCACAGTTCGTTCCCGTCAGCATCGAACCGGACAAGCCAGCCCTCCTTGTAGTCGAGGGTGTTACCTACGGAACCGCCTTCGTCCCATGGACCACCGAAGTACCCGTCCCACCCGGAGAACACGTATCCACCGTCCATGGTTGGCCGGATGCAGTGGCCTTCGTTCTCATCGTTCGGGTTGGCCTCGATACTGTGCCTCCACATGATCTCACCGTACTGATCAGTGTGCGAGATGCTGGGAAATGTCTTTGTAACGAAGATGAATCCACTGTCCGATGCAAGGCACATGTCTCCGGGAAAGATGTAGTAGAGTTCCGGATAATCGGTGCCCCGAATGTAGTTGCCTTCAAGATCGTAAAAGAGAAGGTGGGGACCATACGTTGGAAGCGATTCCGTCAGACCGTGCGCCAGAACACAGAGCTCCTTGTTCTCAAAGAGCACCGTCTTACCCCAGTCCGGAGAGTTCGACACCGTTGATCCCCATTCCCGGGTCCACAGAGTGTCACCACTCTCATCTGTTCGAAGTAACCAGAGTTGACCAGCATTGATCGTCCCGGTCCCATGCACCCGTCCGCACACCGCAAATCCACCGTCGGGAAGGCAGATGATGCCGTAGCCTTCCTCCTTGGTGTCCGGGTAGTCGTACACCTTCGTCCACTCGATTGCGCCTCCAGATGATATCTTCATAATAAAAAGGGAAAAAGAATCTCCCTGGGCAACCACCGCAGTGCCTGTGATAATGAATGAGCCATCTGAAACAACATCGCCGTCGTATGAGGCAATTCCGTAGATAGGCTTCTCAACCGCCCACAGAACATCCCCTGATTGATCAACAAGAAACGCACAGTAGTTCTTGTAGATCGGCTCTGTCCAGTCAGTTGCGTTACCTGTGATGAACAAGTCCCCTGATGGGGTAAGTTCTATATCATTGAAGTTCACAGAGTCATAACCGTTGTAGTACCACTTCTCCCAGAGCTTGGCCGGCGGGTCCATGGCAAGGACGAGGCTGCTCAGAGGAGGAAGGATCAGCAGAACAAGCAACAACGCTCTCATACCAACTCCTGCCGCATGTATCTCGCCCGGGGGCATCTGCGGGCGTTCAGGGTCAGATCGTGCGCTATGGCCGGAAAGGCTTCCCTCCCGGCACGGATGCTCCTGATGCAGCCCAATTCATTTATCGACCCTGGACGCAAACATGTCAAGTGCGGTAAAGGACGTACATTGAGTTTCTCCGACTCCCTGTCACCAACTGCGTGGGCTCTTGCCTCGGGCCCCGCTGCATCGGTTCGTTCATGCTCCATCAGGGATTCACGGCCCCATTGAAGGACATGCTCCGGATTTTCCGTAACGGATTCAAAGACTTCCGTAACTCTGAAACAACAAGAGGCAGTCTGTTCCCCGAGGGCGGCAACCTGCCCGTAGTCTTTCATGACCGGCAGAACAACCCCCCCACAACCGAAACCACGTTGTCATCGACCCGCGCAGCGTCCACGCTTGGAATGCTGCTTCCATCCCTTCCGCGGGTTCTGAAGAGGAAACCAATATCGGCGCCGAACCTTTCATCCCCGGTGTATCCGCACCCCGCGCCGAAACCGTGACTGCCCTTAACGGTCTCCTGCTACTTTTGGCAATGGACACTGGCGTATAGTGACAGATCGGCTCTGACCGGGCAATCAGGGAATTGCCTGCCTGTGACATCCATGTTGTCGAAGGGGCCGGCCAGCTCAATCTCGAAGCCTGTTCCAACATCCCGCAGTTGAGTTGGAACCACACTGCCTCAGAAGGGCATTACTCCTGCGGAAATTGTTCCGTAGCTGAGACATGGGAGATACCAGCGCCAATGATGTCGTAGGCAGCCATCACTCCGGCATGCCAGCAGAACTCCCTGTTCAAATCGCGCCAGCGTGACGATGAATCGTTGCCGGAGGATATGGCGTCGGCGTAATGGCAGCTGAAGTAACCCCGTGCCGGGAAGCCGGCCGGGACGCAGCGGGATCAGTCGGCCCTCTGGATGATCGCTCCCGGGGGCAGGTTCATTGTGACGGCGTCCAGTACCTCCGCCACCCTTGCGGGGTCGCCGTTGCGGGTCACAAACAGATCGACTTCAGGGAAACCCACCACCACCGGGCCGGTCATTCGCAGAACCGCCACCCTGAGCCAATGGCCGGGTACCTCTCCCTGAAAAACGCTTCCGTAGAGCATCACCAGCCCCGCCCCGTCGGCCTCCACCATTCGCTCCACCCAGCCTGTTCCCCTCTGAAGGTGATGCCTTCTCGATTCCTCGTTGGCAAGTCCCCACAGGTCGAGAACATGCTCGGGGTTCCCGTACGAGACCCACCCGATGTCGTTCACCGCTATCCTACCGCCGTAGGACAGGGCTATCCTTCTCATCACCCCGTGCTGGAGGAAGATCACCCTTGATGCAAGAGGGGTCTTGAGGGTCGTCGCCAGCTCCGGGAGCAGGAAGACGGTCAGGGGAAGAAGCAGCAGGAGCACCCTTCCCACTGTCCTTCCGGAGGAAAGGTACCGGTTCAGTCCCGCCCTGACATTCCATGCGATCGAGAAGAGGAGGATCGTCATGGCGTAAACGTGATACCTGCCGAACCAGCCGTACCTTCCCATCACAAGGTGGCCGACGCCGACCACGGCGGCGAACGCCGTCACCATTCTTCCCGCTTTGTCCCTTACGAACAGGGCGGATACCGGCAATGCCGAGACCAGCAGAAGAAAACGCAGCGCATCCATGTTGGAGACCAGAAGCTTCAGCCGGTTCGCCACGGAAGCCAGGGGCCCACCGGTCAGACCTCCTTCGGCCAGTTTTGCCAGAACGGAACCCGGAAGGGGGGGAAGCCCCCGGGACATCAGGAACAGTGCGAAACCCGCAAGGGGCGCAACGGCGGCGACCGTGAGGAGCACTGCCCTCAGCCTCCTTCCCTGAAGAAGGAGAACCACTGAAGCCCCCACGGTGACCGCAAGCATCTCGTACCTTATCATCGGACCCAGAACCATGGAGAAGTACATGCCGGCAGGCGGGGTCCGCCCGGCAGCGGCCTTCATCACTCCGTGCAGAACAGCCAGGGACAGTGCAACCTGAAGGCTGTGTTCCATGCCCGTCAGAACAAGGCCGAAGAGGTTCAGGCAGAGCGCCGCCCAGATGGACAGGGCGGCGGCTTTGAAGGCTCCTGAGTCAGGCATGAGCATCAGCATAACCCTGCGCAGCAGCATGACCGACCAGAGCAGGGATGCCGTGTTGAACATAAGCGGCAGGTACTGATGAAGCGGGGTCCCGGCAGGAGGCGCCAGAAGGAAGTCCCACAGGACCGAGGAGGAAGGCGCGCTCAACTCCCCGTTGTTGATGCCGTAGCCTCCCCGGGCTATCTGCTCGCTGACGCTCAGATGGATGTAGGCGTCGTCCAGGCTGTAAACCAGCGTTCCCCGGCACAATGCGAGGGAAGCCCCAAGGATGAGGGAGAGCAGGAGAAGGGTGCAAAGCACCGGGGCCATACTCCCGCTGTGACCGGCAGGTGTTACCGTGGAGCTAGCGGTCTGAGTTCTGTCGTTCATTCCAGTCAACTCCAAGCACCAGGGAACCGTGGGTGCCTATTGTCTCATCCATGTCCGGCGCACAACCGTCCGCCTGGACCAGCAGAAGCCTTCGAGCCCCTTCCGGGGGCCCGGTACCCACAAGCCCGCCGAAGTAACCGTCCAGATGGACCGGCTGTCCGTCCCCGGCGAGGCGGTTCACGATCCCTGCCGAAACGGGCCAGAGATCCCTGGGCACCGGTTCAAGGTACCACTCCTGCTCCGGATTGAGAGCAAGGAAGGCTTCAAGGCTTGCAGAAAGCGCCTCCACACTCTGGTCCGAGTAGGCAAGGGGATCGAAGACACCCCTGTGGAAAACCCCGGTCGCCCTGGCAAGATGAACCCCGGGGGCCAGTATCAGACAGGTGAGTATCGCCCTGACCGCCAGGCTTTGCTTCAGTGGCGTCGTGCGCAGGGAGGCGGCAGTCAGGGCCATTACGATCCAGGAGAGTGGCGATGTCACGGAATACCACGAGAAAAGAATCGTGAAGATCTCCCCGCACCTGCAGCACACCCAGGAACATGGCAACGTGGACCACAAGAACCAGAGCGGCCAGAGACCGGACGAACCCGCTTCCCTCCCTTCGTTTCAGAAGAAGGAGACAGGCGGCCATGACGGCCATCCTGAAAACGGCCAGAGCAAAGGTCACTTCCAGAAGCAGCCCCATGGCTCTGAGTGACCTGGGAAAGAACAGGATGATCTCGGTGGCGGTCAGGGCGCCCGACCATTCCCTGGCCGCCACCCTGAGCGGAACACTCGCGGAGCTTTCTCCGATGAACCTGACGATCCTCGGGATATTGCCCTGGCCTTCAGCGAACTCCTGCACCAGGACCGGGAGCCAGACCGCTATGAAGATCACCGCAGCCAGCAACAGGGACCTGGATCGGCACCCCGGCGCCGAGCATCCTGCGGAACCAATCCACCTTCGAATGAGCGGTGTTGATAGCGCAGCGGCCGCCACCACCGGGAACCCGCCAAGATGGGTCTGCGCCACCAGGGAGCCCGCGATGACGGCCACCGGCATCCACCTGTGATCGCCGGCTCCCACCGCGGCACAGGCGAGGATGCAGAGAAGGAACGGAAAGATAATGGCGAAGGGGTTCCAATCCTTGAGCCAGACCGTCCACGGGAACATTACAAGGTACAGCGAGAGAAGAAGACAGCACAGGGTCGTGACGGTGATCCCGCAGAACCGGCGCAGAAGAAGAAATGCCCCGGCAAGGCACGACGAGATGAGAAACGGCAATGTAAAGTATGAAGAGGATGAGGAGCACCCGGACAGGCAGTACACCGGAAGCCTGAGAAGGAAGTAGGCCGGACCCGGATGGTTGAACCCGAACCGGGAATAGGGCCCAAGAAGCGCTCTCCCCTCACGGATGCCCCGGGTGGAGATATCCTGCATCGCCAGGTCCCCCTCCACTGCCAGGTCGGGAAAACCCGAAACGACAATCCTTGCTGATACCAGCAGAAGGGGGGCCAGCAGCAACCCGAGGGCAATCCATGGCAGCGTGTTCCCAAAGGGTGCTCTTTCAGGGATCATGGCGCTTGAATATGCGGCGGACCCGCCTTAGTCAAGGTTCGATCCCCACCGGCCCTCCGGGCTTCGGTGTGGTGCAGACAAAAAGGGAATGGGGGTAGGGAAAGCCCCTGTCCAGCCTTGTCACCCGGGGATCTGAAAAACCCGCTCCTCGCATGAACCCTGCGAGAGCTTCCGGAGAGGTGATTCTCACGGTATCCCCCCTGGTAACCCCCAGGATCTTCACCATGATGTACTCCTGGATCAATATCATGCGGTACTTCCACCCGGGAGCGTTCACAAGCGCTTTCACCACCAGCGTACCACCGGGCTTCAAAGCTCCGGCGCAATCCTTCAAAAAAGCTGCCTTCTCTTCATCAGGCAACAGGTACAGCACATCCACCACCGACATGGAGTCAAAGCTGAAGGGCTGCAGGTCACGGATCCCTTCGCAGGCGTAATCGATCCCCTTCAGGCCGCACCTCATTGCCTGATGGATCTTCCTCTGATCTATATCTATGCCCAGTAGCCTGCCGGAATGGTGCCTCCTGTTCAGAA
>CAZIPI010000043.1:0-10666 GCA_964541235.1 uncultured bacterium | reverse complement strand
ATCTTCCGGCCATTTCAGTTATAATAAACTCCTGACGGCCTTGAGCCGCCGTTGCAGAGACAATAGGAAAGTGAAGGAACAAGAGATGAGAAAGCCGTTACTCCTCTTTGCCGTCATTTTGACATTCGTCGTTTCCGGTTGCGGGGAACAGCCTGCGCCCGATGCCGCCGCCGGGCAGCAGACCACCGATGCCGTGCCCCCCGATCAGGGAACCAACGCATCACAGACCGGCCTTGGTGACACCATAGCGCTTCCCGACGGCTGGGCGATGAACGATGCTGTTTCCGCCGCCGAGGTGGAAGCGATAATGGGAATGGCTGGTTTCGCCCCGTTCCCCGAGGCCGCCAGCAATGCCGCGTCCGGCAAGCCTGTCGGCAGTTTCAACATAGGCAGCGTTCCCTACAGCAAGGTCCGTTTCGAGGTGGACGTGGCGGGCGGACGCAGCGGTTTCGATACCGCGGTCAGCTTCCTCGACAACCCTGTGGAGGTTCAGGGCGCCATGTGGGACGCGGCGATGATGGGTGATGTTCCCCAGGGTGACCGTATGCCGGTGAGGATCGTGGGTTACAGGGGAAGCCTGAGTTTTCACATCACCTGGGAACCGGCCGTGTTCCCGACCCTCGACAGACAGCAGACAAGCGTAAGGCTCGCCGAGCTTCTGCTCACCAACCTTTACACGCAGAGGTAGGGCCGGGGCCGCAGGGTTCGCCCTGCGGCCCTTTTTCTACCCGAGGGTCTCGTGCACCCTGGCAAGCAGCTCAGGGATCGGAAGACCCCGGGGACATTTCTCGAGGCAGGCTCCGCACCCGGTGCATTTGTGGCCCCCGTAACGCTCGCCTATGAAGCCGTATAGAATCCTGGCCTGCTGAAGGTCTTCGTGCATGGTGTAGTAGTTGTAGTAGTTGAAGCACCACGGGATGGCCACCCCGGCGGGACAGGGCATGCAGTACTCGCACTGCGTGCAGGGTATCTCGGCCCTGGCAAGGAAAGCCGCCCTGGCGCACTGGTAGGCCTCCTTCTCCCTGGTGCCCAGGCAGCCCGGCGACGTTTCATCCGCCAGTGCGGCGTTCTCCTCAAGCTGGGGAATGCTGCCCATGCCGCTGAGCACGGTGGCGACCTGGGGAATGTTCCATAACCACCTGAACCCCAGCGCCGCCGGAGAGTACGGGGTGTCGCCGAAGCAACGGGCCACCTCGGCGGGAAGGTTGCCCGCCAGGAATCCGCCCCTCAACGGTTCCATTATCATCACTCCCATGCCCCTGGCCGCTGCGTCCATCACCCCTTTGAGGCCCGCCTGATACTCGGTGTCAACGTAGTTCAGCATGAGAAGGCACACATCCCATGCAGTGTGATCCAGTATCTCGGTGAACGTCTCGTAACGGTCGTGAAAGCTGAAACCCAGAAATCGGATCTTCCCGGCCTCCTTCATCCGCAGACCCCACTCCGGGATGCCGGCCTCCCTCATCTTCTCCCAGGATCTGCGGTTCAGGCCGTGAAGAAGGTAGATGTCAAGGTGGTCGGTGCGAAGCCTGGACAACTGCCTGTCAAGGTAGCCCAGGGCGTCTTCGGGGCTCTCCACGAGCCAGCAGGGAAGCTTCGTGGAGAGGATGATCCTGTTCCTCTCGCCCGGGGACAGCGTGTCCCCTATGAAGACCTCGCTCTGTTCCCGGTGGTAGTTCCAGGCGGTGTCCACCAGGTTCACCCCCAGGCTCAGGGCCCTGTACAGAAGGTCACTGGCCTCTTCCCGAATGATGCTCTCGGGGTCGCCGGGTTCATGCGGCATCCTCATGGCGCCGAAACCCAGTGTCGAGACCGACAGGCCGGTCCCCCCCAGCTTTCTGTATCTCATGCGTGCCTCCCTTCAGGAAGAGATCCCTCGCTAGTATAACAGCGGGAGTTTCCGGGGGAACCCCTGCATTCGGCTGCGGCGCCGGCGGCGGAGAAGCTGCTATATTCCGCAACGGCAAGGATGAACAGGATAAGGAGGGTGCCGGTGAAACTCACAGGGTTGCTTCTTCTGATCCTCTCGGGGATCATGACAGGTGACTTCCTGGATGATTTCGAGTCTTACAGTCCGGGCCAGGGACCCGAATCGTCCGGCAACTGGCTTCGCGAGGAGTCAGGGGGGTATGCGCTGGTGACCGAACAGGGGGACAACCAGGTCATCGAGGCCTTCTTCCCTGACAGCTCGTACATCGGCTACCTCTGCACTGCCGCCGGGTTCTGGGGGGACGGATCGGTCTCGATGGACTTTTCTCCGACCGGGACCGGGAGCCTCGTGAACGTTCTGGCAAGACTGCAGATAACCACCGGAGAAGCCTACGTGGCAGGCGTCATAGTCTTCCTTCAGCCTTTCACGTACTCCTACATCGGATACATCAGCATCACCGGGGAGTACGAGCTGCTTCACTCCGGGTTCGGTCCCACGGTCACCCCGGGGTCATGGGTCAACGTGGGGCTCACGCTCCAGGGCGTCTCCCCGGTGACGCTCACCCTCCATATCAACGGTCAGCAGGCGGCACAGGCAGTGGATTCGCAGTACAATCTGGGAGCGGGCCTGAGCGGGTTCGCGCTTCTTTACGAGGCCGAGACCCCCGTTATCCTCTGCGACAATTTCAGTGCGGTCCTGGGTCCGCAGGCCCTCATACCCTCCACCTTCGGGGCCATCAAGGCCCTGTTGGGAACCGGCGGTGTGCGATGAGGTCCGGCTGCCTGCTGATCATGGCATCCGCTCTTGTGTTCTCCTGCGGAGGGCCCGACGGGGAGGATGAAGGGACCGCTCCGGAAAACGGCATGGGCCAGGTGAACCAGGCAGGTGAAGCGCTGAACTCCATCGCCGCACCCCCGGTCCCCACCGGGGTCATCCGCGATGCCAGGGAGGCGGTGGATGCCACCAATGAACGCATCGGCGCCACGGACTCCCTGGTGGGGGCGTTCTAGCTGAGCAGGGGCCTTCGGATCCTCTGTCTTCTGCTGACAGGGATCAGCGTTCTCTCCGTTTGCTTTTCGGTGAGCGCCTGGCTTCTGAACTGGCGGGTCGAGAACGAACCGGGAGCCTGGCCGCTGCCTGGGCTGATCCGTGCCCACAGGCTGCTGCTGGCCTCGGGAGCAGGCGGGGTCATCGTGTTCCCCGGCCTGATCCTGTTCTTCAGGGCCGGGCCCTACGCTCATCTCCTCATTCCACTGGCGGCCGCAATGCTCCTCTACACACCCTTTTTCGTGCTGACGCTTGTGATGCTTGTCTAGAACCGGGAGTGATCTGCGGGCATGCCCTGGGCGCACCCAGCGTACCTCGAGCCTCCGAAGCCAAGCACCGGCCAGAAGATCACCGGCAGGAAGATCAGACCAAGCGCGAAACCGGTGTCCCTTCCGAAGTTCTGGGCGATGGCGATCTCGGTCATTATCATGATCACTATGTTCACGAAGGGGACGAAGAAAAGCAGCACCCACCACTCGGGCTTGCCTGCTATCTGCAGCATGACGATGATGTTGTAGATGGGCACAAGACACGCCCAGCCAGGCTTTCCTGCCTTGTCGAAGACCTTCCACATCGCCGCGATCATCAGAATGGCCACTGCGAGGTAAACCACCGCAAACACTCCCCCGAACAGCATCGGAAGGGTTTCGTCCGCGCCGGACTTGGCAAGGGCCAGTGCCGGAAGCAGAAGCAGCATGGAAAGAGCGCCCAGAGAATGCATTCTTTTCACCGGATCACCCCAATCTTCACCGGGTGCCAAATGCCCCGTCAAAGGTGTTTGCCCGATCCGAGAGGAAGGTCCGGGATCAGGATGCAGATGTATGGCCGCCGGCGGGTCCCCGGTCAAGACCTGAGCCACCCCGCGCGGCAGGTTCTTTTTTTTCCCCCGTTCATCCTTCATGTTCAGGGAAGGGAAGCGGAGGTTTTGTGCCCTCTTTCATGTTCACCGACATTCAGGGGTCCACGTGCAAGTGGGAGACCTTCCCCGATGGCATGGGCGAGGTTCTGGCGCTGCACGACCGGGTGATACGCACCGAGATCGAACGGTGCGGCGGGGTCGTGGTGAAACACACCGGCGACGGCTTCATGGCGGTGTTCCACCATGGCGGGGCCATTCAGTGCGCCCTGGGCATCCAGCTTGCCATCCGCAGGCAGGACTGGTCCGCCGTGAACGGCCTGGCGGTAAGGGTGGGCATCAATTCCGGAGATGCCCAGCAGAGGGGCGACGACTACTTCGGCAACCCTGTTAACAGGGCCATGCGTCTGATGTCCGCTGCCCACGGAGGCCAGACCGTGATCAGCGCTTCCGCCGCCGCGGCTGAAGCGGTACCAGACGGCGCCGCCCTGAAAGACCTTGGCAGACACATGCTCAAGGACCTGCAGGAGCCCGAGCGGATCTTCGCCCTTGCCCATCCAATGCTTGATGGCGATCACCCGCCGCTGGCAACAGTGTCCTCACAGCCGCAGAATCTTCCGGTGCAGCCCACTCCTTTCGTTGGCAGGGCCAGGGAGCTTGATGAGCTCATCTCGCTGGTTTCCGGGGTGGATGCCAGACTGGTGACCGTGCTGGGCCACGGAGGTTCCGGCAAGACACGCCTTGCCCTGCAGGCAGCCGCTGAACTGGTGGGTGCATTCAGCGACGGCGTCTGGTTCGTTCCGCTGGAATCCGTCTCCACCAGAGCGGGCATGGTGGCGGAGATCGCAGGCTGCCTTTCCGTAAGGTTCACCGAGCGCGGCAACGAGGAAGGGCAGCTCGTCTCCGCGGTCAAGGGGATGAAAGCGCTTCTGGTGCTGGACAACTTCGAGCACCTTACAGCATGCGCCACACTTGTGGCCGATCTCCTGGCAGTTTCCGGCGGAACACGTGTGATCGCCACATCCAGGAACCTGCTGGGGATCAGGTCGGAGGCGCTGTTGGACCTGTCGGGCATGGCATTGCCCGATACCCTCACCCGGGATATCGAGTGTTTCGATGCCACAAGGCTGTTCCTTGATTCCGCCAGGCGCGTTCTTCCCTCGTTCTCTCCATCCCCCGCGGACAGAGAGGCCATTTTCAGGATCTGCCTTCTTCTTCAGGGGCTGCCGCTGGCCATAGAGCTTGCTGCATCCTGGGTGAGGACCATCTCATGCACTGAGCTCCTGCAGGAGCTGGAACGCGACCTCGGGCTTCTTGAGAGCCCGGCCTCCGACGCTCCCACCAGACAGAGAAGCCTTCAGGCCGTCTTCGACTACTCATGGAGCCTTCTTGAGGAAGATGACAGGAACTCCCTGAAGGGGCTTTCGGTCTTTCACGGCGGATTCGACAGGAAGGCCGCCGAGGCTGTGGCGTTCTGCGGCCTCAGGTCACTTCAGCGGCTCTCGGGGACTTCCCTGGTCAGGAACAGACACGGAGGCGGCCACATGCTCCATCCCCTGACCAGGGGGTTCGCCAGGGAGATGCTTTCGGCGGAGCCCGGAGCAGAGGACCGTTTTCTGGACAGGCATTCGTCACACTTCGGCATGGCGGTGGCGGAACACTACGCAAGGGTTCACAGCGAGCATCAGGCGGAGGCGCTGGACTGGATAGCGCTTGAACTGCCCAACCTGAGGGCGGCGGCGTATCACGCCTTCAGGAACTGCAGATGGAAGGATGCCATTGCGCTGGCCCAGGCCGTCTCGGTCCTGTACCTTCTCAGGTCCAGGTTCTCCGAAGCCGTTGAGTTCTTCGGGAGCCTGAACGAACTGGCCGATTCCCGGGATCGTCAACCGGGATGGAACGATCCCGAGGGAGTGAAGAACCGGGCCCTCCTCCTGGAACGGCTGGGTTCCTTCAACCTCGTGACCGGAAACATCAGGGATGCCTCACGCCTGCTGGAAGAGGCGGTCTCGCTCCTCGAGAACTGCGATGACCCTGCCCTGGAAGCGCTCTGCCTGGCCGGGCTCGGGAACGCCTCACATCTGCAGGGCGACCTTCTGAAGGCCGACGAGAGATGGTCCCGGGCCCTGGTCCTCTCCAGGCGGGCCGGTCTTGGCCAGTCCGTCACATCCCTTCTGTGCAACATTTCATCGGTCAGGAAGAGAAGGGGGGACCTGGCCGGCGCCAGGCTTCTGCTTCATGAGGCCGTGGAGCTGAACAGCGCTACCGGCAACACTTTCCTCGACGCCACCCTTCAGACCAACATTGCCGAGATACTGGTTCTCGAGGGAGATCATGACGGAGCCAGGAAGAACCACTGGAAGGCGCTGGAGATGAGGAGGAAACTGGGCGACCTGAGGGGAGTCTCATACAGCCTGGAGAGGCTCTCCCAGCTCGAGACCCGGCCTGATGAAGCTCTGAGGCTGGCCGTTGAAAGCCTGGACTTCGCTGAGAAGTCAGGCGGAGGCAACAGGGCTGTTTACGCGCGGGCCCAGCTCGCCAGCGCCCTTGCCCTGGCGGGGGAGATGGAGAAGGCGGTCGAGAACATGGAGCAGGCAGTAAGGGAGGCGGGCAGGTATGAGCTTCCCGCCCTTACCCTTAGATGCGCCGAAGTAAGGACGTTCATCAATGAGCTTTCGGGTGCCGGCGGCAGCGGCCCGTCCGGGTAAACCCTTGCCGGTACCCTGTCCGGCAGGGGGGTGGTTTTAATGCCGCACACGGTGCTGACCCTTGCGAAACCCGGGTGCGGCGACCCGGTGCTGTTGAAGCAGAGCCGTTTCATGGCCTGCGGCGCCCCGGTGGCGCAGGGAGCCGATCCGGCACCGGTGGTTCAGCTTCTTGCGTCCAGGTTCAGGATGACGAAAGCCAGCCATCTCAGCTGGGCCTGCAGGCTGTCCGGCGGTGTGGAGCACAAGAGCGATGGCGGAGAGAGCGGGGCGGGGAACTGCATACTGGAGGTGCTTAGCAGCATGAACGCCGTGGACTGCGTTGTGCTGGTCGCCAGATGGTACGGCGGCAAACACCTGGGAGGTGCCAGGTTCCGCATCTACCGCGACGCCGCTCGGGCTCTGCTGGCCATCCATGGGGTTCCGGTACCGGAAGGGGGGGGACATGGCGCTGTGCAGTGATACCACTGCGCTGGTGGGGATCGTGCTTGTTCTCATGCTTGTCCTGTCGAGCTTTCTGGCGGGCAGGGCCTTCAGGGGAAGGAAGGCGGCATCGTCGCCGGTACAACCAGGATCCATGTGGAAGCTGGGTTTCGTTGCCGGCGCCGGGAAGAAATACCGGCTGTGCTTCTCATACCAGGTCGCATTCAACGGTGGCGAGGATGACTTCGGGCTGGTGGCCGACTATCACTGCCAGGCCTCGGGACTCGCCGTGTCCGGGGAGAGGGCGGGTATCGGCAGCGTGCAGCCGCCGGAGAGGGAGAGAACGGTACGCATGCAGCACAACTGCAGCTTCTCGTCAACCCTTGACAGGTGCAGACAGCGTGCGGTCTTCGTGTTGACCACCCTGGGTCCATTCGACAACGACACCCATGTCACTGCGGAAGGGACCATCGAGGTGAACCCGGGGACAGTTCTGGAAAAGGGAGAGGTGTTCTTCTCGTGAGCCCCGGGTCGCATCAGGTTGGAATGGGGGTCATCCCGTGAGAAGCTTTCTTGCATCAGTACTTATGCTGACGTTTTACGCGCTGGGCGATTCGGCGGTGATGTTCGACTTTCCCGACGGCAGGACCGTTGCTGTGACAGGTACCGACCAGATCACAATGACAGCTGAAACCGTTCTGGTTTACCCCACCGGGGGCATGGTAGAGGGTTTCCTTCCGGAAATGCGGGTCGAATGCATTTTCCACCTGCTGAACCGGAGCGATCAGACCGTGAATGTCACCGTCGGCTTCCCTATAGACGCCATCTACGGTGACTCGTACACCGTTTTTCCGGAATCACTGCTGGTTGCGATGCTCGACTCCCTTCACGCCGGCGAAGGCAGAAGACCCTGGTTCCTCACCGGTCCCGGGGACGCCACCGGTGCGCTCCCCCCCGAGGCCATGGATTTCACGGCCTCGGTCAACGGCAGTCCGGTGGAAGTGGCGTTCAGAGCATGCGCCTACAGCAGGGAAGAGGCGCTTATCAGGAACCCCATCGCGGCGGTCTGGCCCATGCGGTTCAAACCGGGTGAGAGCCAGCGCCTTGTGAACACCTACACCACATCCTGGAGCTATTTCGGGGGATTCTCCTTCAGTTCCTGGTCCCTGTCCTACATCGTCACCACAGGCGCCACCTGGATGGGTCCAATAGGTACCGCCCTGATCCGGTTCACCGTCCCCGATTCGCTTCCAATGCCCGGTATCTCTCCGGAACGCGCCGCCTGCTGGAAGTGGTCGGGCAGCCCTGTTGTGGATGACCGGACGCTGACCTGGACGATGCGTGACTGGGAACCGGCCGAGAACCTGAGCATCACCGTAAAATGCCAGGACCTGACCGACTGGCAGTACGAAGGGGCTGTAGATCCTCTCGAGCTGGCCTCCGCGGTCACATGGGAAGCCGAGGCTCTCCTTCACACCGCCGGTTCCCATCTTGAGCAGGCCATCTGGGGCGATCCCCTCCCTCCGGGAACCGTTCTTCAGATACTGAAAGCACTTCTGGCGGGTGAAACTTCCCAGGAGCCTTCCCCTGGCGCCATGTTCCTTGCCCACCCCCGGACCGTTCCGCGGGAGCTGCAGGGGGAGGGATGGCCGGAAGCCGTGAGAGGGGCCGAAGCCGCCCTGGCCTCCGATGCCGCCCTTGTACGAAGGGAGGGGCTGGAGGCTTTCATCCCGCTGCTGTACCATCAATGGCTGACCCTGAGCGATCTGGACATGTACCAGGGAATGCCGGACCTTATGGAGAACTGGCTCAGACTCCTGCTGCACTGGGAAGCCGCCTGCTCCGGCGATCCCATCGGCGATCCCGGAGTTCGGGCCGCGTACCGGCTCACCGGCTGGTACAACCCCGGCTCCCAGCGCTGGAGCCAGAGAGTCGTCGGGATCACCCGGGAAGCGGTGGAGGCTTACCGTGCTGAGATGCATTTCACTGAGGGGGGACCGAGATGAACGCGGCACTGCTGGCCGTCATGGCGCTCGTTGCGGGTTCATCCTCCGGGAGCGTGCTTGACGTCTGTGCCGCCGCCGGGGACGGGGCGTGGCTTGCGGTCCAGGGCGATACAGGGATCGGCGGCGAATCGTCCGTCTGCCTTTACCTCATTGACCGGCGCGGCGCAGTGCTGGTGGATACGCTGTGCGTGGTAAGGTCCGATGCGGCGAAGTGCCGTCTGGCCCTCCGGGGGGAAGGAGGCGTCTATGCGGCCTCATCAACCGGGACCGGATACACCGCGGTATCGCTCAGGACCTACGGCCGGGATGGTTCCATGGAATGGGAACTGATGGTGGACGATGTGTGCTACGACGCCCCGGTGGGGCTTCAAGCCGCGCTCGACGGCGGCGCGGTGCTTGCCTGGGATGCATGGTCGCCGGAAAGGGGGCTGTGGGTCATGAGGGCATCGCCCGCAGGCGGGCTGGAGTGGAAAACCCTGGCCCTGCCCACGAGCCACCCCTCATTCACTGCGTTCCGCCTGATGCCGGACGGGGTGCTGCTGCTCGCCGCCTCCATCCAGGCTGTCATGGATGACAGGGCAGTTGTTGCCCTTGACCCCTTCGGCGAAGAACTGGGTTCATGGAGCGCCTGTTCCCTGGAGGCGTCCGGTGCCGTGACCCCCGTCGGGATATGGGACGTGCAGGGCGTGCCCCTGTCGGCCTGGTCGGGGGAGCCGGACCCGGAAGGGCTGGACAGGCTGGTCATGACCGCGCTGCTTGCGAACGGAACCACAGGTGAGACCCTGGAGTTCGGTCTTCACCCGCTGACGGGGGCCGCCCTGGTTCAGGCCGCTCCCTGGGGAGGGTTCATCTTCTGCGGGGTGGAGGGGCTTCCATGGGTATGCGGTTCTGACAACCGGGGCTCTGTGACATGGCGGCACGATCTCCGTGACGGCTTCTCCCCTTCGGTCATGACAGCGACGCCCCGTGGCACAGTGGTGGTTGCAGGGGGAGCGGGAGACGGTTTCTTCGCGGCGGAAGTGGACCCTGCCATGGGACTGGTCTGGACCTTCACGGAAGGCAGGCCGGTCCGGCTGAAGGGAGAATGACGCTCCGCCCGGGGTAATGGAAGACAGGATGGGTCGGCTGATGGAACCGGCACACTGATTTGGAGGTTGCGCTATGGCTTGGCTGAACGTGGCCCTTGTCTGCCTCGGTTTCCTTCCCGGCGGCGGCCGGGCGAACCGGGCCTTCGAGTCGGGGCAGCTCTACTTTCGCTGCACGGATATGGAAACGTCAGGAGCAATGCTCGGAAGGGACGCTGCCACAGGCATTCCCTTCATCGCCGACGGATGCGGGACAACGCCGGGGCTCGAGAGGGAGATCCGTCTCTGGAACGGCAGCATGAGGAAGCTGTGGGACCTGGTTTTCACCTCAGGGACCAACTTCACCGTCAGGGCGGGAGACGAGTACCTTATCTACCAGGAGTTCACCCTGTGCTACACCCGCGGACCTGAAAGGGCTCTGATACACATCCATCCCGAAGAGCTGTGGGCCGTGCTGAGCCACTGCCGCAGGGGCGCCTCACCGGTGACGGGCCAGGTCTCGATGCAGGGCTGGTATCCCGGCATGGGTTCTCCGGCCACTGCGTTCGTTTCTGCCCACGATCCGGCCATGCCGGTGATACAGGGCCTTCTGGAGAGGGGCAGGACAGCGCTCG
>CAZIPI010000042.1:0-11091 GCA_964541235.1 uncultured bacterium | reverse complement strand
CATTCTATGAATGAGAGAAGCTCTATTGAAGAGGGCTGTGAAAATGCTGGAATGCTTCCGGCCGGTATGCGACTGTGTCTGCATCTTCCCCATTGGGCAAGTAAACTCGTAAGCATCAGCTTGCGACAGTGTGAAAGGAAGACATGACTGCGGAGATAAGGATACTTCTTCTGACCGCTGCCTCCATCGGTTTTCTTCACACGATCCTCGGCCCCGATCACTACCTGCCCTTCATCGCCATGGCCAAGGCGCGTGGTTGGAGCACTGGAAAGACCGCACGGGTGACACTGCTGTGCGGTATCGGCCATGTTTTGAGCTCGGTCCTGCTCGGCTTCGCAGGTGTCCTCCTCGGTATCGAGGTTTTCAAGCTGGAGGCTGTGGAAGCAGCCAGGGGGGACTGGGCAGCCTGGCTCCTGCTGATCTTCGGTTTCACCTACATGGTCTGGGGCATACACAGAGCTGTAAGGAACAGCCACCACCACATACAAGCCGATGGGCGCTCCTCCCGGCACGATCACGAAAAGAACCTCACCCCATGGGTTCTGTTCACGATCTTCGTTTTCGGGCCCTGCGAACCTCTCATTCCCATTCTGATGTACCCTGCGGCCACCAGTGCAGGGCTGGGCTACACAGCCCTTGTTGCAGGGGTTTTCGCGGTGGTGACCATCGGTACCATGATGACTCTGGTTCTCAGTGCGTCGATCGGCCTGAAGGCGGTTCCCCTGAAAGGGCTGCAAAGGTACTCACACGCCATCGCCGGGTTCGCGGTGCTGCTCTGCGGAGGGGCGATAAAGTTCCTTGGTCTATAGGATCACATCTGAACTCCTGCACCTCATCAACCGAACCATGTAACAACCATATCTCCTGGAACGTCACTCAGTCGGAAGCCTTCGCATCTGCGTCTGAACACGGAACAGGTATGATTCTTGACAATCCATTTTTTAGTACTATTCTTTCCGGCGAGGATTTGTACTAAGGGGCTTAGGGCGCACGAGACTGTAAACCTGTGTCTCTTGTGAAAGGGGAGCCTGATGCTGATATCGCTCGTTCTTGTAACACTGGTTGCCGGAACCCCGAGAGGTGTGATCACGGCTCAAAGGACGAATGAAGCCTTGAACATCGACGGCTCAATGGATGAGGATGCCTGGTTGAACTGCTCGGGGGAAACATGCCACCTATGGCAGTTCGGCCCGGACTACGGTTCCGGAATGACCGAACCGACTACCGTGAAGGTGCTGTATGACGACTCATTCGTCTACTTCGGCTTCCTCATGCATGACTCCCTTCCCGAGAGGATGACCGATGCCCTGACCCCAAGGGACACCTACATCAACGGCGAATGGATCGCAGTGCTCCTGGATACATGGAACGACGGCAGAAGCGCCTTCAGCTTCGAGGTCAGTCTCGCCAACTCCCAGATGGACTCACGGCTCAATGAGCAGGGTGGCTGGGACTACAGCTGGGATGCCGTCTGGGAAAGCGGTACATCAAGGCGCTCAGATGGTTGGTCCGCTGAGATAGCCATCCCGCTCAGCTGCCTGAGATTCCCGGAGAACGAGGAACAGGCCTGGTCGGTCAACTTCCAGAGGATTCTGAGCAGAACGTCCGAGAACGGTTGGTACATGCTGTCGTCCAGCCAGCAGATGGCCGATCTGGGAGATTTCGCCCGGATCTGTGGCGTGAACGGTGTGGAGGGCGCTCTGGGGCTGGAGTTCAGGCCATACACCGCCGGACGTGTCTACGAGTTCGAGGATTCCGGCGAAAGCCAGCGCTCCCTTGACGCGGGTCTGGACATGAAGATGGGACTCACCAGCGGCATCACGGCCGATTTCACGATAAACCCCGATTTCGGCCAGGTGGAGGCAGATGAGGCAGAGATGAACCTGGGGCACTTCGAGCTGTTCCTGGAGGAGAGAAGGCCTTTCTTCATGGAGCGCGGCGAGTTGTTCGAAATGCCCTTCAACATGTTCTATTCCCGGAGAATCGGTGCGATAGCCCAGGATGGAAGCGTCATCCCGATACTAGGAGGGGCCAAGGTTACAGGCTCCTTGTCCGGCGGTTACAGTTTCGGGTTCGTTGACGCCATAACAGGCCGGGTATGGAATGATGAGGCCGTCCTGGCTGAGACCGGGGCCAACTATGGAGTATTCAGGGGCATAAAGCAGTTCACCGGCTATAGCTACATAGGACTATCCGGTGTATCCAGAGACTCATGGGAGCAGGAGGGGCTGGCCCAGGAGAGCAACCGGGCCCTGTCATTGGACGCAGCGGTTGAGGTCCCTGGCAACCATCTGGTCAGAGGCTCGGTTGCAAGGAGCTGGAATACGGGTTTTGAGGACGATGGGGCATACCAGGTCGGCCTTGAAAAAGTGCGGAGCACACTGAGGTACTGGGTGAGCGGCACCCAGGTTGACGAGAACTTCGATGTCAACGGAACCGGTTACACAACGATCACAGGGTTCAGGGAGTTGAGTGCCGGGGCGATGAAGACGTACAGGCCAGAAACAACATTTTCCACATTCACCGTCTGGGGCGGCCACAACCAGTTGAGACAGATCGGCGGAGAAACCCTTCAGAACAGGACGCAGGCCGAGGTGAACGGTACATTCAAGAGCGGATGGAACTTCACTGTCTCCGGCCAGCACGACGGCGGCTACTTCGATCCCTTTGAGGGGCCGGAGGGTCGGTTTTACGGCTCCAGCACGAACTTCTTCGCTGGTGGGGGGTCAAATCCATACTATCCACTCAGGTTCTGGGTCGGAACCGGCGGCGGGCAGTACAACAGCGGAGGGACTTTCAGCAACTACACGGGAAGCATCCGTTACCGCCCGATACCGGTACTTGAGACAAGACTTTCGGCGAACTGGTTCAGAACCTTCGATACCGACAACTACAACTGGCAGACGGAAGCCTTCGACAAGAGATCCACCGAGTGGAGGTCAGTAACTGCGAGGGTGGCCTACATGTTCAACCCCGATATGAACATGAGGCTGTTCTCCCAGTACTCGAGCTTCCAGATGGACTACCTTGCATCGGAGGCCGTCGAGAGCGACGAGATCAGGACCAACCTCCTGTTCTCATGGCAGTACCGTCCGGGGAGCATGCTGTATGTGCTCGGGGAAACCGTCTTCAACGGGAACGGCCATGGAAGCTTCACTCCTCCCGACATCGGCCTCTACGGCAAGCTGACATGGTATCTTTCCCTGTAAGGAAAGAGGGACACCATACTAAATTCTGTTCAGTTTGCAGGCAGTATTTCTTAAGATTGTTAAAGAGGGACTTGAACTCAACTCGCTGTTTTAAAGGTTGGGTTGAATATTCCTAAAGAATCGGCGTTGAGATCTTAACATAATTTAGTATGGTGTCCCTCAATTCAGATCCAGCGCTTCTTCTTGACGAAGGACACGAAAGCGATCACGAAGAAGAACACGAAAAGCCAGAAGGCGGGGTAGGCGTAGCGCCATCGAAGCTCCGGGAACGCCACGAAGTTCATTCCGTACACACCAGCAAGAAAGCTCAGGGGAAGGAAGATCATGCTGAACACCGTCAGCCTGTTGATGATACGGTTAGTACGGTGACTCACCATCCCCATGTAAAGGTTGAGAGTCTCGTTGAGCACGCTCCTTATCCCCGCAATGTCATCGCAGAGCCTTCCCATCCTGTCTGAAAGGATGGCAAGGGCGGGCTGGGTCGTCTCCGCAACGAAGGCGGACTTGCGGGAAGAGATGTCGTTGAAAATGTCCCGCGCGGCAAGCACCGAACGGCGGAATGACAGGATCTCACCTGTTAGCGCCGAAACCTCAGCGAATATCTCATCCGTTACCTTGTTGAAAAGTCTGAGCTGGATGCTCTCGGCCCGGTCGGTGTAGTGCTGAAAGACACGCCGGTAGGCCTCCAGGAACTGCGTGCCGAACTCGTAGAGCAAAAACCCGGGAGAGCGCGCAAACCTTCTGAAATCGTCACTATAGATCCGCAGTATCCTCTCCATCACCGGCGATGACTCTGGAACCACGGTGATCAGGAAACCCTCACCCAGAAGGAATGAGAGGGGAAGCTCGTTCATCTCCTGGTCGGTTATGCGGATCTCGTTCAGGCTGAAATGGGCAGCCTCCTCGAACAGGTCCAGCTGCATCCCCTGCCCGGGGTGTTCCAGCAGTGACGACAACTCCAGGGGCACATTGAAACGGATGAGCGCTTCACGGATCAGGGCGCTCTCATTATGACTGGCTATAACCCAGTAGAAGACTCCGGGATCGAACTGCTGTGATAACTCACTTGGGTCAATGGTCCATTCTTTTCTCGTAGCGAAGTCAAAAGCAACTGTTCGCATGAGTTCACTCCATCTCAGAGCTTGTCGTCTTCAATCGAGTCAAGCCACTCCTCAACCGGTGAGATTATCGCCCTTATGGTGCCATCGGAGAACGGATCATGCAGGCCGGCGGCTTGCACAAGACCGGTGAAGGGCAGGCTTCCGCCAAGCCCGCAGAGGCGAAGATAGTCTTTCCATGCCCCGGCCCTTTCAGTCCGGCTCCGACCCCAGAACTCGAATGCACAGACTTGAGCCAGAGTGTAGTCGATGTAGTAGAAGGGGTCCTCGAAAATGTGGCCCTGTCTGAACCAGAACCCTCCTCCATCCAGAAAAGGATTGTCCCCATAGTCCCTGTGGGGAAGGTACTTCCTCTCGATCTGCCTCCAGGTCTCCCTTCTGGCAGCTGGAGATGCTCCCGGATTCTCGTACACCCAGTGCTGGAACTCGTCAACCGCAACCCCGTACGGAATGAACAGAACCGCACCGGCAATGTGGGAAAACCGGTACTTGTCCACGTCAGTACCGAAGAACCGGTCCATCCAGGGCCAGGCGAAGAACTCCATGCTCATCGAGTGGATCTCACATGCTTCGAGGGTGGGAAAGTGATACTCCGGTACCTCGAAATCCCGTGACCTGTAAGCCTGAAAGGCGTGCCCGGCCTCATGGGTGAGCACATCCACATCGCCACTGGTCCCGTTGAAATTCGAGAAGATGAACGGGGCCCGTTCGTCTGGAACAAAGGTGCAGTAACCTCCCCCGGCCTTGCCTTTTCTGGTGACCAGGTCCATCAGTTCCCGCTCCACCATGTGGTCGAAGAATTCCTTCGTCTCGGGTGACATCTCGGAATACATTCCTCTCCCATTTTCGAGGATCCATTCCGGGCCGCCCTTGGGAGTGGCATTGCCTGTGAGGAACTCCAGCCCCTCGTCATGGTACTGCAGCGAGGAAAGACCAATACGCCTGGCCTGTCTGTCCCGAAGCCTTGTCGCAAGGGGTACGACTGATTCATAGACCTGCCTGCGGTAATTGGCCACCATTGTGGCATCGTAGTCCGATCTGCCCAGCCTGGCGTATGCAAGGGGTACGAAACTATCGAAACCCAGCTTCATGGCGATTCCATGCCTGATCTTCACCAGCTGGTCGAATATGGCATCGAATCGCTCACCGTTCGCCTCGTAGAACCCGCTTACCGCTCTCACTGCGGCAATACGCACATCCCGGCTTCTGGACTCGACGAAGGGCTGCATCTGGGAGAGGTTCCGTTCTTCTCCCTGGAAGCTGATTGAAGCGGCGGCCTTCAGCTTCACATACTCACTTGAAAGCTTGTTCTCGGCTTGCAGATCCGACAGGACCTCAGGGCTGAACGTCTTCATCTGCAGTTCGGCCAGACGAAAGAGCTGAACGCCCCAGCGATCCTCAAGGGCAGGTCTGAACCTGGAAGCCAGCAAAGCCCGGTAGAACTCGCTTTTGAGCCCTTCGTAAACTGGTTCCAGCTGATCGAGCGCATCGTTCTCCTGGTCATAGAACTTGTCGGTGGTGTCGATGGTGTGCCTGACCTGCCCGATGGCGACCAGGGACTCGAAAGTACTCCTGGCGCTGTTGATCTCAGCCATCACCGCATTCTGAACCTGAGCTGACTCGGCGTTCTTGAACCTCTCTATCAAGGCCCGCATGTCGCGCTCGAAGACTTCCCTGTCAGGACGGTGGTAATCGAATTCGGTGAATCGTTTCAAGACCGCCTCCCAGCCCGAAGGATGCATCGGGCGGTTGATCCCATTGACAAAGGGCACGAATACCCTGCGTGAGTTCAGCGTCTAACATACAATCGCATGATTCCACAGCCATCGTCATGTGCCTGCGAGGGACCAGGGCAGTCCTGACGTCCTGACGTCATCAGGAAGCCCGGTTAACTTAATGCCAGACATGAATCCCGTCTCTGCATGAACCGCTTCTCTGCCGACGTTCCCAATCCTGTACGCGTTGTGTTATCATTCCTTCGGCAGCTTCGGAATGTCGGGGCGGCTTCCGGTCGTTTGAACGGGGAGCGCCCATAAAGCAGAACGGTTGATGACCCTGGAAAGAACTGCATGGTACCCGTCGGGCCGCTTGATGTAATAGTCCCCTACGGCAGGGACGAACACATGGACTTCTCTGACGAAGTGCCGCCGCCGAGTCCGTTGTACCACCCTCCAGTGAGCTTCCACGGGATGGCGGCAGCGACAGCCGGAATGTTCCACTGCGATCCATCCACGGTGGTATCAGACCGTCGAGCGGTTCTGGTCCTCATCCCGAACCGCTTCTGGAGGGCCGTCGAAACGGCGGAACTGCTCAGTTCCAGAGGGCACCCGATTCTGGCATCATGGAAGGAATGCGGCAGGCACCAGTTGCATGCCGCATGGAAGCAGAAAGGGTACGAAACTGCAATGCACCGTATGCGAGGAACCGCCTCAGCATGGGTCGCATCCTCTCCGGCTGGGATGGAACTGCTGGGATCGCGCATGCGCGGTGTTCGTGTGATCGAGCTTCCCACTCCATACCCCGTTGAACTTCCGGACTGGCAGTTCACCCTCCCGGAAAACGGGAAAAGGGCAGGGCTGTTCATCGGCACCAGGGAGTGGCGGGTGCCTTCAAGGAGGCACAAATTCGCCCTTCGCATTGCTTCGCGACTCGCCAAGGACGATCCCGGATTGACTGTCACCGTCGTGAATCCTGACGGAATACTGGGCAAGCTGCGAATTCTGCTTTTCAGTGGAAGAACAGCCACACCGGTCCCCCCCATGAAGTATGGCGACTATCTGAAGTGCATGGCTGGACACCGGCTTGTTCTTCAAAGGGACCGGAGCGGAGTGCCGGGCCAGGTTGCTGGAGACGCTTTGCTGGCAGGGATACCTTGCCTGGGCGGGGATGGCATGATCGACAGGATCGCTTTCCCTCATCTGCCCGGAGCCGAAGCAAAGGACGAAGAGGTGCTGGAAAGCGCCAGACGCCTTCTTACTGATGACAGCGCATGGTCCGCTGCCGTGGAAGGAGCCAGAGGAATGGCTGAGCACCACGTATCATTCCAGGCATTCAGGAGAAGCTGGTCAAAGGTGCTTCCCTCTCTGGTCTGAACGGATGAAGCGATGAAAAACCGGGCCTTTACCCTGGGCATGTCTCCACTCACATGGACTTGAGCTGATCCCGGAACCGGATGCACCAGCGGTTTTTCATGACAATTGAAGAAACTTAAGGTCAAGCTTTAACAATATTAAACTTCACGCAAATCTTCTGCCGTATAATTTAGTATGGTGTCCCTCAATTCGGGCTCGACATGGATCATCACGAAGGAGGAGCGTCCGAACCTGTCGCGTATCCTGGTCTCGATGGCGGATGCGATTCGGTGTGCATCGCTTACGTTCATTCCGCCGTCAACCCTGATGTGAAGGTCCACGGCGATCTCCCTTCCGATGCGCCTTGTGCGCAGGTTGTGGGGGTCGCTGGTTCCCGGCACGCTTAGCGCAAGCTTCACAATCTCGTCTTCCACCGAGTCATCCAGCGAGGATTCGATGAGTTCCTTCAGGCTTCCGGCGAGTATCTCGATACCCGCCTTGGCGATGAAGAAACTCACCACAACTGCGGCTATCGGGTCGAGGATCCTCCACTTGCCCCCGAGCAGTATCGCGCCCCCTATGCCGAGCGTGGTCCCGACGGAGGAGAGCGCATCGGAGCGGTGATGCCATGCGTTGGCGATCAGGGCCCCGCTTCGCATCCTCCTTCCCGCCTTTACAGTATAGCGGTACAGCCATTCCTTCGAGATGATGGACACAAGCGCCGCAACAAGGGCGATGCTTCCGGGAGCATCGGGCTGAACCCCCCTCATGCACTCCCAGACCTTCATCCCGGCACTGCGAAGTATCCCTGCTGCCACCAGGACAAGGGCGGCCCCGATAACCGCTGTGGCAAGTGTTTCAAACTTGCCGTGGCCGTAGTCATGGGACCTGTCCACCGGTCTCCCGGCGAACCGAAGACCCGTGAGCACGACGACATCTGTGGCAAAGTCCGAAACGGAGTGTACCGCATCGGCAATCATGGCCCCGCTCCCGCCCAGTATCCCGGCGAGAAACTTGAACGAGGTAAGGACCAGGTTCCAAACCAACCCTACCCACGTTACCCGGCTCGGGTTGGACCCACGACGGCTCATTGTGTTTCCCGCCCCCTTTCTGTGGGAACAAGGAACGACTGCCCACCTGCTGCCGTGACAGAGTTCTCCCGCATTAAAATATCTCCATACCGGCATTGTGTCCATGTAACGACCCTGCTGCGGTACCCTGTTCAGACGAGAGATTGACATTCCGGAGCGTCTTGAGCATGTGTAAAGGGGATTACATGTTCATGAGAGGAGAATCGAATGAAAACTGCCCTTGTGTTCGCCATCTGTCTCAGCGTACCGCTTTTTGCAATGCGGACAGGATCGCCGGGCGGGTTCAACGAACCGTCATCGTACAGGGGGACCTATACCGTAGCGGCTTCCTACGCCGTGGGTCTTTCCAGCTCGTACGGCCTTGCGATCAAGTCCTCCACACCCAACAGCATCTGGATCTCGAACTACAGCAGCCTGCAGAACATCGAGTTCAGCATGGCCACCGGCACCGCCACCGGAACCACCTTTTCGATCTCCGGCGGCGTGGACCCCGACGACCAGGGTTTCTGCGAGTACTCCGGCTCCCCTGACCAGTTCTTCTTCGGCAATTGGACCTCAAGCTACGTCGCCGTGTTCGACGCATCCACCACGGGGCCCGGAGCCTACTTCAAGACCAACATCATAGGCCCTGCTGGATGGAACACGATATGCGGCGTGGACGCAGGGCATGACAACATGTACGTGTCATGTTTCTTCGCCAACCAGATAGCCTGGGGAGCGTACACCGGAACCCAGTCCTCCGTCACCTGGACAACCGCGCCCTTCGAGTCGGTTTCCGGCATGGCCGTCTGGGAGGACTACCTGTTCGTATGCTGCCAGATAACCGGTTCCGACAACATCTTCATCTTCCAGCTCAACGCAGACGGCAGCCCCAACATGACCCCCGTCTGGTCATGCAACTTCACCCATTCCACTTCCAGCGCCGGGGGGATAGACTACGACGGCGAGTACCTCTGGCTCTACCCCCAGAACGACAGCCTGTTCAAACTGGAGCTGGACTGGACCCCGGCAGCCCTGGAAAGACAGACCTGGGGCGCCATCAAGTCTTTCTACTAGATCCGGAATCCCCTGTAGAGGCGAATGCGGGCCGAAAGCCCGCATTCGCTGCATCTCGGGCACACCCTTCCTCAGTTGGCGGGATTCGCGACCCTACCCATGAAGAGGACCGTGCCAGATATGTCGTCCATTATCAGGAACACGAAGGGTCTGTCCAGAATGAAGGGCAGTGGCGGATCGGAGGGCATGGCAGTTGTGGCCATTATGAGCCCGGTGGCAGCCGCTGCTTCGGTACCGGTCTCGTCAACCTTCACGAACGCCTTGTGCACAACTTCGCTTATGAACAGGTCGCGCCCGCCTGTGAAGCCGCTGAAATCAGCCCTCTCGGAGCTGAATGCATCGGTGATGCCCAGCTCTGAAAGGGGCCCCGTGAGGGAGTAGCTTGCGGTGAACTCGAACGGGGGCATGGCCAGCAAAACCTCTCTTGTCCCCAGGCCCTGCAACGCCTGTTCCAAGTCCTGCCTGTCGAACTCCTGCTGGAACCTTCGAACGTCGCCTTCGGGGAGGAAGACCAGCATCCTGCTGTTGCCGTCCGAGTAGGGCAGGGAAAGCACGCTGAAGCCGTTACCCCGGAAGTACTGGAAATCCCCGGTCTGGTGCATGAAAGGGACATCAATCCGCTCACCTGCCATAGTGGTGAAGACTCCGTTGCGTGTAAGGTCCCTGTTGAACTCGCACTCCCAGTTTCCCTTGAAGTAAACGGCGCTGGTGAGAACAACACGGGTCGCCTCGTTCACGGTTCCCGGGCCGAGAAGGTCGGTTATCCTGCCGGCGGTCCTGTCTTCGACCCAGTCGTTTATGGTCTGCCTCTCTGCATCAGGAGCGCCCGTGAAATCCATGTTCCTGGCCTCGGCCCTGTATGATTCCCTGACAAGATCCGTGTAGTCGTCCAGCAGCGGAAAGGTACGCTGCACCCACAGGGCGTTGGCGATGTTGAGGATGATTGGGTCGTCGGCAGGTTCCGCCTGTTCCCTCTGGATCAGTGAAAAAAGCCTTGCGAAACCGTTGTGCACGGCGGACTGGCTGTCGCCGAACCCCAGGGCCATGGCCATCTGGGATTCCGTCTCTCCCCGGGCCCCGGCCCAGGCCATCCCAAGTGCAGATGAGATGCAGAAGGGTGAGAACATGACATTGTCTTCGCCGCTTTCGAGACAGAGCTTCTCGAACAGGTCAAACGCAAACTCGGTGTTGCCCTCCTTCAGGTCCTGGACGACGGTCTCGGGCTGGACCCTTTCCACGGGCCTGGAAGCCCCGCAGGACCCAAGCAGCAATAGAACCGCGACAACCGAAAGAAACCGGCTTTTCATGTGTATCTCCTTCCCGGAACCAAGTGAGGTGCACTGAAGCTAATACATCGGAAGCCTGATTGCATTCCCGGGGCACATGCTTTCCCCGGGGCGGCCCAGGGCTTATACTTTCGCCTTGCGTTCGAGACATCCTTGGAAACGGGGGCTTTCGTGACCCAGAAACTCTGCTGGATTCCGGTCCTTCTATCGCTGGTTCCCTGGGCCGCGGCGGGAGAGATACCTTTCGCGTTCCGGCTCAC
>CAZIPI010000041.1:0-12211 GCA_964541235.1 uncultured bacterium | reverse complement strand
ACCGCCAGGCCGACCTGTGGGAGTACGTGGGCCGGTTGCCGCGGTGGCGGGGGAGGATCTGATGGACTGGCTCAACGTCAAGAGTTCCTTCCTGCGTTCTGCGGAGTTCCTCGGCTCCGAGATGGACGCGCGCGGAACCTGGCTGAGCGTGGCCGGGTACTGCATCGAACAGGAGAACAACGGCCGGATCGTCGGGGCCGCCTCCTGGGACGACCGACAGTGGCTCCGGGCGGCCGGTGTGACTGCGGACGAAATCAAGCAGGCGTACCCCTTGATCACGACCGCTGGGGAAGACGTACTTCTGCTCGGATACCCCAGCGACCAGCAGAGCGAGGTCGAAGCGAAGCGGAGAGCGGCTCGCTCCACGAACGCTAAGCGGTACGCTTCCGGCTCGCTCTTCCCTCGCTCAGCGACTCGCTCAGCGAGCACAGAGCGAGGCGGGAGCGACGAGAAAGCGACGTCGCTCACCCCCTCGGTAAAGGAAGGTAAAGAAAGGGAAGGGAAGGGAAGCGACACGCTCACCTTCTTCGCTGAACTCTTCATCCAATCGCATCCGTCCTGCGTCGCATGCGACACGACCGACGTGGAGAACATCCTGCGCGGGTACAGCCGGCAGGAGGTCCAGGAGGCGATCGAGGCGTTCTCCAAGCAGTGGGCCGGGGCCGAGTTCCCGAGGACGAGCCCGCCGCTGAAGGAGTTCTCGAAGTACCTGCGGTTTGCGGCAAAAAAGAAGGGCGCGCCTGCCGGCGAGGCCGTGGCGGTGGCCGAGGGTCCGGTGGCGTTCAAGGGCCGGTCGGCTGACGACGAACCGCCGGCGCCGCGGTCGTTGACGCGGGGGAGCAAGCCGTGAGCCGCGAGCAGGACAGGACCCCGCCCCACAGCGAGGAGGCCGAGCGCGGCGTCCTCGGCTGCTTCATGCTCGAGCCGGCTCGCACGGTCCCCCTGGCCATGGTCCAGTACAGCCTGCGCCCGGACAGCTTCTACGTCCCCGTCCACCGCACGCTGGCCACGGCCCTGTTCGACATGGCCAAGGGCGACGTCAGCCGGATCGACCTGCTGACCGTCGGCGACTACCTCGGCCAGCACAACCTCCTCGACCAGGTCGGCGGCTCCTCGTTCCTGGAGCGCCTGATCGACGACACCCCCACCGCCTCCCACGCGGAACACTACATGGCCATCGTCCGGAAGAAGGCCATCGCCCGCGGGGTGATCGAGCGGTCCCAGAACATCCACGACGAGGCCTACATCGTCGAGGACCCCGAAAAGCTCGCCCTCGAGGCCTCCCAGCGCTACGTGGACATCCTCGGAGACGTCCGCGAGGAGATGACCAACGGCGAGGCCATGGAGCGCAGTATCGCCGCCTGGACCGACGCCAAGGCCTTCCGCGAGGGCGACGCCAGCAAGAAGCCCGCCATCGGCCTCGAGACCCCCTGGCCCAAGCTGACCAACCTCATGTGCGGCCTCGAGCCCGGCCTCATCGTCGTCGCCGGCCGCCCCAGCGCCGGCAAGACCACCCTCGAGGACTGCCTCGCCGTCTACGCCGCCGATGCCCTCAAGGTCCCCGTCGCCCGCGCCACCCTCGACAGCACCAAGCGCAAGCTCTGGGATCGTACCCTCTGCCGCTACGCCGGCGTCAGCCTGCCCAAGCTCAAGTTCGGCTTCGCCGGCCACAGCCAGCTCAACGAATGCTCCCAGCAGGCCGTCTACCTCGCCCAGCTCCCCGTCTTCATCCACGACGGGCTCTACGACATCGACTCCATCTGCGCCTGGGCCCGTTTCATGCGGGCCCGCCACAACATCGGCCTGTTCACCGTGGACTACGTCCAGCAGATCACCGTCGCCGGCAGCTCCCGGTTCCTCGCCGACAACGAGAACGCCCGTCTCGAGTACATCTCCCGGTGCCTCAAGCGCCTCTGGCGCGAACTCAAGATCCCCATCATGGTCCTCTCCCAGCTCTCCCGGGCCATCGAGAAGGACTCCAAGAGCGGCGACCGCGACCCCCGCATGAGCGACCTCCGCGGCTCCGGCGCCCTCGAGCAGGACGCCGACGTCATCCTCTTCTGCCACACCGACCTGAAAAAGAAAGCCGCCATGGAAGAAACCCGCCGCGGCGCCACCAAGCACAAACGCCCCGTCTGGTTCCGCCAGCTCAAGCACAAGGAAGCCGAGCAGGGCGACATCGCCATGTGGCTCCACGCCCCCTACTTCATGTTCGAGGTCGCCGAATCCTCCGACACCGACGACTTCGCCGACGACGGCCTCCCCGGCGACGCCGATACCACCGAGCGCGACTTCGACAAGCACCCCGACCTCGCCCCCCAGGATGAACAGCAGCAGGAGTTCGGAGAGCCCGCGAATCACGCGGATGGACGCGAATGAGTAAACCAATCATATCCTTCGGCGAGTTTCTAGCAGGGCTTCCGGAGCGCTCCGGCATAAGCAGATCGCGCGCCGGACTTGTGCCTCCGCCGCGTTACCAGACGCCGCCAGAGTACTACAAAGAAGCGCTCATCGCGGAGATCGCTGAGGCATTGGAGGGTCCGAGTAACAACACGCCGTCCGATTGTGGGGTCGGTCACGGCGTGCAACAGGCACCCACGAGAAAGGGTCAGGAATGAAGATCATTGAAGCGATGAAGCTCATTAAGGAGCTTCAGATCAAGGCGGAGGACTTGAGGAAGAAGGTTGGCGAGAACTGCGCCAACCTCGACTTCGAGACTCCGGCGTACCCGAACCAGCAGGTGCAGGTCTCTGAGTGGATGCAGGCGCATGGAGACCTGAACAAGGAGATCCTCAAACTGCGGTTCGCCATCCAGCGCACGAACATCGTGACGGTGGTGGAGATCGAACTCGGCGGGAAGCGCGTCGCGAAGACCATCGCGGAATGGATTCACCGCCGCCGCGACCTGGCGAAGGCCGACCAGAGCATGTGGTCGCTGCTGGGAGACCGCGGACTCAAAGAGCAGTACGTCCAGACGGCTGCCGGCGGACCGGTCACGCAGATCAAGATTCGACGGTACTTCGATCCGATCCAGCGCGACCGGATGATCGATCTCTACCGGTCCGAGCCGGGCATCATCGACCGTACTCTCGAAGTGACGAACGCGACGACGGAACTCGTGAACTGAACGAAGGGGCTCATGGCTACAGGGAGAGATAAAAACCGGAACAATGCAGCGGGGGTCACACCCGTAAAGTGACATCGCTCGTTAGAGCACTTGCAAATGGAGCAAGCTGGCTAAATGCCAACACAGCCGGGGTAACGCCTGGCACAAGCTCAAGGCTCAAGACTCAAGACCAACGACGGCAAGGCTCAGGCGAGGCAAGGATGAAAGAGGAACGGATGCAAGGATGGAACACAGAGGCCGAGAGGCGCGTATGTGAACGTCCTTGGGCAAGTTATCGTTCTGCACTGCGGCCCGGAACTTCCAAGGCTTCCTCTCTGGGAGCCAGTAGCCCCTTCGCGGTTCCAATCGCTGAGGTCAACCCATGACCCCCGACCTCACAACGCTCTGGGTCGCCACGTGGCACGAGAAGGGCGCGTTGCACGCCCAGAAGCTCGCGGACTACCTCCGCGAGGTCAACGACGCCTGGCTCGCCGGCCGCCGGCCGGAGAAGTGGCCCACCGCCGTCACCCGCACCCTCGAGGGCGCGCTGGAGCATAACCGGAACCTCAAGAGGAGCTTTGGGGAAAGGATGAAGGCTGAGGGATGAAGGATGAAACCGGAGGGGCGACGACGTGCTGACCGTCCAGAACGGGAAGGGATCGCGATGCAGGATCGGGGACATGGAAACCTACCGGCGGAACTTCGCGGAGATCGACTTCCGGCGCGAGGTGACGTGCCCGGCGTGCCGGAGGACGTTCCTGGCCGAGGTCCCCTTCCCCAAGTGCCCCACCTGCGGACGCAGAAAGTGCGCCGCGATGCCCGGAGCAAGGCCTGCTACGTCTGCCATGCCCACAACGACGACGACCGGAGCACCTGCTGGTGCTGTGGCCATCAACTGCCCGACGGGTGAACGATGAAGCAGAAGATCAGAGTCCTGCGGATCGTGGACGGCGAGCCCGCCGGGACCTACGAGGTCCAGCGCGCGCTGGCCAAGGGCGGGCCCACGGGGCTCAAGACCTGGATCGAGGGCGAGTACCGGCCCGTGGACCACAACCGCGTCGGCGAGCTGGTCACGACGATCAGCGTGAACCGGAGGGTGGCATGAATACCGAGTGGCCCGCCGTGATGATCGTCGTCGGCACCGCGATCGTCTTCGCCGCGGTGCTGGCGTGGCGGCGGCTGGAAGGCGGGAGATTTACCGCAAAGGGCGCAGAGAATCGCAGAGGCGCGGAGGCGAACATCAACCGTCAGCGGATCGGCGGCCAGGAGCATGACAATGAATAATCACAGCGCCAACCGGGCCGCTGATACGCTGAACGGGATTGTTCGACATCTTCATTGCATCCCTGTCGGTGATTTGGATGTGCATTCAGCGCAGCGGGTTTGCTGGTGTCATCCTACTGAAATCGTGTCGTGCCTGTGGGCGCACAACGCGAAGGATTGCAGGGAGGCAAAGGAGCGATTCACAGAAGGGAAAGCATCCGAAGGTTGGATCGTCATTGCCGAGTTTATCTTTCATCCCGATTCCACGCGAGAGGCCGGGCTGACCTATGAGGCAGTCCGCGAAATCGAGCGCAAGTGCGGGGCCGAAGAAATATCTCACTCGCGCATGATCGAAATGCTCCGAGAACTGGCCTGCGACGTGGCGGTGAAATTGTCGAACATGACGGTTCAGAGGCGGGAAACCGCCGAAAAGAAGAAGCAATGACATTCACTCAACTGCGGTCGGCGGTTTCCCGTACTCTGAAACCGCTGGTTCGGTGGTTTCATCACGCCTACGCAAATCTCAACGGCTACTTCTGGTTGCCGTGTGACCTGTGCGGAGAGTGGCACGGCGGGCACGAATGGCACCACACCAACGTCGGACTCATCACGGACAGGCCGGGTATCCGGCGCGGCATCTGCGACGCCTGCGCCGAGAAGATCATGGCGCGGCATCCTCGCGGTGCGGTGATCGACGTTGACCCGGCGACGCTCAAGGAAACGGTGACTGCGTGGACCTATACACCGAACATGAAGGTCAGCGGCCCGGAAGCCGCTGCGAAAGGAAGCCAATGACTGACACCAACACGTTTGCCGCAGCGGGTTCCGGGTACGCTGGACCTACTGGTTCGACCCGCGCCGCACTCAAGACGATTATGGGCGTCAATGCGGCCATGAAACGCGAGAAGGTCGCGCTCGACAAGCTGGCGCAACTCAAGGCCACGCTCACGCGGGCAGTCGAGGACATCGCGGAAGTCCAGCGCACGAAACAGACGGGCTGGTTCGTCTTGTTGCGCCGCGCCGGGGAAGGGTGGGAGTGCATCGGCACGTTCAACCCTGACGTGTCGCCGGAAGACACCGAACCGAACTGGGACTTGGCGCTGCCGATCCCGGACCCGGCGACTATACCGGAGTTCCAAGGATGGTAAGGTCGAACACCACGCCTCAGCGGATGGCGCGACCGTCCGCGGGCGCGACATACGCTGGAGGCGATGGTTCGGCTTTGATTGGAGGTGGCAAGTGAATGAACCGGAAAGCATCCCAGCGAACGGAACGAAGTTGCGCGTGGTCAACCTGTGGACGGATGAATCCTATCTCAAGGCGTTGTTTGTGCCGGACTACCGGAAGGCCATGCGCCGCGCTGGCGAAGTCGTTGAGATGGCCGGATACGTCGCCGGCCACGGCGGAGACGTGTGGTGGTGTCGCCACGCGAACGGCGACGTTGCCCCCTACGGGTGGGAAGAGTTGGAGTATGAGCCGAACAATGCCGTCAGGGGCGCGGCGGAGCCGCGTACCCTGGACGGGCTGGTTGGCAATTCCGGGGTTCCGAAATGACGCCCTACTTTCAAGATGACGCGGTGACGATCTACCACGGCGATTGCCGGGAGATTGTGCCGACGATCGGAAGGTTCGACCTGCTTCTGACGGACCCTCCGTATGGCATCGGAAACCGGATGCAGGGCGGGACGTGGGGGGCCAAGGCGAAGTATGCCGACTTTCGGGCGTGGGACGTTGCCCCGGAAACAGAACTGCTGACGTACATCGTCGCTCTTGCGACGAAGGCCATTGTCTGGGGCGGCAACTACTTCACCCTTCCGCCTTCGCGCTGCTGGCTGGTGTGGGACAAACAGAACGCCGTGCCGACAATGGCAGACTGTGAGTTTGCATGGAGCAACCTTGACCGCCCGGCAAAGCGGATGTCGCTTCCTGTTGGCGTCCACACGTTCGGACATCCCACCGAGAAACCGCTGACGCTGTTCTCTTGGTGCGTCCAGCAGGCCGGGGACGTGCAGACAATCCTCGACCCGTTCGCCGGGAGCGGCACGACGGGCCGCGCCGCGAAGGACCTGGGGCGCAAGGCCGTTCTGATCGAGCGAGAGGAACGCTACTGCGAGATTGCGGCCTCGCGGATGGCGCAAGGCGTGTTGCCGCTTTGTACTGCCAACCAAGCATTATCGCGACCTTGCAAGGAGCAATGAGCATTCGGTTCCCAAAGTGGTGCAGGACGCGGCAGCAACGCTCCGAGTGGGCGTCGCATGTGGCCACGGTCGGCTGGGAGCGCCGGCGCGTGGCGCGCGTGCCGGAGCCGGAGCCGGAGCTGCCCGACCTCCTCCGCCGGATCACGCTGGAGGATTTCGCCAGCGGCCAGAAGCACGTCTTCGACCTCCACCGCTGCCGCCGCATCGACCAGTACCGCGTGGTCGTCAATGGACGCGCCTGGCGCGACCAGGCCGGCATGAGCCGGATCCTCGCGGGCCTCCGCAAGGCCTGGGGCCGCTACGGGAGAATCCCATGAAGTGTGAAATCTGCGGCACGGAAAGCTCCGGCCTGCACAGCATCATGGCCTGCAAGGTCTGCGAGAAACACGCGGCGAACGCCCTCCGCGACTACCGCGCCGCCCTCGAGCGGATCGCCCGCGCCGCGGAGCTGTGCTGGTCCGGCATCCGCTGTGCCGACGAGGCCGAGGCCGCCCTGGAGAAGCACGAGGAACCCTGAACCCTGAACCCTGAACCCTCTCCCATGAGCAAGATCCTCCCCCACCCCATCCTCCCGGCGCCGGATGCGAAGGAACTCTTCGCACAGGTCCGCGATATGGCCGAGGCGGAGGCGAAGTGGAAGGCCCTGCACGATAAGCGCCTCGAGATCATACGCAAGGAGCAGACCGATGCCCTCCGCTTCGGCTGGGAGCCCGACATCTGGTTCGTCTGCCGGGCCCTCCTCGGCTCCCCCTGCCACAACCCCGCATTCCTCCGCAAGCTCGACCAGCGCCTGCACATGACCTGGGACCAGTTCTCCGCCGCCCTCCGCGCCCATCTCGGCTTCGCCAAGCCCGTCAGCACCCTCCTCATCCTCGGCGGCAACCGCTCCGGCAAGTCGGAGTTCGAGGCCAAGCTGGCCATGGAACTGCTCGTCCACCAGGACAACTCGAAGGCCTATGCCTTCCACGAGATGGAAAGCCGCTCCGTCGAGGACCAGCAGACGCTCTTCTGGAAGTTCATGCCCCCGGAGTGGCGGAAGAAGGTCCAGGGCGAGAAGACCTACGTCAGCTACAAGGAGAAGACCGGCTTCTCCGAGGGCGGCTTCATCACGTGCATCGGATCCCACGCCTACTTTCGCAATTACATGCAGGACCGCGACGCCGCGATCCAGGGCATCGAACCCGACCTCATCATCGCCGACGAGCTGATCGCGCCGGATTGGGTGGACGAGCTGATCGCCCGCCTCATCACCCGCGGCGGCCGCATGGTCATCGGCTTCACCCCCGTCAACGGCTACACCCCCACGGTCAAGATGTTCCTCGACGGCGCCCGCGTCGCCCGCGAGTCCCCCGGCTACCTGCTCCCCAATGACCGCGAGGAGCCCACGGAGGAGGACGAGGCCCGCGCCCTCGGCCTGACCCTCCCGCAGTACCGCGAGATCAAGGAGGCCGCCAACGAGGGCCGCGCCGCCCGGTGCCCGGAGAGCGCGCCGGAGGATTGTCTGAGCTGGCTAAATCCGCCCGATCAGGCGGATCTGACGGATAAAGGCTACGAGCGCGTCCCTCGCGTCATGCGGTGCCGGGATCCGGAGAAGGCCGTGGTGTTCTTCCACGCCCACGACAACCCCTACGGCAACCCCAAGAACAACATCGCCAAGTACCGCCTCAAGGCCCGCCCCGAGCGCCGGATGCGCTACTACGGCATCGCCGAGAAGTCGTTCACCAACATCTTCGTCAAGTTCAGCGAGCGCGTCCACGTCCTCCCCGCCGCCTCGATCCCCGCGCAGGGCACCAACTACATGCTCTGCGACCCCGCCGCCGACCGCAACTTCTTCATGCTCTGGATGCGCGCCCGCGCCGACACGCACTACGCCTACCGCGAGTGGCCCGGCGACTACTACATCCCCGGCGTCGGCGTCCCGGGCCCGTGGGCCATCCCCAGCGGCCGCAAGCAGGGCCGGAACGACGGCGCCCGCGGCGAGGGCCAGGAGAGCTTCGGGTTCGGCCTGCTCGGCTACAAGTTCGAGATCGCCCGCCTCGAGCGCTGGGAGGACTACCTCAAGTGGGAGAAGGATACCGCCCCCGAGCCCGACGACGTCCCCGAGAACGACCTCATCATGGAGTGGGACGAGGAGAACGGGGCCGAGGAGCGCATCGAGCGCCGCATCGTCGACTCCCGCGCCGCGTCCAACCCCCGGATCGAGCACGACCGGCCCGTCACCCTGCAGACCGAGTTCGAGGAGATCGGCCTCGGCTTCGAGCTGGCCCCCGGCGACGGCATCTCCGACGGCCGCGAAGGGGCCCAGAGCATCAACTCCGCCCTGGACTACAAGGAGGACGAGAAGGGCTCGTTCTTCAACCGGCCGCACCTGTTCCTGGCCGACACGCTCAAGAACACCATCTTCGCCCTCGAGACCCACACCGGCGCGGACGGGCTCAAGGGTCCGACGAAAGACTGTATTGACCTGCTCCGTTATTATTTCCGCGCGCAGTGCGAGGAGGCGGACCCGCGCACCTACGCGCCCCGCGGCGGGTTCAGCTACGGCACCCGCCGGCGGCACAGCCACCCCGACATGCCCCGTCCCACCGGTTTGAGCCAGTTCAAGAGAGCGGTGTTCCAGAGGTAGGACATGAAACTTGAAACTCGAAACTTGAAACTTGCCGGAGGGGGGCCATGAGCGGACTGCCGGACACGTACTTCTGCTGGCGGAGGGACATCCTGGCGAGCGGGCTCGGGATCACGGCCCGGATGCTCCGCACCCTCGAGGAGGCGGGCGTCCTCCGCCGCACCGACGCCCCCGCCTTCGCCCGCAAGCGCGTCAAGCCCTTCGTCACCCACGAGGTCAAGAAGGCCTTCGGAATAAGGAGCTGAAGATGAAGTACTTCATTGCCAACGGTTTCGTAGAGGTAAGGTGCCACAATTGCCGGTACTTCGTCTGTCATGCGTCTCTGTGCCGGCGCAACGCGCCCGTGGCGGGCGAAGGCGGGTTCGCCATGTGGCCCACCGTCCTCGGAGATAGTTGGTGCGGCCAGTTCGAGCCGAGCCAGAAGGCGAAGCTGACGGCAGAGCCTCTGCGAGCCTCTGCGTCCTCTGTGGTGGAAGATTCGATTTCAAAGGGTACGGGGCCTTTTCCCCCGGGTTGAGTCGTCGCGGCGCGGACGCTAAACGCGCAGACAACAGCTTATGCCCCAACACGGGCGGAAGGAGTTTGAGATGAGCGACCTGGATACCAAGACGTTCGACGAAACGCGCGACGACGGGGGCGACGCGCCCCTCGGGGAAGTCACGCTGCAACTGCTCAAGGACGAGATCGAGCGGATCGCCACCGAGGGCCACGACGGCCTCTGGCTCTCCCACCTCGACACCGAGAACGTCCGCCGCGCCTTCTGGGATACCCAGAGCGACGACGGGCTGAAGCACGCCGAGGCGAACACCAACGAGGAGCCCGCCAAACCCTTCGAGGGCGCCACCGACAGCCGCGTCCGGCTGGCCGACATGCTGGTGAACGAGGACGTCATGCTCGTCGTCGTCGCCACGCTCAGGGCCCAGATGCGCCTGCGCGGCGTCACCGCCGACGACACGACCCGCGCGGCGAACATGGAGACGGTCCTGCGGTACTCCATCCGCCAGCAGGCCGGCGTGAACTACCTGCGCGAGCTGATCAAGTGCGCGCAGTACGCCTTCGCCGACTCGCCCGGCGTCGCCCTGGCCAAGCTGGTCTGGCGCACCCGCACCCAGCTCGCCATGAAGACCGTCACCCCGGCGGACCTGGCCGAGATCTACGTCCAGCAGGCCGCCGCCGGCCTCACCGAGGCCACGCCCGACCTGCAGGCCGGCATCCAGGCCGCCGCGGCCGAGTTCATGGCCATGCTGGCCGACCCGCTGGCCGACGAGGGCGCCCTGGCCGACTGGCTCCTCCTCGCCTTCCCGTACCTGCGGAAGAAGCGCGCGCGCGCCGTCATCAAGGACCTCCGCGAGACCGGCGCCGCCCAGTTCCCGGCCCCCGTCGAGATCTACAACGGGCCCGAGCTGGCCGCCAAGCGCCTCTACGAGGACTGGTACGCCTCCGGCTCCACCCCCACCGACTTCCAGCGGTGCCCCATCTGGTTCGAGAGCGAATGGCTCAACCGCACCGAGATTGTCGAGCGCCAGATCTCCGAAGGCTGGAGCCAGGAGTTCGTCGAGAAGCTCGTCGGCAAGGGCTCCGTGCTCGGCCACGAAGGCGAGTCCGCCTTCCCCGAGTACTTCCGCGAGGCCACCACCGGCGACCTCCAACAGCGCGACACGAAGACCTACTCGCGCATGTACAACGTCCTCACCGCCTGGTTCAAGGCCGTCAACGAAGACGGCGTCCCCGGGCTCTACTACGTCGTCATGCACAAGTCCGTGGACGTCGCCGCCCACGAGCGGCGCCTCCTCGAGTACCCCCACGGCAAATGGCCCGGCGCCACCCTCATGCGCGAGATCCTCGGATCGCGGATGATGGACAGCCGCGGCCTCGTGGACCTCGCCGCCGCCCCCCAGAGCCTGATGAAGCTCCACGTGGACGTCAGCGGCGACAACGCCCAGATCGGCGGCGTCCCGCCGATCCTGACCAAGAACCGCCGCAACCAGGGCGTCCTCTACATCGCGCCCCTGCTCGAGATCCCCTTGAAGCGCGACGGCGACGTCCGCTTCATGGAGCCGCCCAGGATTGCTTTGCAGTCCAAGGACCACATCGCCGAGATCCGCCGGCAGATCAACGAGTACCACGGCCGGCCCGGCGAAGGCATCGACCCCCAGCTCGTTCAGCTCCACCGCGAGTTCAAGGTCGCCCTGTGGCTCTGGCAGTGGCGCGAGGTCCTCGGCCAGTGGGTCCAGCTCATCCAGGCCTACATGCCCGACGGGGTCCTCGCCGAGATCACCGACCAGGAAGGCAAGCCGCTCCGGCTCAGCCGCGAGGACATCGCCGGCCAGTTCCACGTGGATGTCGCCATCGACGTCCGCGACATGGACCCCGAGTTCATCAAGATCAAGGGCGAGATCCTGCGGGATGTCCTGCTCACCACCGACCGCGCGAAGGTCATCGACACCTCCCCGGCCGTCAAGAGCATGTTCTGCTCGCTCTTCCCCGACGTCGCCGAGGCCAGCCTCCGCACCGTGGACCAGGCCAGCCAGACGGAGATCGAGGACGAGATCGCCGCCTACCAGGAGATCCGCGCCGGCAAGGAGCCCGAGCTGGCCGACGACGGGAGCATCAACTACGCCCTCCGTCTCCAGCTCTACCAGAACATGCAGGCCATGAACCCGGCCATCTACGCCGACATGGCCGAGGACAAGCGGGCCATCCTGCAGTCGCGTCTCCAGCGGTTGGAAGTGCTCGCCGGCCAGTACGGCGAGAACGTCCAGATCGGCCGCGAAGGCGGCAAGCGGGCCCTGGGGCCCGCCAGAGGTCAGATGTCGGAGGTCAGCGGTCAGTAGGAGACAACGAATAAGCCCGACGGGGCGGACAGGTTAAGGCGCCACGAAAACCAAAACAGATATGGCCGCCACCCCTGCCGCCCCGCCGGCGCATTGAGGAGAATCCCATGTTCGGAAGAAGCAGGACCGCCCGCCGGCTCGAGGCCGTGATTCCGCCGCTCGACCGCGCGAAGCTGCTCGAGCA
>CAZIPI010000040.1:0-12350 GCA_964541235.1 uncultured bacterium | reverse complement strand
GCCGCGGGGTGTTCCGTTTCCCATTGTACCACCTTTGACTTCCGGTACACAGCAATGGTCTGCAAAAATGCAGGATCGTGTCGTATATGTCAATCATTCATACTTTAGGGGCTTCAAATGAACATTACTGCCGAAGGGAACCGGCTCTGAACGCCTGTTCACCTTGAAACCCCGGCTTCCCGGGCCGTACTTCCCGGCATGGGGACACTTCTGCTTCTTCTTGCCGGACAGACGCCCGTCATCAGCGAGGTGTGCGCCAATCCGCTGAACGAGGCATCGGGCGAGTTCGTCGAGCTGTACAATCCCGGGCCGGGGCCGTTCTCCGTTTCCGGGTGTTCCATCACCGACGGCGACGCTCTCGATTACCTTTCCGCCTGGAACGAGGCGGCCCACGGCCAGTTCCCGCACCCGGGAGTGGTGCTGGGAAGCGACACCATTCCACCCGGCGGCTGGGCGCTGGTCCTTGAGCTGGGGTACCTTCTGGACCCTTGCTACGATCCGGCGCCGGGGACCGTGATCCTCACCACTGGCGACAACGCCTTGTGCAACGGCCTCGCAGCGTCGTCGGACCCGCTGACCCTCTTCGGCCCCGGTGGCACCGGGAGCGCCGATGTGCTCTCCACGTACGGCACCCCGGTTGATTCCGATGCCTGGCAGGACCGCGACGACGACGGGCTGGACGGAATACCCTTCGACCCAGGCAACGGCCTCTCGGTGCACCGGGTGCCCCTGGGCGCGCCTGATGCCCAGGGCAACTGGCAGGGAGGCGCTGTGACGCCGGGAGCCGGGCCCGGCGGTTCTCCGGACACATCCGCCGTTCTGATCCAGGGGATATGGCCGTGGCCGGGCTCGCCCGAGCCCGGCCAGTCCTGCCTTTTGTACGCTTCGTTCCTGTGCCAGGGAACGGTTCCCCCGTCCCAGGGAGACATCGGGCTCTTCTTTGACATTAACGGCGACTCTCTGCCCGGCCCCGGCGAACCGTCCGCCTCCTGGCCCGCCGGGATACTTCAGCCGGGCTGCGCCGACACCCTTTCACTTCAGTTCACAGCGCCGGAGAAGGGCTGGTACATCGGGTGCGCCACGGCGCCCGAAGCCTTCCTCGACGTTCCGGTTGCCACGGGCGGAGGGGTCGCCCCTGTCATAACCGAGGTTATGGCCAACCCATGGGAACAGGCGACCCAGGAGTTCATCGAGGTCTTCTACCCCGGGCCCGGGGTCTTCCCGCTCTCGGGCTGCCGGTTCACCGACGGCGACGCGGTGGACCTGGTGATACCGTGGTCGGGGACCTCACTCATCCCCGGCGGCTGGTGCGGCGTGATACTTGACCCCGATTACGCCGGCGGGCACCCGATCCCGCAGGACGCCAGATTGTTCACGGTTGAGAACTCCTCGCTGGGCAACGGCCTGGCCAACTCTGACCCCATCGTTCTCTACGACTGGAACGGCACCATGATAGCCAACATTCTCTCCACCGCGGGTACTCCCATCATCTCGGACGATCCGTTGGAGTGCGACGATGACGGTCTGGACGGCATTCCCTTCAACCCCGGCCAGGGCTTCAGCATGGAGCGGATGAACCCTTGCGGCCCCGACGCCGGGTTCAACTGGGCGGCCTCCGGGGCCGGGGGAACCCCTGGCTGGCTGGGTGAGCACGGGCTGTTCCCGGACCTGAGCGCCGACACAGTGGATGCTCCCGCGGCGGTGGAACCGGGGGTTCACTTCACCGCACGGGCGGTTTTCTCTTCGGCGGGGAGCGCCGCGGCCCACGACTGCTGGTTCACTCTTTTCAACGACCTGGACGGCGACGGAGTACCCGGCCCAGGCGAAGTGCTTTCCTCGCAGTGGGCGGATTGCCTGGAACCCGGCGAAACGCTTTTCCTTGAAGGAACCCTGCTCCTGCCCGAAGAAGGCTTCTACCTCATCGCCGGGCTGGCCCAGTGCCCTGAGGACACGGTGAGCGGCAACGATCTCGGGTACGCCCAGGTGATGTGCGGTGAGGGCGTTTTCCCGGTGATAACCGAGGTCCTCTGCAACCCGTCCGACCAGACCCGTGACGAGTTCGTCGAGCTTTACTTCCCGGGCCCGGGGGTGCTGGACCCGTCACTGCTTTCCATATCCGACGGCGACGCCACGGACCAGCTCTCTGGCGACCTGCTCACGCCGGGCTGTTACGGTCTGATACTGGACCCCGACTACTTCTCCGGCTCCATGCCCTACGCCGTTCCTCCGGGAACGCCGCTGATCTTCCCGGGGAACTCAGCAATAGGCGACGGGCTGGCGGGAAGCGACCCGGTGCTGCTCCTTCACGGGTCAACCGTGGTGTCGAGCTACGGAACACCGGAAGACCCCGATGACGGGGTTCCATTCAACCCCGGGACCGACATGAGCGTGGAGAGGACCCTCCCGGGGCTTCCCGACCACGAGGAGAACTGGTTCGTGAACCCCCTGGGCCCCTCGCCGGGCGGCCCGCCCCTGGGCCTTCATCAGGGGGTGGACTACGGTGTGCGAAGGCTTTCTGTCTCGCCGCCCGGCGGAGAACCAGGGTGTCCCGTGACGGCCACGGCTGTGGTGGAGTCCATGGGAAGCGGCCAGTGCGCATTCAGTGTCGTCCTGTACGCCGCAGGCTCTGTTGTTGCCACCGTCTCTCCACCCCCTCCACAGACCGGGGACTCGGTGATGGTGGTGTTCGACTGGGTCCCGGAAGCTCCGGAGACCCTGCTGGAGGCGGCGATACTGTGCGCCCCGGACGGAAACCCCCGGAACGACAGGAAAACAGCGGTATGGGACCCGGCCCCGGGCCTGGTAATCAACGAGATCATGCATTCCCCCGGTCCTGCGGCGCCGGAATGGGTCGAGCTCTACAACGGCACGGTGACCCGGATCAACCTTCTCGGCGCGACCCTTTCCGATCCTTCGGCCACCGCCTACCTGCCTGAGCACTTCATGGAGCCCGGGGAATACCTGGTGCTCTGCCCGGATCCCCAGGCCTTCCGCGACGTCTGGGGCGACCCTCCCTGCCCTGTGGTGTGCCCCCAGGGCTGGCCGGTGCTGAACAACACCGGTGACACCCTTGCCCTTCACTGCGCCCCGGGCTCCGACTGGGTTCCCTACGGGCCATCGTGGGGAGGGGGCTCCGGCGTGAGCCTTGAAAGAAGGTCGGCCCGGGAGAGGGGACGGCTTCCCTGGAACTGGGGAAGCTGCTGTACGGGCGCCACACCCGGAAGGGCCAACAGCATCGGCGCACAGAGCGGCGGCCCATTCCTGGAGGCGCAGCCCGAGATCTTCTCTCCCGGTGATCTCCCCCTTCGGGTGACCCTGAGGGTGCCGGGCCAGGGGTTCTCCGGCGAGGTCAGGGTGTACGACGTGACAGGAAGGGTGATCGCCGAACTATGGAACGGCCCGATACCGGGTGAAACACTTGAACTGACATGGCACGGGGAAGGCCTGCCGGTCGGGCGCTACCTTCTGTTCGCCAGGGCGAAGAAGTCGGGAGATGTACTGGAAAGCGTTCTGGTGCGCATCCTGGCACGGCCACTGTAGCCCTGGATCAACACCCCACTGCGATGAACGAGGCCGCTTCCCGCACCAGGTCGCCGGGCTTTGCCAGGCTGGAAAGGAACACTCTGTAGTTGATGTAAACGTTGTAGTGGAACCTGTGGTTCAGGATCACGTCCATCATCCCGTCGCCGTCGAGGTCGCCGGCCCATGCTATCTGAAGCCGCCGGCCTTCGTTGTCGTTGCGGGGATAGGGCACGGCAAGCAGCTGCGACGCGGTTCCCCTGACCAAGTACAGCCCCTCCTCCTTCGCTGCGAACCCCTGGCCGGAGTGGAAGCCGATACTGTCACCGGGATACATCTGAAGGGGCTTGGCGACCAGCGGAGCAAGCGGGCCCTGAATGAACACGGGCCCGCTGGACCGAAGGAACAACAGAGGTTCGCCGCAGTCGCAATAGACCCGTCTGCCAGTGGTCTGCCCCGGGTCGTCCAGAATCTCGTCGAACACCGGCATGACCCTAAGCTCCACTGGAGCCAGCCAGTGCTCCCTGCCGTGAACGAAAAGCCCCAGCCATATCTCGCCGTCCTCCGCTGAAACCTCCGAGCCGTGGAACTCTCCCCGCCCCAGCACCGAAACGCCGGTTCCGGGCATGGCAAGAAGAAGCCCGAGCAGGAACCCGGTCACGGGCACCGCAGGCCCACGGTGTGCGAAGAAGGCACAGCCGGGTTCAGGAGAAGGTTATCCGCCTGCTGTGGGTGGGGTCCAGGGCGACCCCCTCCAGGTCCGCCACGGCCTTCACGTGGAAGTCCGACTTCTCGTTGGAGGCGGCGGTGGCCACCTTCCCCAGCACTCCCAGGGCGCCTCCCTTGTCGGCCAGGGCCTGCATGGCGGACTGCCTCAGGGCCACGGGAAGCACGAACCCGATCTCCCGGCGTTCCTCCGCCTTGAGCTGGAAGGGGCATTCTCCCGGGCACACCTCTCCAAGGGTGTACTCCCTTGTCTTCTGCTCGTTGCCGCGGCCGGTGGTGTGGGTCTCCACGAGCTTGACGGTAATGGACTTCACCCGCTGATCGCTCTTGGCGGTTATGGCCAGGGTCCCCCTGACCTCGCCGGCGGCCTTCTCCACCTGAGCCGGCACCTGAAGCTCGACGCTGGCTGTTCCTATTCCCAAACCCTGCTTGATCTTACCGAAGAACGACATGGCATTCTCCCATCTTCCTAATGCGGTTGTCCCTTACCGAATCTGGCGGAGAGCTTTTCTATCATGTCCGCAGTCATTGCGGGAAGGTCCCAGGCGGGCTTCCAGCCCCACTCCTCCCTTGCGGCGCTGTCGTCTATGCTTGCGGGCCACGAGTCGGCGATGGCCTGCCTGAAGTCGGGCTCGTAGGCGATCCTGAAGCCCGGGATGTGGCTGCGTATCGAGGAGGCAAGCTCGCCGGCGGTGAACGACAACGCCCCCACATTGAAGTCGCAGTGGTGCCTGAGCCGGGAGAAGTCCGCCTCGGCAAGGTCTATGGTGGCCTTGATGCAGTCCGGCATGTACATCATGGGCAGGGAGGTGTCCTCCTTCACGAAGCAGGTGTACTCCCCCTCCTGCACGGCCTTGTAGAAGATGTCCACCGCGAAGTCCGTGGTGCCGCCCCCGGGAGGCGTCTCGGAGCTGATGATGCCGGGGTAGCGCAGCCCCCTCACGTCGGCTCCGAAGCGCCGCACGTAATAGTCGCCAAGCAGCTCGCCGCACACCTTGGTGACGCCGTACATGGTGCGGGGCTTGAGCACGGTTTCCTGCGGTGTCGAGAACCTTGGCGTCTCGGGCCCGAACACAGCTATGCTGCTGGGGGTTATAACGGTGTGCAGCTTCATCCCGACCGCCAGGTTGAGCACGTTCAGGGTGCCCTCCATGTTCACCCGCCAGCAGAGGGCCGGGTCCTTCTCGCCGGTGGCGGAGAGAATGGCCGCCAGGTGGTACACCGTGTCTATCCCGTACTTCGAAAGCACCTGGCGGGTCATGGCGGGATCTGTTACATCGAGGGCCGTGCAGGGACCCGTTTCGGCCAGGGGGCCCTGAATGGGCCTCACGTCGGTCGCCACAACGTTGTCGTGGCCGTAGCGGTTCCTCAGCGCCAGGGTGAGCTCGCTGCCGATCTGACCCATGGCGCCGGTGACAAGTACTCTGGGTGTGGTCTTGGTCATTCAGGGCTCCTGTTTGTGATTACCTCTGTTGCTCAGGTTCAGGGCAAGCGGCAAGCTACTAAGAAGCGCACCGGATTTCAAGTACGTTCGCTACGGCCTCGCCCATGCGCCGAAGGCACGCCGCCGGGCCTGAAGGAGGTTCAGGGAACAGCGGTGATGCCCAGTATCACGGTACCGGGCATGATCTCATCCAGGCCCTCTGTGTCGGCTATCCTGCCGAACACGGTGTAGCGCCCCTCCAGCCTGCCCTGGTTGTCGAGGGTTATGAAGAACTGGCTGCCTCCGGTGGACAGCCCGGCGTCAGCCATGCCCACCGTTCCCCTGATGTAGGGATGAAGGCTCCTCTCAGCGGGTATCACGTACCCCGGGCCTCCGTAGCCGTTACCCTCGGGACAGCCGGCCTGGGCCACGAAGCCGGGAATGACCCTGTGGAACCTTATCCCGTCGTAGAAGCCGGTGGCGGCCAGGTGCATGAAGCTCTCGCAGGCAAGAGGCGCCAGTTCAGGAAGAAGCTCCATCCGGAAGGTGCCCTCGGTGGTGATGATGTCAACCATTCGGGGCACGGCGGTTCCGGTGCCCCCTGAGAACGCCTGCTCAGGGTTCTCTTCCGTCGGTTCAAGCTTCAGCATCTCCATGAGCACGGCGCCGATGAGAGGGTAGGGATCGTTCCGCAGCACGGAGAGCTGGCCGGGGTCGGGCCTCCACTCCAGCCCGGCGAGGGCAAGCAGTGCCGCGCCCCTTCTGCCCGGGTCCGGCGACGAGAGGAGTATCTCCTCCAGGGCGGGAACGTCATCCAGAAGACCGATGGCCATGTTCCCCACCGGTCCCGGGACCGCCAGGAGCCTGATCACGGCTTCACGGTCACCCGCGATCCCGGCGGCCTTGAGGGCCACCGCGGGTACAGGGTCGTTCACGAGAGCGGCGGCCTGCAGGCTGTCCGCCCGTTCAACGGCCGAGAAGCGCACAGCCCAGCAGGGGTCGTCGAGGTAGCGGGACGGATGGGTCCTGGCAGCGTAAACCCTTGCAAGGGGCGGAAGACCGTCGGGTGGCCCCATCTCTCCCCCGGTCTCGGAAGCGTACCTCAGCAGGACCGCGGGTGAGGTTGAGAGGATGCCCGGTTCAGGAACGGCCACGCCTGTCCTTCCGAAGACCTCGAGTGCCAGGGCGCCGGTCCGCTCATCAATGCCCGGAGCGAACCGAAGCACCAGCTCCAGCAGTTCCGGGAGCATTTCGGGCTCCCTGCCCTCGCTGAGAAGGACAAGTTGTCGTCGAAGAGCCGCGTGCAGAAGCTCCGGGTTCTCCCTTACCGCCTGCGGCGAAGGGAGCACAGTGGGCTCGCCGAACTCGATGAGAGCCGGCGATGCAGGGTCGGACATGAGAGCCCCGCCCTGGGTCCGTGCCAGGAAGGCTGTCTCGCGGCTGATCCCGGATACCCCGGGAACCAATGTAAGGGCCACCATGACGGATATCACTCCTCTTCCTCCTCCACCAGTGCCTCGATGAGTTCCAGCGCCCTCTTCTCCTGGCTCGAAAGGACCAGGACGTACCCCCACACCTGTTTGAAGGCCATGGCTATTGTGCCGTATGCCGGTATCTGCCTGCTCTGAACGGCGGCCTCTATGCCCTGGCCCTGAAGCAGTGAACTGATGCTTATGGCCTCTATCTCGCTTCCGGCCTCGAACACCCTCACCAGCTTTTCGTCTTCGCCTGACATGGCTCCCCCTTACTGTGACGGCTCCGGGTGAAGTATAATCTTTGACCGGCCTCATGAAAGGACCCATGATTTGACCACACTCGAAGCGATCAGAACAGGCTCGACCCCCGACTCCGTGAAGTCATCCTGCGAAAACCTGACCCCTGCGGAACTGGCTTCGGCGGTGGCCCGGGGGCACGCGGTGGTTCCCGCGAACCGCCTGCACGATTTGAAGAGACCCTGCGCCATCGGAGGCGGCACCAGGGTGAAGGTGAACGCCAACATCGGAAGCTCACGGGACCTGGAATCACTCGAGCAGGAGATGCTGAAGCTCAGGACGGCCGTGGCCTGCGGCGCCGACACGGTGATGGACCTTTCCACAGGCCCCGCCTGGCGGGAGATACTGGCCCGGATACTTGAGAAAAGCCCGGTGCCCATTGGTACCGTGCCCCTCTACCAGGTGTTCGGCGAAGTGCTCGAGAAGGGCGGCGACGTGGCCGACGTGTCGCCCGATGACATCTTCGGCGCCGTGGAGGACCACTGCAGGGCAGGGGTTGACTACCTGACACTTCACTGCGGCGTTACAAGGCGTTCGGTCAGGCTTCTCAAAGACCGGGGCCGAAGGATGGGAATCGTCTCCAGGGGCGGCTCGCTGATGGCGGAATGGATGGAGAAGCGCCAGCAGGAGAACCCCCTGTACGAATCCTTCGACAGGCTCATTCAGATCCTTCACGAGTACGACGCCGTTTTCTCCCTGGGCGACGGCCTTCGTCCCGGCTGTCTCTCCGATGCCGGCGACACGGCCCAGATGGAGGAGCTTGTCACGCTCGGCGAACTCCAGCAGAGGTCCCTGGCTGCCGGGGTGCAGGTGATGATAGAAGGCCCCGGCCACGTGCCCATGCACCGGATAGCCGAGAACATCCGGATTCAGAAGACGGTCTGCAACGGGGCCCCGTTCTACGTGCTGGGCCCCATAGTAACCGACATCGCCCCGGGGTACGACCACATAACCAGCGCCATCGGCGGCGCCATTGCCGCCATGAACGGCGCCGACTTCCTGTGCTACGTGACACCCGCCGAGCATCTCAGGCTTCCCGACGTGAACGACGTGCGCACCGGGGTCATCGCCGCCAGGATAGCGGCCCACGCCGCCGACATAGCCAGGGGGCTTCCCGGCTCGATGGACCCCGACGACGCCATGGCGAGAGCCAGGGCCTCATTCGACTGGGAGAAGCAGTTCCAGCTCTGCCTCGACCCGCAGACCGCCAGAAGGGTCAGGGGTGAGGCCCTGCCCGAGGACGGCGACGTCTGCTCGATGTGCGGCCACCTCTGCGCCATCAAGACCAGCAAACGCACGCTCTCGAAGGGCTAGAACGAGTACCTGTCCAGCATGAAGACCGTGGAGGGGACCACCGGCAGCTCCTGCCTGACCCTGTAGAGGAAGAACTCGTCAGGGTCCCAGCCCAGGTTCGCGAACACCTCGGAGAGCATCTCGCCGTAATCAGGCACCAGGGGGGTGAACGTGCCGTCGAGGCCGCTTCCCCTTATGGCGATGGAGGTCTCCACGGGAAGCCTGTCGCACCTGAAACGCCTTGATAGGGGGCCGCTTCTTCCGTTGAAGTCGCCCATCACCTCGACCCTTGGCTCCTGTGCCAGGGGAAGGCTCTCGTGCACGAACTGGTCGAACACCAGGTTCTGCACAGGGGTGTAAACGCTGATGAAGACCTCGTGGTTCCTGTCGTCCGCGGGTATGTCCCTCAGACGGAAGACGTTCCGGGTCACCGTACCTGTCACCGAATTCATCAGGGTGGTGTTCCCCACCGGCCCCTCCACCAGCTCGTAGGTGGGTCCGCAGGCGCTCTTAGTGATGGCCTTCACCTCGGGCAGGGGATCACTGCAGTAGCTCTGGAGGAAAGGAACGTTCCGGTCCAGGTCGCACCCCGCCGCGGGATCGATGGGTTCCGCCGGAAGGGGCTCACCGCTGGGGGCGCTGAGGCACTCGCTGTGAACTATCCAGCGCGTGGAACGCCGGTTCCGGCGTATCTTGTAGAGACCCTTGAGAATGGCGATGCTGAAGGCATCGCTCTCCCCCGGGCCGAATATCCAGGTGTTGAGCTGGGTTTCAGCCTGCAGGCCCAACAGATGGCTCTGGTTCTGGTAGAGGTTCTTCTGCAGCGTCTTGAAAGCCTGCTGCCTGCCGTTGTCGCTGCTGGTCATCAGCATCAGGTCCAGCGACTGCCTGTCGCCGGAGTGCACGTCAACAAGACCGTAGAACTCCTCAACCGCCTTCATGGCCTCTTCAAGGAGTTCCTGCGGAACCCCCTTGGACCTGCAGCTCTTGAGGAAACGGCTGAATGACTGCTTGCCGGGTATGAACTGGGCGGCGAAGAAGATGTCGTCTTCGTGGACTATCCTGAAGATGCGCCAGCCAAGCTTCTTGTCAAGGTTGAGCACCTGATAGACGTCGTGAGGGTTCTCGATGTAGGCCGGAAGGGCATCCATCAGGGCGCCAATGCGGCGCTTGACCTCCAGCACGGTCTTTCTCACATCATCCTCGAAGCAGCCGCTGAAGCAGTTCATTGTGCACTCCCGTAGTTAAACACTGCAATAATTTTCTACACTGTAATATAACGCACGGAACATGCAACCGCGAGCGATCTCCGGGTCAGGAGGGCTCCTTCAGGAGGGAGCTGAAAAGGTCCTCCTGCCTTGTGGTCACCACGTCGAGGTCCGACCTGGTGCCCTGCAGGAAGATCTTCTCGTCCCCGAGGACCTCCCTGACCTTCTGGTCGCCGGTGGTGAAGCCTCTTCTGAAATCCCGCGTTGACCATGCCGAAACGACCAGCTTCCTGCCTGTCTGGGTCTGGAACGACCTGGCGCAGTCCGGAAGACGGCCCGGCCGGGAGTCGCCGATCACAGCAAGCCTTATGGGGGTCTCGTCGCCCGCCGTTCCCGCGGCGTACTCCCCGTGGATGAAGACAATTCCCAATTCGGAACTGACCGGCTCGAGTATGGATTCCAGGGCCTCGACGAGCCCCGTGGTCTTGGAGAAGATGGAGCGGAGTTCCCTGTATATCAGGCAGTCCTGATTCACGCGGAAATGCACCTGGTTGCCCCTGCGAAGCCTTATGACTATCCCCGCTCGCGAGAGCCGCGAAAGTTCCCTCTGAACGGCCCCCCTGCCGCACTGGAGCAGCCTTATCAGCTCCAGGACGTAGAAAGACCTGTCATGATGGAGCATTAGCGTGGAAAGTATCTGCCTTCGCACCTTCCCGAACAGGCATTCGCCCAGCAGCTCGTTGGGGTTCACGCTCTTTGTACTCATAGAGGGTACATTCATACTTTTTTCGGGTAAGTCAAGTTCCGTGGAACGCATGGCCGGGCTTGGTGTATATTCCGTTGTCCAAAGAAACCCTGGGGAAAGGAAAACTCCATGAAGATACTGCCGGCTGCTCTATTGCTGTTGTGTACCGCTTCGTACTCCGCCGGGCTGGTGCTGGTGGAAGGCGACATACGCGGAATGCTTCCCCTCGATGAAGGCGTAACCGTCTATTTCGTGGCCGAAGACTGGTTCCTTGCGGAAGCCCCCGCTTCCTGGGGAACACCGGTTGCGGACGGACCCCAGGGGCTTTCGATAGCCCATCTCTCGTCACCCGATGCCGCGGTCCCGGGCGAGGTGCTTCTGTCCCGCGACGGGGTCGTCCTCTTCCGCTCCGTCTCCCCGCTGCCAATGGCTGCCCATGAGGGGATAAGGCTCATCGTCCCTCTTCGTCCCTACGACGACAGGGCGTTCCTTCCCCCGGTTCCCCTGCCCTACTCCCGCGATCCGGGAACCATAGAGGAGATAGTGGAGCAGCTGGACGAAGACAGCCTGAAGAGCCACATACAGAACCTGCAGGACTTCCAGACCAGGCTCTGCATCACCCCCCAGTACTTCCAGAGCGCCCTCTGGGTGGCGGACAAGTTCCAGTCCTACGGCCTGGAATCGGTTCTGGTGGACACCTTCGACTTCACCTTCTACGGCAACCCCTACCAGTCGGCCAACGTCCACGCCGAGATCCCCGGAACACTGGCCGAGCCCGGGATAGTTCTGATCACAGGCCATCTCGACGCCATCACCTACACATCGCCCTACTCCTTCGCCCCTGGGGCCGACGACAATGCCAGCGGGTGCGCCACGGTGCTTGAAGCCGCCAGGATAATGAGCCAGTACCAGTTCCCGAACACTGTCAGGTTCGTATGCTTCGGCGCCGAGGAACTGGGGCTCATCGGCAGCGCCTACTATGCCCAGAACTCGTACAACGCCGGTGAGAACATTGTGGCGGTGATGAACCTGGACATGATCCTCTACGGCCCCGAGTCCAACCGTGCCCTCTTCGTGCCTTTCAACAGCATCTCGTCCTTCATCGCCGCCATGTTCGGCACCGCGGCCGAGACCTACGTTCCCCAGCTTCAGGTCAACGTGGTCTACTCCCCGGGAACCACGTACAGCGACCACGCCTCCTTCTGGCAGAAGGGGTATCCCGCGCTTCTGGGCATCGAGGCCGCCATCAACGACAACCCGCACTACCACCAGGACAGCGACATACTGGCCAACTACGAGAGCTACTGGCCCTTCGGCACCGACTGCGCCAGGGCCGCCCTGGCCTTCACCGCCATGGCGGCATTCACGGACTGGCTGGGCATTGAGGGCGCACCGCCAGTTTCGCCGGCCCTTTCAGTGTACCCCAACCCGGCTTCCACCGTTCTCAGCGTAACCGTGGACGGAGCCTCCCCCTCCTCGCTTCTCCTCTTCGACGTTTCCGGCAGGCTGGTCCTCACCGGCGACAGCGGGAACCTGAACGTATCGGGGCTCGCCTCCGGGGTTTACCTTCTCAGGGCCGGCTCAGCCTCCGGCATGCAGAGCGCCAGGGTGGTAATCTCCCGGTAGCGGAAAGTCATTCAGGGGGGAGGGCTTCCTCCCCCCGC
>CAZIPI010000039.1:0-12818 GCA_964541235.1 uncultured bacterium | reverse complement strand
GAGGGGCTGCTGGGCCTGATGTAGGGGGTGGCGCTCCCAAGGGGGCTCGAACCCCTGTTTCCGGCGTGAGAGGCCAGCGTCCTAGGCCACTAGACGATGGGAGCGCGGAGCGGGAATATTCGCCGGGAAACGGAAACCGTCAACCCCGGCCGTGCTTCTTCTCCAGAGCTTTCAGCTTCTTCCCCGAGATGCCCCCAAGGGTCTCTATGGCTGTCTGGATCCTTCTTCTTGAGAGATCGGAACCAAGGAGTTCCATACCGGAATAGAGGGGCGGACCGACCCGGGCTCCTGCAATGGCGCCGTAGAAAGGCGAGTTCAGCTCCTTCGGCTTCAACCCGTACTCGAGCGACAATCCCTCGAAGACGCCCCGTATGCTCTCCTGGTCCCAGTCGCCCAGCTCCTCCAGCTTCCACAGGCACACCTGGAACAGCTCCTTCACGCCGTCGGCGTCCAGCCCCCTGGCTTCCAGGGCATCCGGCGGCGGGTTCACCGAGTCGCTGAAGAACATGGCGGTGAGCCTGGCCCAGTCGCCCATGGTCTCCATCCGGTCCCCCACTACCTCCAGAACACGCCTTATGTAACCGCTGTTCAGGGCCCAGTCCGAAACGACCGGGAGGAGGGTGCCGGGCGTGTAGTCCTCCCTCATGTACCTGGCGTTGAGCCACCTCAGCTTGTCGAGGTCGAACACGGGGCCGCCCAGCCTGATGTCCGCAAGGTCGAACGACGAAAGCATCTGGTCGAAGGTGAACTTCTCCACTCCGTCGGGCATGCTCCATCCCATCATGCCCAGGTAGTTCAGCAGGGCTTCCGGAAGGTAGCCGGCCCTTCTGTAGTACTGTATGGACGTGGGGTTCCTGCGCTTGCTGAGCTTGCTCCTGTCCGGGTTGCGGAGGAGCGGGAGGTGGCAGAACACAGGGGGCTTCCAGCCGAACATGCCGTAGAGCAGAACGTGCTTCGGCACCGAGTTTATCCACTCCTCGCCCCGGATGATGTGGGAGATCTCCATGAGATGGTCGTCCACCACCACAGCCAGGTGGTACGTGGGGAAGCCGTCGCTCTTCAGTATCACCTGGTCGTCTATGGAGGCCCAGTCCTTCCTGATCTCGCCCCTCAGAAGGTCGTGGAACACGCACTCGCCCTCCACGGGAGCCTTCATCCTAACCACGTGCGGCTCGCCGTCCCGTATCCTTCGCGCGGCCTCGCTTTCGGTCAGGCTCCTGCAGAGCCTGTCGTACCCGCGGCTGGGGTCGCCCCGGGCGGCCTGCTCCTGTCTCGAGGCCTCAAGCCTCTCCCTGGTGCAGAAGCAGGGGTAGGCGAACCCGTTCCGAAGCAGGATGTCCACATGCTCACGGTAGATCGGGAGCCGTTCGCTCTGCCTGTAGGGACCCAGCGGCCCCCCCACGTCCGGCCCCTCGTCCCAGTCCAGGCCCATCCATCTCAGGCAGTCCATTATGGCCTTCTCGTGCCTGGGGTTGGACCTCTCCCTGTCGGTGTCCTCGATTCTGAGGATGAACCTGCCGCCGTTCCTGCGGGCCCAGAGCTTGCCGAAAAGGGCCTGGTAGGCCGTTCCGACATGGGGATCGCCGGTGGGTGACGGCGCAAGCCTGGTTCTAACGGTCATCGCACATCCGCCTTTCGTGGACTGACGGGAATATAGCCTTTTCGCGGGCCCCCCGGAGACCGATATTTCAAAGGTGCGGCTCACGGAAGGAGAACCGAATGACCATCAGCGTATCGAAGCCCTCGCAGGCCGAGCTGGAAGCCCTGGGAGTGCGTACGTGGCCCGTCTGGACCAAGGAGGCCTCCTCTTTCCCCTGGGTTTACGACATGAGCGAAACCTGCTACCTGCTTGAGGGAAGCGTTACCGTAACCACCGGCGACGGCTCGTCGGTGAGTTTCGGGAAGGGCGACCTCGTAGTCTTTCCCGAAGGGTTGAGCTGCACCTGGCAGATCCATTCCCCGGTTCGCAAGCACTATTCCTTCGGCTGAGAGGAGCCAAGGGTGGACGAGTTCTCGACTGCTCCCTACGATACGGCCTGCCGCATCGTCACCGCTCTGCTGTTCCTGATGGCGCTTTTCTTCGGCTTCCTCTACTTCTTCCTGGAACAGTTCCCACTTGCGGCCGTGGTGCTTCTGCCGGCCACCCTGCTTGTCACATGGGGGCTCGCCCCCCGAAGCTACTCGCTGGAGGGCGCAACCCTGATAGTCCACCGGCCGTTCGGGAACAAGACGATAACCCTGGAGAAGGACATGATGGTCCAGCCCGACCCCGAGGCCGGGAAGGGGGCAGTGAAGGTGGCGGGGAACGGAGGCCTGTTCGGTTACTACGGCTCGTTCAGAAGCGGAAGGCTGGGGTTCTTCAGGGCCTACGCCACCAACTGGAAGCACGGCGTCGTGGTCAGGACGGGCGGAAAGACTTACGTCGTCACGCCGGACGAACCCGAGCATTTCGTTTCCAGGATAGTGGAGTCGGCCGGAACCGGATGGTGAACAGCGGTGGGGACCCGTTGAATGGAATGGCGGAGAGGGAGGGATTCGAACCCTCGGTGGGGCTCAACACCCCACACACGCTTAGCAGGCGTGCGCCTTCAGCCGGCTCGGCCACCTCTCCGCATCAGGGGCGAACTATCACAAAACCGGACCTTCGGGTCAAGGCTTGACCCCGGAACAACTGGAGGAAGATGACCTTGCTCACCATCGCAGCCATCCTTGCAACGACCCTCACGGGTTCGACTTCGGCGTTCGAGGGCGTTCTGGTGATGCTGCCCGGTGTGCCGGTGCAACCCTGGAGCGCGGTTACGGACCGGACACTCGAGGAGATGTGGACCCTTGACGTCACGGGGTACCAGGTGACCCTTTCCGGGTGGAGCGGGTACATCCTGATGGGCCCCCAAGGCACAGGCGAAACCTTGGCGAGAGCCGGCGCGCTGCTTGCGGGAGAGGCTTTCATGCCCGACACCTCGGCCTGGGCAAGGCTGCTTCAGCTCTCCTGGAGGGAAACGGCCTTGCCGTGCGTCCTCACATACCCTTTCCAGCCCGGGGAAGCCACTCCCCCCCTGAGGCTCAGCGGCCTTCTATCCGGCGATGGCGACACCCTGGTGGTATCCGCGCCCATAGGCAACAGCGTGATGCTCAGATCGGGGCTTCATGACCGCAGGTTCGCCGGTTCCGCCTGGAGGGGCCTGGGGCTCGAGGTGGTCCCGTCCAGCTGGGGCGGGGTGCCTGTTCTGCTTGCCTACGGGTCTTCGGGTTCGCCCGGGGAGCTTGACCGCCTTGAGTATCAGCCCCACTCCTACGATTCAGTCTGGGCTGCGGGGTTCGGAGCCCTTCTGGCGTCCGCCGACAGCCTGGCGGCCCCCCTTGCCCCGGCCACTCCCCCAACACTGGTATGGGTCAGGGGAACAGGCGGAGCTGATTTCCTCCCCTGGACGTTCATCCCCTCGCCGGGCCCGCCCCTCAGGTGCCCCGGCCCGGTGGCCGTGCCCGGGCAGGGGTTCGGCGCCCCGCACGTGTTCACCCCGCCGCCTGCGGCCATGAGGATAGGGCTCCCCGGAACGCTGGACAGCGAAGAGAACGCTGAGCAGACCGCGGCAGTCATCGAGCGGCTGGTTGCCAGGATGATCCTTGTGGACCATGGGCAGAGGGTGGGTATCACCGGCGTATCGGAGACTGGATGGCGTGTGGCGCTCTACCTGGAGAACCCGCCATGGACAAGCCCGGAAGAGGCCCTGGAGGAGATCACCGCGGTCCTCACGCCTCTGGCGTTCACGGCCCCCGAGGCCGACCTGCTTTCTAACTGCGCTGTCAGGGCTTCAGTTAGGCTCGGAAGACAGGTCCAGCCCCTGTCGGCAAGGAGGACCGCCGAGAACGTGGCAAGGGCGCTGGGGCTCCTTCCCTAGGAGGAAGCCTCCTCCACCGCCTCCATCCACTGTTCTTCCAGTTTCAGGATCTCCCTGGTTACGAAGGAGTGCTCCTTCTGAAGCTCGACTATCCTCCCGGAGCCGCCGGGAAGGTCGGGCGTCGAGAGCAGGGCTTCGATCTCGGCCCTGCGCCTCTCAAGCGGGACCATGGCCTTTTCGATCCTTCGAACCACCTGATCCACCCTGTTGCGCTTCTTGAAGAGCCTGTCCCTCTCCTGGGCTTCCCTTCTCTTCCTTTCGCGGTCGCTGGCCTTCCCCTGCGAGGAAGACCTGGGCTTGCCCTGGGAAAGGCTTTCCATGGCGGTGCTCCGGCGCTTCTGAACGAAGTCGTCGAAACCGCCGGTGAAGGGGGTGACCCTTCCCTTCTCGACCACCAGCACGCTTCGGGCAAGGGCCCGTAGAAGGTTCTCATCGTGGCTGATGAGAATGAGCGTGCCCTGGTAGCCGTCCAGCACCTCCGCCAGCACCCTGCGGCTGAAGATGTCCAGATGGTTTGTGGGCTCGTCGAGTATGAGGAGGTTGGTGGGAAGCAGCATCACCCTGGCCAGGGCGACCCGGCTCTTCTCGCCCCCGGAGAGGACGCCGGTGGGCTTCTCGACGTCATCCCCTGTGAAAAGGAACCCCCCGAGGAAAGACCTCAGCTCCTTCTCGCTCCTCTCCGGCGATATGTCGCAGAGCTGCTGAAGCACCGTCCGGGAGGGGTCGAGGGCCATGTCCACCTCCTGGGAGTAGTAGCCCGTCCTCACGTTGGCGCCGGTCTTGACCGTGCCCTCCGTTGGCGCTTCCACCCCGGCCATGATCCTGGAGAGGGTTGATTTCCCCCCTCCGTTCCTGCCCACTATGCCCACCCTCTGCCTTGCCTCGATCTCAAGCTCGACACCCTCGAAAACGGTGTGGTCGTACACCTTGGAAACCCCGGCCAGGGAGAGCACCTTGTGGCCGCTGCGGGGGGTCTCGGGCAGTCGGATCCGCATTCTGCCCGGGCTCCGGTAGGTCTCTATGGTCTCAAGCTTCTCCAGCATCTTCAGCCTGCTGCGGACCTGAAAGCGCTTGCTCTCGGTGGCCTGGAACTTCCTTACGAAGCGCTCCATCCTCTCCCGCTGTTCGGCCACCTTCCTGGCCTCACGCTCGCGGTACTGGATGTCCTCCAGCTTCTTCTTCTCGTAGAAGCTCCAGTTGCCCCCCCATACGGTCAGGGCGCCGTACTCAAGCTCGTAAACGGTGCGCACCGTCCTGTCGAGGAAGCCTGGGTCGTGGGAGATGAGCCAGACCGCGCCCCTGAACCGGGCAAGGAACTCCTCGAGCCATATCCTGGCGTCGAGGTCCAGATGGTTCGTGGGCTCATCGAGGAGAAGAAGGTCGGGTTCCTCCAGGATCAGGGCGCCCAGCATGGCCCTCATCTTCCAGCCGCCGCTGAACTCGTTCATGGGCCTGCCCAGGTCCGCCGGGGTGAAACCCAGGCCGGAGAGCACCACCTCGGCCCTTGTGTGAAGGTTGTAGGCGCCGGTGGAGTCTATGGAGTCCTGAACCCGCGCAAGCTCGTTGAGCAGCGATTCGCCGTGCTCCTCCGCCGATGAAAGGTGGTGGAGTATCTCCTCCTGCCTCTCCAGGGCGCTCACCGCCTCCCCGGCGCAACTGCAGACGGCTTCCAGCAGGGGCCCTTCCGGGAACTCGCCAAGCTGCTGGGGAAGGTACCCCACCCTGACGCCCCCCGCCCTGGTCACCGCGCCCCTGGTGGGCTCCAGCTCCCCTGTCATTATCCTGAGAAGCGAGGTCTTCCCCGCGCCGTTCACCCCAACCAGGGCGACCCTGTCGCCCCGGTCAACGGTGAAGTTCACTCCCTCGAATATCAGGTCGGCGCCGAACTCCAGCGCGAGACCCGAAGCGTTCAGAAGCAAGAGAACACCTCTTCCGTGATGTCCAGCGGCGTGAAGCCCAGATAGTCCGAACTCACCAGCCGGAATGCCGTGCCCCCGAGAACGGTGTTCACCAGAGGGCTCCACTTCCCGTCGAAGTGCAGGTGGCCGTACACGCACACCCTTACACCGGCCGAGACCAGTTTCTCAGCGTAGGCCGTGGGCCTGCCCTCCACCACGGGCGGGTAGTGCATCATGTAAACCACGGGCTTTCCCGGAAAGCCGGCGGCGGCCTCCAGGGCCGTGTCCATGCGATGCAGCTCGCGAACATACACCTTTTCATCCCGTTCCGGGTCGAAACCCTCCCACTGGGGGACAGACCAGCCCCTTGACGTGGCCAGAACGAAGGGCCCCAGGTCCAGGGCTGTGTTCTGCAGGGGCGTCACCCCGTGACCCAGAAGCCCCCGGACCTTCCCGGGCGACTGCCACCAGTAGTCATGATTGCCCTTGCAGATGTACTTGGAGCCGGGCAGCCTCTGAAGGAAGGCCAGATCGGCATCTGCCTGCGAAAGGTTCATTGCCCAGGATATGTCGCCGGGGACAAGCACCACGTCTTCGGGGCTGACCAGCCTTTCCCATGCGGCCCTGATCCTGGCGGGATGGCCAACCCACTCCTCACCGAACATGTCCATGGACTTGTCGATGGTGAAGCCCAGGTGCAGGTCGCTCAGGGCGAAGATCCTCACTCCGTCATTCCCATCCAGATCCCGGCGGCTTTGCTCACCGCCTGATGGTCGGGCCCGGGAACGGTTATCGCCCCGGGGCACAGCCCGGGGGGTGAACCCTGGACCACGAAAGCCGTGCCGGCGCATTCAAGCATGTCACGGTCGTTCCAGTCGTTGCCCAGGGCCGCCGTGCGCTGCCGGGGTATGCCGTATCGGGAGGCCAGTGAGAGCATGGCCGCCCCCTTGTTCACGCCCCGGGGGAATATCTCCACCCAGACGGTGCTGTGGTCAAGGGGGGAAGTGGTGCGGATCACCTGGTAGGAGCCGCCCAGTGCCTCCCTCACAAGGGTTTCACCGGGATCTGCCATCCCCTTGTCGAGGTAAACCACGAACTGGGTGGCCGGGCCTTCGAAACCCGCCACTGGCTCAACGAAGCCGTTGTAGAACTCCCGGCGCCTGCAGTGGTCGGGGTGGGAATGCCCCGGCCCGTGATAGAGGAGGTGGCTGTCGGGGAAGGGCCCCTGAACGGAGTAGTCGAGCCCCTGTTCCTCGAGGAAGGCCCTTATCGAAACCACATCGGAGGGAGAGAGCCCCGGGTTCGCCTCGACCACCCCGCCGCCCATCATTCCAGCGCCGGAGGAGAGTATCAGCCAGTCGAACGGAAGCTCGATCCCGTTCAGCGCCCTTTCAAGGGAAAACGGGCTTCGGCCGGTGGCGAGGACGGTCAGGACCCCCCTGGAACGCAGCCGGTTCAGGGCCTCGATGTCCAGGGGAGAAACGGTGCGGTCGGACCGGAAGAGGGTTCCGTCGAAATCGGTTGCGAAAAGGGTGTTCAAAGCCCCGGGGTCAGAGCCCCTCCAGCTCCCTGTAAACAGCAACCACACGCCCCACCACGGAAACCTCGCAGTCGCCCCTGCGGTACTCCATCACCGGGAACGACGGGTTTGACGGGATGAGCTTCACCACGTCCCCCTCCCGGCGGAACCTCTTCACGGTGGCTTCGGAGTTCACCATCACCACGGTGATCTGGTTCTGCTCGACGAAGGGCTGGGGACATACCAGCACCAGGTCGCCATGGAGTATGCCGTCCCCAACCATGCTCTCTCCCCTGACCCGAAGCCAGAAAAGGCCTTCGCGCCCTGAGTAGCGCTCGGGCAGGGGAAGGCTGCCCTGGATGTTCTCCTCGGCCAGTATGGGAAGCCCGGCGGCCACACTGCCCACTATTGGCGCCCTGGCGTCTGAGAAGCGCCTGCCGGCACCGTGCCTTCCGGCAAGGCTCAGGGCTCGCGCGGAGCCGTTCTCGCGGCGAAGGTAGCCCTTGTCCACCAGCCTGTCCACATGGTCCTTCACGCCCTTGGTGCTCTTCAGACGGAAATGCTGCTGCATCTCCCTGATGGAGGGAGGATAGCCCATTCTTCCCACGAAACCCGTGATGAAATCAAGGAACTGCCTCTGCCGAGCCGTCAGATCGTTCATGAACAACCCCCATGAAACATTTGTTCAGTATATGGCCCGTAAAGCCGCCTCTGTCAATGCTTCTGCGGGGGTTACTCCAGAAGGTCGCTGAAGAACACCAGGTAGGCCATGAGCCTCAGGCGGAGGTCGGTGTGGGTGCCGTCGGTGTAGAGCATGACCCGGAAATCGCTTCCGTCCACGGTGCCGTCCTCGCGGATGGAGCCGATGTTCCTGAGCCTGCCGTCGCGTATCCTGCCGTCGCTGGTTATGTCGTAGAGCTTCCGGGACTCGGGGTTCATTACCTCGTTATCCCTGATGTAGCCCAGGATCCTGAAGTCTCCGGCCTCGATCCTCAGCCCCGCGTCCTCCTCCTCGGACTCGACCCGAATGTATCCGAGGAGATTGTAGGATGCGTCCTCTATTCTCCCATCCTCGCGGATGTAGGCGACTGTCTCGTATCGGCTGTTCTCAAGGCGCAGGTCGGCCAGGGAAACGGCCGCGCACAGTATGGTGAAAAGAACAAAAAGGCTTCTCATGGAAACATCCCTTCCTCGGCAGTATTGTATCTTCACTGAAACCCGGGAAGGTGTCAAGGGCTGTGAGCGTTCTATACGCGCTAATACTCGTTACTTCGCTGTTCGATCCGCCGCCGCTGGACCTGAACTCCGCAGGAGCATCCAGCCTGGCCGACGTTCCGGGCCTTGGACCCTCCCGGGCGGCGGCCATAGTGAACTACCGGGAAACCGTCTCCGGGTTCCTGAACGTGGGCGAGCTGGCCTTGGTCCCGGGTATAGGCACAGCCACCATGGAAGCCGTGGCGCCCTATGTCACAGTAGCCGACCCGCCCCCTCCGGCGGGCACCGGCCATTACCTGCGCCTGGGCCCCCCGGAGGACACTCTTCTCACGGTTACCTTCATGGACGTGGGGAACGGCGACGCCATCCTTCTGCAGTCGGGAGCGGAAAGTTTTCTGATAGACGGCGGTCCCCCGGGGGAACCCGGGATCAGGGCCCCGGTGATCCACCGGCTTATGGAGTCGGGAACGGAAACAATAGACGCGGTCCTCTTCACCCACCCCCACGCCGACCATATCGGGGGGCTGCCGGACGTTCTCCAGCTCTTCCGCCCGGCACGCATCTACGACCCCGGGATAGACCACCCCTCACCGGTGTACGAGCACCTCCTCGAGACGGCAGCCGCCACAGGATGCCGGTACAGCTCCCTCTCACAGGGCGATTCCATCAGGCTGGGCCGGGGGGTGCTGATCACCGTGGCAAGGCTGGAGAGGAGCCGCTCGGTGAACGAGGCCTCGGCAGTGTTCCTTGTGGAGGCCGGCGGGTTCTCTCTTCTGGTCACCGGCGACATCGAGGAGGAGTCCATAAGGGGGATGACCCTCGAGGCCTCCCCGGTCACCGTGGTCAAGGTGCCCCATCACGGAAGCCGCTCATCCCTCTTCCCGCCCTGGTCCAGGAAGGTCTCTCCCATGCTGGCCGTGTTCTGCGTGGGAAGGTACAACCCCTTCGGCCACCCCCACCAGTCGGTGCTGGACGACTGGGCCTCCACCGGGGCAGCCGTGTTGCGCACGGATTTGCTGGGCAATATCTTCCTGCACACCGACGGGCGGACCGTCTCCGTCGGTCACTCCAGGGAGGCGCTTTGAAGGCTGGGTCCCGGCTCTCTCCATACCTGTACGTTCTGCCGGCGCTGGTCATCATCGCCCTCTTCCGCGTGATCCCCATTCTGGGGAGTTTCGCGGCCTCGTTCACCGATTACGACATCGGGGGTTTCCACGGCTTCGTGGGCTCCGCCCACTACCAGAGGATGCTCTCCGACCCCAGGTTCTGGATGAGCCTGGGCAACACCGTCCATTACGTGCTGGGAGTTCTCCCCGCGGGCATAGTGATCCCCCTGGGCCTCGCGGTGCTGCTGAAGCACGGTCTAAGGGGAAGGTCGTTCTACCGCACCGTGTACTTCCTGCCGGTGGTCACCAGCACGGTGGCGGTGTCAGTTGTGTGGATATGGATCTTCAACCCAGAGGCGGGGCCGCTCAATAAACTGATAACCCTTCTGGGGGGCGAACCCCTGGCCTGGCTCAGGGAGCCCAGGGGCGTCTTCGAGATGCTCCTGGCGCCGCTTGGCGTAACGCCAACAGGTTTCCTTGCAGGCCCGAGCCTGGCCCTTGTGGCCATAATGATAGTGGGTGTATGGAAGAGCATCGGCTACAACACGGTGCTCTTCCTGGCCGGGCTCGAGAACATCCCGAAGAGCTGCTACGAGGCCGCCAGGCTCGACGGCGCGGGTAGGTGGGCCACCTTCCGCCACATCACCTGGCCACTGCTATCGCCCACCACGTTCTACGTTCTCATCATGAGCACCATCACGTCGTTCCAGACCTTCGCGCTGGTGTATGTGATGACGCCTCCTCCGGGCGGGGGACCGCTGGGCACAACCAACGTCATAGTCTTCTACCTTTACCAGAAGGCGTTCGACAGGTTCGACATAGGTTACGCCAGCGCCATCAGCGTCTTCCTGTTCGTTCTTCTTATGCTGCTCACCATGCTGCAGAGAAGGTTCGGAGAGAGGAAGGTGCACTACTCGTGAAACTCCTGAGGCACGCCGCCCTCTCCCTGGGTGCGGTGGTGATGATGATGCCCTTCCTCTGGATGCTGGTGACGGCACTTTCCGACGGCGGCTTCGCCAACTTCTCCGAGGCGTGGAACAGGGTCCCCTTCGGGCTGTTCTTCCTGAACACCATTGCGATTACCGGGCTGACCGTGCTCGGGGTGCTGGTCACCGGTTCGCTGGCGGCCTACGCGTTCGCAATGATGGAGTTCCCCGGCAGGGGGGTCCTCTTCATGCTCTTCCTCAGCACAATGATGGTGCCCCAGCCGGTTTACATGGCGCCCTCCTACGTCCTGCTGGCGAGGATGGGCTGGGTGGACACCTACTGGGCGCTCATAGTGCCATGGGTGGCCAACGTCTTCAGCATCTTCCTTCTCAGGCAGCATTTCAAGACCATACCCCGCTCCCTCTACGAGGCTGCGGTGCTGGATGGCTGCAGCCGCCTGGGATACCTCTGGAGGGTCGTGCTCCCCCTGTCCCGCCCAGTTCTGGCCACAGTGGTGCTGTTCAACACCATAAGTTCCTGGAACAGCTTCATGTGGCCGCTTGTGATGACCCATTCGGAGAAGCTCAGGGTGATCCAGGTGGGGCTCTCCTACTTCAGCCAGGAGATGTCGGGGAACTACAGGCTTCTCATGGCGGCCAGCACCTTCTGCACCCTGCCCCTTCTGATCCTTTACCTGGTGTTCCAGAGACAGCTGGTCTCCAGCTATGCCGGCTCCGGCCTGAAGGACTGACATGCATGCCCTTTTCTGCTCGTTGCTTCTGCTGTCGTCGGGCTTCCAGACCCTCGGCGGCGAGGGCAAGGCCTGGCTTCAGGTCCTGGGCAACAGGGGGTACACCGTGTTCCAGTACCATTCAGCGTACCTTTCCCTGGGAGAGACCCACACCATCCCGGTCACGCTTCAGGCCACCGGCCCGGCCATCTTCGGCGCCATGGGGGGAACGAACGCTCTTGTGATAAGCATGGAACTGCTGGGAGGCGAGGAGCTATTACACCATGCGCACACCGATGACCTGCCGCTGATACCCCTGAGTGCCGACTCGGCGGGTCTGGTGAGCCACATGAGGCTCACGGTGACCGACATGACCCACGGCGCCTTGGCTGAGAGCGTTTTCGTTTACGCGGTGGTGAAACCGGTTGACCCGGGCGGCATGTAGGGTATTTTACAGTGGTATGAAAACATCCACAGGGAGCATTCGATGAAGCGCATTCTGTTCATTTCCGTCCTGCTCGCTGCGGCTTCGGCTGCGACGGCGGCACAGACTTCGGGCTTCGCGTTTCTCAGGATCCCGGCCGGCGCCAGGGCCGTGGCCATGAGCGGCGCATTCACTGCTGTACAGGGCGACCCCATGAGCCTTCACTACAACCCCGCCGCCCTCTCCACCACCTCGGGGAAGTCACTCGTAACCACATACACCAGCTACATGATGGACATGCACGCCGGCTTCCTGGGATGGACCAACCACAGGAGCGAGGACGCAATAGGAGCCGCCATCAACTACTTCTACGGGGGAACATTCCTGCGCACCACCATGGAGGATCCCACAGGCACCGGCGAGGAGTTCACCAGCCACAGCATGGCGGTATCCGGTTCCTGGTCACGGCCCATCTCCGAAAGGTTCAGGGTGGGGGCCACCGGCAAGCTGATCTACAGCGAGATAGACACCTACAACGCCCATGCAGTGGCACTTGACCTGGGCGCAATGTGGCAGCCGGGTCCCCAGGGGCTCACCGCGGGAGTGGCGGTAAGGAACGCCGGTGTCCAGACCAAGGCCTTCTACCAGGAGAACGACCCGATGCCCACCGAACTCGCCGTTGGCCTCAGCCAGCTTCTCATGGGAGAGAAGCTTCTCATAGCCGCCGACGCCATCGCGCCCATGAGCGGCAAGTTCAACGCCGCCATAGGGCTCGAATACTCTCCCATGGAGATGTTCGCACTGAGGACAGGGGCAAGCCTCAACGCGCTGGAGACCGCGGACGAGGCCGGAGGCACCATCCTCGACGCCTTCTCCTTCGGCATGGGGTTCAACAGGGGCAGCCTGGGCGCCGACTACGCCTGGAAACCCACGGCCGACCTGGGAGACGCCCACAGGATCTCACTGCACTACCGTTTCTAAGATTGACAAGCCGCTGAATCATCGTATAATAGCCCGGCAGTCGCGGGGTGGAGCAGCTCGGTAGCTCGTTGGGCTCATAACCCAAAGGTCGCAGGTTCGAATCCTGCCCCCGCTACCAA
>CAZIPI010000038.1:0-12869 GCA_964541235.1 uncultured bacterium | reverse complement strand
GCTTCAATGGAGCCGGGGTCCGAAAACCCCGGATACGGCCCCCTCCTGAGGGCATGTGGCACATAAAGAAACCAAAGAATTTCGAGAGGTTCTGACAAAACCAGGCTCAGTGACAGTGCAGAGTAGAGTTGAATGTTCCCATATCATTGTGAAACACATAGTACGAGCACTCCCAGTACATCCTCTGGTTACTGAGCCTCTCGAAACCAAGGTCAAATACATTCCGTACCGCGCAAACCCTTATGGAGGTCAATGAAGAATATACAACATCCTCAGATGACTCTTGCGCTTCTAGAGGTTGTCACCATGGGACGCCCAATGGTTATGATCGCTTCCTTCGCTTTTCCTTCCTCTGGGCCAAGATGGATTACCATGACCTGATCCTCATGGCAATTGATGATGGCGTGAAGTTCCATCTTTAGCTTGGCAAGCTCTGTCTCGTTCAGGTGACACACAAATATGGAGAATTGAGCATGGTCTCCCCAGTTTTTCATCTTCTTGAAAATGAGTTTCAGTCTCTTGGCATCGGCAACATCGTATGCCACTATGAAGATGCCTCTCATCTCGTTGTAAAGAAGACCATCTTGTCGGTCTCTCCCCCGATGAATCTTGCCAAGCTTCTAGCCTCTATCTCAATAATCCTTCTGTAGCTGACTCTGTAATCGTACACTGGATGAGTTACGAGTTGTTCCATTCTTCTCTCGTAGGCCTTGATCAAAGCTATTCTTGATTCGGGCTTCATGGCGACTGAGAACTTACCTTGGTGAAAGTCTTTGAGCGTTACCATTCCGTTGTTGATGGTGTAGATCACGGCACTATCTGCAACTATGGGTCGAAACACCTCCATTAAATCCAGAGACAGAGCCGGCTTGCCTGGCCGTAGAGAGTGATAGAAACCAAGTGTGGGTTCAAAACCGACGGCTTGCAGCACTACTGTGCAATCCTTTGCAAGAATTCCATATGCATACGACAGCATGGCGTTTACAGGATCCTTTGGGGGTCTGCGGTTTCTCGTCATGAAGTAAAATGGAATTCTATAATCTGACTTGATCATCTTCTTGAAGTTCGAGAAGTACAGTGCTGCTGCAGCTCCTTCAAGCCCGAGGAGTTTCTCTGGGTCTTGTTCTTTTTCGACTCTTCTTGCTAAAGCCGCCATGTCCCTAACAACACGCGAATCGAGGTCTTTGGCGTTTCTTTTCAGGAATGTCCTTTGGTTCTTGATCTTGGCCTTCACGATAGCTGAGGATATCATCCCTTTGGTTGCTGCGTTTTCCAGAGCGGTTGTCTGTTGGATTCTCACTCTTGAAGACCTGGTTGAAAGAGGATTGGTCATACCTTTAAAATATCCCCCGGAAGAGAAATACATAATCGGTATCTGGGCAGCCATGCAGGCATGTATTGCTTGAGTTGAGATTTGAACGTTGCCCATAACGCAAACTTGCGACGTCTCGTGGAGAAGCACTTCCGCGGTCTTTCGCAAACCCAGGCAAACTATCAGCCTCTCATCCATTCTGCTGATCCTTGCGCCTTGGTCCTGAACGTACAAAGGTATTCCGTCGTCCCGGGCGGGGATCACCCTTCGCTTGGCAGCAACGCAGTCCTTTTCCGACCAGTACTCATCGGGAAGGCAGATGTTTGCCAAAGAGCACTTCTCGCATTTCCGGCTATCTTTCAAAGGAGCTGGGGGAACACCCTGCACTGCTGTCTTTTGAGCCTCAGCAACGAGGTTCCTTACCTTTTGAACCAAGTTATCGGTAATCTGGATGCATACACGTTTTCTTGAACCTGCGTAATAGAGAATCCCATGATCCACCGAGCACCCGCACTCCCTAAGCAGCATCGCATAAGCAGTGATCTGTATCTTGTGGTCCTGCCATGGGCCCTCCTTTGGAAGGCTTCCTCGTTTTACTTCGACCGGAAACCTCAAACCTCCGTAGTATTCAATGTAGTCCACTTTCCCGGTGATACCCTCTTCTTCGCTGGAGAGTTCGACGCTAATGGTTTTCTCTGTCTCATCCTCCAGTAGGTTTTTCTCGTGGGAAGAAGCTACTGAACGGTGTGAATGCGCTCCTTCAATGGTATAGCGGTTGTGTCTGAACTCGCCATCTACCCACTCGAGGAAGAACAAACGTCTGCAGTAAGCGTACTGGACCAGCATTCTCACGGGAATGAGCGGCGCTTCTTCCATGCTTTACCGACCGGCTACAACTTCTCAGGAAGAAATGCACCAAGTCCGAAATGGCATAGACTGCCCAGCGCCAAAGGACCTTCGACTTCCCCAGAGAAGCTGATTCTGAACCCGTGTCCCTGTATCGGTGTGTTGTTCTTCCGGCTTCTCACGAACTCGATCCAGTTGAAAGGGTGAGAGGAACGATTGCATGCTTGGAGGTGTTCAACTCTCTCAGGTTTGGGAAGCCCATGGAACTCCAGTTCTATAAGCAGTTCCCCGCAAAGCCAATCGTCGAAGTTGCCCCTGCCTTTCCGGTAGTGTCTGGATGTCACGAAGGGTGTGGCGCTCTCCCAAACACGGCTTTTCAACGATGACCTCTCCTTTGAAAGACCAGTCAAAATCAGATGAAGATCGCCTCTGCCTTTCTCCTGCCAGATAGAATTGAGCCTGTTCAAGGCTTCGGTTTCATCCAACGTGAAAGGCGTGTTACTGACGATCATCAGTGTATCCAGCCTGCCGTCTCGGTCCATGTCCAGAGGAAGATAGAAACAATGGCAGTGTCCGGTGACCATGGACGAGTCTGGGTTCTTTCCGCTGAAGTTCACGGAAATCATTGCGGGGTCACCATCCATCACATTCCTGTGAATGCCCATGAGCTTCCTTCTAACTCGCTCAGCAATCACAAGTGTGTCCGTAACCAGTGGACGTACCTTCCCGTCGATGGAGTACCTAGCCGACTTGAAACCCGATGGTACAGGCACTTCGGGAGCAGCAGCAAAAGAGTCCAGTATGTTCCTGGGCATGTGCATGGTAACCAAAGACATCGCCGGGGGCTGGTTCCAGCCTTCGTCTTTTAGTTCACTGGTTCCCATACAAAGGGACTCAATCCACCCCAGACCGTCTAGAGACCTTACTCCGCGTTGCTGGAGGGTGTTTCTCATGGCATTGTACTCTAGCTTGGGTTTTAGGCATGCCGTGTCCGTACTGATGCAATCATCTTCCGGAACTTCTGAGCAATTCACATCTTCCATGCTGGCATGGGCGAGGCGGGCTGAGACCCAAGATTCGCTTCTTCCCAGGTAGTTTAGGTAACCGAGTAGATGCTTCAGGTCGAAGAGGGTCTCTCTGTCAGGATCGCAGTCGAAGAGCATGAGAACACTGTCGTTGCGACTCACCGCAATGAAGGGGTCGAAGATTTTCTGTCTTTTCAGGCGATCGAGAAGGTTCTCGCTCTGATAATACCTTATGTGACCGCTGGTTGCCTTTGGAAGTACGTAACAGACCTTGGTGGCTATGATTTCGAGAGCCTTCTCCAGCCGTTGTCCCTGCATCTCCGGGGCCATTCTGAAACAAGCATCCACCAGGGCCCTGGCCAACCGATAGGGGCTCGGTGGCCATTCAGGAATACCTTCGTTTACGTTCCTCCCGTAAGGAGTCGCATGAAACCTTCCCGCTGGAAAGCGGAGTTCAATGACAACCATGCCTCACCGCCTTACTGCTCTTTCCTGGTGAGTTTCAGCGGGGTTGTCATCTCCGTGATGGGGGGGTCGGCGAACAAATGCCTGCAATCAGAGATTCCTGCGGATACCGCCACGAGCAGTTCTTCCTCTGAAGGCAGAGCGAAACCTGCAGGGCCGGTCATCCGTACCCCATCGAGCTTGAAATCGCAAGCTGTCCTCAATCTCAATCCGTAGTTGAGAAACCTTCTTACCTTCAGAAGAGCAAGGGCAATTAGAAGATTCTCGGCCTTCCCCCCAAGACTGTAGGCTCTGATCTGCTGAAGGTCCAGATTGAAGAAGGCCGTAATAGCCGAGGCTGAGTACTCTACCCTGGAGTAAGGAACATTGCCGTACACATCCTTGGCTTTCGCAGCGGTACGAAGGAGACCCTGAGGATCTAAGAGGTTGTTCTTAACCCCTCCCGAGACCACTTCATTAACTCCTGTAGCCTCGATAAAAGATGATAGTGACCGGGCAATCTTGATTCGACCATCCTCGACATTGGCCATGAAGACTCCGTGGATGAGCGTGTTTATGTCATACTTGAAGAGTACTCTGGCCACCTTCCTCCAATCCACAAGGGTTCCCCTGCTGTACTCGGCTTCCTTCACGAATTTCCTCTCGAACTCCTCCAGAAGAATGTAAGGAGAGTTGATCCGATGGGCTTCGATAAGTGAAGTAGTCTTTGCGTGGGTGTCTCCCTCGAGAATTACCCTGATGTATGAAAGCCCGTTGAGTTCGGGAATAACTTCTCCATCCTCGGTTACTATGGATTTCTCCAGCCTGTTAGCCATGGATTGAACCGATTCGACGAGAAGTTTGGTCGTGCCGTCTGGGAGCTGATAAGTAGCAGCTCCCAGGTCAGCGAACCCGGTAGGTTGAAATCTACTGCCCTGAACGGGGCTGAGATCGGCTTCCATGAGCAGCCTTGGAACCGATTCGAGTCTCTCGAACATCATACCACCTCCAGATTCCTTGTCTCCTTGATCACCATTCTTTTCAAATCCCCCGTCGATCTCACCGGAACTAGAAGCGCCGCTAGAATTTGCTTCCCGCTCTCACTGCTGGTGAAATCAATATCAAACGGGGTCCAACCCCTCACACTGAGTCCCTTATGGGCACGTCTGAGTGCATCACGCGTTCTTCCAGCAGCAAGAAGGTTGGAAAGCTCTCTTGGATTGCACGCTGTTATCTGGAACAGACGCGGCGTAAAGCATAGCTTCAACAATGCATATGATCTTGGTATCGGGATCCGGGGCCTTTCTTCGCCTTGGAAAAGGTCTTCAGACAGTCTCTTCCAGTCCACGAAACAGAACCCGAAAAGTAGTTCTTCCATCAGATCACAGTTCAGGCCTCCGTGGATCAGAAGCGCCGCGTCTTCAGGATAAGCGTACAGTCTAGATTGAAAAGGCAATGTATCCTCCCGCTGAGCTTCTGCATCAACCAACCTTCGGCCAAGCACGGAGCACATCCTTGAGATGAGGTCTGGTCCCCGCCAATCCGAAGCTCGGCTGTCCCATTCCCCTGCCTTCACGCATAACAAGTTTCTCCGCACAGTGTCGCTCTTACCGTAGATTGTCGAAATCGCGGCAGCCATTCTCAGTTCGGGACTCTGTCTGCAAGCTTTCAGCCAGTCTGGCGAAAGCGGATTCCTGAACCTAGGAAACTCTTTAGCCTGTTTGTTAATCTTTGAGAGTGCGAGATTCATCCTTCCAAAGGCTCTGATCACTCTGGTGAAAGAGTCCGCAGACGGTGATGAGACACAGGAGAACAGTTCCTTATCAACATCCTCCAATCTTCCTTTTAGGCTTCTTATACCGGATACAGCGGTTCTCCAGCTATTCCTTATGGTGTCGAACTCACCAAGAAGCGCAAGCTCAGGAACGAACCTTACACCATGTTCTCCAACCGGCATAGCAACGCTGCTTTTCCCTCTTCTCTCCTGAATGAATGCGTAGCGCACAAAACTGACGATTCCTCTCTCAACCCCCAACAACCCAACCGCCCGACAGAACTCAAGACCGTTTTTCGCTGTCCGCCTACCCAAATTCCCCCTACCTTCGGCGAAAAGGTATGCTATCTCGTCAAGGGTGGCAGGATTTTCCCAAATCGGGAACCAAAGCTCGGACTTACCCTTCTCAGATGATTGTGCACTGGTGAAACCATGAGCGCTTAGTGCAACGGTAAAGGGAAGTGTAGCATTTCCCCGTGTACCGGTTGCGCTTCTCTTTGATATCGAGGAAGCCAGAAGCGTCGCCCCTTCCAGTGTCAGCACGAAGTCCCAAGCACTGGGTCTCAAGCCAGAGTCTGTCCCCGGACCCTGACCCTGATTGTATCCCCCTGCCCGTCCCGGATCGAAGTGACCAATATTCCCCTGAGTGAAGCCGGTAACACTGGTTTGGAGGAGACTCCCACAAAGAAGAGTTCTGCTATCTTCCGTGGCTTCTAGAAGTAGGTCGGTCACAGCCTCCATGAAATTCTTGCTGAAGTCATTTCTTCCATCATTACCGCCACTTCCGAGAACAGGGTTGTAGACCGGAGTTCCATCTCCCGTTATTGCTATTGCGGCGTCCAGCCATGGGAGAGCCTCCTCTGGCAAAGATGCTCTGCATGCAAGAAGAAATGCATCCTTATTCGCACTTCTATAGGCTTCTAACAACTTGTTTCTGAGCTTACTGAACTCCTTCTTTAAACTGGAAATCACTTTGATGTGATCAGCAGAAAATGATTCCGAGAAATCCTCGATGGCCTGTTCTGTAATATTGGAGATGGGGATCGGCAGCTTCGAGGCGATTCTCTCAATCTCGTCGGCCAATCGCACGAGTTCGGTGTTGCTTTTGCCAGAAAAGTCTTCTCTTCTCGCGGCAGACAACAGGTCCTTCACCGAATTCAGTCCACACTCGAAAAACGGCAACGCCCGGACTGTACGGATGGCTTCCGCATATGGAGCAAAACGGGTATCATCGCAATCGAGAATCCTGTTCATACCTACTTTATTATCATTTGGCCAAAACCCGGAGCCTCCGTTCCATGGATTAATCACTGGTGTAGGTCTGTACCGATTACACAGGAAGTCCAGTAGGCCTTCTATATCCAGTGATGAGTCGAGAACGAAGTGCCCGTCACGCCAAAACCCTGCGGCAGCCGGGTCAGCCTGGGTTGCCACTATCCGGAAAACGCCGATGCTCTTCAGGCAACCCGAAAGGGGCTTGCTTCTACACCCGTACAGATCAATCTCAGGAGGCATCTCCCCCTCCTTTTCTGCTTGAACGGATATCGGCAACGCGTATCAGAGCCTCCTGGAACGCCAAGCGAAACGGCCCGTATTCGTGAAGCAGACCCGAACACCTGGCAACCCAACTTGTAGTCCTGCCGGCGCCTCCTATCTCAATCATCGCGAGATCCAGCGTTGTCTCGTTCATCATCACTCCCCCACCAAGGGAAATCCCAGGGAGCCTGTCTCCCTCGTGGACTCCTCTGGCATACCTGGGTATCGTGCCGTCTGCTTCCAAATCGGGGGCGATCTCACCGGGAAGACTGCGGATGGACAACCTGATCTTCCCATGATGTGCAATGGCCAAATATGCGCTGAGATCGCTTCCGCCGTGGGCGATCAGTGCCAGTGCCGATGCCAGTTCATGTCTGAGCATTCGACGTATGAGAAGCTTCTCAGGACACACGAATTTTCCTTTACCTAGATCTGATGTCCTTACAACACCGTCAGGCTGAAAACGTTGCTGGAACGCTTCGTGAGCTTTTCCTGCATCGTGCCATCTGGCCGCATTCAGCAGATCCACGGTTGCTTCAATACCCACCGAGTTAACGATCTCGAGAAACTCCAGAACCATCATGTCGGTATGCTCAGCAATGGTCATTCTTCCATATTCAGAAGCTCCGTCTGAAGAAACCGCTTCAGTAGGCGCTCCCGGAACCATGACAGGGGTTACGCGCTTCCTGGAGCCCGGGGTCCAACCCGTTTCAACAGAGTAAAGTCCCACCGAAAGGTCTAGCATCAGACTCATTCCCGGATACATCCTTCTGCACGGAACCCATCGACCCTCCAGATGATCCCACGCCCAACTCCTAGTTCTTTCTTCCTTCCTTCTCCAGTTCTCCATATCAACAAGTGGTGCCGGACACAGTTCCTCTGGAGCAGGCATCATCTGTTTCTGAAGATTCTCTTCCGTGACTTCTCGCCAGAATACGAAAACACTCCGGTCATCGCACTTTCGTATGAATCTCGAGATGTCCAAATCCTGCCCCGCAAGGTCAGGGGTCGTATCGAACAGGTCAACAAGGTCTCGTTTTCTGAGGACATGCTGAGGTTCGACACTACCGGTCACCGGCGGTAGAGAATAGGGCTGAGCGGAATCCAAGGAATCCATAAGGGCAGAAGAATCTTCAATCTCCTCCGTTTGATAAGGTGTTGAATAGCCCTTCTTCTCTCTGTTTGGAGGTATCCATTCGATAGCGCTCTCGTGGAACTCCCCGTACCTGTTTACTCTGCCGAATCTCTGGACCATGGAACTCCACGGCGCACAGTCCGTTAGCATGGCTTTGGCGCTTACATCCATCCCAGCTTCGATGACTTGCGTCGCTATGAGAATCCTGCCAATCTCAGGAGGTTGTTCCAGCACATGTGTGAGGACTGCCTCCCTGTCTGGCTTTCTGAATCGACTGTGAAGCAGCAGCAACTCCTTTGCTTGCTTTCTCTTCCGAAGCGCTTCATAGACTAAACGGGCACGGGCTACCGTGTTGAACACACCGAGCGTAAGTCCCCTTCCTTCAGATAGCTGAAGAAGACGATCGGCCTCGTATGATCCGTCTTTCGATTGGGGCTGTTCAGATTTTACAAGAAGCTTTTCAGCAAACAGCCTTTTTCTGAGCGCTTCATTCGCTTTGTCATCCTCTCCCAGTTCAAGAAGAGAGCACTTCTCGGGTGTGAAGTCCACTGTCTTCATCCAGGATGAATCCAATGTAGCGCTCATCCAGAGTGATCTAGAGGGAAGACTGGTTCCCAGCTTCTCTCTGAACGCCTGAAGTTGAAGTGAAGTTTGAAGTCCCGCACCCATTAGCTGAACTTCGTCCAGCACCCAGAAACTGTCTGTGTTGAGAAGGCCGAACTGAATGGGCCACCTAAATCGGCTTTCGGCGTAACCTCGGTTCAGTGCCCTTGAGAGGAGCATGTCCTGGGTACCAACAAGAATGGCTTCCTTCTCAGGATACTCGTCCCAACCTCTGTCTACATTACCCCCTAGAAGCACATGCACGTCGATTTGAAGACCCAAACTACGCACCCATCCCATGATCGATCTTGCAGTCTGCTCTACTAATGCTCTCATGGGAAGGCAGTAGATAAGCCTTCTTGGGGTGTTGCTGGGAATCATCTTTCGGTGCCACAACCAGGCAAGGACTATCGCGGCTGTTTTTCCCAGACCTGTCGGCACCCTGACCAAGCCAGAAAGATCATCTCCAGCGGCCAGTTTTACCTGCCATGGATATGGAACACGTCCTGTCGCTTCTTGAAAGAACGCGACAAAACCCGCCTTATCAAGCATTCCATCTCCTTCCCCGTCATCAGGCCTACGTTGGCAAAGGTCATGAGAGGATAGCAATGATGCAGATAGACGTCAACTGATTACGGTTGGATTGACCCCATACAAATAGAACGACCAGTGAAGCCTATGATCGAGTCGAATGCAGTCGTGAAGTAGTGTATGAAACGAGGAAACTTAGGAAAGAAGCACGGAAATCGAAGAACCGGAAACGGCGTGTCGAAAAACAGTCTCCGGTACCCGCCGCCGGGGCCCATGGGTACGGGTCAGTGAAACATATCCAGCAGATATGTGCAGGAGGCGGTCAACCACTGTACGCCCGGGTCGAAGACGCCGATACGGACGGAGAAGCCCAGAACCCCCGCGGAAAGCCTGAACTCCCTCCCTATTCCGGCATATCCGCCGGACTCGGTGCCGTTCCTGCCAGGAGCAAGCTGTTCATCAACCAGCAGATGACCGTCAATACTGTGGAAAACCGCACCGAACCCGAATCTCAAGCCCCTGTAGTCCCTGGAAACCCCGGCGGACACCGCGTAGAGCTGGTAATCGAAGAGGTGTGAGGAATCGGGAGGCATGGCAAGCTCCGAAAAACCGAATCCCGCATCAACATCGAAGAGCGGGAGTTCGTATCTGGCCGCAAGGCCCGGATGAAAACTTGTCCTCCAGGAATCGGCGGTTTCTCCCACGGGGATCATGGCACCTACTTCAGGGCCCAAACCAAGCCGTGTCAGCAGGGCCAACTGAATGAACTCCATGCTTCCCAACTCTCTTTTCGAGCATCTGTTCGTGTCCCCGCAGGATCTTGCACGGCGGAACCAAAAACAGGGTACGGCAACACCCGGCATGAAATCCGGTCATGAGGTCCTGTGCCTGCCGAAAGATTCAGGAACCTTCATCGGGGACATCCTGATGATCGGAGCAACGGCCTCCGTACGAGCCAGCTTCGCCTAATAACACCAGACCGGTTGACTCCCATCGATGTCCGTAAAACCATACTCCCGCGCGAGCCTTCCTGAAACAAGGGCTTGTCCCGTCCTGCTCATGATCTTCCTGTCACAAGCCAGGGCAGTGACAGCCTTGCCGATGTAGAAGGGAGACTCGGAATAGGCCAGGTCTCCCTGATGCTTGATGGCTTCACGCCAGTTGTCCTCAGTGACGCCGAAGTGGTCCAGCATCGCTTCAGAACGGAGCATTCCAGGGGTAAGCGAAACCACGGCTATCCGGTGCTCTCTGAGCTGATGGGCAAGGGACCTTGCCAGACGGATGTTCAACACCTTCTCGAGATCGTAGTAGAAGTTGAAACTCCTGAGTTCATCACCGGTGCCATCGGTGATTTCGACTATCAGGCCTCCTCTGTTGCGGATCATGAGAGGGACTCCGAAAAAGCTGGTGACAATGTGGGAAAGAGAGCCGTTCTCGAGAAGTTTCAGGCCCTTATCCAGAGGATGGGCCGGGAACGGCTTGAACTCCATGTACGCCTCTCCCGTCATGTCGTTCACCAGGATGTCCAGTCGGCCATCCTGTTCCCTGGCAACCCGCTCGAACAGCCCCTCGACCTGCGCCCTGTCGGTATGGTCCACCTGGACCCATATCCCTTTCCCCCCCCCGTGCAGTGACCATTTCAGCGGTTTCCTCAACGGTCTCATGCCTGTTCACCGGAGACGGGTTCCCACGGACGCTGCGTCCTGTGCAGTAAACGGTTGCACCCGCTGCTCCCAGCATGCATGCGATGCCCCGGCCTGCACCGCGAGTAGCTCCTGCAACCAGGGCCACCTTTCCTGCCAGCCGACCCTCATACTCCATCATGCTCTCCTCACTGTCTGCCACTCATCCCGGAACTGCATTGGAAGGCCCATAGGCCAGATTCCGGAGTCTTTCAGGTCCTCAGTTTCTCTGCAAGTTCAGCTGCCCTTTCGATGGCGGCCAGCTCCAACTGCCTTGTATCCTCCAGAAGGCGGGTCTTCCTCCCGGGATCCATGGTTTTGTCGCTGGCTTCATCGAGATTCTCCGCGATCTTCAGGTAGGCTACTTCCAGTTGGGAGCAGAGGCCAGCCAGCCTTGCGTTTGCGGTCCCAACCTCGTGGAAGAACAGCGCTGCCATCCGCCGACACTCGCTCCAGACAGTGGCGTTCCACCAGTTGCCATGGCTGGAACCAGCTTCGGGAACAGCGGCGATCCAGTTGTCATACGCCAGAGACCCGGCCGCATAATCCTTCGAGCTGTGCAAGGCAGGGTTCCTGAACATGTGGACGGCGTGGTCCAGGCTGACGACAATGGAGTGCCGGCGGTCAGCCGGCTCAATCCTCTCTATGGTGTAGAAGCTGGCATGAAAGTCCAGGCCGAACTCCTGCCATGTGCCGAACGAAAGATGTGAGGGAGGAAAGTCCATTTCCGGCGCCCATGGCTGGAAGGTGAAGAACCCGGTGCCGTCATAGCCGTGTATGAGCTGGTATTCATGGTTGACCAGCGCACAGGGAATCCCCTTCCGAACAGCTTCGCGCAACTTGTACTCCAGGGCCTTCCGGCCTGCACTTCCCTCTCCGGTGCAGTAAAAGCCGAGATCGGTCATCTTCAGACCCATGTTCATTATCAAGGGCTCCGAGTCCTGTCGTTTCCAGCAGTACGGACCGCTTGGGCATATCCGGGTGTGAATGTTGATAAGGAACGCATGTCCGGACAGGCCGAAGACCATCGGCTCACTCAAACCCAGACCGTGGTAGTCCGCTGCACCTTTCAACACCCCCATCATTGTGGTTTTCAGCGGGGGCTGTACAAGATTGGCGAGCCTGGTTCCTTCTTTCATGGGGTCACTCCTCCGATCGCTGTGCGCTTGTCCGCCAAGGACAATGTCCCGGTCATTCCTTTGCAGCCGCATAAGTTACGCCGGACCCGCCGGTGCGGCGCCAGGAACGCAAACGATGGCATCAAAGGCCTCGTTGATGTTCGTTTGGACCGAAGCGCTCTGAGAGCGCATTCGCTTTGCGCCGATCACTTCGTCAGCAAGCAGCACACATGGGGCGGTCACGGCTCCTGCATCCAAGAAAAGCTTTTCCACGCTGTCCTTCTGGATCACGTCGGCCGACACCGGCTCGACCGAGAAGCCGAGTGGACTCCGTGGGGATGGATACTGCATCTCGGGAACGGAAAGCCCGAGATGGGTCAGCCCGATGGCACGGTAGTCTTCTCGATGCGCAAGATGCTGCCCCATGGGAACGGCGGTCAGTTCACCCGAAAACGAAAGGGGTGTCTTCTGGATGTGGTTGTTGTGGGCCAGAACCGACCCATACAGAGCGAAGGTCAACGGGTTCAGGACGCTCTTCAGATCGTGAGCATCATCGGCGGTACTGAGCCAGACTGAAAGCCCCTCGCCCTGGATCGCCCCGCATTCGAGGCCGATTGAGTTGAAACCATGCTTTTCCACGAAGTAACGGATCAGGCTTGCCCTGGCCATGGAAAACTCTGAAGTGAAGTGGGCTCCCTCGCCAATACCGATCATCCCGGAACCTCGCGCCAGGAAGTCAAGGCTCTCAAGCTCACCGAAGTCCAGTTCCCAGGGCTGCAGCAACGTTGCAACTCTTCTGCATTCCATACGCTCACCTTATCGCAATGAACGGTGAGTATCTATTATACAATATGCTGTTCCTT
>CAZIPI010000037.1:2620-14002 GCA_964541235.1 uncultured bacterium | reverse complement strand
GTCACCAGCCGGCACCTGCGCTCGTCCGTCGCCCGCGGGGCCAAGCTGGAGGTCCTGCGGAAGTACGACAACACCATCGTTTCCAAGCATTGGGAAGCCACGTTCCAGAAGGTCCTCGCCGGAGCCCGCCATGCCGCCGCCTGAAGCCACCAACGAGGACGAGCTGGAGAAGCGCGCCCGCGACGAGCGTCGCCGGCGGGAGGACGAGGAACGCCGCCGGCAGGAGGAGGAAGGGGCTTTCCGCGCCAAGCCCAGCCGCTACGCCGACGACGGCCGGCGACAGGCCACCGCCTTCGAGAAGCTCTCGACGAGGATCGACGACAAACCCTCGCGCGAGGACATGACCAGCCGCGGCACGCCGGTTTCCGAGTTCAACCGCGAGCGGCACCCCGTCAGCCACAAGCCCTCGATGGACGTGGAGGGGGCCCCGCAGGGTGGCAAGTACACGCGGATGGGCGATCCATCGAGCATGCACACGCGGTACACGGACCCGGACAAGTACGTTCCGCCAGCGGACACGCGGAAGAACCCGAGCGGGCCGAAGATGCGGATGAGCTGGGAGCGGGAGGAAGCCCAGCTCGAGGCCCGCGCCGCCGCCGCCGGCATGGATGCCGAGCAGTTCAGCGGCCTGGTCAACGCCCTCCGACCGGAGTTCGTGGGCCAGCTCGACTTCAAGGCCCGGTTCGAGGAGTGCTGGCCGACCGAGCTGAAGCCCCTCGTCTTCGGTTGGGCCGGCAGCAACGTCTACGCCGAGACCCTCGAGAACTGCGTCGCCACCCTCTACGACGAAGGCGGCACCCTCAGCGCGCAGTGGATGACCGGTGGCGGTAGCGACTTCATGGAGCGCACGGAAACGGTGTGGGTTGGCGCAAACGACATGACGCCCACGTGGACCGACGAGCAGAAGGCTGCTGACGATCTGTGGCTGCGCGTGTACTTTGACGGCATCACCGCTTGTGTAGTGTCCGACAGCGAGATCACCTCCGACGACGAATCCGAGGTCTACCGCATCCGGGTCAACGGGGCCACCATTCGGTGGGACGACATACATGAAACGCGCGCTTAGTATACTGGTGTTATGTGCGGCGCTGGCGCGTGGCGCGTTTGGCTGGACGGCCGACATCTGGCCCGCCACCAATATGTCGCCGCGCTACCTCGTGAACACCAACACGGGACAGCGGGCGAAGGAATACTGGGCGATGGATGTGCATTCGGGAATTGTGGAGCGGTGCGTGCTGGGTGGCATCGCGACCAGCACAGTGCCAGCCGTCTCGTGGTGGAGGTTCGAGCGAGCGAACCTCGTGGCGGCCAAGGCGTGGGTGAATACCTACTGCTCCAACTTCCTTGACAAAAGCAAAGCCGATGGCAGCGGGCACTACGAGACATGGTTTGCCAGCCTCAGCTGCACAAATCCGGCGCAGTACGTTCTGCCGACATGGACGACAACGGCGTTGGTAGCCTACGTAGGAGCGCCAACCAATTTCTTCTCGTCAACGCCGTGGAGGCGCTTGAACGAGAGCACCAATGGATGGGACAACCTGAAGAAGTGCATCCAGGCGCTGAACTGGATAGCCCGGACGGGCGTGTGGGATGAAGGCGGGTCGTCGTGGTGCCGGTACAGCGAGGTGCCTACGCAGGATGTGACGTGCGCGTACCTGTACGAACAGTTGATGGAGGATTGCGAACCGGATTGCGATGCAACCGCGTACCCCAACTCGAGGCCGAGATTCGGTTTCTGCTACGGCTACATTGATACGTCTCCGGGCGCTGTTGGCATGGACATCGACTCGGAGGAAGCTGTTCCGTGGTTGCAGTACACCCGCATCACGACGAACACCGCGCCGTATGTCGATCTGTACGTTGGTTCAAGCCAGGATGACTATGACTGCGACGATCTCATAAGTGGCGGCGAGCAGTGCGATGACTCGTGGTTGGATGATGTGTGTTACACGCACTACAAGGAGTCGCAGACGGCGGACGACGATGAAGAGTGGATGTCCTTCTCGACGGTTGGCGATTGCACGGACCTGCCGGAGCCGGACTGTTGTGCCGATGTCGTTGATCCTGGTGGATGGGGAGGATGGGCGGCGATGGGACCGTACTTTGCCATTCGCTACGAATCAGGCTTGAAATACCAATGAGGTGAACCATGAACCTGTTCAAGAGACGCAATGCCAGGACGATGATGGAGGACTACCCGGACACGCCACAGATCGTGGGGGCGCTCGCGGGGGCTGATGCGGCGTTCCGCGACTACACCGACCCCGAGCGCCGCAACGAGAGCCTGCTACGCCGGTTCGGCGGCGGCGCCGGCACCTCCGGCGTCGCCCCCGGGACGATCGTGGCCATGGCGCCCGACCTGCCCAACCGCGTGATGACGGGCGTCAACGAGCCCGGCGTTTCCAAGGTGCGGACAATCGGGAACGAAATCGTCCAACCTTCGGACACCAGATGGAGCGGCGAGCAGGTCCAGGGCTTCATGGGGACACCTCCGGCGAAGCCGGCGATGGCCTCGGCCCAGATCCCCGGCTCCGTGGCGGAGCAGCTCCTCGGGCCAGCCGGAGGAAGAGGTCAGAGGTCAGAGGTCAGAGGTCAGGGTTCTCCGCAACCGGAAACCGTGAACCGTGAACCGGGAACCCTGTTTTATGACGAGAACCCCATCCAGACCTCGGCCAACCAGCCGAAGCAGTTCATGAAGATGCAGGCGGACTACTGGACGAACAACGTCTTCGCCAAGGCCCGCAACACCCGCCCGGGCTTCTCGAGCCTGGCGGAGTACGACGCCTGGTTCCGCCAGCTCCCCGGCAACCCGGCCGAGCTGGGCCCGACGATGAAGGAGGCGTACCTGGCCGGCATGCCGCCCAACATCCAGCAGGAGTTCATGGAGAACCGGATGCGCGCGACGACGGAGCGCCGCGAAGGCCCCGCCGCGGCGGCGTTCAGCTCCGCCGCCGGCCTCGAGACCCCGGTCACGACGATGGCCCAGGCGGAAGCGGTGAAGTCCGGCACGGCCGTCGCCGCCCAGCGGGCGGGGATGACCCGGGAGCAGGCTACGGCGGAGTGGGACAAGGTGCCGATGGGCCAGATGACGCCGGTGGAAGGCGTGCCGGGCTGGGGCTTCGTGAAGACCTCCAGCGGCGGCGGCCAGCTCGTGGAGATGCCGGAGGAGAAGAAGATCCCGTTCGACGGCCGGAAGTCCTTCACGGAGGACGGCGTGATCTGGACGTGGAGCGACCGCTCGCAGTCGTACATGGGCCGGCCGGAGAAGGCCAGCAAGTTCGACATCGACCCGATGATCTGGCTGACGATGAAGCCGGAGCAGCAGGAGGCGATGGTGCGGGCGTTCACGAGCCAGAAGGCGGAGGGCGAGAAGCCCGGCGCGGCGACGGCTTCCACCACAGAGGGCGCGGAGAAGCCGCAGAGGTACTACTCGAAGGCGAAGGGGAAGTGGTACACGCGGGAGGCGGACGGATCGGTGAAGTGGGAATGACCGATGGCCAAGCTCTACGAAGACGACCCGCTGGGTGATCCGGGGACGGAAGCCTCTGCCGGCGTCCAGCTCCTGGGCGACCCGAACATGGAAGCCTCCGCGACCTCCGCGTCCTCTGCGGTTGATCCGATGGGTGATCCCGGCGCGGCTGACGACCCCATGGGCGACCCCGGCCTCGACCGCCCCGAGGGGATTCTCCGCAATCTGCCGGGGGCGGTACGCGATACCTGGCGGGCCACGCTGGACCTGTTCCGGAAGCCCAAGGAGGAGCCACCCCCGCCCGGGGCCTTCACGCTGGACATCAATCCGGCGCTGACGGCCAAGCTGGACCAAGTGAAGCCTGCGCCCCGTCCTGACCCGATGGAGGCGGAGTCCTTTGCAGGGGACGTCCTGCGGTCCTTTGGCGGCGTGGGCGCGGCTACGCGCTCCTGGGCGGCCCAATCCTTGGTCGGGCTGGCCGATACGGCGCGCCTGATCCGCGAAACGCCGCAGAATGTGGGCCGGAACGTCAAGAACCGCGTCCTGCAGGCGGCCTCGGAGGTGTTCCCGGGGCTGGCGGAGAAGGCGCGCACGCGGACGCAGGCCGCCATTATGGCCCCGCCGGGCGAAGGCGGGCTGGCCGGCAGGGTCCTGGGCAAGGCCCGGGCGGCCGGCGAGTACGTCCGGGAGGGGTTCCTGGGCGAGATCGGCGAGATGGAGGAGCTTCGGGACGAGATTGCGGGCGAAGTGACCCGGCAGGGCGGGATCCCGGCGCTGGTGGCGCAGAAGGTTGCCGAGGGCGCTGTCGTGACGGCCCTGAACCTGACCATCATGCAGAAGGTGGGCGCCACCCCCGGCACCGCCACGGGCGGCCCGTGGCTGGAGGGCGCCAAGGCCACGTTCAAGCAGGGCCTGGTCTACGGCGCGATCGCCGGTGCGCGGGCGCAGGGCGACGCCGAGGACAAGGCCGCCGCCGCGGCCATCGCCGCCGCGTACCTCTGGACGCCCATCGCCTCCTCCGGAATGCCCACGGACCTGACGGCGAAGCTGGTGGACGTTGCCCTGAACACCGGCGTCTCGGTTGCCATTGGGGCCTACGGCGACTCCGTCGAGCAGGCAAAGCGCATGGCCGAGCGGGCCGGGGACGCGGACTGGAAGAAGTACCTGGCGGCCACGATCACGCCGCTGGCCATGAGCGACGTGGTGTTCAGCCTGAAGACCCGCGCCGCCCGCGGTGATCCCGGCGCGCGCGCCGCCCTGGCGGACGCCGACGTCGCCGCGTTCGAGAAGATTGTTCCAACGCCTGGAAAAGCACCTGTTGAAACCGTCCAACGTCTGGAAACAGGAGGATTGAGCGATGCCGTTCAAGAGCGAGGCGCAGCGGCGGAAGTTCCTGGTGCTGTTGAGCCGGGGCGAAATATCGAAGAAGGAGTACGACCATTGGGACCGGGCGACCGGGGACCGGCCCCTGCCGGAGCGCCTGCACCCGAAGCGGCGCGAGTCGAAGGGCCGGAAGGTGAAGCAGCTGATGCGCGGGTGAAGGTGACGACGTCACCTGACGGTGACGCGACCGTTTCAGTCCCATCCAAGGACAAGCCAGGTATCTCCGGTCCAGAGCAGAAGAAGTACCTGCTGGCCGAACTAGACAAGGCTATCGAAGAAGCCCCTGCGCCAGACACCACGAAACCCCTGCCAAACGCGACGGTGACGATCCGTGTTCCCGGCGACGGGACATTTACCCTGATACGAGACAGGGGTGTACTCAACGAGTTCAAGAAGGCGGCAAAGGCGTGGTTCCCGACCAAGGCACCCAGCCCCGTTACGCCGCGCGTAAAAGCGGGCGAAAGCATGGATGACCGTGGCATTGTGGAAGCCGTGGCCGCGCAACCCGACTTGGGCCGCCAGTACCGTGTCCAGATCGAGAATCAAGTCTGGACAGGAAGGCAGGCAGAGAAGATTGAGGCGGCCGTGTCCGAAGCGGAGAGGTTGGTGGCTGACAATGACGGAAAGCCGATTCCAAACCTCAAGCAGTACGAGGATGCTGTAGCTGAGCGAGGTAGGAAAGAACGCATCTTCAACGCTATCGAGGCGATGAAGGTATCACCTCAGTACGACCCCCTGCGACGTGCGTTGGAAGCGCGCGGAGCCGAACTTCCTGCTGATGGCGACCTTCTGAACGTCAGCGTGGAAGGCAAAGGCGCTCCGGCGATCCGCAAGATGCAGGATGCGCTGGCGAAAGAAATTGGACTCACGCGCGTCAAGGATAACGATCGTATACGCCGAGCGGCAAGGTTTGATGGCGGTCCTGAACCTGGGCGATTCGAGCTAGACCGGTATTGGAAACAAGTTGCCAGCGAGTTTGAACCGGAGCCCGCGGAAGGCGAAGTAAGGGGCTACCCGCAGGCGCCGCCGGCGAGCCAAGAGCCCGCCGCGAAGATTGTCGTCGAGCCTGACCCGGCGCGCAGACAGGAAATCAGGAACAGCATCGCGGAAGGCGAGATGATCCTGAAGTCTGGCAGAAGTCCCACCGGGCGCAAGATGTCAAAGGCCGAGATGGGCGCGGTTCAGCGTGCCGTGAACAACAGCAAGGCGCGGATTGGGGAAGATGTGCCAGCCGGCGCGGACATCACGCGATTGGCGCGGGAGGCGGCGACGCGCGGGGCGGTGACGCTTCCGGATGTGGCGGCTTTGAACAAGGTGCGCGCGGGCTGGCGCTCGCTGAAGGCGGCGTTCGATCCGGCGCGCGGGGTGCCGAAGCCGGTGTATGAGTCGTTCGTTAAGATGCAGAACTCGCTGGATGCGGCGGCGCTGGCGGGGAAGATCGACCGGGCGGAGGTTTATGGCGTGGTGAAGGGCCTGCAGAGGCAGTACGGCCGCGACGTGGTGATGCAGGCGGTTCAGGATCTGCAGGACGGGACTCTGAAGGCGGCCGATTTCAGCGCGAGGTTCGGGTTGCCGGCCGGTTCGTCGACTATCCGGACGTTGGACAGCATCCAGAAGGCGAACGAGGCGCGTCAGAAGGCGATCGCGGGCTGGCCTGGTTTGTCGGAGGAGCTGAGGCAGACGATCACGGAGAACGTGCACTACCAGACGCGGGCGTACCTGAAGTTCATCCTGGGCGACGATTTCGCGCCGGAGCCTGCGCGGTACATGGATGCGGTGCACGAGGTGCAGGCGGGGATCGAGGATTCGATCAACAAGCTGGCGGAGCACGCGACGGCGGTGCGCGGGAAGCGGGTGAAGTTCGACGTCCTCAACTACCTGGCCTCCGGCGACGACCGGATGCTGGCCGCGCTGCGGCCGACGCGGGCGAACGCGGCGCGGGCGGTGCTGAGGCAGTACACGGAGCTGCGAGGGGTGATCGACGACCTGGCGCTCGCGGGCGACACGGTGACGGCGTCGATGAATGCGGAGGCTTTGGGCAAGGCGGCGCAGGGCTGGGTGGACTACTACCTGCAGCGGGAGCCGGCTGGCGCCGGCGCGCGCGGCGGGGCGCCGATCCAGAACCTGCAGCAGCGCTACCTGGAGGGCGCGTTCCGGGCTTTGTACGGGGAAGTGACGGACCCGGCGTACCGGCAGGGCCTGACGACGGAGACGCAGGCGAAGATGATCGCGCACATGACGTTCTTCAACCGCGTGCTGGCCGAGGGCGAGGGTACGGTATGGGCGCGGATCCCGGACCAGCAGAAGGGGCTGACGCGGCCGCTCGGCAACAAGACGAACCCGCAGGACAGGAAGCGCTACGGCGACTTGGCCGGGCGGTTCGTAACGCCGCAGTTCGAGAGCCTGATCAAGGGCGACCAGAACGTGGGGCCGATCGCGGACCTGATGAAGAAGACCTATTTCGGGCCGCTGTCGTTTCAGCGGGCGGCGAAGCTGTTCACGCCGAAGACGATCGTGCGGAACTACGTGACGTCGCTGACGGGCTTTGCGCTGGGGTCGGGTGACGTCTTCCTGCCGACTTGGTCGAAGCATTTTGCGAAGGCGCACGCGCTGGCGGCGCGGTATGCCGCCGGCGAGGCCGGCGCCATGCGGGAGATGCGGGAACTGTTCGAGAAGGGCGCGTTCAGGCCAGGCCAGACGTCCATGACCTACGACATCGACCAGGCGCTGGGCGGGCTCGGCGGCAAGATCAAGGAGCTGGGCCGGAAGGCGACGACGGCCTACGCCTTCATCGACTTCCCGACGAAGTACGCTTCCTTCATGGCGCGGATGGATTCGGGGATGACGCCGGAGCAGGCGGCGAGGCACGTCCAGGACTTGTACCAGAACCGGGAGAGGATTCCTGGCGTTGTGAGGACCATCACGAAGTTGCCGCTGGCCGACTATCTCGGGTACACCTACGATTCGATCCGGATCAGCGGGAACCAGGTTCGGCATGCCGTGACGGCGATCGCGCGCGGGGATCCGCGGCCGTTGCTGGGCTTCGTGGCGAGCCGCGCGCTGTGGGCCGCGACTCATCCGGTGGCGATGGCCTCCATCACGCAGGCGTTCGCGATGATCATGAAGCGGATGCGGAAGGACGACGAGAAGGACGTTCAGCCGGCGACGCCTGAGGAGATCTCGCAGTTCAGGCAGTTCCTGCCGGTGTACGACCAGAATACGCCGCTGTTGTTCTGGAAGGAGCGGGACCCGCTCGGGCGGATGACGCTCCGCTACGCCGTGGCCGGCGGGAATACGGCGTGGCCGATCGAGGACGCGATCATCGGCGCCCTGCAGTCGCGCCAGCACGGGAAGTCGTTCCTCGAGGCGCTGGCGGCAGGCGTGGGGCAGTCCGTGGACGAGGGCATGTACTTCGATACATGGATGAAGGCCGTTGTGGGCGAGGACCTGACCGGGAACCGGACGCCGACGGGCAAGGGGCTGATGCACGCGATGCCGGGCCGGATCGAGCCGCGGCGCAGCAAGATCATCGGCGACGCGCTGGCCGGGCTGGCGCTGGACATGAGTATCAGCGGCGTGGCGAACCCGCTTCGGCAACTCTACGACATGAAGGCCCGCTCCGAAGCCGGCCAGGGTCCGGACGTGGGTATCTTCGCCAACACGCGGACGGAAGAGGATGTGGCCGCGTCGGCACTGCGGCTCGTGCGGAGCTACCGGATCGAGAAGACGGACATGAACCGGATGATCCGGAACAAGGTCCAGCGGTACGTGGAGGCGCTGAACACGTCGAAGGGCATGATCAACTATGAACTCGAGACCCGGCTACCGATTCAGCGCGGAGCCAGCACGCCGGAACAGCAGGCGCAGGCCGAAGCGGCCCAGCGGAAGATCGCCGGCTACTTCCGCGACCTGATGCAGCTTTCGCGCTCCGCGCGCGCCGTGGCGCCGGAGTGGTACGCGACGCCGGACCTCAAGAACGTGCTGACGGCGTCCGGTCTGTCTGTTCAAGACACGGAGCGGATCGTTGCCCTGATGGATTCTGAAAGCGTCGAGGACAGCCAGCTACGGTACGCGCCGAATCCGCAGATCGACTTGCTGAGGTCCAAAGCCTATCAACTCATGAACAGCGGTGGCTTGACGAACCTGCCGCCCATGAGATAGAACCCCTGGTATTCGGAGGGGTCATCATGAGGCGACTGCTGGCGGTCTTGCTCGGACTGCTCTCGTTCGACATCGGTCTGGCTGAACAGACCGCCTCCACCAATGCGCCCGCGATCGCCGAGCCCGGCGAGCCCGAGGCCAGGCCGAAGCCCAAGAAGTCCAAACGCCGGAAGAAGCGCAAGAAGAAGAAGCCGATCAACTGGAGCGAGTGGGAGAACGTGAGGTAGTTCAGCTCACCGGAGGGGTCACGGATGAGACGAGCCGCCGTCGTGCTCGCGCTGGCGTCTGCCGCCGGCGCGCAGGACATCGAAGCCATACGCCAGGTGCCGTGCATCACCTGGAGCGCCGCCAGCCAGACTACCTACACCGTCCAGCGCGCCCCGGATCCCGGCGGACCATGGGAAACCCTCCGGCACGTTTATTGGCCCACCACGGGCCTCGCCTCCTGGGCCGACACCGAGCCCAGGCCCGGCGGCTGTTACCGCGTGGCGGCCCTGACGGGCTCCACCGCGGCAGGATTCCTCGAGGACTTCGAGGATGAGGGCGGATGGGCGGACCACCCCGCAGGCTGGTGGACCAACTGGACGCCTGCCGGCGCCTGGGTCGGCGAAGGCTGCCACGCCACCAGCGCCCCTGCCCGGGCCCGCTCCCCCGTCCGGTGCATAGGGTTCAACGGCTCAATGCAGCGCCTGCGCCTGCCGTTTGCCGGGTGTGTCACTCAGGTCGTCATGTACTACCGGGGCGTCCAGGACACCATGTACGAGCAGTGCCTGATCCGGCTGATAGGCTACGACGGGTACGACTGGTACCAGGTGGGACAGGTCAAAGGCATCTACAAGGCCAGCTACACAGGCCACGTGTGGGCCATCCAGACCCCGGACCTCTGGCAGGTCCTGAAAGTCGAAGTCGTCAGCCTCCTGAACCCCATCTACATTGACGATCTGCAGGTCTGGACCCAGTAACGCACCAGCCTCCGCACCACCCCGCCCCGCGCCAACGTAACCCAATGCCCCCGAGCCACATAACACGCATTTGCAACGCCATAATCGGCAATCCGTAGTCTGGTGCTCTGTCCAATTGAGCTACAGGTACGTTTGTTGGCGTTTCGTCGTTTTCTCCGCTCTGCTGTTAGCGTTGACGCTGTTGCTGGTCGTTGAATCGGTGGACAGGAGATGACAGCACATGACAGGAAATGACATGAAATCTTGCATCATGCTTGACATCAGTTGCATCACCTGGTATCTCGTCTTCTGAAGCTCATGGAGGGTCACCATGAAGAACCTGTACAAGCGCGGGACGGTATACTACGTCCGGGCCGTGGTCAACGGGAAACGCATCTCTCAATCGCTCGAGACGGGTGACGCGGCGGAGGCGGCGCCCAGGGCGCGGGCCCTGCTCGAGGCGGCGCGCCGCGAGAAGTGGGACGTGTTACGCGAGGCCAGAGTCCGCAAGCCCGATGTTCGCGCGTACGCGACGCTGGGCGAGATCGAGCAACGGTTCATGGCGGCGTCGGCCGTCCGGTTCCAGCGCCACCGCAAGCCGAAGCTGGAGACGGCGCGGTCCTACGTCCAACAGCTCTACAACGTGGTGCGCCAGGCGACAAGCGACGAGCCCGAGGCCCTCCCCTGCTCCATCCTCACCAAGGACCTCCTGCAGAAGTTCTGGGACGGGATGGTCGCGCGCGCCGTTGGTTCGCCCTTCCTGCACGAGCGGGCGGAGCGGTCGGCGGCGTCGGCGATCCGGAGCGCGCGGTCGGTGTTCGGCGCGTGGGCCTCGGAGGACTTCGCCGGCCTTCGTCTTCCGGATCTGACCGGGTTCACGAAGGGGATGGGGTTCAGCGCGCCGGCGAAGAAGTATCAGTGGCCGGCGCAGGAGCTGGTGGACCGGACGGTGGCCGAGGGTCGCAAGCTCCGCGGGGCGAACGACCCGCTCTACATGGTCTGGCTCCTGGCCTACGGGCTCGGCCTCAGGGCCCGGGAGATCCAGCACTGTCGGCGCGACTGGTTCCGGATCCTGCGCAACGGCGGCGGCGATGAAGTCTACCTGGACGTGGTGAAGCGCGACGACTTTGCTCCGAAGAGCCGCGATCACTCGATCCGCGTGCCGGCCTCGGTGTGGTCCAGCGTCGAGCCGCTCTTCCAGCCGGACGGCGTGGCCCTGCCCGGCGGCTGCAACACTGATCGCCGCAACCTGGTCGTGCGGGAGTTCTCGCGGTGGATGCGCTCGATCGGGTGGGATGCACACAACTACCCGAAGGGCGCGCACGAGCTGAGGAAGCTACGCGGGGCGATCTGGTACACGCACGCGGGCCTCGAGGCGGCCAGCAAGTGGCTCGGCGACGCGCCGCAGACGGTCTACACGTACTACGC
>CAZIPI010000037.1:0-2520 GCA_964541235.1 uncultured bacterium | reverse complement strand
CCGCGGTCGGGCCAGCAGGTGCAGATCGAGCGCAACGTCTCAGGCTCTGGTCGGCGTCGTCGGTTCAGGATGACGTTTAGATTGCCCTGGCTGATGCTGGTCGCGTCGGAAAGCTTTGTTTGCGTCCATCCGTAGCGCTGCAGGGCCGTTCCTATCGCTCTTGCAAGGTGTGATCTGTCCATGGGTTAGCTCCTTCCTATTGTTCAGAATAATAATCTTTGGCTGTGTCGTCAATAGTATTTGACGAATTTCATTTGAACCGATAAGTATACGACAGAATGAAACCGAGTGTGCCCGGCGCAATATGCATTCGTGAGCTGAGGTGGCTTCGCCGGCACGCTCCGGAGCTGACGGACCAGTGCGACGACCTCGAGGCGGTGATCCGGCGCCGGCTGGGGCTCAGGCCGCGCGCAAGGCGGGCCTACAAGCCCAAGGACCGACAGGCCCAGGAGGCGATAGCATGAGCGAGCCCGTTCACATCTCCGTGGCGATCGCTAACCTGCTATCCCGCGACGGCCTCCCGGATCGGGTGCTCGACACTCACAACGGCCGTATCCTGGTCTGGTCGGACGACGACCGGGCCTACCGGTCGCCGGACAGCCTCTACATCTGGCCCTCATTCATCCGGTCGTTGTGGGGTTCGCGGTTTCAGGCGGCGGAGATAGAGCACGTGGAAGAGCAGTTGGAGATTGCTCTATGACGCGCGAGCGAGAGGTCGAGCAGCACTACACGCCTGCCCAGGCGGCCCAGCTCCTGGCCGTGTCGGAGCGGACAATCCTCCGCATGATCTCAGCCGGCCGGATCTGCCGTGTGCGCCACGTGGGACGCCTGCGCCGGATTCCGGCGTCCGCCCTGGCCGCGTACCTTGAGCGCAACACGCTGAGGGCCCCGGCCGCATGAGCACAACCATTTACCTCTGCGTCGGCGGCGCGGACCAGTCCATCCAGGCGGCCGTGGTGCCCGCGGGCGCCGGCGCGCCGGTGATGGCGGTGATAGAGCGGCTGGCGGGCCCGGATTGGATGGTAGACGAAACCCTTTCGGATGCGTGGGCGCACAGGGTCATCTGCGCGCCTGTTTTTTCGGCGTTCTGGCGCTCGAGACCAGGAGAGCGGCCGCCGTCGATCAAGCTGGAGATCCACAACTTGGCCGCACTGCCATGAGCGACGAGCAATTGAAACTCGCTGAGTGGGACGAGGAAGCGCTCGTGCAGGATGAGCAGCGGCGCGGCGTTTTTTCCGGCACGCTACTCAAGAAGTCGAATCCGGAGAAGTACGACCTGATCTGTCATTACCTGGCCAGCGAAGTTCCTGTGGCGCGCATAGCAAGGCTGGTGTGCTCGAGCCGTAATCTGATTTCGGCAATCAAACGTGCGCAACCCGTTGAGATAGAGCACGAAAAGCAGAAGATTGCAGCGGGTTCGGCTCACGTGATCGATCTCATCACAGAGCGGCAGATTGAGATCCTGAACGATCCACAGGAACGGAAGAAGGTCGGGTTTCGCGACCTGACGGTCAGCAAGGGCATCGAGGTAGACAAGTTTCAAATTACGAGTGGTGGCGCGACATCCCGCTTGGAGGTGGTAGTCGGCACCGGTCCAGAGCACGAGGAATTCCTGATAGAAATCGGTTTAGGCGCAGGAATCGGCGGGCAAAAGGCGCGGGTGCTCGAGGGCGAGGCGGTCGAGATCGGGCCTCCGCCGGCCCTCCCCGCCCCTCCCGAGGCACCTGCAGGCGCCCAGGAGCCCAGCCTGCAGGCGGCCGGCGGCGAGCCCGAGGCGCCCGTCCAACCATTGGAAGATCGTGGCGAGGATCAGGCTACAGGAGGTCCGACATGATTAGGAGTCAGTTGCTTGGGCCGTGGAAGGCCGCAATCCGCAGCATATACGAGGACGTGATGCGCGTGGTGATGCGTGTTGAGTACCGTCCCATCGCCTGGTGGGACGAGGTCGAGCCGGTGGATCGGAGGCCGCTGGTGCGTGGGCTGGTGGCCAGCGGCGCGGTGCGGTAGCGGCCGGCGCGCCGCGCGCATGGGCGGGGGGGGGTGCGCGTCGCGCGCGGGGGGGCCGATACCACGAATCGGTGATGGGGGTGACAGAATTTCAGGCAAAGGGGGTCATGCGATGAAGAAGCCGGAATACGAGGACGAAGAGAGGCTCTGTGAGCGGCTTGGCGTAAGCCGGGAGATCGCCCGCGGGATCCGCGACGAGGCGATGAACGACCAGCGTGATTGGACGGTGAAAAAGGGCCGCGTCGTGCTGTCGCCGTCCGGGGTGAAGATCCTGGAGGAGCGGCTGAAGGCGGCCGTGCCGGCGCCCAAGGCCAAGCCCGAGCTGGTCACGGCGGTGGTGACGGGGCTGACGACGAACCAGCAGGTCTTCTACGCCCGCGTCCAAGGATTGGAAAAACAGCGCGTGTTCTGCCGCGACACGGCGAACTTCATCCCCGGGATGGAGGTCCCCGTCCGGCACCGCCAGGCCGACCTGTGGGAGTACGTGGGCCGGTTGCCGCGGTGGCGGGGGAG
>CAZIPI010000036.1:0-16345 GCA_964541235.1 uncultured bacterium | reverse complement strand
CTCTCCCCGGCCTCGACGACGGCCCCCATGTCATCTGGAGGAACGATACCACCGCGGTTGTGTACAGCTTCACCGACGGAAGGCTCGTTCAGGAGACTTTCACTTCCATGGACACGGTGCGGTTCACGGGAATGCTGGCCGGGGTGGAAACCCGGTTCACCATCCCTGTCAGCGCGCCATCCGTGGCCGGTCACCACTTCGATACGGTTGGCCGCTTCCTGGCGGTGAGCGACGTTCATGGAGACTTTCGGCGTTTCCGGGAGATCCTTGTTGCCGCCGGGGTCATGGACGAGGGCCTCGGGTGGACATGGGGCGACGGGCACCTGGTGGTGCTGGGGGATATCATGGACCGGGGTCCGGCGGTGACCGAGTGCCTCTGGCTGGCCTATCTGCTGGCTCAGCAGGCTGAACGGGCAGGCGGAGCGGTTCATTTCGTTCTGGGCAACCACGAGCTGATGGTCCTTCTCGGTGACCTCCGCTACGTTCACCAACGGTATCTGGACGGGATCTGCGGTGAGACGGGAATGGAGTATGGCGACCTGTTCGGCCCGGATACGGAACTGGGCCGCTGGGTAAGGTCACGGCCCTCGGTACTGATGCTCGACGGTTTTCTATTCGTTCACGGCGGAATAGCTCCCGGCAGCGGCGTGGACCAAATGTCGCTTCCCGAGATCAACGAGCTGGTCCGGCTCGGTCTTGAGCGCTCATGGGAGGGGTGCCTTACCGACGGCGTCGAGCTTGTCTTCGGAAGCCTCGGTCCGCTTTGGTTCAGGGGTTACCACTACGGCATGGAAGGCCTGTACCCTGCAACCTCCACTGATGAGGTCGCCTCACTCCTGGAAAGGCACGGTGCGGAGAGGATCATCGTGGGTCACACCGAACACGACAGCATAACGGCGCTCCACGGCGGGAGGGTGCTGACCATTGATGTACCGGTGGAGTTGACGGGCGGCCTGCAGGCCCTGCTGTACCGGAACGGTTCCCTCCTGAGGGTCAACCCCGACGGAACGGCCGTTCCAGTACGCTGATGCCGAACACTTTTCCTTTGATCGGAGAACCGGCTTCCGAACCGGTCCCTATGCTTTCAGCGGAACCCCCGCTTCTCCGGGGAAACCTGCGCAGTAGATGAAACCGCCGAGTTCCGTATCAAAGACCGACCATGTCTTCCAACCCCGCTCGAGCTTGCTTCTGCTCACGCAGACAATGAACCTGTCCTCTATGAGTTGCATCGCCTCCACGTAGCACAGGTACGAGTCACGAGGGAACGGAAAGCGCCTGCGGTTCATGGTCTCGATCCAGTTGGGCCTGCTGCTGAAGTCGGTTCCGAAGTAGAGCTGCCTCCCCGTCCCGGCAACTGCCGTGAAGCCCGCGGAGTGCTTTCTCAGCCTTTTCGTGAAGACCAGCCCCCCGTCCCTTAACTGCCAGATGTCCAAAGCCTTGCGGGCGTCGCCGGTGGACACCAGAAGATGGCTGCCGCGGCTGGCCACGGAATGTATGTGCCTGACATCCGGCTGCCGGCAGTAGTGGCGGAATTCATGGCAGAACCCCTCTCCAACCATGAAGACCCTCTTGCCCTCGAAATACTCTCCCACGACGCAGGCTCCATCCAAGGGGCATATGCATGACCATCGGGTCCCCTGGAAGTCATCGGGCAGGGCGGAGAACTGTTTTCCGAACCGCTCAGAAAGGCCATTCCTGTCGAATGTGAAGCCTATGAAAGGATCCACCTTCCGGAACAGCCTCCCCAAAGTCGAGGGGAGGCACCCGGCAACCTGTGAAGGGCGCGTGACCAGGCCGGCGATCAGGCTTCTGAATATCTCCGGGATCCTTCCCTGGCGGAAGGAAGCATGCAAGGCCCGAAGAAGCAGCAGCGGGTTTCCGGTGCTTCTGAAGCTGCGGATCAGCGCCGTTATGTCACTACCCATCATCACCCCGTGTTCACAAACACCGCAATGACACAGGAACGATAGTTTATGAACAATAACTCAGAACCATTACCATTGCAAACCGGTGATGATGATCCACTGGAGCAGGGGATGCTTCAGCTTTGGCGGGTTTTTACCCTTCAAGAGCCGCCTGTGCGGGTCAGGATGTGCCGGACGCGAGGCTGCCGGCCCCGCATGCCATCCCCGTCAGTCCAGAAGGGCTGCTCCAAGCGCTCCTGTAATTCTGGGCTCCGGGGGGACAACGACCCTGATGCCGGTCTCGTGTTCCAGGGCCCTTACCACACCGGGGTTCCGGGCCACCCCCCCGGTGAACACAACGGGTGGACGTATCCCGGCTCCGCCGGCCATTCCGATGGTTCTCGCGGCCACTGACCTGAAAACACCCCTGAGTATGCTCTCCTTGGGCGTTCCCCCCTGAAGAAGCCCGATGATCTCACTCTCAGCGAACACGGCGCACATCGTGCTTATCTCCGCAGCTTCGTCTCCGCCCCTCGTGGCGTCGTCCATGGCTTCAAGCGGTATCCCCAGTATCTCTCCTGCCATCTCGATGAACCGCCCTGTCCCCGCCGCGCACCTGTCGTTCATGGAGAAATCCACGGGCCTTCCGTCCTCCAGCCGGATGATCTTCGAATCCTGGCCTCCGATGTCTATGATGGTCACTGTGTCGGGGAAGAGGTGCCACACGCCCCTGGCGTGACAGATGATCTCGCTGCATGTGCGGGTGGCGCCCCCGAAGTAGTTCCTGCCGTAGCCGGTGGCCACTGTCGAGGTCAGGTCGGAGGCGGCCAGGCCGTTCCTGGCAAGGATGCTGCCGAAAAGTGCCTCGGCGTTGCCCCGGGGATCCCTGAGGCTGTCCCCTATCAGCAAGTCCACCACCTCCCTTCCGTCATGAAGAAGGACCTCCACGCTCCGGGCCCCGATGTCCACGCCGCACTTCATCGGGCCATCTCCAGAAGGGTCTGCACCCTTACCATTATCTGCTCCCTGTCGCTCTGGCTGTAGTCGGTTTCCACCTTCAGGTACGGAATGTTCAGCTCCCTGCGCACGAACTCAGCGACCTGGAACGACTCGACATTGTAGGTGTGGCACGCCTGCCAGACCAGGTCCACCACTGCGTCGGCCCTGAACCGTTCCACAAGTCCCGAGAGGAGTTCCAGCCTTCCGGTGTTGGGTGTCATGCAACTGCACGGGATGCGGAAGTGCTTCTCTGCTATCGCGGTGAGGGGGTCGCCTTCCTGGCTCACAGGGTCAAGGGGTTTTATGCCGCTGCAGGTTTCCTGGGCGACCACTATCCCCCCGGCCCGCTCAATGATCTCCACCACCTTCAGGGTTCCCTCGCTCATGGGGCATCCCGTCACTAGCACCCTGGGGGTGTCCCGGGAGCCGACGAACACGCCCTTGCGCTTCCGTTCCTCCAGCGCTTCAACGGCCATCTCCAGCATGCGCTGATGGCCGGCCATGCCAGACACCCTGTAGCGGAGCCTTCCCAGCTCCATCCCCGTGATCACCGGCTCAGGCTCCGCACCGTACTCCATCACTTTCCTCAGAAGCTCCCTCTCACGGTTCATCAGGATTATGGCCCGCCTCATGTCATGGTCGCCGATGGTCCTTCCGTACAGTTCCTCCAGGCGCGCCTTCAGTTTTTCCACTTCCAGAAGCCAGTGCTCCCAGGCCTGAGCCTCCTGCACCTTCTGGGTCAGTTCCAGGATGTGCTGGGGCTTCCTGTCCCTGATAAGCTCCCAGACCTTCTTCTTCCCGTCGCAGGTTGTCTCGGCCACTATCAGGTCGGCCATGCTGAAGAAAGGGCATCCGTTCGTGAGGATGTAACCCAGTGAAGACTTTATGAGCGGGCAGAGGTTGGCCGGGAGAACGGTCTCGGCGGGGGGGATGGTCTTGCGGCTGGAGCCGCAGAGGCATACAGGATAAGCGCCGGCGGCCAGAATGAGGTCCCTGGGGGTGAACTCGCAGTAGATCCCCACCACACCCTTTCCCCGTTTCTTCTCGGACCGGATGAAGTCTATCTCGGCTCCGATGGACGTTGCGAAATACTCGAAGGGGTTGATCATTCTCTCCTCTCCCTGCGCTGTCTCACTATGGCCAGGAAGGCCTCGATCCTGCTTCTGACCTGTTCGCTCACCCTCCCCGGGCTGTACGGAACGTCGAAGGTAAGCACGGGAAGCCCCAGTTCTTCCATGACCCTGTCGCGTATGATCCTGTCGTCCCACGGGCAGTGGCTGGCCCCGAAGATCCCGCTCAGAAGCACCCCCTCCGCCCGGAAATGCCTGGCGTCCTTCACTATCGCATCGGCCCTGGCGCTGGGTGAGCGGACAAGCCTGTCGTCGAAGCAGTTCTCGGCCACTGCTGTAAGGGGGTCCGTGTCCTGCCTCAGGGGAAGGAAAGCGTGGTTTATGAAGTAGTCCGTTCCCGCCACACAACCGCCCATGTCCTCCAGCACCGTTATCAGCGACGCGTCGGTGGGAGGGTACACCCAGTAGATCCTCAGGGGCGGCTCGGGCCCATTGAACGGCGAAAGCCCCCTGGACAGCCTCTCCTTCGCAACCCCGGCAAGCCCGGCCAGCACAGGGAAGCACTCGTCGGGCTCGCTGCAGGTGTGTATGGCGATGAACTCGGCCAGGTACATCTCGAGGCCGGGAAGGGGCGGACGTTCGGCGGAGTAAACAAGCTCCCGAAGATCGCTGACAATGGCCCTGAGCCTGTTGAACAACGCCACGCTTCCCGAAAGCATTCCGGTGGTGCATCTGGTTCCGGTGGTTTCCTCCATCGCGGTCACCACCCCCTGCAGCTGCCCCCGTAGGAAGGAGAGGTCTTTCTCCGCAAAAGGAACACCGCCGTACGGGGTGACCGGACCCGTTCCCCCGGGCACCGGGGCAACCATCTCCCACCAGTGCACAGGGATCCCGAGCCCCTCCACAAGCTGCATCACCGCGCTGAAATCGTCGCAGCACGCACCTACTCCCGCCACGCACAGGTCCGGCCTGGGGAAATAGTCGAGCGTCTTCATTGCGCCCAGCACCGCCCTGACGTAGCACAGCTCCTCGGTGGCGCCCAGTTCCGAGGCCTCGTCCAGCAGGTGGGTGCTCTCGGCGAAGCACGGCGCCCACCACAGCTCGTCGGCGTAGAAGGAGAGCTGTCCCGGGAAGGCGTAGGCCAGGACCGCGGTCTGGCCCAGGTCCTTCATCAGTGCCATCACCTTCGATCCGGAGTTCCTGGCCAGGAAGAGCCTGTCCTTCTCGCTGAAGAGAAAGGCCCAAAGCCTCAGGGCCTCCAGCGAGCTGTCGAACCTCAGCCTGCGGAGGAGCAGGTCGCCCCGGCACGAGTACTCCCACGGGGTGAAGAGGTACTCCACCCCTCCGGGGATGAGCGAGCGCAGCGACCGGCAGCCCGAGGCGAACTCGTCGGTTATCCGGAACCTGCGCTCCTCCCACTCCAGGGCGGTGAGCTTTCGCACCGGGTCAAGCACGGCTGGCCTCCAGGGTTTCCACGAATGCCTGAAGCCTCACCTGGGTACGGCCCCGCTCCCCCGGGGACAGATCGCCGGATAGAACAAGGACGGGGAACGGCATGCTTCTGAACCTCTCCTTCTCGGTGTTCCAGAGGTCGCAGAATGACAGGGTCTTCAGAACCAGCCCCTGGCAGCCGGCTTCTGCCACCTGCTCCTCGATCCACTCCAGAACCCCCCGGTTCGGCCTGTTCCGGATACAACGGGCATCGTTGAAGGAGGCAAGGGCCAGTGCTTCGGGGGAGCCGTCCACCGGCTCGGAGAAGGGGAGCCCGGATAGACCGGTGCATCCCAGCGGCAGGTAACCGGCACCGAGTTCGGACAGGGTCTCCGGCACCGAATCGTCGCCGCGGGCAATGACGCTCCCGGTGACCGCAACACGCACCCGGGGCTGCCCGCAGCCGGGCAGTTCACACCGGGGGAAAACGTTGTCGGTGAAAAAATCGTGCAGACGGGCCTGAAGCTCAAGTGGGGGCAGTCTGAACGACAGTGCGGCCTCTCGAAGGAAGGCTGCGCCTTTAAGCCGCTCTCGCTCCCAGGCCAGGGCCGCCTCGGCATCGTAGCCGGTGGACAAACCCGCTTCCACGAGCCTGAGGGTCAGGGCGCCCACTGCTCCGGCGAACCACCGGGCCGCCTCCGGCGTCCGGGTGGAGGGGAACTGGAGCTGGAACACGGGCTTCCCCGAGATCCGCTCCAGCTCCTGGAAGAGCCGCCGGGTCATGTCGCAGGTGTACATCCCGGCCCATGCGTCAACCGAGCCGAATGCCCCTTTAGAGGTCACGATCCCGCCCAGCACCGACTTCACGAAAGGGCACGCATCCGGGCGGACCAGGGCTTCCCCGGCCCTCTCGGAACCTGCTGCTACACCACGCCACGGTCGAAGACCAAGGCCCACCGCGACAGCCGGGGGGAACCCGCGGCAGAGGTAACCGAGGACCCCTTCTCCTATGACCGCTCCTTCACCGCCACGAACCGACCCCTTCCGAAGTTCCCGGCACGCGCCTTTTCGAGCATGAAACCGAACTCCGAGCCCAGGTAGGCGAACACGTCGCTGTTCCATCCAAGGATCTGCATGGCGTCGAAGTGCCTCTGCCCCGCGAGCTGTCCCAGATAGTTCTGAATGTGGTCCGCGAAGTCGGGGGTGTGGTCCGATGCCTCCAGCACCCGGAACCCGTGCTTCTCCAGAAGGTCGGTGTAACCCTTGATGGAGAGCATGTCAGGGAACTTCATGACCGTGCAGATCCGCCTGGCAGATTCATCGTCCATTCCCGAAGGCCCTATGAGCCAGTCCGTGAAGGCGATCCTTCCGCCCGGCCTGAGAACACGGCCCGCTTCCGAGATGAGCTTCTCCTTGTCCTCCACGTAGCACCAGGCGTCCTCCCCCCACACTCCGTCGAAACGTCCGTCGGGGTAGGGTATGGCCGTCACGTCGCCCAGTTTCACCTCAAGGTCGCCGAAGCCGGCCCTGGCCAGCCTCGTTCTCGCCTCCTCCACCATGTGAGGGGTGGCGTCCACCCCATAGGCGGCAACCCCGTAGGTCCTTGCAAGGAAGTGCATGCCCGCCCCGAGCGCCGAGCAGAGGTCAACCACCTCGTCCCCGGCCTTCCATCCGGCGATGTCGCCCAGGGCTTTCGAACTCGCGTACCCACCGATGTGGATCTGCTCGCCCATGATGAGCTCCCACAGCTCGCCTTCGAAGCCGCTGTAAACCTGCTTCACGTTCTCAAGGGTCATTCCGGTCTTCTGCACTTCGCCCTCCTATATGCCGGGATTCCGGCGTTGCGGCGGAGGGCGGAAAGGGCTACCAGATGCTTCCCTGCACCCCGCCGTTGCCCGGGCTCCCACGGAGCCCGATACGGGTTCCTCAGGTAAGCTGGACTGCTGGATACAGGGTCATCTATTTCCTCCTGGCTGGGTAAGTTTTTCGAAAACTATGGAAGGGGACGTCGTGGGTCAAGGGGAACGGACGCCCGGGTACCGGGCGCCCGTTCCCAACCGACAGGTCGCGGCCTAAAGGATGATCATGCGGGACAGGAGAACCTTGGAACCCGTTTCCATCCGCACAAGGTACACCCCCGGGGGAACCGAGCCCCTGCCGTTCCAGGAGAGCGAGGCGCCCTCGGACCCGAGAACGGTTCCCATGCTGTCCACCAGCCGCCCCGACAGGTCGTAGATACGGAGGACAGCCGCATCGCCGGGAACTCCTCCCAGGATGAAGCTAACAGACCCGCGGGACGGGTTGGGGGTCACCCGCAGGCAACCGGCGCCGGCACCGGGCCCGATGCCCAGGTACTGTCCCATGCTCCCGTCGGCCTGAACGTTCTGGGCGTAAACGCCCCCGTCGGCCCTGAAGTCGGTCCAGGCGTAGTAAGCCCCGCCGTCGTAACCCGGGCACACCACCGGGTCGTCCTTCCCTCCCAGGCTTCCGATGGAGAGGGTTACGGGCCCCCAGAGCACCGTTCCGTCAAAATCGAGCTTCAGCACCACAAGGGCGGTGCTGGAAGGATCAATGAGGTATGAGACGAAGATGCCGTCTGAAGAAGGAACGGCATCAGCGAACGCGGTCTGCTGAGGACCCAGAGGGAGCAGCTCCAGGCCGGAGTCGGTCCACAGCCTCTCCCCGGAGGCCGAGAACTTCTGGCCGTAAACACCGAACATGTTCTGGTTGGCATTGCTCTCCACCCAGAACACGAAGCACTGGCCGGCATCGTTCATGACCGCGGACGGGTTCATGTGAAGTCTGTCCGTGGAGTTGGTGGAGGCCTGAGCCCCGTTGAAGGGGAATAGATTGGCGCCCTGGCTGTCAAGGTGCTGCACCCACACGTCGAACGAGTTCAGCGCGGGGGAATCGTACCAGAAGCAGACGGCCCCTCCGGCACCGTCCCCGATGATCCCCGGGAAGGTCCAGGGAGTGATGGCGCCGGTGTTGTACACCAGCACCGGCGAGTCGCTCCATACCCCTTCCCCGTCCACATCCAGCATGTCGGCGTAAAGGTGGGTCACCGTCATGGGATAGGACCCTGTGGAACTCTTCCAGAGCACTATCACGCTGTCCAGCCCGGAGGGGACCATGGCGGGCGAGGAGAGGTCCGCAGAGGCGCTGGAAAGCACTATGCCGTTGTCACCCCACAGCTTGTCACCCGACGGGGAAAGCTTCTGGAACACAAGGTAGTCGGTGCTCTCGGACTTGCCCCAGGCGAAGACGCAGTTGCCCGCCCCGGTCACCGCCACGACCGGGTTCGGCTCGAAACCCGGGACAGAAGTATCCGAAAGGCAGATACCGTCAGGCCCCCAGAGGAACTCGCCGGAACTGCTTATCTTGTAGGCCGAGACATCCAGCTCGCCGGAGGAGTTCCTCTCATCGCAGAAGACAATGATCGCGTTGTCGGAGCCGTCAACCGCCATCGAGTAATCCACGATCCAGCTCATCTGGGGCTGGTCGCTCACCAGGATGCCGTCATCCCCCAGCAGAGGGACTCCCTGGTAGGAAAGCCTCTGCAGATAAACGCAGTAGCTCCCCGATCTGGTGTCGAACCACGAGATGAAGCATCCGCCGTCGGAAGTGGGAACGATCTTGGGAAGCACCTGCTCCCCGGTGAGGTCACAGATCATGAGGTTCAGGGAGGGATCCGGGCTCCACTGGGCCGGCAGGAGTGAAGGAAACAGAAGAACAGAGCCGAGAACAAAACACCTGAACGCCAACACGGCACCCCTCCTGTTCAAGTTATGGGAAACAGCGACAAAGCAGGGCACTCCGGTCCCTGCGCCACCGTAACCTTCATGTGATAACAGCTTTCCCGGCGTGAAGCAATGCGTTGCCCATGTCTTGCTGCTTTCAGACCGTGGCCGAGCTGCCTTCCTCTCCTTCGCGGCCCAGATGAGCCAGTTCCAGGGCGAGTTCCCCGTAACGTTCCAAGGCCAGCTCATGCTTCAGCCTGAGTTCCCCGAGGGACGAGACCTTCAGCAGTTCCTCAAGAAGCGCGGCATCCTCGGGCGGGTAGTCTCGGTAGGCGTACCTGATCCCGAAGTCAACCCTTTCGGGCCGGTGCTTCAGGTTCATCATCACCCCAAGGATCCTGACCACGAACTGGTAATGGAAGGAAAAGGCTTCCGAGAACCTTCCCCTCGCAAGTGCCTTGCCCACCTCGATCCTGAGAATGAAGACCTGCTCCCTGGTCATCCCGAAGAACTGCCGCGCCCTGGCCAGGACCTGCCCCGGGGGCGTGGGCGAGGGATCGAGCACGGGCTCCTTCTGGAACCAGACAACCGCGTTCCCGTGCCGGTCGCTTGCGGTGAACTTGTCGGGAACCGACTGTCTGATGAAGGCCGCATCGAGGTAGTAGAACTCCGGAGTATCGGAAAGCCGGTAGAAGATCTGCGAGAAACCGTGCCAGGCCGGCTCGGGGATCCTGAACTTCGCCTCGATGCCGAACCGCTCCTCAAGGAAAGCGTCCATCAGGGAGATCACCTGCTCAACGGAGTCATCCCGGCACACCACGGCCAGATCGAGGTCGGAGTACTCATCCAGGAACCCGGTGGCTGCGGAGCCACCCTCCCATGCCGCGATCACGGGCTCGAGCCCGGAAAGGAAAAGCTTCAGTTCAGCGGAAACCGCTTCAGGACGGTGCATCCCATTCCTCCTTCACCCCCGGCTGACAGCAAGCGCGAAAAGGGACCCAACGGAAGGGAATATCATCAGCCTGTAAACCCCCTTCAAACCCGGGCTGCACTCCGTGCCCGCAAGGGTGCCCGCGGCGGCGCACCTGCAGCCACGATCCCGTTCGCTAGCGCTCGCTTCAGTTTGAGCAGGGCGTGTACTTCGTCAGGGTCGCCACCGACTCGGGCTTCTGCACTGAAAAGGTTCACCTGGTCAGATAACTGTTGGGACCGGTCAAGGCGCCGGATGCAATCCGCTCCTGTGGTGCAGCCCATGTCCGAAACGTATGGTCACGCAGGGTCAGCTTAACTGCCTGCGTACAGTGGTGCTTCGAGCCGTGCGTGAAAGACATCAGCAAGGGTTCTCAACGGCCCCGGTTGGGGACGGACTGCCATGCCACCTCACGGCAGGTAGTCGTCTATCATCACTTCCCAGGCGCTTCCCTTTCTGGTGAAGTGGGCGTAGTAGAAGCGTCCGTACATGTCACCCGACATTGTGAACCCGGTCAGCCCCTCACGGGCGCTTCTGACACCTGCGTTCCAGCTCATGGGGTGGGGTACGAAGAAGCCGCCTGAAACTGGGTCCTTCCAGCCGGAAAGGGGAAACTGCGGGAAGGGGCACGGGCCCAGGAAGGACGCCGGGACTGGTGTCGGCTTCTTTGGCGGAGTTCCGCTCTCGGGTTTCTTCTCCGGAGGAGTTCCGCTCTCGGGCTCCTTCTCCACCTTATAGATGTCAAGGGTGAGGGGGATGGTCAGAAGAAGGAACACAGTCCCAAGAACTATCGAAACACCCCTGCAACCGGTGGCCATCCCCGCAAGCAGGCCAAGGGCGATGAGCAGAACGCCGAGAACGGCAACGCATCCCGCGGCGAAAGCCTTGTCCTTGGGAGTCATGGGTTTTGGTTCCCCCTGCGGCTTTCTGCCGGTGACGGGGTTCCTTCCGCACTTGGGGCACACATCGTTGCTGAACTCGGAGGAAGCCCCTGTGTAGCCGCAGCTGCGGCAGTTGATGCCGCTGAAGGCGACACCGCAGTGGGGGCAGCGGGAATCGGAGCGGCTCGTGGGCCTACCGCACCTTCCGCAGGAATACTGGCAAAGGCTCATTGCGCTCCCTTCCCGTCATGGCGGACAGCTCGGCGCCGCAGGAAACCTGAATCCAGGAACTATCGTAAACAGCGTTAAACCCCTTCCGGCCTTCCGGTGCCCTCCCTCCTGCTTGTGCCCAGGTTGTAGATTCAGGATGTTATCTATCTTTCCTTTTCCATGGAGGCAAGTCATGATCCAGCGCGCCTGCATAGGCGATGTTCTCTCAGGCGGGTACACCGGGAGCAACGTCACAGTTTACGGTTGGGTAAAGACATCCCGTTCCGGGAAGAACGTGGCCTTCGCCGCGTTGAACGACGGCACCTCCGTAAACAATCTCCAGGTGGTGCTGGACCGTGATGTCTTCTCCGATGAAGCTCTGGCAGGGGTTCAGACCGGAGCGTGCCTGAAGGTCGGCGGCGCCGTGGTGGAAAGCTCCGGTGAGCAGTCGGTGGAGCTTGCCGCTTCATCCATGGAGGTGGTGGGACCGGTCGACCCCGAATTCCCTCTTCAGAAGAAGAGGCACGGCCTTGATTTCCTTCGGACCATGCCCCACCTCCGTCCCCGCACCAACACCTTCGGCGCGGTGTTCCGGGCAAGTCATCACCTGTCCCTGGCCATACACCGCTTCTTCGACGGCGAGGGGTTCTACTACGTTCACACTCCCATAATCACCGAAAGCGACTGCGAGGGCGCAGGGGAGACTTTCCGGGTGACCACGCTCCCCGCCGGATCGTGCGACTTCGACTCGGATTACTTCAGGCGCAGGGCTTTCCTCTCGGTCAGCGGCCAGCTTGAGGCGGAACCCTTCGCGCTTTCGCTGGGCAAGGTTTACACCTTCGGACCGACCTTCAGGGCCGACCCCTCAGACACCAGGACCCACGCCGCCGAGTTCTGGATGATCGAGCCGGAGATGTCGTTCTTCGATCTGGAGGATGACATGAACCTGATCGAGAGGTTCGTGAAATCCTGCGCTTCATACCTCGTCGAAAGATGCTCCCCCGAGATCGCCTTCTTCTCCCAGCACTACGAGAAGAGTCTTTCCGAGAGGTACAGGCTCCTGGAGAAGACCTTCGCCCGGGTGAGCTACACCGAGGCTGTGTCCATCGTCGCCTCGGCATCCGGTGAGTTCTCCTCTGTCCCCCAGTGGGGCGATGACCTGGCTACGGAACACGAGCGCTTCCTGGCCGAGAAGCACTTCGGGAGGCCGGTGTTCGTCACCGATTACCCCGCTTCCATGAAGCCCTTCTACATGTATCTGAACTCCGACGGGAGAACGGTTGCCGCCTGCGACCTGCTGGTGCCCGGGGTGGGCGAGATCGTGGGCGGAAGCCAGCGTGAGCACCGCCTTGACATCCTGAGGGAACGGGCGGTCCGTCAAGGGCTTGACATGGACGTTTACAGGTGGTACCTGGAACTCAGGCGCTGGGGCTCGGCTCCCCACGCGGGCTTCGGCCTGGGATTCGAGAGGCTTCTGATGTATCTGACGGGAATGGACAACATCCGCGATGTGATCCCGTTCCCCCGCACTTTTGGAAAATTGTACTAGAAGGCTGGTGTAGCATGAGCGAGAAGACCCTGACAATTGACGGCAACGAGGCGGCGGCCCACGTGGCCCACAAGCTGAGTGAAGTCATTGCCATCTATCCCATAACACCCTCGAGCAACATGGGCGAACATGCCGACGAATGGTCCGCAACCGGGAAGACCAACATCTGGGGTACTGTCCCCCTGGTGCAGGAGATGCAGAGCGAGGGGGGCGCGGCGGCTTCCGTACACGGCGCATTGCAGACCGGAGCCCTTACCACCACTTTCACCGCAAGCCAGGGGCTTCTGCTGATGATACCAACCATGAACAAGCTGGCGGGCGAACTGACCCCCACAGTCTTCCACGTTTCGGCCAGAAGCCTGGCCTGCCAGGCGCTTTCCATCTTCGGCGACCACAGCGACGTCATGTCGGTGCGGAACACCGGTTTCGCTCTCCTGTCCAGCGCCAGCGTTCAGGAAGTGCCCGACATGGCCGCAATAGCCCATGCCTCGACGCTGAGCAGCCGGATACCCTTCATCCACTTCTTCGACGGGTTCAGGACCAGCCATGAGGTGCAGAAGATATCCATGCCCGGCGACGATGTTCTCAGGGCCATGATAGACGACGAGCTGGTGCTTGCCCACAGGTACCGGGGCATGAACCCAAACCGTCCTGTCCTCAGGGGCACCAGCCAGAACCCTGATGTTTACTTCCAGGGCAGGGAGACGGTGAACTCCTACCACCTCGCCACCCCCGGCATCGTGCAGGAGTACATGGACGTTTACGCAAGGCTCACCGGAAGGCAGTACCACCTGTTCGACTATGTGGGCGCTCCAGACGCCGAGAGCGTGATCGTCCTCATGGGTTCAGGGTGCGAGACGGCCCACGAGACGGTGGAGTGCCTGCTCGCCCAGGGCGCAAAGGTGGGTGTGGTAAAGGTCAGGCTGTACAGACCCTTCGACTCCAGGGCCCTGCTTGAGGCCATACCTTCCACCGTCAAGGTTCTCTCGGTGCTGGACCGCACCAAGGAACCCGGCAGCCACGGCGAACCGCTCTACAAGGATGTGGCAACGGCACTGAAGGAATCGGGACGCTGCGGCGTCAAGGTGCTGGGGGGCAGGTACGGGCTGTCCAGCAAGGAGTTCACGCCGGCGTCTGTCAAGGCTGTCTTCGACAACGCCGACGGTGAGAGGAAGCACGGCTTCACGGTCGGCATCGAAGACGACCTGACCCACACCAGCATCGCGGTACCCGACTTCTGCGTCCCCGCCCAGGGAATGCACCAGGCGGTGTTCTTCGGTCTGGGCTCCGATGGAACCGTGGGCGCCAACAAGAACAGCATCAAGATAATCGGCGAGACCACCGACTTCTATGCCCAGGGCTACTTCGTGTACGACTCGAAGAAGGCCGGGGCCATCACTGTCAGCCACCTCAGGTTCGGGCCCAGACCAATCCGCCAGACCTGTCTCATAGGCAGGGCGGATTTCGTGGCGTGCCACCAGACGGTGTTCATGGAGAAGTACGACATCCTCCGGTACGCCGCCAAGGGGGCCACCTTCCTGCTCAACACACCCTACGGCGTTGACCAGGCCTGGAACAGCCTTCCCCGTGAAGCCCAGCGGGACATCGTGGAGAAGGGGCTCAAGTTCTACGTGATAGACGCCTATAAGGTCGCCCGGGAGACCGACATGGGGGTCATGATCAACACGATCATGCAGACCTGCTTCTTCGCCATAAGCGGTGTCATCCCCAGGGACGAGGCCATCGCCAGGATCAAGGGCGCCATAAAGAAGACCTACGGACGCAAAGGCGAGGCGGTTGTGGCGAAGAACTTCGCTGCGGTGGACCACAGCCTGGCCAACCTGTTCGAGGTGAAGTACCCGGCCCAGGTCACCAGCACGTTCAGCAGACCCCCCTCGGTTCCGGCTCACGCGCCGGATTTCGTACGGAACGTCACCGCGGAGATAATCGCCCAGAGGGGCGACAGCCTGCCGGTGAGCGCCATGCCCGCCGACGGCACCTGGCCCACGGGAACCACGCAGTACGAGAAGAGGAACATCGCCCTGGAGATACCCGTCTGGGACCCCCAGGTATGCCTCCAGTGCGGCGTGTGCAGCCTGGTCTGCCCCCACGCCGCCATCCGCATCAAGCATTACGACCGGTCGTGCCTGAAGGGCGCGCCGGAGACCTTCAAGAACATCGAGGGAAAGGGCGCTTTCCAGGGTTCCATGTACACGGTTCAGGTGGCCCCTGAGGACTGCACAGGCTGCGGAGCCTGCGTGGAGGCATGCCCCGGCAGGAACAAGGCCGTTCAGGGCAGGAAAGCCATCAACATGGAACCCCAGATACCCCTTAGAGTGCCGGAAGCCGGCAACTACTCGTTCTTCCTTGGCATTCCCGACTACGACCGTTCCAGGGTTGACGTTGCGTCGGTCAAGGGAAGCCAGCTCCTCCGGCCCCTGTTCGAATACTCGGGGGCTTGCGCCGGCTGTGGGGAGACCCCCTATGTGAAGCTCCTCACCCAGCTCTTCGGCGACAGGGCAGTGATAGCCAACGCAACGGGCTGCAGCAGCATCTATGGCGGCAACCTTCCCACCACCCCCTATTGCAGCAACTCGGAAGGCCGCGGGCCGGCGTGGAACAACAGCCTCTTCGAGGACGCCGCGGAGTTCGGCTTCGGCTTCAGGCTCACCTCCGACAAGCATTCCGAGTTCGCCGTCGAACTGCTCAGGAAGCTTTCCGACAGGATCGACCCGGCACTGGCCGCCGGGCTTCTGGAATGCGAGCAGAAGGGTGAAGCGGAGATCGAAGCCCAGCGAAAGCGCGTCGAGAGCCTCAGGAAAGCCCTGGCGGGAGTGGATACACCCGAAGCCCGTCAGCTCGAGAGCCTCGCGGACTGCTTCGTGAAGCGCAGCGTGTGGATCCTCGGCGGCGACGGCTGGGCCTACGACATCGGTTACGGCGGCCTTGACCACGTGCTCGCCCAGGGAAGGAACGTCAACGCCCTGGTCCTCGACACCGGGGTTTACTCGAACACCGGGGGGCAGTGCTCAAAGGCCACACCCATGGGTGCCGTGGCAAAGTTCGCCGCCGGCGGCAAGCCCATGCCCCGGAAAGACCTGGCGATGATAAGCATGACCTACGGCAGCATCTACGTGGCCCAGATCGCCATGGGCGCCAACTACGGCCAGGCCGTGAAGGCGTTCGTCGAGGCCGAAAGCTATGACGGCCCTTCGATCATCATCGCCTACAGCCATTGCATAGCCCACGGCATCAACATGACCAAGGGCATGGAGGAGCAGAAGCTGGCCGTGAAGACAGGTCTCTGGCCTCTGTTCAGGTTCGACCCCAGGCGCATCCCCCTTGGCGAGAGCCCTCTTCAGCTCGACTCGAAGAAGCCGGACGTCCCCTTCCTTGAGATGGCCGAGAGCGAGGTCCGCTGGAAGAGCCTTCTGGAAAAGGAACCGGAAAGGGCAAAAGCGCTTCTGGAGGAGGCCCAGAAGGACATCAACAGAAGGTTCCACCTCTACCAGCAGATGGCCTCAATGAACTGGAACGCCGGCGAATAGCCCTCTGTCCGGTGCGGTTGCGGGGGGCTTCTGCCCCCCGCTT
>CAZIPI010000035.1:0-16913 GCA_964541235.1 uncultured bacterium | reverse complement strand
GATGGTACTAGTAGGGTAACCTTCTGGGAGAGCAGGACGCCGCCGGGCAATATCCGTAGAAGCCCCCTGAACGAGAGTTCAGGGGGCTTTTTTAGTCCCGGGCATGAAGTATTGTTCACCGAACACGCGAGCACCGCCCGTTCTCACCTGTGTGCGCTGACTGTGGCTCTTGGGATAGTTGCGAAAGGGAACACAACCATGATGAGAGAGTGGTTTTCGGCCTCGGGAGCAGACAATGGGTTTTGCAGAAAAAGATAAGGTCGGATTCTCTGCCCCATGTCCGTGCGGTTCGGGCAAGAAGTATAGGAACTGCTGCAGGAATGCCGACAGAAGGGCCTATGCCGTTTCGAGAGCAGCCGTAACAAGGACTGTTGACGATCTGGTCCTGTACACCACCACCTATTTCAGGGATGCCATGGATGAGGTGTTTTCTGCTGTTGCAGCGGATGCATGTGAGCGCAACAGCGAGGAGGAAGTGAGCAAGGCTTTCGAGGAGAACACCAGTTTTCTGGCGCCCTGTTTTCTTGATATCGCCATAGCAGACTTCGAGCTGAAAGGGGGGGGCAGGGTTCTTGACCGGTACAGGAATGAAAAGGGGCCGCCCTCAGATCAGATGGCACGCATTTATCTCCAGTCATGGAGGGAACGGGGGCTTTCCCTGTACGAAGTGATGAGCGTCGTTCCCAGGAAGTCATTCATTGTGATGGATGCGTTCAACAAGCGCGAGTTCAAGGTTACGAACGCTGTGCTGTCGGAAGCTCTGCAGGAAGGCGAAGCGTTCTTCGGCAGAATTGTCAGGGTTGGTGAGTTGAATCTGGTGGCTCTCTCCTTTCTGCCCGTTGATCCCTGCGAACTTGATCACTTCCCTGAAGAATGCAGAAGGATCAGGGAACAAACGTCAGGTTCGACAACTCTTCCGTGGGACAGGTTCTTCTCAAAGCACTGGGAGCTGATACCTGGTTACTGGCTGGACGGAGTGATCCAGGAGAGCCGGGGACCATCGGTCGTGAACACCGATGGAGACCCTGTGGAGGCAATCAGGGTAAGATGCCGGCTTCGGCCCGGTACCTCTGCTTCCGTGGAGAGCAGGCTCCTGACGATCCCTGGCCTTTCGAAAACGGAAGCTTCGCGTTTCCTGTATCACTGTCAGCCCTCTGAAAATTGCATGGCACCATTTGAAACAGTGTTGGTAGCATCGATGAGGCTGGCCGGGGATGAGATCATCGTGGAGGTGAACTCTACGGAAAGAGCGTCCAGAATGGAAGCGCTTCTTTCGGAGAACCTCGGTGACGCCATCCTTTCCACCTCAAGAGAGGCCGCTTCTTTGGATGACATGTGTCCGGAGGCTGCGGATGGCGAAGATCGGATACCGGAGGAAGAGAAGGCTGGGATCATACGTGAAATCCTGGACCAGCATTACCGCATATGGCTGGATACGCCCATTCCCGCTTTGAACAATGTATCACCGAGAAAGGCTTCCCATGATCGCAGGATGCGCCCAAGACTGATTCGTCTCCTTGCAGGGATGGAAAGCATTCCCAGTACGATCCAGGCGGGGTACGACACATCGTGGATATGGAATGAGCTCGGTCTTGAGAGGCCGCGCAAGCTCCAATGAAATGAGCAGTATCCGATCTGCTTCACAACGGACCCCGTTGAGCAATGTATTGCCGGTATGGCCTGATTACGGCCGCCAGGACAGCCTTCCGCTTCCTGGTATCAGAGCCTGTCAACCTTCCTGAGCTTCGGGAACAGCCTGCTCCAGGCAGCCACCACCAGAAGTGTGCCTATTCCTCCGCTCACGACGGAGATCACGGGGGAGAAGAGGTGTGCAACGATCCCCGACTCGAACCCTCCCAGTTCATTGGATGAACCGATGAAAACCGAATTGACGGCGGAGACCCTTCCGCGCATCTCGTTGGGCGTCCGTAGCTGGACCAGCGTCTGCCTGATCACTACGCTCACGTTGTCGAAGAAACCTGTCAGGAACAGCATGACCCAGGAGAGCCAGAAGCTGCGGGAGTACCCGAAGACCACGGTGGCCACCCCGAAGGCGGCCACGCACATGAAAAGAGTGCGTCCCGCCCGTCTTATGGGAGGCAGGTGGGCAAGGATCAGGGCCATGAGAACAGAACCAACTGCGGGCGCGGCCCTCAGCCAGCCCAGGACCTCTTCGGGGCTGGAGCCCAGCGGCGGATCGGAGATGATGTCCCTGGCGAAAACCGGCAGCAGATAGACCGCTCCTCCAAGGAGAACGGCGAACATGTCCAGCGAGATGGCGCCGAGTATCACCTGGCGGCTCCACACGAACCGAATTCCCTCTGCGATTTGCCTTGCGATCCTTCCCTTTGGTATCCTTGTTGATTCGGGGATCTTCATGCCAGCAAGCAGAACCATGAACACCACAGTCGTGGCTGCGCTGAACAGGTAGGCGGCGGGAACGCTCTTGGTGATGATGATCCCCCCCACTGCCGGGCCCACCACCGCGGAGAGCTGGAACGCAGTGGTGCGCCACTTCACAGCGTTCTCGAACAGGCTTTCCGGAACGATCACCGGGAGGATCGCTGACCAGGCGGGGTTCGCCAGCCTGTGGAACGTGGCGTCGAAGAAGAGCAGAACGAACATCCAGCCGATGGAACCCCGCGTTATGCTGAACACCGCCAGGGCCAGTGATGTGAGTGTGGTTCCCAGCATTCCCGTCATCATCACTTTCCTTCTGTCGTACGCATCGGCAAGGTATCCCGCAGGCAGAGTGAAAAGGAGCATCGGGACCGCAAGGGTGAGTCCGATAAGGCCCAGATAGAGGGCCTGGTCCGTGCGCTGGTACATTTCCCAGCCGATCGCCAGGCTCTGAGCGGAAGCGCCGATGTGGACAAGAGTGTTGCCTGCCAGAAGGCTTCTGAAAGCCTTTACCGTGAAGGAGCTGTATGGAGAGTCGGTTCTTCTCTCAGCCATTCCGTTGTGCCCGGGCCGGGGGTTACTGAGCGTGTGCCGTCGTTTGCGGTCCATACTGGTACGTCAGGTCCGTTCGACCTTTGGTTGTAATATAATCCACCGATGTCCGAAGGCTGCTCCAACAGAACGGGGGAAGATGAGGCCGAACAGCAGGAACTCGGTAAGCGTGCAGGAGCTTCAGAAACTCGAGATGCTGCAGTGGGTTGACATTGTGTCCGTACATGGCCTTCTGGAGAACTGCCCGATGCAGTCACTCGCCCAGGGGGACACCCTGCTGGAGGCCGGTGATACCAACCGCACCATGTTCATGGTTCTCGAGGGCAGGTTCGGCGTGTACCTTGATCCGCTGTGTCAGGAGTGCATCGCCGAACTTCAGGTCGGGGAGACCATCGGCGAGCTCTCGGTGATAGACGACAGGCCCGCGTCCGCAACAGTGAAGGCGCTGGAGGCATCCAGGGTCCTGGCCGTGAATGAGGATACCTTCTGGCTGCTGGTCGCAGCCTCCCATGCCTTCGCTGTGAACCTTCTGATGCTGCTCTCCAGAAGGATGAGGGCAACCAATCTCAGCGTCTCAAAGAACATTCAGCTTCGCCGCAGGTTCGAGCAGGAGGCCAAGATCGACACCCTCACAGGCCTGCACAACCGGCGATGGCTGGACGACAACCTCTCCCGCATAATCCAGCGCCATCAGCTCGCGGCACACCCGCTGGCTCTTCTCATGGTTGACGTTGACGACTTCAAGGTGTTCAACGACAGCCAGGGGCATCAGGCGGGAGACGCAGCCCTTTCCCGGATCGGGAGGATACTTGCTTCCAATCTCCGGCCAACTGACCTCATAGCCAGGTTCGGCGGCGAGGAGTTCGTTGTGGTGCTTCCGGTCACCGACTCATCCGGAGCCTACGCCGCCGCCGAACGTGTGAGAAAGGCGGTGTGCGCCCAGGCCGCCGATCTTCCCGACGGCTCGGTGCTCACCGTTTCTCTGGGGATCGCCCAGCTCCTGGGCAGCGAATCCGAAGACACACTTCTGGCCAGGGCCGATTCGGCGCTCTACAGGGCCAAGGCCGCCGGCAAGAACAGGTGTGAGCTGGGATAGCCCCCGCCCGGGTCGGCGGGGGCTGCAAGAGGGTCAGAACACGCAGAAGGCGGTGGTGCCTTCCCAGCCGCTTCCCAGGTTCTCGTAATCTCCCGTGGAGGCATTGGTCTTCCAGAGCGAACCCTGCCAGACGCAGTAAACATAGCTGCCCCAGGCGCCCATCTGTGTGGCGCCCTCGTAGCCGCCGCCCAGGCTTTCGTAGTTCCCGGTCACCGGATCCACCCTGTACAGCACGTCACCCTGAATGGCGAAGAAGGCATTGGGTGTTCCAGCAACAGCGGTGGTTCCACGATAGCTGGACGGGAGTTCGGTGAAGGCTCCGGTGACGGGATCGGTGCGGTAGAGGGTGCTGTTCTGAAGCACCATCAGCGCTCCGCCCGCCCAGGCGAGGTGGGTGGTGCCGACGTAGTCTCCCGGGATGGTCTCCCAGTCTCCGTTGGACGGGTCAACCTTGTAGATCAGGTCGTTCTGGGCTGCGTACAGCCATCCGTCCCCGCCTGTGAGCGCCACGGTTCCTGTCCATGTGTCCGACAGCGGTTCCCATGCTCCATCCGTTCCGACTCTGTAGAGAACGTCGTTCTGTATCGCGAAAAGGCTTCCGGAGCAGGAAGTCAGCAGACCAGTGCCGGACCAGGTGTCGGAAAGCGCTGTCCAGGTGCCGTTCCGGGTATCCACCCTGTACAGGATGTCGCCGTGGATTGCGTAGATGGACTCAGCGCCGGAGCAGGGCACCTGAACGAACAGGGCAATGACCGCCAGGGCAGCAAGGCATAAGCCTTTCATCACTTCTCCCTTCTGGATTGGACCGATGGTGATTATAGCACCAGGGGAAGTTTCTTCAATAGCCTTCGTGCATCCCTCCACCTGGGCAATACGAAGTCCAGCAGCTCCCGGAACCCGGCACCGTGATCGTGATGCACCAGGTGGCAAAGCTCGTGCGCCACAACATAGTCAACGCAGTCCATAGGGGTCTTCACCAGCTGAGTGTTGAAAACGATCAGACCTGACCCGGCGCAGCTTCCCCACCTGCTTCGCATCCATCGGAACCGCACTTCGTGGGAGGGCAGGGCCGGAAGGCTATTCGCCCAGACCTCGACCCTTCCGCAGATTATGGTTTCCGCCTGCCGCCGGTACCACCGGCGAAGGGCTGTCTGGATGGCGCCGCTGTCTTCAGGGGAACGGGATGATACCAGAAGCCTTCCTTCATCCAGGGTCACTCCTGCGCTTCCGGCCCTTGCCACCTCAAGGGTGAAGGGCCTGCCCAGGAAGAAGTGTACCCCGCCGGGAACATAGACTGCGGGAATACGGGGCGATGCGGAAAGCCTTTCCAGGTGTCCCGCTATCCATGGCCTTTTTGCCAGCAGCAACCTCTCCACCACGCCGGCATCGGTTGACAGGGGTGCGGTGACCCGTACGCTTCCGTCGGGGTGTATCCTTATGGTGATGCGCTTTCTGGCGTTGAAGTCCACCCGGACGCGGATCCTGCCCCGGGGGGCCGGAAGGTCAAGATCCATCACAGTGAAAGGGGTGGCTCCAACCTGGTTCGCACTCACCATTCAGTAACCCAGCCGGATGTTCACCGGGTTTGGCACCTCTCTCCCTTCCGAAGCTGCTGCAATTGCCCTGGCGATCCCTGCGGAACGCTTCGCCTCGAGTTCCGGGACCCCGTAACCCCCCGCCCTGTGGGGGCTCATCACCACATTGGAAAGCTTGTGGAAGGGCAGAGTGGAGGGCATGGTGTTCAATGGGTCGCCGGGGTAGCTGTACCAGACATCCAGCCCGGCGGCCCCGATCATGCCCTGTGAAAGGGCCCTGAAGAGGGGTTCCTCGGATATCACCTCGGCGCGTCCAACATTCACCAGCACGCTTCGCGGGTGCAGGAGGGAGAGTTCAAGCGGCCCTATCATGTCCCGGGTCTCCCTGGTAAGGGGCAGGCAGCATGTGAGGAAATCGGTGTCCGCCAGCAGTACGTGCAGCATATCCGGGGTGTGGAGAACCGGGTCGGGGTGGGGATTCCGTCTGATGCCGCGGACTTCGGCCCCCAGCGCCTCGCAGGCTCTTCGAAGTATGGACCCTATGCTCCCGCAGCCCAGAATGAGCACCCTGGCGTCCTCGAGAAGAATTGAGCTTTCCTGATGATACCTTGATGTCCAGTCACCCCTCCTCATGGCTGCGTCCGCCGCCGGGATCCCCCTGGCTGCGGCAAGCATGAGAGCAAGGGCGGTTTCCGCCGCTGCTCCGGCGTTGTGATGAAGGTTGTGGACGCTGATCGAAGGGAAATCCCTCATTAGTTCAAGCGTCTCCTCCGGAACACCGGCATACGGGATCAGCAGGAAGGAGGGGGAACAGCAGCGAAGCAGATCGGATGTGGGTCGGCCGCAGACCACCATGTCCACCGGCGACAGCCGGTGTGTCACTTCGATACCGGATGGAAGCATTCCGATGAGAGAGTCCAGCTGTCCGGCACTCCAGTCAGGGGGCATGTGGACTCGGAACATTGGTTTCATCCCGTCAGATGCGAACCGTCACCTCCGAGGCGAACCTTCGGGCCTCATCCGCCAGGTCCTCGAGAAGGATAGTCGGGTATGGCTTCACATCGGCCATGGCCCGCGACAGGGTCTTCCCCGGACGGAACTGCTGGATGACGAACCTCTTCACGGGTCCGATGAAAGCCAGTATCTCTCTCAGGTCGTCGGCTGTAACCAGTTCGGGAACCATGGTGGTCCTGAACTCGTAATCCTCGAGCCCCTTAACCAGTTCGATGCTCTCCCGGATGTCATCGAAGACAGCTCCTCCTCCTGTGGCCGATGGGTACTTTGCAGGCGCGGTCTTCAGGTCCATGGCAACATAGTCAGTATGGGGAAGGCATTCGGTGAGCCTTATGGGAAAGGTTCCGTTGGTGTCCAGCTTAACCAGCAGCCCGGTCTCGGTCTGGATCCTCCTCACCAGATCAACGGTCCCGGGGTGAAGGAGGGGCTCCCCACCCGTTACGGTTACCGCGTCTATGAAGCCGTGCCTCTTTCTAAGCGACATGATCACGTCGTCATCGCTTATGGAGAACTGCCTGTCCATCAGATCGGGAAGAACAAGCTCAGGGTTGTGGCAGAAGGGGCACGCGAGGTTGCACCCCCCGGAGAAGAGCACGGCGCTGATCCTGCCCGGGTACTCGATAAGGCTGGTTCCTACGATGGAGCGGATCAATCCCTTTCTTCCTTCTTCTCCGGTTCGATGTCAACGTACTCCCTCAGGTTGAATTCCTCCTGTTTTCCGCGGTTCCAATCCTGAACCGGCCTGTAGTAGCCAACCACCCTGGAGTAGATCTCGGTCTTGACCGCCTTCACTTTTTCCATCACAGCTCCACCTTGTCCATGTTCAGAAACAGGCTGCCCTGTCTCGCCTTTTCATCCTGCTCGATCATCACCCGGTAGCTTCCTTCGGGAAGTGGTTCGGCGCACGTCACTTCTTCACCGAATAGCTCTATCTCATGGTCAGTGTGAGGGTGAGGGCACAGGCCGTGCTCCCCGGAGATGTAGCCGTGCACAGGGCAGATGCTGAAGGTCGGCGTAAAACTGAAGTAGGGGAGATGGAAGCGGTTGACGATCCTTCTCGCAAGGGTCCTCACCATCCGCCAGTCCTTAACCGCCTCGCCCATGAAGATGTGAACCACTGTACCGCCGGTGAACTTGGTCTGGAGCGGGTCCTGGTGCTCCAGAAGGCTGTACACGTCCATGGGAGTGCTCACCGGAAGGTGCACCGAGTTGGTGTAGAAGGGATTGGAACAACCCTGAGTGACTATCCCGGGGAACTGGGCCACATCCTTGTTGGCCAGGCTGTAACTGGCCCCTTCCGCGGGGGAGGCCTCGAGGTTGTAGAAGTTGCCGGTCGTCTGCTGGAACTCCTCCAACCGGGTTCTCATGAAATCAAGCACCCTTAGGGCCCAGTTCCTGGAGTCTTCCGACGAGATGCCCGAGCCCAGGAAGTTCTGGCAGGCCTCGTTCATCCCTATGAGCCCGATGGTGCTGAAGTGATTGGCCCAGTAGCTTCCCGAGCTCTCCTTCACTTCCGAGAGGTAGTGCCTGGTGTAGGGGTAGAGACCCCGCTCGGTGAGTTCCTCGATGAACTTCCGCTTGAGCTCGAGGGATTCCCGGGATGCCTCCATCACAGCCGAGAGACGGCTCTCGAACCGTTCGATGCTGCCCCTGGTCATGTAGGCGATCCTGGGAAGGTTGATTGTGACCACCCCGATGGACCCTGTGAGGGGGTTGGCGCCGAAGAGGCCGCCCCCGCGCCGCCTGAGTTCCCTGTTGTCGAGACGGAGCCTGCAGCACATGCTCCGGGCGTCCTCGGGGTTCATGTCGGAGTTCACGAAGTTGCTGAAGTAGGGTATCCCGTACTTGCCCGTCATCTCCCAGAGGGGCTGAAGGCCGTCGTCTTCCCAGTCGAAGTCGCGGGTGAGGTTGTATGTGGGTATTGGGAAGGTGAATATCCTTCCCCTGGCGTCGCCCTTCATCATCAGGTCGCAGAATGCCCTGTTGAAGAGGTTCATCTCCTCCTGGAAGTCGCCGTAGGTCTCGGGCATCTCCACACCGCCAATGATCACCTTCATATCCCGATGTGTGACGGGAACCCTGAGGTCCATGGTGATGTTGGTGAAGGGGGTCTGGAAGCCCACCCTCGTGGGGATGTTGACGTTGAACAGGAACTCCTGAATGCACTGCTTCACCCTTTTGTAGTCAAGCCCGTCGTAACGGATGTAGGGGGCCATGAGCGTGTCGAAGTTGCTGAAGGCCTGGGCGCCCGCCGCCTCGCCCTGCAGGGTGTAGAAGAAGTTCACCACCTGCCCCAGGGCGGTTCTAAGGTGAGCCGGGGGCGAAGACTCGATCTTCCCCCTGGCGCCGCGGAAGCCCTCGCGGAGGAGCGTGGACAGGTCCCATCCCACGCAGTAGGGCCCCAGGATGCCCAGGTCGTGAATATGGATGTCGCCGTTCTCCTGAAACTCCCGGATGCGAGGGGTGTAGATCTTGGTCAGCCAGTACCTTGATGTTATGGATGACGAGAGGTAGAAGTTCAACCCCTGCAGGCTGTAGTTCATGTTGCTGTTCTCGTTCACCCTCCAGTCCTGACGGCCCAGGTAGTCGGCGATCAGGTTGTCCACGCCGGTGAAGATGGAATCCACCTCCCTGGCCTCGTTCCTCTTCTCCCGGTAGAGGATGAACTGCTTAGCGGCTGCTGCAAGGTTTCTCAGGATAAGGGTCTCCTCGATGCAGTCCTGTATCCGTTCCACGGTGGGGATGGTGCCGCCTTTGAAGTAATCCATGTACAGGGAGGTTTCGACCTGATCGGCGATCTCTTTTGGTATCCCCGGTGTTTCAGATGCCTCGAGGGCTTTGCGAATGGCCTGTTCTATCTTGCCCTTGCCGTACGACTGAATCGAACCATCACGTTTTCTTACAAGCCAGTCCATTGCCCCTCCCCCCGGATCCTTGAACGGTTCTCAACAATGGCGAAGATAACAAGGCTGCGGTCCGGGTCAAGGGAAAGACCACAACATATAGTGCCCGGAATGGCCCAAAACATCTATATATAGAGCTATCTTGTTTCACCACAATCATATGGGGACTTATATACTTGACTCCCTTAGGGGAAAAGCATCACACTGAGATATTCACTCCCTTGCTCTTTTCACAAAGGTGGTAAAGGATGTTTTGTGTGCCCCATTGGGAGGCGAGAAGTTCATAAGATTGGATCTCCCAATCTTCCTCAAGGAGTTTATTCAGGTCGTCAAGGTTTCCTAGGATTTGATGTTTACCACTTTCTCGATCAGGAATCTGGTTTAGGTGGTATTGCAGGATGAAAACTTTGTGTTTCATTTCTGTTTTCCTTTCTTTCGTTGGTGAATTGATTGCGCTCATATATGAATACCACTTCAAGAAAAGAAAGGTTCATATTTGAGATTGAGGGAGTATTTGAAACGAAAATAGGGTTCGGGTGTATAGCGTGATGAGGGTGTTGCATGGGGGGTTGACATGGGGGTGTATAGGGGGTATAGATTCATTAGTCTCACCTACCAAGTGTAGGAGGAGCGTTAGGGGCCGCTAGAAATAGTGGCCCCGGTTTTCATTTTACGCTTATATAGAGACTTCAGTTTGTGTGGGTATTTGCTAGGATTAACATAGTAGGCGGTTCTAAGAAGGTAATATCTTCGTCTTTCTTCTAGAATAACGAGGTATCTTTCTTCTTCATACCATATTACAATATCCTTTTTGGGCTCTGACCACACATATACATTATCACACTCGTCTGCCAACGATATAACTTGGGCAATCCAATTTAGGCGCCTGCATCTATCAAAATCTGGAACGCGCTTATCTTCTCCTAGGTTTACTCCTGGTGTTTCGTCTTCTTGAATGAGGTGCCAAAACGCTAAGGCTTTGCCATCCCTTGGTGGGTAGTACTTGATGCGAACTTGTTTTCCTCTGAAATAAACATTATTGTGAATAAAATCATCACTGAATATGTGATACATCATCTCAAGATCATAGCTCCAGTTCCCCGAAAGAACGACAAATCCCGGATGAGTAAACGTCATGATCTTGGACACCATCGAAGTATGTTTACTTTTTTCGCTGTCAATCCTGTAGTACTAGTGAGTGTTAAATTGCTTAACTCTTGGATTCTCTCCACCATTCGCATTTTTGCTTTGCTAGTATTCAAATCTCGGTTAGCGTATGAAATAGCACCGGTGAGCAAGTCAGCAAGCTGAATTAGACCAACGTCTTGAGACCTTACGGCCTGAAGCCTTAATACTCGCTCCCTACAATCAGATGCAAACTTTGTGTTAAGAATATCTCTTAATAGTTGTATCTTTGTATTGCAATGTGTATTTTGTATATCTAGATAGATGTTATAATACATATCACAATTGAGTATAGCCTTTAGTGCAACATACCACATTTTATAATAAAATGTCTCATGGTCTTGATGGTGTTTATCATGTTCCAATATGCTTTTTGGAATAATTATGCCTCTGTAAGATAGATTTGCATTCTGGAAGAAATAGTCCACAAGGGCTTGGTAAAACCCGATCTTGGCAGGCGATACTTTTGTCCATTTTACTTCTGTTGTGCAATATACACCGTACTTTTGCTTCAATGTGCGGAGTTCTTGATGAGTTTCTTCTACACTAACTATGGGGCATGACACACTGCCAAGTACCATTATAGCACAGTTATCATTGAGTAAGTAACAACTTTCATCGCAATAAATATTGTGTATCACACTGTATTCCTTTTGCTAAATTAAGGCCAATAGGATCACCGCCAAGAACACTCATTTGAATCCTATTTCAAAGCGAAAACTACTACAACATGCGGTAGAGTGTCAACTACATCACTACAACATATAGCGTAGTGAGTAGATTTATGCATAATCAGTGAAAAAGAATTGGAAAGTTATATTACTCTGGAATAGAGGAAGGATATTGACAAGCTTACCCTGATACATTATATTCCTTCTCAGAAAGGAGAAATCAAATGTGTCAGGTAACGATAAGTGTCTTTGAACTGTTTCAGAAGTACCCGGATGCAGAGAGTGCAAGGAAGTACTTTGAAGAGAGAAGATGGGCTGAAGGAGTATTCTGTCCTTTTTGTGGAGAAACAGAGAAGATCACAACTCGGAAGAACGGGTATTATCGTTGCAATAGCTGCAAGCAGGATTTCACGGTAAGAACGAGAACCATCTTTGAGAGATCACATGTTCCTTTGAACAAATGGCTTTACGCAATGTACCTGTTGTTGGTTTCAAGGAAGGGTATCTCCAGTCTTCAAATGAGCAAGCAGATCGGCGTTACTCAGAAGACTGCCTGGTTCATGCTTCAGAGACTGCGGGAAGCTTGCGGAAACGATAACACTATGCTTTCCGGCGTTGTAGAGATTGATGAAATGTATGTTGGTGGTAAAGAGATAAACAAGCACAAGAGCAAGAAGCAGAACAGTGGAAGAGGCCCTGTTGGAAAAGTCCCGGTAGTTGGAATGCGGGAGAAGAACGGTAGGGTCAAGGCCATGCCGGTTAGCAAAGTTGACATGTACTCCATGACAAAGCTTGTAGAGAAGAATGTTGAAAAGGGTAGTGGGGTTCACACTGACGAGCATTACGCTTATGATTCCTTAGCAAAAGAGTATGCCCATTCAAAGGTCAACCATAGGGCAGGAGAGTATTCTTCCAACGGAGTTACCACAAACGGCATTGAAAGCGTTTGGGCAGTAATGAAGAGAGGGCTTTACGGAATCTATCATTCAGTCAGTGAGAAGCACCTTGCAAGGTATATCAACGAATTCGCTTTCCGACTGAATGACGGAAATGTCAAAAGGCACACTGATGCAAGAATCGCAAGCCTTTATGACAACTGCATTGGAACCAGAATTCAGTACAAGGAGTTGATTGGATAAATGACTGATCCCACCCAGGAAGAACTTGATAGGTTTGTGGAGCAAATCCTAAAACACAAACCAGCCAAACCAGATGCTTTGGCAGGAAGCCCAATAGAACGGGAAATTCTTGTCTCCAAAGATTTGTTATGTCAGGAAGGAAAATGCTCTTTGAAACCCTATTTCCAAAATGATAGTAGTACCCTGTACAATTGCGATGTGATTGATGCTCTTTCCACACTTCCCGATGAGAGTGTTGATTTGATATTCGCTGACCCTCCGTACAATCTTTCAAATGGTGGGTTCACCTGTCAGTCGGGGCGTCGTGTTAGTGTGAATAAGGGCAAGTGGGATAAGAGCATGGGTATTGAAGAAGACTATGGTTTTCACTTCGCTTGGATCGCGGCGTGTAAACGAATTCTAAAAACAAACGGTTCCCTTTGGGTTTCCGGAACATATCACTCAATCTACGCCTGTGGTTTTGCACTGCAAAGTCAAGGTTGGCACCTGATAAACGATATTTGTTGGTTCAAACCTAATGCCGCGCCGAACCTATCTTGTAGAATGTTTACTGCAAGCCATGAGACGCTTCTCTGGGTTAGAAAAAGCAAGGAAGCGAAGCACACATTCAACTATGATGTAATAAGGGCAGGAAATTGGGGTGATGACTTTCTTAAATCACCGGGCAAGCAAATGCGAAGTGTTTGGGCAATTACAACTCCCAAGAAAAGCGAAAAACTGTACGGGAAACACCCAACACAAAAACCGGAAGCTCTACTAGAAAGAATTGTCTTAGCGTGTAGCTCTGTTGACGATGTAGTTCTTGACCCCTTTTGTGGCAGCGCAACTACGGGTGTTGTGGCTCTGAGAAATCAAAGACACTTCATTGGCATAGATTCCGCTGCACAATACCTTGACCAAATTGCGATACCACGCTTGAAGGCGGCGAAGAGTCAGTACGGCTTGTTCTAATAACTTGCATAGACTATTCTTTGTCCTCTGATACTTGGAGGTTGAACTGTGCAAGAGATATGCAATCTTTTCGGAATGGAACCAGACACCTACTTTTCTCATTTCTTCTCAACACTTCGTGGCACAATTACCCAATGGGATTACTTTGTGAACTGGAAGAAAGTATTAGGTAATGTGTCGGGTATTGAACATGAACTGAATTTACTTAATACACTCATTGGTAAATCAAACCTTGAAGAAGAGGCAAATCTTCTATTTGCAAAGTATCCAGAGTGCGTTAAAGCAATTCCAGCTCTTCTTGCAATCCGCGCTAAATCCTTGAAAGTTCTGGTTGATGTTTATAACTTCACCTACAAGTCATTCGACTTTTCTCGTGAAGGAGTTACTCCCGAAAACAGCACAGAATATGTGTCATTCATTGTAAATTCCGGTCTCGGGGAGTTGTTGTCGAATAGAAGCATAAAGAACCTCGTTGATTATGTTGTGGGAGTTGAGGTTGGTTTGGATTCCAATGGGAGAAAGAACAGAACTGGTACTCTTATGGAGTCAATCGTTGAACCTTTTGTAGCACAAGCATGTGTGGACACCGGGTCTTCTTACATGAAGGGCGCAACAGCTACTAAGATTAGAGCCGAGTGGCATACCGATATTGTTGTTGACAAGTCAGAACGAATTGTTGACTTTGCAATTTACTCTAACGCCAAGCTCTACTTCATTGAGACTAATTTCTATAGTGGTGGTGGGTCTAAATTGAAAGCAACAGCAACAGAGTATATAAACATGTCAAGCTACTGGAACAAACAAGGGGTCACTTTCATATGGATTACAGACGGGGCAGGCTGGCATTCAACAAGAAAGCCTTTGAGAGAGTATTTTGATAAGGCCGACTATCTTCTTAACCTAAGTGCTCTTCAGCAGGGGTATTTATCTCGAATACTTCTATGTCCCTCAATTTCGCCTTCCCAAATGAAGTGAAATGTGTATATGCTTTTAGGAGGCATATTGAATTATGACGCAGGTTGCTTACACAAGGAAAGCACATAGAATTATTTACCACACACATTGTGCAAACAAGACGTGTTTTCGGAGAAGGGCAAGGAACCACACAGGTACTACCTTTGCTACTTCTCTAGTCTGCTAGAAATGAAAGATTGTGATATCCGTCATCTTCTAGGAGAGACTTATCTAAGGGGGTATCTCCAAGATTCTGCCTCAATTGTTGTTGAGGAGTTTTCCATTATGAATGGTGATTCCCGAGTCGATATAGCTGTTGTAAACTCTGTTCTTCATGGTATAGAAATTAAAAGTCAGTATGATTCGCTCCAACGGCTACCGAGACAGTGTGAATTTTACAACCAGATATTTGATCTGGTAACAATTGTTTGTGCTCCAAATCACTTGAAGGATGTTCAGAGTATTGTCCCTTCGTGGTGGGAGATACTACTTGTTGACTCGGAAAACCGAGAAATTATTCTTTTCCGGGCGGGAGCACGTAATGCAGCCGTATGCTCACAATCATTAGTGAGACTTCTTTGGAGAGATGAGGTACTACAAGCTCTTAAAGAGTTTGACCTAGATAGGGGTTTTCGGTCAAAACCCTGCAATGTACTCTGGAATAGGCTCGCGACTGAGTTACCACTTGGTGACTTGAATGAACTAGTACGATCTGTGTTGAAATCTAGAACATGCTGGCAATCTGGTGGACGACATGCTCTATGTGGTGGTTAGTGTTCACTTGAACCCATGTTGTTAAGTTCCCGGTACTTGTCTCACCTGCTTGGCAATCTTGTATTTTCAAATCACCCCAACTGAATCCTGCACCAGCAAACCAAGGGTGTTCTATGATGCTGCTACACATTTCTTGATACTGCCCATACCCGTAACGCCGAACACGATTGCCCCTGATGATTATGTAATCATTAGCTGTAGTGTAAATAATTTTCGCGATAGCACGGTCAAACAATATTCTCGGGTCTATGTCTGGCATTGGGTTAGGATTGCCTATAGCATAATCGCTGTATAAAAGTGGTATTTCACTAAGACTAGACCTAACTATTTTGAAGACTTCCCATTCAGTTCTTGGGGTTGATGATATCCCAACCGGTATTCCCGCCATACTCTGCGGAGCAGAAGACCCTGCTACAAATACTGCGGCCCAGGTATCTCCTTTAGTAAGAAGATTAATGGTGTATCTAACAAACTCTGCGTGCATTGTTGCTTTGCTTGCAACAACATCCTTTACATCTATCACTACAATAATTCTATTCTGTGATACGCCTGTATAAGAAACAATGTTTCTTATAGTTTCTGCAAGGTCAGAATCAACAAACTCAGCTTCAACTCGTAGACAAATGCCTGGAATCAAATCTCTGCGAGAAAATGAACTGAGAACACGCAGGAAATGTAAAGATGATTTGACTCTTACAACAGGATAGAATGATAACCCTGCACTTATTGATGCTTCAAGGAACCTATATGCAAGACTTGTGCCACCAAGACTAACAGATGGATTAAAATGCATGAAATCAAATGCAAATGGCAAGCTTGGCAAAGAACGCTGACAATCCGATATGGTATCACTAATGTGTACATCTAGTGTTTTTTTGTATACCCATGTACCATCGGTCCATGATTTTGGAATGTCTTGGAACTCTAGTAATGGCAATATTTTGCTTTTAGCTAATTTATCTAGCCTACGAAGAGCAAGCAATTCTCCCTGTTTGCACTTCACTATCGGCATGTACACTGCTTCCATTTCATTTCTCCAATTCTAGGAATGCAAATGCAAAAACCTATCAAGTGCTAATACAATAATAGGTAGTTAACATGAAAAGTGCAAGATGCAACAAATGTTTGGTACAAGGCAACTCTTTGAATCCACTGTAATAATACCTGCTCAAGATAGCTATCGAGAATAGAACAAGAAAGCCATCATTATGATGGGCCCAGTGACTTCTATGTCAACTTGAAACCAAATGATTATAGCCCCTTTCTTTTCCATAATTCAATTTTCCATATTCCTTCAAGGGAATCATCAACGGAAGATTGGAGGACAAGAAATGGAAAAGTGGGCGAACTATGGAATCGCAGCAAAGAGAATGGATGAAACCGGCCACCATATTCAGAAGGTTCTAGTGTACCTTGCACCATGTTCCATAAGTAGCAGAGCCATGATAGGAGCCTTGCCACTCGATAAGTCATTCATCATTAGGCAAGTTGAAAAGGGAGAGACAGTTGTTACCCTAATCGGTTATGAAGGACATTGGCAAAAGGGTAGTAATGTTCACGTTGTTGAAATTGGTGGGGCTAAGTATTTAAGAACAGATGGTAATGCTATTGCAGAGGACAATCTTGGAAACCTCCCCGATTTCTAGCATGAGGGGTTTCTAAGGGAGTCAAGTATATAAGTCCCATCATATGCGGGTTCCGACGGCAGTTTGGGCTTTCCGGGGGTGTTCCAGCGCGCA
>CAZIPI010000034.1:1293-17082 GCA_964541235.1 uncultured bacterium | reverse complement strand
GCATTCCAGCATTTTCACAGCCCTCTTCAATAGAGCTTCTCTCATTCATAGAATGGTCGGGTTTTCGCGCCACAGGGTGAATGTGAGGGCTGCGGCGAAACCAACCCATAGAAGATAGAGAACGAGCAGCCAGGACGCAGCAGGGGATACCCTCTTGAAAGCGATAACCGTGCGGAGGATAAGGACCCAGAGGATGACGATCTCGATGAAAGCCAAAGCTCCCAGGCGCCATACGAAGAACAGCCATGTCCACAGCGCGTTCAGGGCAAGCTGAAGCAGAAAGAGCTTCAACGCAGGGTTTGACCCACGCCAGCCCGCCTTTTGCCAGACCAGCCATGCGGCCGTTCCCATGAGAGCGTAGAGGATCGTCCATACAGGCCCGAAAAGCCATGGGGGAGGCGCCCATGCCGGACGGGTCAGCTCAATGTAGAACCCTCCGGCGCTGGCGGATGCCAGACCTCCCACTGCGGCGGCGGCGAAACTTGCCATTATCCATGCAGCGAGTGAGACAATGCTGTGAAATGGTTTTCGCCGTGACATTCGTGCTCCCGGATATCTCTGAGACAAGCCGATGTTGACGAAAGGTCCTGACAACCGAAGATACATTTTTCTGCTTGGAACAGGAACTCCATGGCAATGGAAGGGCATCTCGGTCTTTCTGAAGTACGCCCAAGGCCGGCAGAACCTCTGAATCGAGCCTTGACCCGCCGGACTGCGGCATCTTATGTATTGATGCAGATAGTGATTCGCGTATGGTGTTGAATACGGTAGAACCGATAGACCTTTACGCGATTGGCGGACTTGGAATGCGAAACCAGCCATTGTTGTCCATGGCCGGCTCACTTCCCCCAATTCAGGGGCTTCTTCTTCTGATCATTCCCCGGATCGTTACGGCTCAGCCCGACTCCCTCTGGACCAGGACATTCGGCGGAGCGGAACTCGATTGCATATATGCGGTAGTGCAGACTTCTGACGGAGGGTGCGTGTTTTCCGGGGTCACCCGGTCTTTTGGCGCCGGACAGGAGGACATCTGGCTGATCAAGACCGATGCCTCGGGAAACCAGCTCTGGGAAAGAACGTTCGGAGGCACCGGGAGCGATATTGCCTACTCCCTTCAGAACACAGCCGACGGCGGGTTCGTTGTTGTCGGCTTCACAACGTCATTCGGAGCCGGTAGCAGGGATGTTTGGCTCATTGAAACCGATGGCGAAGGCAGTATCAACTGGCAGAAAACCTACGGAGCCTTGCAATGGGATGAGGGCAGGTCGGTCCTTCAGACACCGGACGGAGGCTACGTCATAGCAGGTTTCACGTCTTCATTCGGTGTTGACGGAACCGACGTGTGGCTCTTCAAGACCGACGATCAGGGAGAGATCAAGTGGTCGAGCTTCTTCGGCGGCCCGGGGCTTGAAGCAGCGCTGTCAGTTGTGCAGGCTCAGGACGGAGGGTATGTGTTGACGGGATACACGACTTCATTCGGAGCTGGCAATGAGGACGTGTGGCTGATCAAGACAGACTCCGTCGGGCAGATGGAGTGGAACAGGACATTCGGCGGCTTCTACCAGGACTACGGCCGTTCCGTCACTGCCACCGCCGACGGAGGTTACATCATAGCCGGCTACACCTACTCATACATACCGGGAAGCTCATGGGCATGGCTGATAAAGACCGACATTTCAGGCAACATGACATGGGACCGGTTTTTTGGGGGTGACAACGGTGCCCGGGCCAACTCCGTCCGCCAGACCCCGGAGGGAGGGTACATAGTATGCGGAAGCACCAGCTCATCAGGTGCCGGCAGCAGTGATCTCTGGCTAGTCCGGACTGACGTGTCAGGAGCCCTCCAATGGGATCTGAACTTCGGAGGAACCGACTGGGACGAGGGACACTCCGTTTGCACAGCAACTGACGGAGGCTTTTTCGCCGCAGGATCCACAAGATCTTTCGGAGCCGGATCCGCCGATGGATGGCTCGTCAGAACCGTCCCGGAACTTGGGATTGAAGCAGGAGCAGCCCCAATGGCACCATGGTTGATCTGCTCTCCCAACCCATCCCATGGGCGCGTGGTTCTTTCCTGCTCTGTCGCACCCGGAGCGCTTGCCAGGCTGTCCATCTACGACCTAACAGGAAGGCTTGTAGCTACTCTCTTCGACGGGTACTCCGAAACAGGCAGCATTGCAATGGATTGGAACCCTCCGCGCTCAGCTTCCGGCATCTGTTTCGCAAGGCTTTCGTCCGGCGGATCCCATGCGACTGCCAAGGTCCTACTGGAAAGGTAGTCCATCATGGCTTCAGGGAATCTTATCGACAACGGACCTTCCATCTTCACGGCCATGCTTGTTCTTCTTCTGTTCTCCGCCACCGATGCTTCGGGGCAACCCGACACACTCTGGACCAGGACATTCGGCGGAGCTCAGGACGAGGAGGGCTACTGTGTACAGCAGACCGCTGACGGGGGATACGTGGTAGTCGGGAGTACCGGCACCTACGGCAGTGGAAGCAAGAACCTCTGGCTACTCAGGACCGATGCCTCCGGAGAACTTCTCTGGCAGAAGGTCTTTCCCGGCAGCAACGCCTACGAAGGGAAGTCCGTGCATCAGACCAGTGATGAAGGCTTTGTAATAACGGGGTACGCCGTATCATCTTCTGCGGTGAAGTACATGTGGCTCATTAGAACTGATTCATCGGGCAACGTTCTATGGAACAGGGTGTTTGGCGGGGATCAGCAGGCTGAGGGCCGTTCGGTTCAGCAGACTTCCGATGGAGGATACGTAACTGTCGGCTTCACGCAATCGTCCGGTGCCGGCGGGTCCGACGTGTGGCTGGTGGGAACAGATGCCGACGGGAACCTGATGTTCAGCAGAACATTCGGCGGTACAGGCACTGACTTCGGCAACTCGGTGCAGCAGACTCCTGACGGCGGCTACATAATCGCCGGTTTCACGGACTCCTTCGGAAGCGCAGACGCCTTTCTGATAAAAGCCGGCCAGACCGGCCAGCTGCAATGGCAGAAGACCTTCGGCGGCTCCCAGATCGAGGAAGCCCGTTGCGTAAGACGGACCCTTGACGGCGGCTACATCCTGACCGGGTACACTTCCTCCTATGGATCGGGAAGCAACGACCTATGGCTTCTCAAGACGGACAGCAGCGGCAGCATCGTATGGGACAGGACGTACGGCGGCACAGGCAGCGATGAGGGCTGTTCCGTCAGGCAGACCTTCGACGGGGGCTACATAGTCACCGGGTACACCAGTTCCTTTGGGGCCGGCGGCAGGGACCTGTGGCTTCTGAAAACCGATTCAGAGGGTGTACTGGTATGGGATGCCACGTTCGGCGGGTCAAGCTGGGAGTGCGGCAACTCGGTTAATCTGACCCAGGATGGGGGTTACATCGTGGCCGGCTACACAAGGTCCTTCGGCGAAGGCGGCGCGGACCTCTGGCTGGTCAGATCAGCACCGGAACAAGGCATACATTCCTGGCATGACCCTGATCCTTGCATCACATGCCATCCAAATCCATCCCACGGTCAGGTGACACTGAGCTGCAGCGTAACATCCGCAACCCGGGCCGTTGTCACGATTCACGACATTACGGGCAGGACTGTCGCGTCCCTTCTCGACGGGAGGGTCGCCCCGGGCCTGCTCTCTGCGGTATGGTATCCCGGTTCCCTGGGTTCAGGAGTGTACATTGCACGGATCGAAACGGAGCAAGGCCAGAGTACCGTGAAATTCGTTCTCTGCCGCTGAGGCGTCTCCTGTTGCTCCCGGGAACGAACTTTTGTGCGTCCATTGATCGCCAGCCCTTAAACAATGTGAAAGCGCTACCTTGATTATCGTGAACATATCTCGTGAATTATTCAACAAAATTTAGTAAGGTGTCCCTCATTATGAAGCAGGCAGGCAGGGTTTTCGACAAGTGGTCGCGAGACGACAGGGCGCCAGGGATGGAGAAAGGGCATTGGCCGGTGGTGAAGCAGGCGTTCGACCTGATACCGGAGACCGGCGGCGACTGCCTGGAGATAGGCGTTGGAAACGGGTACGGCCTGCACCACCTGGCCCTGAACCAGTTCAGGGAAGGAAGGTGCTTCGGAATAGACGTGGCGCCTGGAATGGTCGAACTGGCAAGGGAACGGCTTCGCGGGGTTCCCAACGCAACCATCGAACAGGGTGACTTCATGGAATGGCGCCCTCCCCCGGGGGTGCAGTTCTCCCTTATCTACTCCATGGAAGTCTTCTACTACTTCTCCAGCATTCAGGCGGGTATCCGGAAGGCCTACTCCCTGCTCCGGCCCGGCGGGCGGCTGATGGTGATGGTGGATTTCTTCGCCGAGAACGTTTCGACCCATGACTGGCCGTCCCGGCTGGGCGTTCCGATGCAGCTCTGGTCCCGGCGGGATTACCTCGAGGGAATGGAGAAAGCCGGCTTCGTGAGCATCCGGCAGCACCTGTTCTCGGATGCCGAAGGGGACCCGGCCACCGGTGAGCCAACCCTCTGCACTGTGGGGCTGAGACAGTGACGTCGAACCCCGTGGAGGCCCGGATGGCGCAGCCGGGGCTTTTCGGGGTTCATGATCTGCCCTTCATCAGGTATCCCGGTCGAAGCCGTGTCGGGTTCCTCCAGGTGTACACCGCCTCAAGCATGACAGGCTCATGGGCGATGCTCTCAAGGAATGCTTCCCAGCAGTCCTCCCGGAGAAGGGCGTAGTCACCGGCGAGACGGATGAAGTACCGGTCCGCTGTCTCCGGGCTCAGGTACATGGCCACTTCGTCCCGCACTATGCCGGCGGTTATCCGCCATACCCTTTCCCGTGGGAAGGATCCCTCGGGAGACCAGGGCAGCGCGTCCATCCCCTGGCTGAAAGTTATCATCTCGGCCAGCGCCTTGTGGGCGATGACCACGACGAAATCACTGTCTTCGAGGGCTTCCGCGCAGAGCTGCGACAGGTGTTCGTAGAACTCGTACGGCGGGTCGTGCAGTTCTGGATCGTATGTGTTCCCGGTGACGGGCGAGACGGCCAGAAGCGCCGCGAAGACCATCACCGGCGCAGCCTTGCGGAGAGGGCCGGAACCTTCCCCGGGCCTCGAGACCGCTCCCACAAGGAGCCTGATGTACGGGATCGCAACGATGGGAAGCATCAGCAGTGTTCCGAAGTAAAGCCTGTATGACAGGCTCATGGGGTTGAAGCTGAGAAAGGGGAAAAGGCCTGCCATGGCGATCACCAGCAGTGCACGGAACCCCCTGCCGGGAATTGCGGAGCGGAATGCTCCACCGCGAAGCATCAGAGCGAGGGTGACTACTGGAAGCAGGCCTCCAGCGATGATCTCGATTCGCCACAGCGCTGTTGTCCGCAATGCGCCGAAGCACTGCAGGAAAGCATGGGGAACAAGAACAGGCCTGGACGACATCTCTCCCGAGACGAGTTCCAGGTCGTGGGTCGAAAGGGCAAGCGGAAGCCTTTGCGAGACCAGCACGGTGGCTATGATGAACACTGCGGGAGCCATCCACAGCCACCGAGGCCGCGCCGGCTTTTTCCCGCCCGTTCTGAATGAGCGTTTCAGCCATGCGAACAGCGCGGGGCAGTAGAAGAGGGCCAGATAGGCCAGGGAAAGCACCGCCGAGAACCTGTGGGTGAAGAAGGCGGCGAAGAAGAGAAGCGCGGCCCATGAGGCACGGAACACCGCGCGCCTTCCCCTGGGACACTGTGAACCGGGCAGAAGAGCTGCGAAGAGGAAGAACAGCGCGAATCCAAGCAGGTTCTTGGGGAACTGGGAGAAGAAGTAGTTGAGCGAGGGGCTCAGGGATGATAGGGACGCTGCTGTAAGGGCTGTCTGGAAGGCTGCCGTCCCGTTCCCTTCAGGCCCCTCCCTTAGAAGGGAGAGGGTAAGGACGAACACGGAAAGAACGAAAAGGCCCTTTATGAGCACCGCACTGAGCCTTGCTGAAGTGACGTAGTTTCCGGACAGCGCGTGGATCGCCAACATGGGCAGATAGACCGGCGAATACTCCCGTGAGTGCATGCTGCCGGTGGTGTGAAGCGACTTGATCTGCACCAGGTAATAGTAACCGTCCCAGCCGTTGGCGTATTCCGTACGGCTAAGCGACGCAAGGCCCGTGGCCATGGTAACCGCCAGCAGTGCGGCCACCATGGCCATCGAGAGGAGCCTCAAGTAATGGCCTTCTTCACCGGGGGCCGGCGCTCATTGTCAGAAACGGAAGTCCTGGAACAGGCCGCGGCTGCTGGATATGTGGCTGGCGTCGAATCTCAGTGTATCGCTGAATATGGTGACCCTGCTCTGTTCCCGGGTTTCTCCGGGGATGACCCCGGCGTAGGGGTCGTATCCGGGCTGTCCGAACTGCAGGATCCTCTTCAGCCTTCCGAAGATCCGCACCGTGTTGTCGTCTATGATCTGCCAGTTGCCGTCGGCGTAGGTTCCCTCCGGCTCGTCCCTCATGCCCAGATGTTTCCAGAGGATGAAACTGCCGTTGGAACGCAGTATGAAGCTCTGCCAGTCAGCGAATTCCCCGTCTCCTTCGTACAGCATGAGCTGCCTGTCGATGAAGGCGCCGGCAGGGGAACCCGCTGCCCACTCCAGAACGCTCCTCTTCCTCGCCTCGAAGCCTCCGGTGTTCAGGAGGAACCATCCCTCGCCGTCGAAGAACCTGATCTCGCTCACCACCAGATCACGGTATGTCTGCCCCCTGTGAACGTCCTGGAACGTCATCTCGAAAACCCTTCCCTCGAGGGGTGATTCGAGAACGACAAGCTGAGGGTCCATGCTGTCCTCCAGGGTGTAGGAGACCGGGGTGCCTCCCTGGACGCCGAAGGTGAACCGGGCTGCCCTCTCGTTCTGCGTGAAATGGGTGGGCGACCTGTGGTAGCCGTTCCATATCTTTATCTTCTCGATACGCCGGGTCGAGTCGAAGCTGAACGTGATGCTCTCGCCCGAGCCTGTCCTTCCTGTGTTCCCGTCGGCCCACCCGAACTCGGGCCTTGAGTCGAAGAGGAAGTCGGGGTGGTAGGCCTCCACCGGTGTAAGGGATGAACTTGCCGCTATACTGCCCTGGGCCGTTTCCGGAGGGAGGACGCGGAGGGGGATCTCCCTTAGATCGCTGCCGACGGTTGTCAGCGAGATGGATCTGACCGCCACGGGAAGATCGCTATCGTACCTTATCCCCTGGTCTGTGTAGCTGTTCGAGGAGGTGCCGACAATTTTAACGAAAACGCTCTGCACCATGGTATTGACCGGAAAAGGCTCTTCAAGAAGGTAGCTGACCGGCGTTTCCATTCCATTTATGTAGTAGATGACTGAATATATCTCTTCGTATGAATCGCCTTTCGGAGCCGCGACAGTCTGAATGGAACCTATGAACACCGGTTCCGCGAACGAGAAGAAAAGCCCTTCATCCGGAGCCGCGCCTGGCATGGTGGCCCAGAAGGTCCCGGGGTCGTTGTCGAAGACGCTCCCCGGGCCGAACCGGTCCTCAGGCATGGCGATCGAGGTTGCGTAGAGCATTTCGAGGTGTCTGACCGCCGGTGAACCTCCGGCCCCGGACCCGGGCAGGGAAGCCGGCGGTTTCCCTGTTGCCGTGGATAGAAGCAGAAGGGCCGGGATCGCTGACAATGCAAAACCTGTCTTCATTGTTACCTCCATGGCAGCGGGAGAGAGAGATGTCTTACGGTTACCTGATGAGCGGTCCTTTCCAGCTGGCGGTCGAAGTGCTGGTAGTCCCTCTCGTACCAGTCGCCGCCCCAGCGCCATCCAAGCTCCTTGAAGAGAAGGACAACGGGATGGTCCGAATGGAGCGTACCTGGTCGTGATACATCGTACACTGCCCCTTCGGGGAAAACCCCCTGAGCCGTGATGTAAGGGTTCTGCAGGGGATTGATGTCGATGGCAAGACCGTAGGCGTGGCTGGAGAGCCTGCCGGTGAAGGGCACGAAGCGGAAGTTGAAGGCGGAGGTGTTGTTGAGCCTCATTGATTCGAAGTCGTCCCAGCCCAGCTGAGAGATGGGCATCACCGATTCGAGGGGAAAGCCGATTGCAAACATGAGCGCGAAGACCATCTGAAGGTCTCCCGCAACCCTTGCATCAGCCACAAGACTGCCGGTGTGAAGCCTCCCGTCAAAGCCCCAGTGAACAACATCGATGAGCACCTGATTGTCCAGCACCCACCCGGGGCACTCTTCGCTAACGCCATGAACCGCTTCCTCGAAGGTCAGTCCCCTGACACCGGCACCCCAGGCCGAAGCCCGGGCCGTAAGAACGGCAAGTACCGAGAGCGTCATATAGAGCTGCCGCAAGTCTCCCCGTTCTTCCCCCTGCCAGGGCCGGTTTTATCCCACAGCCGCCGGCACATCTTCGCGGATCATCCCCACAACGCTGAACTGAGCATGCTATAACCCTGCAAAAGCATATCCCCGGAGCCTGTCACCGTCAATCAGACCCTTGTTGCCCCGCGGGATTCCGGTTTCCGCTTCGGGCCTTTCCCCTGGCATTGGGCTATGTTCAGGGTGAGGATGGACGGGAAGTTCAGCACGGGAGGAACCTGGTTGATCAAGGCACAGAAGAAGGAAGAGCTGGAGCACCAGATACTTGAGGGTCTGACAGGGGTTGCGCGGGCTGTCGCTGAACATGCCTTCGCAGACCATGAGATCCTGGCCCTGCAGGAATATGCCAACGTGGTTTCGCTGAAGAGGCTCGGGATCAACGACCACGGGCCCGTTCACATGCGCATTGCCGCATTGAACGCTCTGAACATGCTGGAGCTGCTGACGGGGGACGGGATCCGGCTGAACCTGGAGACTGAGTCCGGCCTTTCCACCGACGAGTGCAGGGTGGCGGTGTTCCTGGCGTGCATGCTTCACGATGTGGGGATGGGTGTGGAGCGGGACGGCCACGAGGAGTACGGGCTGATGCTTGCGGGGCCTCCGCTGGACCGTATACTGCAGGAGCACTACCCCTCTTCACTTCGGCGGAGGGTTGCCGTGAGGGCCACGGTGATGGAGGGCATCGCGGGTCACATGACCACTCGCAGGGTGACGTCGCTTGAAGCCGGCCTTGTTCTCGTGGGCGACGGCTGCGACATGGAGCAGGGTCGCTCCCGCATCCCGCTGAAGCTGGCCATCGGCCCCAGGATAGGCGACATTCACAGGTACTCGGCCTCGGCTGTGGAGGACGTGGAGATAACAAGGGGCGATACCCGCCCGATAAGGATACTGGTCACCATGAGCGAGAACGCCGGCTTCTTCCAGGTGGAGCAGGTTCTCTTTCCGAAGATCAAGGCAAGCCCCGTGATGCAGTACATCGAGCTTGTGGCCGGCATCAGGGGCGGCGAACTGCTCAGGTACATGTAGGGGCGGCTTCCGTGCAAGTTCCGGGGAAGCGCCCATCGGACCGCCGCCGAAAACAGTGGACGCTGCGGATTGACGCCGGCTTCCCGGGCGGTTTATCTATGAAACGAGACCCAAGCCCTCAGTGAACCATGATTCATCGAAAGGGGAGAGATGAGAGCCGCTGTAGCACTCTGCACCGCTGTTTCAATGCTGCTGGTGATATCCTGTGGACAGCCCGCAGAGAACAGGGAGGTCGAACAGGCATATCTCAGGGTTGTCGATGCCCTGATGGCCCGGGACGGTGTCACCGTTTACCAGCTTTCATCGGAGAACAGCAGGGTCTTCCTCGACAGGCTGGCTGAAGCCATGAACAGCTTCGGGCAGTCCGGGTTCTCAAGCGGCGGCGAGATGCTGAACACCTTCCTTGCGGAAGAGGACTTCAGCGACCTGAGCCGCAGCGTCTCAAGTGTGAGCATCAGCGGAAACACCGCGACTCTGGTCGCTGACGGTGAAACCCTCACCCTCTTCCTCGAAGAGGGTTCGTGGAAGCTGGACATCGAGGGCATGTTCAGACAGGGGCTTGAAGAGGGGCTAGAGGGTTCCGGACTCACCGTGGACGACATCCTCGCGGGAAACTTCAACGGCGGCCCTCTTATGCAGGTTCCCGAAGGGTACACCGTCGGAGCGGGATCGGTCCCGGTGGTTTTCGTGAACGGCCTGGGCAACTGGGATGTTCACGCTGTGTTCATTGACCCTTCCACGGAACCGGAGTGGAGCGGGGAGAGGCTTGGCGACACATACATAATGGCGCCTGGCCAGAGCTTCACGGTGATGATCGATCCGGGCACCTACGACATCCTTCTGGTTGACAGCGATGGCGACACCTACAGCCGCTGGGAGGTTCCGATAGGGTCCGGCGGGTATCAGTGGAACGTCACTCTGGAAGACCTCGACTGAAAACGGCCGGGGCAGGCACAAGGGGCGGGCCAGCGAAGACCCGCCCCTTTCGTATCGCCGGTTTCCGGCTTCCAGGGAATGAAGCAGTCATCGTCGCGCCTCAATGGCCACGGGCGGCTGTACCCTGCCGGGCGTTCCCGGGAACCCTGGAGGCTCCCGCCGACGCCGAGCGGAGGGCGGCCTCAAAGGAACGCCTTGCCCATACGGCTGCCTCCTCAGGGTCGTCAAGTATCTCTTCAGGCGCCATGTGGAAAGACAGCCTGACCGTCCTTCCCTTCCTTGTGTACTCGAAAGCGCCCAGGCCCAGCGTGTTGAAATGGCTCACATTCCCTGCGTCGGTCTTCAGGTAGAGGGTTTCCCGGGAGACCAGCCCGAACATCAGCCCTTCATGGAAGAGGCCGTAGCCCCCGAACATGCGCCGGACCGAGACCGGGCCGAACTGCTGGAAAACCTCCTGAACGAACTCCGCGTACTCGTCGGTCATGGACAACCTGCGCCGTTGTGTGGAGTTGAGGCGGAACCGCCCGAGCAAGGTGCAAAAGGTGCGGTCCGGGTGATGCGCGAGCCGGCTTTGCAGGCTTTCGCGCCAGAGGACCTACGGCAGATCATCAGCGTGTAAAACCCCTTGCCAGCTCCATCAGTCGTCTCAGTTCGCCAGAACGCTCCAGATACGGTACTCCGGCGCTTCCATTGGCGAGCGTAAGCCTTCGGTCGCCGGGCTTACAGGCGGTCTCGGCTTCCAGGGGCAGGTTGCTGTCGAGGTAGCGCACCATGTAACCGCCATCCGGAAGGGGCTCGGTTCCTGTCACCAGAAGGGCGTGGGCGTCGATCCCGGGGGTCTGGAACTTAACATAGGCTATACCCGGGAAGGACGTTTCCCGGTGTATGCGGTCCATCAGGAGCTTCATGACGGGGCCGGTCACCGTTGAGGCCCCGGTCAGCCCGTTCACCCACGCGAACCCGAGTATGCCATCGATGAGCTGCTGGCGCTCCAGTGTTCTCTGCACCGCTTTCCGGTGATCCACGGAGAAATCCGCCAGGCACCTGTAACCCGGGACCGCTGTGACCGCATTCCCTGCCATAAGAACTCTTATGATCCGCCGGGCCTCTTCTTCGGCGGGTTTCGGGCTGCCGGGGAGGAAGTAAGCAAGGTAGAGGGCGTTCCGGGTGAACCTCGAGTGCCACCAGCACACCCCCTTTCCCAGAAGCCCCCCCGAGTTCACGAAGCCCAGCAGGTTGGGATTCGTCGCTCCATCAGCGGGAGCCGCAGCCAGCCTCTTCACGTGGTCAGGATCTCCGGCCCGACGGATGTACTCCTCCCGCGAGACCGGAGCGGGTTCCCAGGAGATCATCCGTCCTTGCCGCCAAGGCTTTGGGTTCCCATGGCGCCCGAACCAGCCCCCGGGCCACCCAGCCGGAGCCTCATCACAGGCCTGTCGGGACGCCTTCTGGCGACTTCCACGAAGCCAGCCCTGTCGTACATGGACTTGACCCCGAACCAGAGCCACTCGTCCCGCCCCTGAGCCTGTCTGTGGAACGGGTATGCCTCGAGCATTCCGGCCCCCCTCATCCGGGCGTAACCCATGGCTCCCTTCAGAAGCGCAGCCGCCACTCCACTGCGGCGGTAGGGCCCCGGAACCACGAAGCACACGATGGACCAGACCTGTGCGTCATCAACGGGTTTTAAAACAGGGGAACGGGCCAGCCTCGGGAATGAGGAACGGGGGCCCAGCGATACCCATCCAACCGGAACACCGCCGGAGTAACCCAGGAGACCGGGAGGTTCATCTGAGGCAGCAAGCTCCGCCAAGCGCCGTTTCCTGTATTCGGACGGAGTGACGTCCGGAGGCGTTTCAACCTTCCCGCTCTCCCTGTAGTACATGCACCAGCACCCCCTGGCCTGGGAGCAGCCACGGGACAGGAAGACCTTCTCAAGGTCGCCCCATAGCTCCAGCGTCAACGGGCGTACCGTCACCTCCATCTGTCTGCACCCGGCTGGATCCGCAGGTTCCAGGACACTCTCCGCCTCATCTGAGGAGCAGAATGCTTCTTGTGACGCTGTGCGCTCCCAATGTGGCGCGGGCAAAATAGATCCCCGGGGGGGCGGGGTTCCCATCGTTCAGCCTTCCGTTCCAGACCATATGACCGACACCCTGGCCGAACACGCCGTCCTCCGCTCTTCCCAGGAGCCTTCCAGTGACATCGAACAGCTCCACCGAGGGCCGTTCTCCTGCCGGTTCGCCGTTCCACGAAAGGTGCAAGTTCACCGAACCGCTGAAAGGGTTGGGATCGGCGGTAAGGGACAGGCGTTCAGGGCCGTACCCGCCCGTGCCCTGTCCCTCCTGTGCGCTGAAAACGTACCCGTTGGAGCCTGAACCTGAGATGCAGGCCACAACCAGTATCACCTGGTCGGCCGTGCCCGTCAGACCGGGAACAAGGATCCCGCCCTCCTGAGAAGCCGGGTCGAGGGTCATCCGAAGCACCTCTGTGGGGCCTTCGGTGTACAAGGCCAGGGCCCAGACCGCGAACTCGTTGTCGTCACTGCCGTCGAAGGACAGGGCAAGGCTTTCGCCCTGTACGTTCTGGAACCTGTAGTAGTCCGCCGCCCAGTAGTTCACGGTCTTATGGACATCGGTCACGGGGTAGCTCGAGTAGGTACCGGCGACGCTGAAGGGAGGAAGGTCCTCTCCTGCGTACCCGTAGCGCCCGTCCGCCAGTGTGGTGTCGTCCAGGAAGTTGGCTACCGTCCAGTCCGCGAAGACGTCACGGAAGTCTTCGGTGTAACCGAAATCGTCAAGGACCTGATCGTACCCGGCAATGGAGTTCATCGGCTGGTGCACCAGGGCGTAGATGGAGGGGTGCCCGCCGTATCTCTCGAAGAAATAGAGTGTGAAGAGGTACGTCTGAATGTAGTCTGCCCATGCGCCGCCCCACTGGGTCAGGTCGTTGTCCGGGTTGCTGTTGAAGCTGCTCACATTGTCAGGGTGGCCGTAGAACCACATGGCCAGCTCGGCCAGCCCTTCGTCAACCCAGGAAGCCTCATCATCGTCGTACTTCCAGTGTATCATGTGCTGGAACTCATGGGCTGTAACCGCCAGCATGTAGTCGCCGCCCGGGCCGCCCTGGCCCATGGTGTTCAGATAGAGCACCTCGCACTCGTTGCTGTGATACGGGGGGTAAGAACCCTCGGGGTACTGGTCGAACCAGAAGAAGAACCCGTCGGCTGATATCTGGAAATCGAACCAGAGCAGGTAGATCCGGGGGTCTTCATCCAGCTCGTCCGGCGGTTCTCCGAAAAAGGTGCTGCCGATGTCGTAGATGCCCTGATCGGGATAGGGGCCCGGACTGGTGTTCTCCCACCGCTCCAGGATCATGTCAACGTCCGCCTGATGGATGGAGACGTTCCATTCAAGGTCCCTCACCACCACGTACCCTCTGTCGGACTTCCCGCGAACGGTGCAGACGTGCTGCTCGAAGTGGGGAGGCATGGGGTAGTGCACCCATAGCCACCAGACCCATGAATCTCCCACCTCGGGATCGTCAGGCGGAGAGAGGGGAACACCGGGTAACGGCAGCAGCACATCCGGCCCCACATCCTCGGGCGCGGGAACGGGAATGTCGCGGACCGGGACGCCATCCGCTGGAACGCCGGATATGGCGGAACCGAAGAGCAACAGAAGTGCCGGAACTGCCAGGAGCCCTGGCCTCATGAAAACAGCCGTTTTGACAAACACGCGATTCATTGGGCAACCTCCTGAAACCCTGGTCCAGAACCTCCGGCGCGAGTCCTTCAGGCGATGGCCGGTACCACCCGAAGCATTATTGCACTGATGCTATCCCGCGTCCATGTGGAGCAGCGAGCACGCACGCCTTTGCCCTGAAAGGGTTTCACAGTTCCGGTCAGTGGCCGAAAGGCGACGGGGGAGAAGCCCTCTTCCCTACCTCAGCAGTATCTCAAAGGTCCCGTCCCCCGGGCTGTACTTGTCCACCTGAAGAATGCAGGTACCGACCTGTGAGTCACTCGCGGTGAAGCTCAGCAGCGAGTTGGTGCCGTCTCCGCCGTCGTCGTCGCTGATCACCGAGCCGTCGGGAATGTACAGGGTGATGACCGGGTCCAGGTCCTCACTGTTTACCGATACTGTGTATGTGCGGCCCCGGGCGGTCTCGAACCTGTAGAAGAGGTTCTCGGTCTCGTAGGGGGCATGGGCCAGGACAGCCCTCCCTGGCCTGAGACTGGTGATGTTGGCGTCCTGCCGGCTCCACGAGAAACCGACCTGTCCATGCCCGGCATCGGAATAGATCGAGACCAGCGCCACGTAGTCTCCCGGAAGCAGGATGCTTCGTATCCTCGAACCGGTTCCCATGTCGGGGTGATCGTCGTTGGCGGCCACGAACTGCATCTGCCCGTCCGATTCCCTCAGCACCGTCAGGCAGACATCCCTGTCTCCCGTTGCGCTGAGCTGGAAGACCGCTGTTTCCAGCACCGTGAACGTGAACGGCGCGGTTGGCGAGAACGGGGAGAGGAAGGACGGCACGTCCCAGTCGTCCATCATTCCCGGCCACCATGCCAGCACCGGGTTCCTGTCGGGCATCACGTCTCCTTCGTGCACAACGCCTTCAAGGTCAGCGTCTGCAGCCGTTCGTTCCATGGCATCAAGGTCTATGTACTCCAGCCTCAGAGTGAACTCACCCTGCCCGCTTTCGGAATAAGGAAGCACAACAGCAGTGTAGTCGCCAGGTTCAAGTTCCCTGACAATGCGGGACCATGTGCCGTTGTAGTCGTCGTTGTAGTCAACCAGGCCAAGGGTTCCCTTGTTCACGGACATGAGGAGCAGGTATGGGTCGAACTGGTCGGCTTCCAGGGAGAGCGATACCAGTCCCCCGTTCTCTACTGTGAAAGGGTACATCCTTGCCCGTGACAGGCTGGCGTTGTACACCTGGTCCTGAAGGGCGGCGTGAAGGAGTTCCCCCAGGACGGGATTACCGCTCCCCGCAGCCAGCCAGCCCGTCACAGCTCCGGCTGACAGGTCGGAAGAGCTTCTGAACTGGTCGAGGTCGTCCTGCGTGCCCGACCTGACAACCACGTCGTAAAGACCCCTGGAATCGTCGGGGGAGAAAACAAGGAGCCTTGCCCCGGACGGAACGCCGTCGAGAACCAGCCTCGAGTTCATGGTATCGCGCCAGTTGTCGTTGAAGGCCAGGAGGTTGCCGCCACCGTCAATCACCGCCGCGACCGGATCGAAATCGTGGCTTCTCACCTCGATCACCATGATCCCGCTCCCCGAGATGTGGTGCGCCTCGGTGTAAACGTCCAGCTTCATGGGCTGCCCGATGAGAAACAGCGCGTTGCCTGCGCCGCTCCAGATATCCGCCAGCGTGTGGGTCTTCGGGGGCAGCGAGCCCCTGAGATCATGGCCGGGCCGCACCATCTGCCTTGAGCACGACGCCGTTACCAGAAAAGCCGCGACGATAAGCGACAGTGTGAGCTTCATTGAAGT
>CAZIPI010000034.1:0-1193 GCA_964541235.1 uncultured bacterium | reverse complement strand
AACGCCACCGGGCCTTCCCATCTGTACATGAGGATGCTGCCGGTATCGGTGAGCGACGAGGGGGCTGTGCTGTGCAGAACGGTATGCCTAAGCAACCCCGAGGGTGTGAGCGGGTTCTTGCCTGTCAGCTACGGGTGGGCAGTGATAGACCCGGCCGGCGCCATCACGCAGTACCCCTGGGTCACCATTGACCCGCTGGAACCGGCCACCGATGAGCAGGTCGCGGAGGCCTTCGAGGCCATGGACAATGAGTTGCGAAGCCCTCTCGACTTTTCAAGCCCTCCGGTATCACTGCTGCCTGTTCTGGCCGGGTACGGGTTCTCCTGCAACAACGCCGGCAGCTTTGCAGTAAACCGAATGCTTTCATGCCACGAGTTCATGGATGCCTACGGCCTTGACCGGGATTCCATGGGGCAGCTCACCCTTCACGATGGTTACCTGAGCGCTTACCATGACTCGGTGCTGGTCTCTTACGACTTTGGCGGCGTTCTTCTTCTGGAAAACAGCCGCGACCCGAACACGGGCACTGCGACTGGCGCTGTGTTCGAAGCCACGGAAGCCCGATCCCCGAAGGACGCCGGTGATTACGAGTCCTACACGATAAGCGGAGTGGTCTTCATCCCCTGAAGGCTCTCACCAGTCTGACCCCGGTGTCCAGACGCCCTGAACAAGCTCGAGCCGGGTGGGGTACGTGGCGGCCTCGCCAAGTTCCCAGTCGTACACCAGCATGTCGAGGACAATGGCGGAGTCGCTCTCCCATGATGCGTTCTCAGGTCCCCACTGCATTGTGAGATTGTGGAACTCCAGAACCAGTCCGCCCGGCTGAACCTGCCAGATCTGAATGCCGTTTTCCACGAATCCGGCCATGATGTCCTGGCTGGCGCACAGAAGGCGGTTCCCGTCGGGGCTGGGGACCGGCATTGAGATGGCCTCCACGCTCCGCCCGTCACTCCCGTTCACCAGAATCCAGCCCGTCCACTCGTACCCGGCCTGATGGACCACCCAGTAGTCCTGTTCAGGCAGCCGGGCCACAAGGGTGTGGATCCGGAAGTCTTCCAGGATGTAGCCGGTGTCCATGTCATCGCTGAAGCTCACGGTGTCTCCCAGGGTGGTGACGATGCACAGAGTTCCCGGACCGGGCCGGAATGCCATTCCGTATGAGCCCGCAAGAAGGGCCTGCTCCGGGGAGCTAG
>CAZIPI010000033.1:0-18904 GCA_964541235.1 uncultured bacterium | reverse complement strand
TGAACTCCCCTGCACCCAGCGCAAGAACGCTGAGAAGCATCACCATCGCCATTGCCTTGTTCATGCAGTTTCTCCTGTGTTGAACTTGAACGGTTGTAACGTGTCCGCTCTCATTTTCCCTGAACGCGATAAGAACCCTTCCCTAAAGGTCCTGCCCTGCGCAGGGGGTGAAAAGCTGGCGTCCCCACTCAACGACACCGTAGGTCCCGATGAGTTCCTGGATCTCCGGCGATGTGAGGAACGTCACCATGTTCTGGGCCATCTCGGGATTCCTGGCGGATGCCAGGGGGATCACAGCGTAAACGTTCCTCATGGCATCGCCTGAACCGATGATGATGTCCAGATCAACGTCACCCTGGTACGCCAGGAACGTTGCTATGTCGGCCAGGGCATAGGCGCCCATCTCGCTGGCCATGTTCAGGACGGGCCCCATTCCCGCCGCGGCCTCGACGTACCACGAACCGGAGGTGCGCACCGTTTCGTACTCCAGCCCCGCAGCGGCCCAGAGCCTCTTCTCCTGGGCGTGCGTACCCGATTCGTCGCCCCTGGAGATGAAGGGTACCGAAGCGCTCTCGTAAAGGATCCTCAGTGCGGCCTGTGGCTCCATGTCACGGATGCCGGAAGGGTCATCGGGAGGACCTACCACAACGAAGAAGTTGTAGGCGAAAGGTGTACGGGAGAGCCCGTAACCCTCGGCTATGAAGGCTTCTTCGCGAACACGGTCATGAACGACGATAACGTCAACGTCGCCCCTGGTGCCCCACTCCATGGCCTTGCCGGTTCCGGCATAGAGGATGTCCAGCTCAACATTGTGCATCTCTTCGAACATGGGCTCCATGTACGCCCAGAGACCTGTGTCGTAGAGACTGGTGGTGGTGGCGATGAGAAGCCTCTCGACCCTTTCCCGGGGCGGGTAGCCTTCCGGGACTTCGGGAACAGGTTCCTGCGAGACCGGCCCGGGCTGCTCACCGCATCCGGGAAGCAGGAACGCCAGGCATAGAGCCAGGCAGAGGATACGGAACCATGACAACATATACCCTCCTCATGGGTTCTGAACCCGGCCGCCGGCTCAGTTCATGGGAAGGGATGGACGCGGCCCCTGAAAGGGGACGTTAAGTGTACCCGGCGTCCTTTCCCTTTCCAAACACGGGAGGCTGCGCCGTTTCCAGCGCAACCCTATCGCCCCGGTATCCATGGCACCATGCTACAGGATGCCGGGGTCGGGAAGCGGCCGAACAGGTATAGCTATACCAAAGAGCTCCGGGTGGGGCAAGCCTGCGGGACCATGTTACGCATCGGGGCTGACAGCCCGAAGGCAGACGGCGCCCAGGGCTCCCGGGCAGGTGTCAGACCCTGGTCACCACCCTGGCCACATCACGCCAGATCACTGCGGCGAAGAGCATGAGAAGCAGGAAGAAACCGATCTGCTGGGCGATCTGGATATGCTTCTTCGATGCTGGACGGCCCCTGGCTCCTTCGTACGCCAGGATGAGGAACTGCCCTCCGTCGAGGATCGGAACGGGAAGAAGGTTGAACCCCATAATGGCCAGAGAAAGGTAGGAGATGGTCTCAAGGAGCCTGGCGAGACCGAATGCTGCCTGCTGCCCCAGGGTCTCGGCTACGAAGACCGGGCCGCCCGACATCCGCACGAGTTGAACGGGCCTTGCTATCATGGCAAGAATGCCGGTGAAGAAAGCGCCGGCTCCCTCCAGTGTGGCAGCCGCGCTCACCGCCAGGGCCCTGCCCGGGGAGAGCCTCACCACCCTGGTCCTGGTGAGCGGGGTGACTCCTATCAGCCTGCGTCCCTGGTAATCCATGGGCTCGACGTGTATGGTGTCGGCGACACCGTCCCTCACGAAAACGATCTCGAGGAACCTGCCCTGGAAACCTGCAACCACGCTCTGCAGGTCGCTGAATGCAACCAGTGGCACCCGGTCCGCGGTGAGTATGCTGTCTCCGGTACGGAGGCCCGCCTCATAGGCCGGAAGCCCGACCGAGGCTTCACCTATCACGGTGGGCAGCAGCGGGGTGAAACCCGGAGCGGTCTCGGGGGTGACCGAGTAGCCGACCTCCACCGTTTCTCCGCCGTTCCTGGTGACGGTGAACACACCTTCAGGCGAGCGCACGGTCTCGCTGAACACCTCTTCCCAGCCGAGAACGGGTGTTCCGTTGACACCGGTCACAAGGTCGCCCCTCTGCAGCCCGGGAACCCCGTAGGAGTGGTCCACGATGGGCTCAGAGTCCGGCACCGTGGTCCCGATCACCCCCAGGACCGTCAGTATGAGAAGGAAGGCCAGGCAGAGGTTCATTGCCGGTCCGGCAAGCACCACCAGCGCCCTCTTCCACCAGGGTGCGGCTGTCACCCCGTCACCGGAGGTTCCCAGATCAACCTTGACGAAGCCGCCCAGGGGGATGGCGCCGATGCAGTACTCGGTGCCCCCCTTCTTAACGCGGACCAGAAGAGGGGGGAAACCCATGGAGAACCGCTCTACGGGCAGCCCCACTGCCTTGGCCATGAGGAAATGCCCAAGTTCGTGAAAGAAGACGATGATCCCCAGACCGAACACGACTGCCAGAGCGCTGTTCACATGTCCTCCATCATCAGCTTCGCCAGTTGCCTGGCTCGGGAATCGGCTTCCAGAAAGGTTTCATAGCTGTCCACAGGCGTCGGGAGGTGCCTTTCCAGAACGCCCCTTATCACCTCCGAAATGGCCCCGAAGGGGATCCTTCCCTTCAGGAAGGCCCGCACGGCCTCCTCGTCGGCGGCATTCACCGCAGCAGGGGCGGTTCCCCCCGCTTCACAGGCATCCAGTGCCGCGCAGTAGGCAGGGTATCTCTCGGGCTCCACGGGGCGGAAATGAAGGGCGCCCCAGCTCAAAGGGCTTTCCTCTGTTGCCGGTGCCGGCATCTCCAGGTCCGGCCAGTGGAGTGCGTAGGAGATGGGAACGGCCATGTCCGGCAGGCCCAAAAGGGCTTTCCATGCTCCGTCGGCAGTCTCCACAAGGGAGTGGACCACGCTCTCCGGATGGACAACGACCTGAACGGGCACTCCCGGGAAGAGCAGGCGGGCCTCGATGACCTCGAAGGCCTTGTTCACCATCGTGGCCGAGTCAACGGTTATCCTGGCGCCCATGCTCCAGCTCGGGTGCGCCAGCACCTGTTGCACCGTCGCACTGCGGAGGCTGGCCAGGGGCATCTCTCTCAGAGCGCCGCCGCTGGCCGTGAGCACAATGCCCCGGGGCGGCCTGTCCTCTCCCCTGAGGCATCGAAAGACCGTGCTGTGCTCGCTGTCAACAGGTATCACAAGGCCTTCGGAAAGGTGCCGGCGAAGAAGTTCGCCGCCTGCGACAAGGCTCTCCTTGTTGGCCAGGGCCAGAGGGATGCCCATGCCCTGAGCCAGCAGGCTTGCTTCAAGACCGGCGCTGCCCACGATGGCGTTCAGCACCATGTCGGCACCCTGAAGCAGTCGCTCCAGGTTTTCGGGACCGGCGAGAATACCCTCCGGTACTACTCCCTGCGGCGGCCTGGCTATCCCGGCCAGTGAGGGCCTGTAACGGCGGGCCTGGGCGGTGAGCGATCCGAGGGAGGAACCGCAGTAGATGGAGTGCAGGGCCAGCGAGGGGCTTCTCTCGATGACCGACAGCGCGTTGACCCCTATGGAGCCGGTGGATCCCAGGACCGCTATCCTGCGCTTCACGTCAGCCCGATCCAAAGAGGATAACCATGGCCAGCGCCGCAGGCGCCGCCGCGGCCACGCTGTCGAACCTGTCGAGTATTCCTCCATGGCCCGCCAGAAGGCTTCCCGAATCCTTCTTCCCCGCATCCCGCTTCACCGCGCTCTCCAGCAGGTCACCCAGAACGCCGGCAATGCCGCAGGCCAGACCGGTGACCGCAAGCTGAACGAGAGGGAGCCGCCCGTACCCCAGGGCCACGGCCGCGGCCACCGAGCCGGCCATTCCGGCTGCGAAGCCCTCCCAGGACTTCGCGGGGCTGACCTCAGGAAGCATCCTGTGCCTTCCCCAGCGGCATCCGGCAAGATATGCGAAAGTGTCCCCCGTCCAGCAGGTCACAAGGGGCAGAAGCACGAAGACCCTGTTCTCCCATCCCGTGGAGAGCATGGCAAGGACCCCGAACCCGAGGGCATAGAAGACCGACAGGCTCAAGGTCCCCAGCATTTCGGAGCGGGCATCCCGGGGTCCCCGGCGGAACAGCCACCAGGGCGCCAGTGCCAGACCGGGAAGCAGCAGCCCTGGCAACGCCAGCGGCGAGCCGGTGCCGGTCAGCCATGTAAAAAGGGCTGAGGAGGCGCCCACGGCTGCCCTCAGCGCCAGAGGCGGCCGGGACAGGCAGAGGCCCGAGGCCTCGAACCCGGCAAGCGCCGAGAGCAGGGCGAACAGGGCAAGGGAGGCGCCGGGGCCCATAAACAGGATGACCGCCAGGAACAGGGCGATGCCGGGCACCGCCACAAGAACCCGGCCGCCGAAACCCGGGAATGAGCTCAACTGGTTAGCCCGCCGTACCGCCGGCCCCGGCGGGAATAGTCTTCTATTGCGGCCTGGAAGTGCTGCCTGTCGAAGTCCGGCCAGAGTACCGGTGTGAAGTAGAGTTCGCTGTACGCGCTCTGCCAGAGAAGAAAGTTGCTGAGCCGAACCTCGCCGGAAGTGCGTATCACCAGGTCAGGGTCGGGAATGTCGGGGTTGTAGAGTTCGCCGGCAATGGAATCCTCGGTGATGTCCGCCGGGGCAAGCTCACCTGCTGTCACCCTTGCCGAAAGCTTTCTCACGGCATCCAGGATCTCGGCTCTTCCACCGTAGCTCAGGGCCAGTACCAGGGTGAGCCCGTCATTGGCCCGGGTCCTGTCCATGGCGGCCTGAAGATCAGCCTGCTGCTGCTTCGGTAGGTCGTCCATCCGACCAGTGACCCTCAGCCTTACCCGTTTCGAGTGAAGGTCGTCAATGTTCCTGGCTATGAAGCTGGAGAGCAGCTTCATGAGGAAGGCAACTTCCAGCCTGGGCCGGCTCCAGTTCTCGGTGGAGAACGCGTAGAGCGTCAGGTAGCTGATGCCGTTCTCCCCGCAGAACTCCACCGCATTGTGAATGGCCCGCTCAGCAGCGGAATGGCCGTCGGTGCGCGGCAGCCCCCTCTTTCTGGCCCAGCGCCCGTTGCCGTCCATGATGATGGCCACATGGGACGGAACAGCCATCAGACTTCCAGGATCTCCTTTTCCTTGGCCTTGAGGAGACGGTCGATCTCGGAGGTGGACTCGTCAACCGCCTTCTGAACCAGGTCCTGCGCCTTCTTCTCGGCGTCTTCGGTGATCTCGCCAGCCTTGCAGGCCCTTTTCAGCTGATCGTTGGCGTCCCTTCGAATGTTGCGCAGTGATGTCCTGCCCTCTTCGGCCAGCTTTTTCACCAGTTTCGTCAGGTCCCGCCGGCGCTCCTCGGAGAGCTTGGGCACCGGTATGCGGATCACAGGGCCGTCAACCGTGGCCCTGAGCCCCAGATCGCTGGCTTCGATGGCCTTGGCTATCGCCGGTGAAGTGGACTGGTCCCAGGGCTGAACCACGATGAGCCTCGGTTCCGGGGCGCTGATGCCCGCCACCTGCTTTATGGGCAGGTTGTCACCCCAGCACTCCACCCTGATGTTGTCCAGCAGAGCCGGGCTTGCCTTTCCGGTCCGTATCACGGCCATTTCCCTGGACGTGTTCTGAACCGTTTTGGCGGCCTTTTCCCGCACTTCGGAAAGCACTGATCCTTCCATCGTCAACCCTCCACCACCGTTGCCGCCAGCTCATGGTTCAGCACCCGGCTGAAATTCCCCGGGCCGGTCAGGTCAAAAACGGCTATTCTTATCCCGGCGTCGCGGCACACGGCCACCGCCGCCGCATCCATGAAACCAAGCCCCATGGAGAGCACCTGGTCATGATCCAGCTTCTCGTAGCGCCTGGCATCGGGGAAGACCATGGGATCGCGGTCGTAGATCCCGTCAACCTTCGTGCCCTTGTAAACAGTCCTGCAGAGGGTCTGGGCCGCCCTGAGGGATGCAGCGGTATCGGTGCTGAGATGGGGGTTCCCGGTTCCTCCGGCGAAGAACAGCACCTGCCCCCTGTCGAAGAGATCAACTGCCCTGGATGGGGAGAAGGTTTCCACCCCGGCCTCGGGGAAGGGAAATGCGCTCAGCACGGAAGCCCTTCCGCCGGCCTTTACCACAGCGTCTGCCAGGGCCAGCGAGTTCATGACGGTGGCCAGCATGCCCATGTAGTCAGCGGTTGTCCTGGTGATGGATCCGGTGTCGCGCCCCCTGATGAAGTTGCCGCCGCCGGAGACAACACCCGGCTGCCAGCCGTCGGATGCCAGGCCCGCCAGTTCCCCTGCGAGCCTGGATACCGTTGCGGGGTCGAGGCCGTGGCCTCGGCCTCCGGCCAGGACCTCGCCGCTCAGCTTGAGGATGAACCTTTCCCGGGGGGGAGAGCCTTCCTCCATGTCAGCTGCCTATGCTGAACCGGGCGAACCTGTTGATTATGATGTTCTCGCCCACCCGTCCGATGAGGCTGTTCAGGACCGAAGCCACGGTTCCCAGTGATTCGTCGTGGAACCAGGGCTGCTCAAGAAGGCACACTTCGCCGTAGAACTTGGATACGCGTCCCTCGACTATCTTGTCCAGTATGTTCTGGGGCTTGCCGGAACCCTCCAGCTGCTTGAGAAGGATGCCCTTCTCCTCATCCAGCTTCTCAGCCGGAACATGGGCGCTGGATACGTACTCGGGCCCGCAGGCGGCGATGTGGACGGCCAGTTCCTTGCAGAAACCCATGAAGTCATCTGTACGGGCAACGAAGTCGGTCTCGCAGTTGACCTCCACCAGCACCCCGACCTTGCCGTTGAAGTGGATGTACGACTCCACCCGGCCTTCATTGGCGAGTCTCGTGGCTTTCTTGGCCGCAACCTGCATGCCCTGTTCCCGGAGGAGCTTCAAGGCCTCGTCCACGTTTCCGCCGGTGGCCTGAAGGGCCTTCTTGCACTCCATCACACCGACTCCGGAAACTTTCCTGAGTTCTTGTATGGTCTTGACATCCATTGCTTTATTCCTTCTCTTCAATCACCGGTCCGGATCCCGGGGTTTCCGTCACGGGTTCGATCTTCGGCGCAGGCGCGGCCTCCGCAGCCACTGCCTCGGGTTCCTGCGCCGGTTCCGGAGAGAAAACGGGCTTCTCATCTGTCTCTCTGGGCTTCCTGCCCTCGGCCCCCAGCAGGGCCGAGTCGGCCAGGGTGCCGATGATCAGGGAGATGGACTTGATGGCGTCATCGTTGCCGGGGATTGGGTAGTCCACCTCGCCGGGGTCGCAGTTCGTGTCAACCACTCCCACGCAGGGGATGCCGAGCCTTCTGGCTTCCTGCACGGCAATGGCCTCCTTCTTTATGTCAACCACTATCACCACGCCGGGAAGGCCCTTCATGTGACGGATCCCGCGGAGGTACTTCTCGATCCTCTCGCGTTCCCTTGTCTTCTGAAGTATCTCACGCTTCTTGAGGCCCCTGGGGAAACCTTCCTTCTCCTCCTTCTCCAGCTCGTTGAGGCGAAGGATGCTGCGGTAAACCGTCTTGAAGTTGGTGAGTGTGCCGCCCAGCCAGCGCTCGGTCATGAAGTACTGGCCGCTTCTTTCCGCATGGCCCTCTACGCACTCGCGGCCCTGCTTCTTGGTGGCCACGAAGAGAACGTCCTTCCCCTGGGCGACGGTCCTTGAAACAAGGTTCACCGCATCCTCGAGGGCCTTCTGGGTCTTTTTGAGGTCAATAATATGTATTCCATTGCGGGACATGAAGATGTAGTTCTTCATCGCGGGGTTCCAGCGCTTGTCCTGGTGGCCGAAGTGTACCCCTGCTTCAAGCATCTGCTGAATGGATGGGATCTGCATGCTAGAGACTGTCCTTTCGGTTTTTTCCGCCGGTGGAAGCGGGCGCCAATCCTTCTGGGACACCGGGCGCCCGCATAGCCCCACCGTGAGTTGTTTCTGCTCCGTCCGGAGCGTTCACACTAACGCTTGGAGAACTGGAAGCGCTTGCGCGCCTTAGGCCTTCCGTACTTCTTGCGTTCAACGATCCTGGGGTCGCGCCTAAGCATGCCCTGGGTCTTCAGGGTCTGCCTGTATTCGGGGTTGGCCTCGACCAAAGCCCTTGCGATGCCCATTCTGATGGCCCCTGCCTGGCCGGTTATCCCCCCGCCCTTGACGTTCACCACCACGTCGAAAATGCCAACGACCCTGGCCGCATGGAGCGGTTCGAGTGCATGTTCCTTCTGCGAGAGGTCGCCGAAGTACTCGGCCGGCGTCCTGTCGTTGATGAGCACACGGCCCGCACCAGGTCTGAGATAGCACCTGGCCGTGGCGGTCTTCCTTCTTCCTACTCCGATATGCTGGTCCATTCTCACCTTTCCCGGCCGCTAGAACTCGAGCACCTGGGGCTGCTGAGCCTCGTGGGGGTGTTCAACGCCTGCGTAGATCTTCAGTTTCTTTATCTGGGCCCTGCCAAGCCTGTTCTTCGGCAGCATTCCCTGGACGGCGTGCCGAAGGACCCTGTCGGGGTGCCTGTTCATCATGTCCCGCATAAGCACGGCCTTCTGGCCGCCGGGGAAACCCGAGTGCCTGTAGTAGTACTTCTGTTCGAGCTTGTTGCCCGAGACGTGCAGCTTGTCAGCGTTGACCACGACTACGAAGTCGCCGGTGTCAATGTGGGGGGTGTAAACCGGCTTGTTCTTGCCCTGGAGAAGCATGGCGAGCTTGGTGGAAAGCCGGCCCAGGGTAAGGCCATCGGCGTTCACCAGCCACCAGTTCCGCTGTATCTCTCCGGCCTTGGCCGAATAGGTCTTCAAGGTTCTACCTCCGAAAGGGTCTGTTGCTCTATGCCAATTACGAATCGAAAAATAACAGTCTGCCCTCACCCTTTGCGGGTATTGCGCGGTTCTGGTGATGGGAGGGCTAATCTATTCCCCGGTGCCGGGAAAGTCAAGTTCGTACAGGGCTTGTGGAAGCGTGCCGGGGGTGCAGACCGCGCAGCCCCCGGTGGCCATCAGCCGCCATGCAGCGGGTTCGACCCGGGCGCAGACCACCACCAGGCGCATGCCGAGACTTGCCGCTGCCAAACCCTTGCCCGCCAGCGCCAGCCCCCTGAGTTCGTGGGGAACCCGACCCGAAAGGCCCTGGGGGGTCACTCCAACAAGACCCCTTACGAAGGGAAGGTAAAGCTCGACCCCGGGCCAGGGCTGGAAACGGCCGGGCCTTCTGAACCCCCTCTCCCTCAACTGCTCCCAGGTTGCGCCGTATATGCGGCGGCACCGGTTCCCGGTGAGTTCCGCCCCAGGGTAGAGCCTTCCTTCTGGAATGCCGGGAAAGGGCTGTCCGAGGGCTTCCAGCATGGGCAGGGGAAGGCCCTCGGGGGCCGGGGGCGGATCGCCGCCGGAGATCATTGCCCCCAGGGCGGAGTAGAACCAGCGGGTGTAAGGGTTCTTCAAAACGCCCTTTCCAGGACCGCGGCTATGAGCGACGCCGGAAATCCCCTTCTGGCAAGCCATCCGGCGGCCCTTCTGCGGGCCTTCTCGGGGTCGGTGAGGCCGCCGTACTTCTTTCTTACCAGACCTGCCAGCGAATCAAGGGACTGGGATCCGGCGGACTCGGACAGAACCTGCTCGATGGCGTTCTCCGCCACTCCGTCGCGCCGGAGCCTTGCCCTAAGCCCAGCCCTTCCCAGCGTGTGGCAGGCGGCGAAGGCCCGGGCATATCTCAGGTCGTCTATCAGGCGGTACTCAAGGGCCCAGGCAAGGCAGTCGCCGACGACCTTCGGCATGTAACCCCTCTCGCCAAGCTTTCTGCGGAGCTGCCCGCTGCTTCTCTCCATCATGGAAAGGTACCTGTTGGTGTATCTCCTGGCGTCCTCAAGCTGGCTGACCTCGGCCTCGGCCCTCACCTGCCCGCCGTCTATCACGGCTCCCGGCACGACCCCCAGGCTGGAAGCGGCTTCAGCCGGAAGGAGAACAAAGCCCCCGGTGAGCTGCGCCATGACCCAGCCCCGCCGGACCTGGGCGAGTGAGACCACCTCTTCCATCGTCACTCGGGTGATGCAGTCGGCGCCGGATCGGTTGTGGCGGAAATCCCCAGTGCTTCCCTGAGCTGCTTTTCCAGCCTTTCAGCCACCTCTGGGTTTTCCTTCAGGTAAACCCTTGAGTTGTCGCGGCCCTGACCCATTTGAAGGTCGCCCAGTGAGTACCAGGTTCCCCTTCGTGTGACCAGTTTCTTCTCCAGGGCCAGGTCCAGAATCTCTCCCTCACGGGAGATGCCTTCCCCGTGAAGGATATCGAACTCGCACTCCTTGAACGGGGGGGCCATCTTGTTCTTCACCACCTTCACACGCGTACGGCTTCCCACTACGTCCTCCCCGGTCTTGATGGAGGCTACCCTTCGTACGTCCAGCCTGACGCTGGCGTAGAACTTCAGGGCCCGGCCACCGCTGGTGGTTTCGGGGTTGCCGAACATGACCCCTATCTTCATCCTTATCTGATTGATGAAGATGACCACCGTGCGGGACTTGCTGACGGCCCCGGTCAGCTTGCGAAGGGCCTGTGACATCAGCCTGGCCTGAAGCCCCACGTGGCTGTCGCCCATTTCGCCCTCGATCTCGGCCTTGGGGACCAGTGCTGCAACAGAATCTATGACGATGGCGTCCATCGCGTTGGAACGTACCAGGGTTTCAGTGATCTCAAGAGCCTGTTCGCCCGTCTCGGGTTGGGCCACAAGAAGCCTGTCTATGTTGAGCCCGAGCCTCTCGGCGTAGGCGGGGTCAAGCGCGTGCTCGACATCTATGAAGGCCACCTCGCCCCCGGCAGCCTGGGCCTGGGCCAGCATGTGCAGCGCCAGTGTTGTCTTCCCGCTGCTTTCGGCGCCGAATATCTCTATGGCCCTTCCGCGGGGGATGCCCCCGATGCCCAGGGCCACGTCGAGGGAGATGCTTCCGGTGGGGATCACATCAACCTTCATGGCAGTGTTGTCGCCCAGGCGCATGATGGCGCCCTGGCCGAACTTCTTCTGGATCTGCATGAAGGCGGCGTCAAGGGCTCGCGCCCGTTCCTGGGAGGAATCCTCGGATTTGCTCATGGCAACACCTTTCGTTCGTTCAGGCGACCCTGAAAAGGGGACCGTACTCCAGCCACGACCGAAAAATAGTAAACATGTGTTCTCTTGGCAACCCCTATTCCCACCGGGCGAGCACAGTGTAAAACGCTCCCCCTGGAGTGAGGGTGCTCTGCACCAGGGCCATGCTCCGGAAAGCACCGGCAAGCCCGCGGGGAACAGGAGGAAGCGGGGGCAGCGGCCCCCCCTGGACCCTGGCGACGGTGACGTGGGGCTTGAACCTTCGGTTCCCCAGGGCGGAGGCCAGCCGTTCCACGCCCGGGGAGACCGTTCCGCCCATCCATATCACCCTGTCCCCGAAGGAGCCAGTTCTGTCGAGAACGTACTCCAGCGGTTCACCTGCCGTAAGGGACCAGGCCCTTTCCATGGTGTTCATGGCACTGGCGGGAACCGTCTCCCCGAAGAACATCAGGGTGAGGTGCAGGTTGGCCCTGGGAACCCACCTGGCCCCTGCATGCGTCGGGCGCAACGGGCGTGACCATTCCTCGATGGCGGAGAGGGCGGGCTCGGGAAGGACGAGGGCGGCGAAGAGCCTCACGCCTCTCCTCTTATGAGTTCCAGCAGGGTCCCAAGCGCGCACGAGGCGGCTGCGGCCCGGATCGAGTCCCTTCCGCCTCCGAACCTCCACTGTCTGCAGGAAGAGCGCGTGTCGAAGCAGGCTGCGGTCCACACGGTCCCTACCGGCTTCTCGGGTGTCCCGCCGGATGGACCGGCTACTCCTGTGACCGCCGTCGAGCATCTGGCGTGCATCGCGGCCCTGACACCGAACGCCATGGACAGCGCCACCTCCCTGCTCACTGCGCCATGGGCCCGGATCAGCTCCGAAGGCACTCCCAGGACGTCTGTCTTCACGGTGTTGGAGTACGCGGTCACTCCGCCGGCGAACCAGGCTGAAGCTCCGGGGACCGCGGTGAGTCCGCCGGAGACAAGACCGCCGGTGCAGGACTCCGCCACAGCCATGGAGAGCCCCCTGGCTTCAAGCTCCGCTCCCAGTACCTGCTCCAGGGTGCTGTCCCTGTCCAACGCGTAGATCCTGGTCCCGAGAAGGTCCGTCACCCTTGCCCTGAACTCCTGTGCCATCGGGCCGGAGAAGCCCAGGTCCACCCTTCCCGGTCTCGGAAGGTAGGACGGCTCAACACCCAGGGCCTCCTGTACCGGTCTAACGGTGCTGAAAAGGTCGATCTCCCTTATCCCCCAGGTTCGAATGAACTGCATACCCGGCGCCGCTTCCTCTATCCCCATCAGCTTCAGGCACTCCCGCAGCAGTTCCACGGCTTCCCGGGGAACCCCGGGAAGGGACAGCAAGACCGAATCGCCGGTAGAGAACAGCACACCCGGCGCAACGCCCGCGGGATTGCTGACTGGAATGCCGCCTTCGGGAAGATCGGCCTGCTTCATGGAGCCTCCGGGAACCGGCTGGCCCGCCTGGGCGTACCAGGCCTCGATCATGGCCTCGGCCCTGGTGGAACGTGACAGGGAAACCCCGAGTGCCGTTGCGATGCCCTCAAGAGTCACATCATCGGAGGTGGGTCCCAGCCCTCCGGTGGTCACCAGCAGTGTTCCGGGAAGCAGTAGCTCGGAGACCGTCGCGGATATGCACCCCGTATCGTCCGGCACCACTCTTGCCTCGCAGAGAGGGAGCCCGTGCCGGTTGAGCATGTCTCCAAGGGCGTAGAGGTTGGAATCACGGGTTCGGCCCGAGAGAAGTTCGTCCCCCACGGCCAGAAGCACCGAACGGCACGGTCTCACCACGGCAGCACCCTTCCGGCGGCCAGAAGCACTCCGGCGGCCATGAGCCCGGCCGCGATGTCATCGGCCAGTATCCCCAGCGAAGAATCCAGCCTGTCAAGAAGCGAGACCGGCCAGGGTTTCAGAATGTCGGCGATCCTGAACAGCACCAGCGCCGCGGCAACCCCCCACACCCCCCATCCGGGGGGCGCCGCAAGGCAGGCCACCCAGCATCCGGCGAACTCGTCGGCGTTCACCCGGGAAGGATCGGCTCCCCAGAGACGCCTGCCGCAGGCACAACCCAGCCAGGCCAGCGGGATGATGGGGATCAGAAGCGCCATCCGGTCGCCTCTTACGAGAATGAACACCACTGCCGCCAGTATGCTGCCCACGGTTCCCGGCGCAAAGGGAAAGAAGCCTGAACCCAGGCATGTGGCCAGGGCGGCCCCGGCGATCCTGCGAAGCCTTATCACAGGCCGAGCCTGCCCACGATGCGCCTGTTGACCCAGAGGTACAGGATGCCCGACGCCAGCGTTATCGCCACGCAGGCCAGCATGACCCACCAGGCCGTCTTCAGGACTTCCGGAGAGAAGGAGGAACCCCGGGTCTCAAGCACCGCCGCCAGAAGATAGAACAGGACCACCGCCATCTGAAGCCCCGCCTTGAGCTTTCCCAGGCGTGAGGGGAGTATCAGCACTCCGGCGTAGGCGGCGATGGACCTGAGGCCCGTCACCAGGAGCTCCCTGCCCACAACGGCGTAAACGGCCCAGACCGGAACCAGATTGAGCTGGGACAGGCCGATGAAGGCAAGGCTCACCAGAAGCTTGTCGGCGAGAGGGTCGAGGAATTTTCCCAGGTTGGAGACCCACCCGTACCTTCTCGCAAGGTAGCCGTCAACGAAGTCCGTAAGGCTGGCAACAAGGAAAACGGCGAAGGCGGCGTACCTGCTTCCCGTCCCGCTGGAGAGAAGGAGCCCCATGAACACCGGAGCCATGACCATCCGGGCAACGGTGAGCCGGTTGGGCCAGTTCATGGCCATCAGACCCGGCTTCGACCCTTCAGCGCCTGGGAAAGCGTAAGCGAGTCGGCGTACTCCACCAGGGCGCCCGGGGGTAGCCCTCTGGCAAGCCGGGTGACGGGAACGTTCATGTTCTCCAGCGCCCGGGCGATGTAGGAGCATGTGGCTTCACCCTCGGTGGTGGAATCAAGAGCCAGTATCACTTCGCCTGCGTCCACCGCTTCCACCCTCCTGAGAAGCGCGGGAATGCCAAGTTCTTTGGGGCCCACCCCGTCCAGTGGGGCCAGGCTCCCGTGAAGAACGAAATAGGTTCCCTTGAAGAGACCGGTGTCTTCAATTGACCGCTGGTCCGCGGAGGTATGGACCACGCAGATGGAAGCCGCCCGGGACCCGTTGCGGCAGATCTCGCATACAGGGTCGAGAGTGAGGTTCCTGCAGTGCGGGCATTCGTGCACGTTCGCGGCGGTGTCGGAGAGGACGGCGGCCAGTTCCCGGGAAAGGGCGGCATCGTCAACAAGGGAGAAGGCGAGCCTCAGGGCGGTCTTCCGGCCTATGCCCGGAAGCTTCCCCAGTGCGTCGGACAGCCGGTCAACCGGAGACCCGCTCAAAGAAGGTCACCCAGCCCCGAGGGCATCCCGAGCCCCTGCATCTTCTGCCTGGCCAGCTCGCGGCTTTTCCCCACGGCATCCTGCACTGCGGACAGAACCAGGTCCTCCAGCATTTCAACGTCGGAGGGGTCAACAGCTTCACCGGAGATCCTGATCGCCTTGAGCTCGCCATGGCCATTCACCACCGCAGTCACCATTCCACCGCCCGAGGTGCCCTCGACCGTTGCCGCCGCAAGTTCTTCCTGGGCCTTCATCATGCCCGACTGCATCTTCTGCGCCTGGGCCATCATGTCACGCATCTTACGGTTCACCGCGCACCCCCTCTCCGCCGGGCTCCGGTATCAGGTCGAACAGCCCGGCGATTTCCCTGATGTCATCGTTCTCCTTCGCCCTGTTCACGTCTGACTTGTCATGGTCCGGGGCGGCGGCGGACGGACCGTTCCCGCCCGTCTCTTCCCGGGCCCCTTCAGCGACCTGGACGGGGCTGGCCCCGGGGCTCCCCGGGCCGGGGGGCGTTCCGGGCTTTTCCACCTGAGTTGCGGTCTCACACTCCATATCCGGTTCAGACCTTGTGAAGATCCCATCTGTTTCCCGCTGTTCCGCCTGCGCTGCCTTTTCGGACTGGACCAGTATGGGCCGCGCCTCGGTTCGGGGCACTGCCGAGTCGGCCTTCCCGATGGCTACCGGCGGAAGGTCGTCAAGACCGAAGACACTGGAAAGCCGCGAGGCGGTGAGAAGAGCGCCCTCGATGGTTATCCGGGGGTCGGCGCCCTCCCTGATCTGGGCGGATGCTGCGGCCATCATCCGAAGCACATTGAGTACGGCGATGTCGGGAACCCCTGCAACGCTGGACCTTACCAGCTCCATCTCCCCCTCGGACAGGTCAACTATGCCCTTTCCGGCGCCTGCGGAAGCCAGAAGCATGTTCCTGAGGAACAGGGAGAAGGCCTCCATGAACTCCTCTACGCTGTATCCTCTCAGTGAAGCCTCCTCAATCAGGTCCAGGGCCAGTGAGGGGTTGGATGTGAGAACGGCCCTTGCCACCCCCGCCAGAAGGTCGGACTCCACCAGCCCGAGAAGTCTGGTGACCGTTTCCGCTGTAATGTCGTTTCCGGCAAAGCTCACCAGCTGGTCCATAAGGGAGAGGGCGTCACGCATGCTTCCACCGGACGCCCTGCAGACAAGGCCCAGTGCGTCGCGGGACACGGAGATCCCCTCCCGGGCAGCCTCGGAGGAGATGTAGTCGGCCATTACCCTGAAGGGTATCCTTCTGAAGTCGAACCTCTGACAACGGCTGAGTATGGTGGCCGGCACCTTCCTGGGCTCGGTGGTGGCGAAGATGAAGACCACCTTCTCCGGCGGTTCCTCGAGGGTCTTCAGCAGTGCATTGAAGGCCTCTTTTGTCAGCATGTGGACTTCGTCTATTATGTAAACCTTGTAGCCGCCCGCCGCCGCGGCGTACCGGGCCTTCTCCCGAAGGTCTCGTATCTCGTCTATGCCCCTGTTGCTGGCACCGTCTATCTCGAGAACATCAATGTGAGAACCGGCGGCTATCTGAATGCAGGAAGGGCAGACCAGGCATGGTTCCGCCGTGGGCCCCTTATCGCAGTTCAGCCCCTTGGCGAGTATCCTGGCTGTGGTTGTCTTCCCCACTCCCCGCGGGCCCGAGAACAGGTAGGCGTGACCGGCCCTCCCTGAAGAGACGGCGTTCTGAAGGGTGACCGTTATGTGTTCCTGTGCCGCCACTTCAGAGAACGTCTGAGGGCGCCACTTCCTGGCAAAAACGAGGTAGCTCATCCGGTTCTCCCTTCGGCGGCGGGCGGAAGCCTTTCTTCAGCGGAAAAATAGAACACCCGGGCGGAAACGGAGTTGCCGCATCACCCGAAGGACACCGCTTACGGCTGCTGCCTTCCGGCCCTGACCGGGTTCGCGGGCTTCCGCCGCGCGGGCCCCGCTTCCGTATGCCCGGGTGCCGCTGCCCGGCCTTCAGGCCGAACCGCAGAAATGAATATAGGAAAAAGGGGGACTTCCGTCAGGGAACGATGAGAAGCCTGTAGCAGTCGCCGTTCCTGGTGAACGGCATTCCTGCGATGCTGTCGCCGGCAAAGCCCCCGGGGAGTTCAAGGTTCATCCTGTCGCCGTTGACGAACACCGGGAAGTTCCTTATCCAGGAAGCCCCCCCGGCTACGCTGCTTCGGGTCTCAACCACCACGCCCACTCCGGAGGCGTCAACCGGATCGAGGTCCCTGAGCCATTGCGCCGCATCGGATACCCCGGCTTCCCTCACTGTGATGATGGTGGACAGGGGAACCACCTGAAGCCCGGGGTGCCTGCCGCTCAGGGCCTCGGCAAGGAACACCGCCGCTGTGTCGCCCGCCAGCGGGTAGATGCCGGGGCGGTAGTTCTCCCACTGAAGGGTGGGATTGCCGTTGACGGAGAGCATGAACGTATCCGGAGAGAACCCGGAGGGATCGCCTCCGGCAAGAACGGCCCGGAGCGGAAGGCTCGAGGAGATGTCAGGGATGGTTCCAAGGGAGTCGGCGACAAGCTCCCTGATGCGGCTGTAGCTCCAGAACCGGGAAGATGACGAATCCCGGGAAAGGGGCATGACCACCTGCGCAGTGGAATCGCCGCCGGCGAACATGTCCTGTGGGTCTTCCCCGGGACTTCTTGAGTCGAAGACCCCTGCCGCCAGCATCACCCCCAGGATCACCATTATGGAGACCACCAGGAACGGGATCACCGGGACCGGCGACCTTCCTCCGGAGTGGCAGCTCGCTGCAGCCGCTGCGCCTCCCTGTCTCCTGTAGGCGGCCCGGCTTTCCCGGATCATTCCTGTGAGCCAGGCTTCGATGTTCCTCACGGTGTTCCGCTTCGTGGAAGGGCCATCCTTCAGGTGCATCCAGACACCCGGCGTTGCGGCCAGGACCACGCTTCCGGGTCTTATCCGGGTATGCCCGGTGACGATGTCGTCCCTCTCGCCCCCCAGCCACCGGTCCAGCTCCCTGACTCGTCTCGGGTACTCGGGATGCTCCCTGCCCATGCCCGTGGCTTCAGCTTCCGAATTGTCGGCGGCCAGAACTGAGACCGTGTTCTCATCGAATTTCATCACCCGGCAGGCGCCGGTGGAGGCGAACCATGCGTGGGTACCGCAGAAGGCCACCGCGGCGGCGCTGCATCCGGCATGCCCGTTGCGGCGGATGATGTCGGCGGCTTCCCTGAGGGCGTCGGAGAGGGCTTCCTCTATGCCGTAGGCAACACCTTCGGCGAACACGTCACGCACAGTGTTGACGGTGATCTCCGCCGAGGGGTCGTCGTCAGGGTCGAGCCCCTCGGCCACCACCACGACTCCGGCGTAGGGGTACTCGCCGGTGTAACCGTCGGAGCACACCCTTCGCTGCAGCCTGCTCCGGCCGGGCTGTACCTTCCAGGCCGCGTTGCATCCGGGCTGGCCAAGGCTGGCAGGAGTCATATCATCCCCCGGTTCGCCAAGGGGTGGTGGAGATGAGCGGGATCGAACCGCCGGCCTCTGCCTTGCGAAGGCAGCGCTCTACCAACTGAGCTACATCCCCACTCGTGCTCGAACAAAAAACCTTCCCCGCCCACATCAGCTGGTTACGATGATCTTTCCCTCACCCGATGCCAGCAGCCAGCCATCGGAGCCTTCTTCCAGCTGAACCCCGGGATCCGCGGCGACGAGAGCCCCTGCCCTGAGCGACATGCTTCCGGCAAGGCGTACCTGCCTTGTCCTGCCTGAGACGAAGAGCAGCAGCTCTCCCTCGCTGATCCCCTCGAGCCGTGACAGGGACGGCACCGCTTCCAGGCCCATGGACATGTGGCGCACTCCGGAGGGGCGCACCGCCAGCATGTCGTACCTTACGGCCATACCATGATGATACCTGAGCCTTACGGATGTTTCATACCCCTGGCCCAGAAGAGCCATTCCGTTCCCGCTGAGCAGCGTGGCTCCCGAATCATCCTCGACAAGCTTCAAGCCGGAATCGAGTGCCACCAGGAACGCGGGTCGGACCGCAACCGATCCGGAATGCAGCTGCAGAACAGGTATCCCGGCACTCTCCACCGGATGCAGTGTGTAAGCGTCCGGAACCACAGGCTGAACGGGCTCTTCCACAGGGCTCTCCTGCTGTTCGGCTTCCGGCGCATCCGTTTCAAGGGCAGGGGCTCCCGTGGCGGCAGGTTCACCGGTATCTGCCTCGGGCGTCCCGGTCTGAACGGGCTCCTCCATGGCCCCGGGGGCAGGTGCTTCCTCAGGTTCCTCGACGGGAGCCGGTTCCTCGGCTGGAGCGGACTCCTCCTCACCGAAGATGGACGAAAGGTCAGCCTCCGATTCCTGAGCGGGCTCCTCCACTGCCT
>CAZIPI010000032.1:0-22799 GCA_964541235.1 uncultured bacterium | reverse complement strand
CCCGTAGCTCAGTTGGATAGAGCGTCGGCCTCCGGAGCCGGAAGCTTGGGTTCGAATCCCGACGGGGGTACCAAAGCAAGCGGCCCGTTCCCTTCGAAACGGGCCGCTTCAATTCCCGGAGACTAGCGGAGCAGCGTGAGCCTGGAAACGGCGGTGCCGCCTGGGCTGGAGGCCCTGACGAAGTAGAGGCCGTTCGTCAGGCCATCGGGGATGCTCCAGACAAAGCTGTGGGAGCCCGATGCCAGCTCGCCGCTGTGAACGATTGCCACGGACCTTCCGGTCACGTCGTAAACGCTGAGGCCAACGGTTCCCTGCACGGGAGTGTAGAGCGAGAAGGAGGCGTGGGAAACCGCCGGGTTCGGGGATACGCCCGAAAGGACCAGGGTGGCGGAACCCACTCCGGTGGTGGTCTCCTCCCCGGTGCCCACCAGCTGAAGGGCTGCCAGGACAGCCTGGTAAACGTCAACCCGGCCCGCGCCGTAGTAATTGTCCTTGCCGGCGGTGCCAAGATCAACGGAGGTCATCTCAAGCAGGGAGTCCATCTGGGCGTTGGTGAGGCTGGGGTTGGCGCTGAGCAGCAGGGCCATGCATCCCGCGATGTGGGGGGCAGCCATGGAGGTGCCGCTCATGGTTGTGTAACCCGAGGGATTGTTGTAGCTGCAGCTCACCACGTCCACGCCGGGAGCGGTGATGTCAGGGTCGATGAGGCCGATGGCCGGCGCGGTGTCCGGGTAGTCGAACCATGGGGCATCGAACTTCCAGGTGGAGTAGCCCAGGCTGGAGAACGATGCTATCCCGTCGCTGCTGTTGGTGGCTCCCACGGTGACCACCGCGCTCAGCCCGCCGGTGGTGGTCTGGTGGGGGTGGAGCCAGGGGGGAGGGCAGTCGCCGGGGGTGCGGATGTTGCCGTAGCTGTAGGGACTTCCGCCCTCGTTGCCGGCCGCTATGGAGTGGTGCACGCCGGCGGCCAGGCTGTTCTCGAGGGCTTCCCGCCAGGTCTGCCTTGCCGGGCTCCAGCTCTGCTGCCACCCGAAGGATGAAGAGACAACGTTGGCCCCGTGCTGGATGGCGAATTCGTAGGCATCCCAGCACTGCTGCTCGTCCGCCAGCTGCATGCTTGTCTTGAGGGCCATGATTGTGGCCTGGGGAGCCACACCGGTCTGGGTGCCGGATGTTCCGTTCCCCGCCACTGTACCGGCGCAGTGGGTTCCGTGGCCGCTGGTATCCATGGGGTCGCCCGTGCCGTTGGCGAAGTTCCAGCCGTAATGGTAGCCGGCGGGGGTGTCGTGCCACATCTGGTTGTGAAGGTCGTTGTGGTTGTAGTTAACACCGGTGTCAACAACGGCCACGATGACCCCCTGGCCCTCGTAGCCCATCGCCCAGACATCGGGGGCGTTGATCTTGTCCACACCCCAGGTGTTGGCAAGCCTCAATTCTTCGGGAGTAGGTTCGCGGACGTCCACCGGCTCGATGAGTATGTCCTGGAAGGTCTTGACATTGATCCACTCGACGTCGCTTCTCAGGGCGAGCTGCCGTATCACCCCGGGGGTGGCGTAGCAGCCGACGGCGTTCACAATCCAGTTGGTGTGAACATCCGAAACTGTTCCCTGGGGGAAGTCGGCAAGGGCTTCCAGAAGAGGCTGCTGGGCATCTGCTGCGAACGTCCTCAGCATGTCAACGGCGAACTCGCGCCTCTGGTCGGGAGTCATGCTGGAGGCGACGGTGTTGATGAAGTCAATGTCGGCCCTTCCAACGGGTTTGATGAGAATTGGGATAAGCTCTTCCGGCGAGGACAGCGCCATCTGGAGCTGAAGGGGCTCGCTGATCATCCCGGAGATCCCTGATGCAGTGATCAGGGCCAGGGTAAGTAGAAGGATCTTCATTCGGTTTCCTTTCCGTTATCCGATGTTGATGGTTTTGAGGAGCGAAGCGGGTCTGATGTCATACATGAAACATAAGGAATGTGAGCGTAGAAGGTGAGTCCTGGACGGCTCCGCATCAGGGCGTCACCCTGACAGCTGATACGAAGCGTCTCACGTAGTTTGTCTGACCGATGGGCGTGAGCACCACACCGACGTTCATGTAGCTCGAGGAGTGGATGAAGAGGCTGTCGCCGACGTAGATGCCCACATGGCCCGGTTCACGGAAGATCAGAAGGTCGCCGGGCTGCAGGCTGTCGCGGGGGACCTGAACACCCGCGTCGGCCATGGCTCCCGCGGTTCTGGGCAGCGGAACTCCATTATCGCCGAAAACCCTGTAAACAAGGCCGCTGCAGTCGAAACCCGAGGGTCCCGTCCCTCCGTAAACGTAGGGGGTGCCCAGGTAGGAAACCGCATCTTCAATGATCCTCCGGGCCAGCCCGTTCCCGGATGGGGGGGTGGAATCCGGCTGCATGGAGGATGCTGAAGCGAAGCAGACCGCCGCGAAAAGAATGGTGAACCTGCTCAACTAATACTGTCCCATCTTGTTCAGGCGAAGCGCCTTTCTCTCGAACACCCTGAAAACCAGCAACCCTGCGCCAAGATAGAACAGGCTGTTGCCGGCTATGTACATGTACCACCATGCGGGGAAATAGGTTCCATGTACCGTGAAGGAGTTTATGGCGTGGGCTCCGGCTACGAAGGGCAGCAGGGACCACGGAGTGAAGGGATACACCGGGAGGAGCATCATGCCGATGAGGGCGAAGGAGAGTATCCCGTAAACGGCGCCTATGCGCTTGTGGAGAAGACCGATGCCTCCCAGCATGAACGATATGCCCACCAGTGAGAGTATGCTGAGGAACAGAACGCCGTAGAAGTAGGGGAAGTCAACGGTCAGCATCCTCCCGGTGGTGAGCATGGACAGGAACAGCATGATGGTTATGAAGATGTAGTTGAAGAAAATGCCGTTAACCGTCCTGAAGAGGAAGAGAAGGTCGGTACCCAGCGGGCAGAGGTAGAGCTGTTCCAGCGTGCCGGTCTGGGATTCGTTCATCACCTCGCCGCCGGTGCTCTGGATGCACATCATGGCGATGAGCCAGAGAACGTACCCTACCACCATGGAATCAAGGGAGTGGCCCGGAACGTTCTCCCCGGCCACAGCCTTCACGCCCCAGAACATTCCCAGGAACACCAGGTACATCACAAGGACCATGGCGCCCGTGTTGAACAGATACCGCTTGAGCCCCCACCCGAAGAGCCGGAGTTCGGTCAGGGCCAGTATCAGCACACGGATCACGGTTCGCTCCTGATCATCTGAAGGAAGATGTCCTCAAGATCGTTCTCCCTTGTGCTGAAGTCACTGATCACGGAGCCTCCCTCACGCAGCACGTCCATCAGTTGGAAGATGAGGCCGGGGCTGTGCAGCCTTATGCTCAGCCGGAAGGCTCCCTCGCCGCCGGTGACGCTCCAGGGTCCGATGGAGTCCAGCGCTGTGGTCTGGTCGCAGGAGAGCGGCGCCCCGGTGACTATCTCCAGGGCCTTCTCGGAAAACCTTGCCTTCAGGCTTTGCAGGGTCTCGTCGGAGATGATGCGGCCCTTCCTGATTATGAGCACACGGTCGCACACCGATTCTATGAAGCCCATGTCATGGGAGGTTATGAGTATAGTCTTCCCCCCGGCGCCTCCCAGGGTCCGCAGCCAATTCCTGATGCTTATGGAAGTTTCCACATCCAGCCCCAGTGTAGGCTCGTCCAGCAGGAGGATGGAGGGATCGTGCACGAATGCGCAGGCCATGGAGACCTTCTGCTTCATTCCGCTGGAGAACTGGCGCACCTCCTTGTTGCGCACATCCCACAGGTCGAGTTCTCTGAGAAGCCTTTCGACCGGATCCGCCGCCAGGCGCCCGTGGATCCCCCTTATGCCGGCGAAGTACAGCAGGTTCTCCCGGGGCGAAAGGTACCAGTAGATGTTCCTGGCGCCCTCGAGAACGGCCCCGGTCCTGCGAAGGATGGCTTTTCTGTGTTCCGGAAGGTCCAGTCCTTCAATGCTGATCGTGCCGCCGTCATGCAGCACCAGCCCAAGCATGGATTTCAGCGTGGTGGTCTTGCCCGAGCCGTTGGGGCCCAGTATGCCGAGAATCTCGCCCCTCTCGGCCCTGAAGGAAAGGTCGCTGACGGCTTTGACGCTACCGTAGCTCTTCTGCAGGTGCTGGACCGAGATGGCTGCTTCGGGCACTTGTTCTTTCATTGTGGAAAGGGGGCGGAAAGCTGGTCCGCCCCCTTCCGGACAGGCTAGAACGACGACTTGATGTTGCCCCAGGTTGAGGGTTCCAGCGACTGGGGGTCCCAGTCTATCTCCAGCTGGTAGAGGAAGGAATTCTGGGGGTACACGTAGAGGTACTCGCCGTCGAAGTCTATGCCGCCGTTCACGGATTCTTCCTCCATGAAGGTGGTGGACCAGACCGGTGTCGGGTTGGGCGAACCGTCGGCGTTGATGTAATGGATGAAGATGTTGTCCTCGCCGATGAGCCCGCAGGCCACGAAGAGGTAGTCGCCCCATACGGCAAGGCCGTACACCGACTCATAAGGTATCTCTTCCCAGCCGCTGATGCTGGTCTCGGTGCCGGTGTACGGACCCCATGCAAGCGTGCCTTCGTTGGGCGAACCCACATACACGTGGCCGTGGCCGGCGCCGATTCCGAAGAGGTTGGTGTACCCGGCAGGACCGGCGATGTTGGCCACATGGGTGCCGTTCTCCTGGAACACCGCGAACATGCTGATACCGTAGTCGGTCATGAAGAACTGGTTGCCGGTGGAGTACTCGCAGTAGGCCTGGTCGTCGGGGTCAACGCCTTCGGTGATGGGCCACTGGCCGCCGGGGGCACCGCTGGTCATGTTGAACTCGTAGTTCACAAGGTCGTTCCAGTTCAGGATCCAGATGCTGTTGGGAACGTTGTCCTTGATGGCAAGGCCGTAGGAGTAGGTGAGGCCTCCCACCAGTGTGCTGACTACAGTGTAGGTACCCCTGTTGTGGACCGGGTTCGGCGAGTGGGTTGCGCCGCCGGTCCTCACCGATGCGAAGGCACTCACGGCCAGAAGTACGAGCAGAATGGACGCTGTTCTCATGTTCACTCCAATCCAGGATATTGAGTCACATTGCCTTCATACACCGGAGCGCAGCCGCTGTCAACAGGTATCTCTGTTTTAACTCCATTCAAGGAGGAAGAAGGGCTGGTCGGATCCGGTGCCCATGCAGCGATCATTCCCCTCTGTCAGTGGCCAGAAGGCCGTAAAGGTGAATGTCACGAATGGCTCCCTGCAGCAGGAATGCCTGGCGCAGTGTTCCCTCAGGCCTGAAGCCCAGGCGCAGGAGGATCCCCTCGGACCTCTGGTTGCCCTCCACCACCCTGGCCTCGATCCTGTTGAGCCCCAATGTCCGGAATCCGAAATCCAGCGCCGCTGTCAGCGCTTCGCTCATGAGCCCCCTGCCGGAGAAGCTTCTGTCGATCTCGAAGGCGATCTCGGCCAGGCCGTCGTGAAAACTGAACTCGTGCAGCGAAACGCTTCCCGCATAGCCCCCGCCTTCCCGGTCCTCAAGGGCCCAGTTCAGCGAGACCCCCCTGTCATAGCCGTGGATGTAGTCCTCCAGCACTCCCCTCAGGGTCTCGGGTTCCTCCACCGGCTCCATGATGTACCGCACAGTTTCGGGGTCGGAGAGACAGCGGAACAGACCCGGCAGGTCATCCTCGCGGAACTGCCGCATGAGGAGCCCTTCGGTCTGCAGCAAGGGAAACGTTCCGGGCCATGAAACCAGGGGTACAGGGGGCATCTATTCGCTTCCGGGGTTCTGGAGAAGCATGGCCTTCCTGAACTCCACGGTGTTCTTCTTCAGTTCCCTGTTCATGACGGCAAGGGTGGTGAAGGTCTGGTCGGTGAACTGCAGCCTCTTCACCAGCACCCTCATGAATCCCATCAGGAAGCGGGCGGCGAGCCTGGGCTTCTCCTCCATGAGCTTCTCGAACTTCTCGAAGCTCATCCTGTTCACGATGGAGTCTTCGTTGGCCACAACGGTTGCGGACCTGGGTGAGCCGTCGATGAAGCTCATCTCACCGAAGACGTCGCCCTCGGCGAAGATGGCCAGGGGGACCACATCGTCGTCCCAGTTGTCTGCGGCGGTTGCGGAACCGCTCTTTATCACGAACAGGTCCCTTCCCTCATCACCCTTGTGGATAATGGGTGCGTCCTTCCGGTACATCTCGCAGGCGCAGCAGGCAAGGAACTCGTCCCTCTCGCCGGGGGTCAGGTGTTCAAAGAAAAGATTTGGCATTTCCCCATTCCTTTCCGGTATGTTTTCGCAGTCACTATCTTAATGGAAAGGGACGCCATGGGGAAGAGACCGTTGCTTATGATCTGTTCCGCTCTTCTTCTCTCCTGCGGCAGGGACCCGGCGCCTTCCGTGACCTCGGAGAGCATTCTGCTGATCCCCACCGACACCATAGGCGTGGAGTACGGCGATGAGAACCTGACCTTCGGCTTCATCACCGGTGCCGGCATGACCCCCGGGGGGAACGTGGCGGTGCTGGATGCCCAGAAGGCTGCGATCCAGGTGTTCAGCACGGATGGAGAACAGCTCCTGAGCATGGGAGGCTTCGGATCGGGGCCCGGTGAGTTCCGGTTCCCCATGGCAATGGCGGTTCTTCCCGACGGGTTCGCGGTCTCGGACCTGACCGGGGGGAAGCTGAGCTTCTTCGACGGTGAGGGCCGATGTGTTCGGGAGCTGTGCGGCTTCTTCCCTTCGCCTCCCCTGGGTATTGAAGGAACCGCCGACGGGTCCGTCATAGGGGCTGTGATGAAACTGGACGCAGGCGAAGACGGGACTCCGTCCGCATCCATTCTCATGGCTTCATGGACAGGGTCGGTGGAGCCCGATGTGGTGTTCCACTCTGTTCCCGTGGGAATGGAGGGCGGAGGCATCAGGCAGAGGCCGAGGTTCAACATGGCCGCCGGGCCGGAAGGCAGTGTGTTCTTCGCCGAAGAGTCGGACTCCATGTTGCTGGTGCTGGGCTTCTCCGCCGACGGCTCCCCTCTCATGACCATCAGAGAAGAGTTCCAGCGGGTTCCAAAGTCCGAACATGAGATGGCCCAGGAGCACCTGAGCCTGTCGTTTACCATATCCAACGGCGAATCCAGCCTCGAGAGGACGCGCAGTCGGGACGAGGAACCCCACAGGACCATAGTTAAGGACATAGGGGTGGACTCGGGGGGAAGGATATGGCTCGAGATGGGGCATACCGGCCAGCTTCATTTCAGGGTCTACACCCCTGACGGCTCGTCCTTTGTCACGGCTGTCCCCGACGATCCGGAAGCACTGTCAAGGTCCAGATTCAGCATAACGCCATACGGCTTTGCCGCGGCCGAACCCGACCCCGAGGATTGGCCCAAGGTCTATGTTCTTGAAACCGTGGAAAATGGAAGGGAAGTGCAGGAATGATAAACGTCGGAGACAGGCTGGCCCGGTTCACGCTGAAGGACCATCTGGGAGAGGATTTCGATTCCGGCCGGCACCCCGGCAAATGCCTTCTTCTTTCTTTCCACCCCCTCGCCTGGACCGCGGTCTGCGCAGCTCAGATGAAGGGGCTGGAAGCGAACATGGATTTCTTCCAGGGGATGGGGGTGGTCCCGGTCGGGATAAGCGTTGATGCCCATACGGCAAAGAAACCATGGGCCGAGAGCCTGGGCATCACGCGGCTGAAGCTCCTGTCGGACTTCTGGCCCCACGGCGCCCTTGCGGAGACGCTGGGCGTCTTCATCGGGGAAAGGGGTTTCAGCGGAAGGGTCAACGTACTCGTTGACCGTGACGACCGTGCCACGGTTGTCTGGGTCAGGCCGTACGAGATACCCCAGGTCCCGGACATGGATGAGATAGTTGCCGCTGTAAAGGAACACTGCGGAGGTTCAGGCTGTTGCCAATGAACCTTCTCAAGGCTCTCATATTCGACCTCGACGGCACACTTCTCGACAGCATGCCGGACATCATGAGGGTGGGGAACTCTCTTCTCAGCAGGAGGGGCCTGCCCGCCCGCAACAGGGAAGAGTTCACCGCCGCGGTGGGAATGGGGCTGGAGCAGCTTTACACGAAGCTTCTCGGCGGCGACGCTGTGAACGGGCTGGCGCAGACCATGGCGGAAGAGGCCAGGCTTGTTCACGAAAGGGTCCGGGAGAGCACTGCAGCGCCATATCCCGGGATCGTTGAGATGCTGGAGGCTCTTTCGGGACAGGGTCTCAGGCTCGGCGTTCTGTCAAACAAGCCCCACGCCGCCGTGACCGGAAGCGTCGAGAGGTTCTTTCCGGGCATCGCTTTCACCGATGTAAGGGGTGCCTTTCCGGAACGCCCCGTGAAACCGGGGAGCGAAACGGCGCTCTCAATGCTCCGGGGCATGGGGGTGGAACCCTGTGAAACGGCCATGATCGGGGACGGAGAGCCGGACATGATGGTGGCCCTGGCCGCGGGAATGGTCCCGGTGGCATGCGCCTGGGGGTTCACTTCGAGGGAAAGGCTTGCCGTTGCCGGAGCGCGGTTCATAGCAGATGACCCTCCGGAACTGCGAAGGCTGATCAGCTCCCTGGCACTATCACCCTGAACCCGGGACCGTTCTCGAAGACCAGCCTTCCCGGTTCCACGGGCATCTTCTGGAACTCGCCGTCAAGCTCGAGGAGAAGCTCTCCCGAGGGCTCCACCGAGAATGAGGAAGCCCTGCGGGACCTGGCCTGGGCAAGCTCCATCAGTGTGCCGTCGAAAACCCTTGGAAGGTTCTTCAGGATGGTGGGAAATCCCACCGGAAGGATCCATACGGCATCAAGAAGGCCGTCGTCGGGAACGGCGGTGGGGGAAAGGCTCATCCCGCCCCCGCTGTACCTGCCCACCCCTATGGTGAGCGTGAAGTATCTTCCGTCGTGAAGGGTGTCCGCCCCGGTGGCAATCGAGGCTCTCCAAACGGGAGGAAAAAGGGCTGAAGCGGCCAGCGACAGCAGATAACCGCTCTTTCCCAGCGGCACCAGTCTTCTGAGCGAAAGGGTCCTTCTGAGGACCAGGGCGTCGAAACCGATACCCGCCGAGTTGATGAAGAGCGCTTCCCTTCCGCAGCCCCTGAACAGCCCGGAATCAACAACGCCTGTCACGCCGCGCTTTATAAGGAGTGCGGCTTCACGGATGCCCTGCGGGATACCCAGGCTTCGGATCCAGTCGTTCCCGCTGCCGGCGGGTATCTGTGCCAGGACGGGGGGGGAGGGGAGGCATGACACGGCTGAGGCTGCCGTGGAGAGGGTGCCGTCACCCCCGAAAACAGCCAGCCCGCCCAGGCCTTCCGCCGAAGCGGACAATGCCAGCTCCCTGGTCATGGAAGGTCCCTCCGTGAACACCGCGGTGTGGTCCAGACCGATGCTCCGAAGCATCCGGGACGAGTCCGGCCACTGTCTGCCGGCCCGCCCGCCGGACGCTGCCGGATTCACTATCACGCGCCAGGGACCTCTGTACTCCATTGGGGGAATATGGAGAATCATGCACGGGTTGACGAACACGGAAAGGCATGTAGAATATGTACGTTGTGAAAACAGTAACAGCGTTACACAAAGAACAGGGGCTTTGTGAATGACATATAGCGGGAAATCCGGTATCCCTCCCAACACAGTGGAGAGGCTCAGCCTTTACAGAAGGCTTCTGGAAGTCTGGCTGGTGAAGGGGACCACACACCTCTACTCACACGAGATAGCCGCCATGGCCTGTGTGACTCCCGCACAGGTGAGGCGGGACCTGATGGCCATCGGCTACACCGGAAGCCCCAGCAGGGGGTACTCCGTTGACGCACTGGAGGAGAGCATCGGCGCCTTCCTCGGAAGCGGGACGGTGAGGAAGATAGCCCTTGTGGGAATGGGGAACCTGGGCCGGGCACTGACCACATACTTCACATCCAGGGTTCCCCGGTTCAAAATGGCCGCAGCCTTCGACATAGATACACGGAAGACAGGAAGGGTCATCGCGGGCTGCATGGTGTATCCGGTAGAGGCGATCCCCGACATCATCCCTGCCCAGGGTATCCGCACCGCGGTCCTGGCGCTTCCGGCGGAATGCGCCCAGGACATGGCCGACCGTCTTGTGAACTCGGGAATAAAGGGAATACTCAACTATGCGCCGGTGCCCCTCAGGCTTCCGGCCGACGTTTTCTTGGAAAACCGGGATGTGACCGCCTCCCTTGAAAAGGTGGCGTTCTTCTCCGGACAGCCCCGGGAAGGAAGCTGATCCATGGCTGAAAGCAATGTCAGGAAGGTGCTGGACAGGTATCCCGGCGCCGGAAGGGACAAACTCATACCCATACTGCAGGAAGTCCAGGAAGTCGAAGGATACCTGGAACGGGAGGCTGTGGTACTCATTGGAAGGCACCTGAACGTCCCTGCCAGCCATATCTACGGCGTGGCCACATTCTACAACCAGTTCAGGTTCGAACCCGTGGGAAGGTTCCACATCCAGCTCTGCAGAGGCACGGCCTGCCACGTGAAGGGTTCAGCGAAGCTTCTTGAAACACTTAAGAGAGAGCTTGGCATCGAACCGGGAAGGACCACCAGGGACGGCGTCTTCAGCATGGAGGTGGTGGCGTGCATCGGCGCCTGCGGACTTGCTCCCGTGATCTCCATAAACGGTGAGTTCCACGCCAGGGTAACACCTGAGGACATTCCGGTCCTGCTTGGCTCATGCAGGAAGAAAGCACAGGAGGTAAGCTGATGCCTGTACTCATGGGCAAATGCTGCGAAAGGTGCACCCATTCCATCTCCACGCCATGCCCCGATGCGGTGGAGTGCCTCACGGAAGGCCCCCTGTGTCACAAGGACCAGGCATGCACAGAGAAGAGGGCCGTGTGGAAGAGGCGGGTGGAGAGGAAGGGGCTGGACAGGCCGGTGATCTTCGTGGGAGCCGGGACCTGCGGCCTGGGTGCCGGGGCTGCAGCCACAATGGACGCCATAAGGGAGTTCGCCCGGGCCAGGTCACTCGACGTCCAGCTGGTTGAGGTTGGATGCATAGGTCTGTGCGCAGTGGAACCCATTGTTGACATACTGCTTCCCGGCAGGAACAGGGTTTCCTTCAGGGAGGTCACCCACGACAGGGTAGGCATGCTGCTGGAGTCCATGCTGGTCAGGGGCGGGATACAGGCTGAAGCGGCCCTGTGCCAGTTCCCCGGTGACGGCGAGCCATGGCCGGGCGTCCCGACCTTCGAGGAACACCCGTTCTTCGCTCCGCAGACCAGGTGGGTGCTCGCCAACTGCGGCGTGCTGGATCCGGTGAGCCTTGACGAGTACCTTGTTTCCGGAGGTTACAGGGCATTCGCGGAAGCGCTTCGAACCCGTACCCCTGAAGAGGTCTGCGGGATCGTGGAAAAGAGCGTGCTCCGGGGCAGGGGCGGCGGGGGCTTCCCGACGGGACGGAAGTGGAGATACGCCCTGAACACCCCATCGGGCTCGAAGTATGTGATCTGCAACGCAGATGAGGGTGACCCCGGTGCCTTCATGGACAGGGCCGTTATCGAGGGCGATCCCCACCGGCTCATCGAGGGCATCGCCATAGCGGCTTACGCCACAGGTGCCAGCACCGCATACATATACATCCGAGCTGAGTATCCCCTGGCTGTCCAGAGGCTCAGGCTTGCCATTCAGCAGGCCGAGGAGCAGGGTATTCTGGGCGCCAACATCTTCGACAGCGGCTTCGACCTCAGTGTTCTGATCAAGATGGGCGCCGGCGCATTCGTATGCGGCGAGGAGACAGCGCTGATCCACAGCATCGAGGGGCAGCGGGGAATGCCTTCGCCCAAGCCCCCCTTCCCGGCTGTGAGCGGTCTCTTCGGCAAGCCCACCGTGATAAACAACGTGGAGACCCTTGCCAACGTGCCCGGGATCGTGGCCAGGGGGCCCGAGTGGTTCCTGTCCGCGGGGACCCCGGGAAGCCCCGGAACCAAGGTGTTCGCCCTCTCCGGCAAGATCGCCAACACGGGGCTGATCGAGGTGGCCATGGGCACCAGCCTCGATGAGATACTATTCGGCATGGGCGGAGGAATACCCCACGGGAAGGCCTTCAAGGCGGTCCAGATAGGCGGCCCTTCCGGAGGCTGCATTCCCGCGGGTCATACAGACCTGCAGATAGACTACGAGTCCCTGGGCGCGTTCGGCGCCATGATGGGTTCAGGGGGGCTGGTGGTGATGGACGAGGACACCTGCATGGTGGACGTGGCCAAGTTCTTCATGGACTTCATTCAGAGGGAGAGCTGCGGCAAGTGCATTCCCTGCAGGGAGGGAACGAAGAGGATGCTGGAGATCCTGAAGGCCATAACCAGGGGTTACCGCGACGAGACTCCCGAACAGGCCCTTGAAAGGTTCCGGGGGATCGTCAACCTGGAAAGGCTGGGGAACGTGATAAGGAAGACCAGCCTCTGCGGTCTGGGCCAGACAGCCCCGAACCCGGTGCTCAGCACTCTGAGGTGGTTCCGCGACGAGTACGAGGCCCACATCTTCGAGAGGAAGTGCCCGGCCGGGGTCTGCACGGGTCTTCTGACCTACTCCATAGTGGAGGACAAGTGCCGCGGCTGCACTCTGTGCGCCTCCAAATGCCCTTCAGGAGCCATCAAGGGTGCCAGGAAGAGCCCGCACTACATAGTAGCCTCCGAGTGTGTGGGATGCGGCGCATGTCTTGAAGTGTGCCCGTTCGACGCCGTCCGGGTTCAGTGAGGAAGGTTATGATGAAGATCACGCTGAACGGAAAACAGATCGAAGCCCGGGAAGGTGAGACGATCCTCTCCGCGGCTAGAAGGATGGGGCTGGACATTCCCACTCTGTGCCACATGGAAGGGCTTCCCGCCACCGGTACATGCCGGGTCTGCGTAGTGGAGGACCGGAAGAGCGGAAAGCTGGTGCCCTCCTGTTCCTTCCCCGTATCGGAAGGAATGGACATCGCGACCCACTCGAACCAGGCTGTCGCGGCCAGGAAGACCATCATTGAGCTCCTTCTCGCCTCCCACCCCGATGACTGCCTCTACTGCCCGGGGAACGGGACCTGTGTACTCCAGCGTTACGCCCAGGAACTGGGTGTCAGACAGAGGAGTTTCTCGGGAGCGCGGAACAGAATGAACCTCGACGTCTCAAGCCCCTCCATAATAAGGGACCCCGAGAAGTGCATTCTCTGCGGCAGATGCGTCAGGGTGTGCTCGGAAGTCCAGGGTGTGTGCGCCATTGACTTCACCGGAAGGGGCAGCACCGCACAGGTGGGCTGCGCCTTCGACGAGGGGCTGAACGTCTCGAGCTGCGTCAACTGCGGCCAGTGCGTGATGGTCTGCCCCACCGGGGCTCTTACGGAACGCCGGGATGTGGACAGGGTGCTGAAGGCACTGGACGACCCCGGGATGACCGTGGTCGTACAGCACGCCCCGGCGGTTTCCGTGACGCTTGCAGAGGAGTTCGGGATCAAACCGGGCAGCGACATCGTGGACAGGATGAACGCGGCCTTCAGGAGAATGGGTTTCGACCGCGTGTTCCCGACCAGTTTCAGCGCCGATCTCACCGTTATGGAGGAAGCCCATGAACTGGTTACAAGGATACGGAACGGCGGCCCCTTCCCGATGTTCACCAGCTGCTCCCCGGGCTGGATAAAGTACCTTGAAGAGTTCCATCCCGGGCTCCTTGGCAACGCTTCGTCCTGCAAGAGCCCCCAGCAGATGATGGGAGCGGTGATCAAGAGGCTTTGGGCGCCTGCCAGCGGCCTTGATCCGCAGAAGGTCTTCAGCGTCTCCGTGATGCCCTGCACAGCCAAGAAGTTCGAGGCTTCCAGGCCGGAGATGGGGGATGGAGCGCCTGACGTTGACGCGGTGATAACCACCAGGGAACTGGCGGAGATGGTGCGGATGTTCGGCATAGACATCACCTCCCTTGAAGGTGAATCGGCGGACAGCCCCTTCGGCGACAGAAGCTCGGCCGGGAAGCTGTTCGGAGCTTCGGGCGGAGTGATGGAGGCGGCGGCCAGGACAGCCTACCACATGATAACCGGGGAAAACCCCTCCGAACTCAGGATAGATGCCGTAAGGGGCATGGAAGAAGTGAAGGAGGCGGTGCTGAACATTGCCGGGAAGGAGATCAGGCTGGCGGTGGTCAGCGGCCTGGGGAACGCCGGGATGCTTCTGCGCGACATCCTCTCGGGGAAACGCCATTACCACTTCGTGGAGGTGATGACCTGCCCCGGAGGGTGCATCAACGGCGGCGGCCAGCCATTCCTCACGGACCCTGAAAGGGTCAGGGCCAGGATGCAGACACTGTACGAGATAGACAGGAAAGCCACCCTGAGGGTCGCCCACGAAAACCCCTCCATCAAGGCCCTGTACAGGGACCACCTCGATGAGCCAGGCAGTGAGAAGGCGCACCATCTGCTCCACACCCGGTACGCCCCCAGGGAGGTGCTGAAGTAGATGGCCATGAAGCCGGAACCCCTGGTCCAGACCGTTCCCGAGAAGTGCAAGGTCTGTTACACCTGCGTCAGGGAATGCCCCGCAAAGGCCATCAGGATACTTGAGGGCCAGGCCGAGGTTGTGACCGACAGGTGCATCGCGTGCGGGAACTGCGTGAAGGTCTGTACCCGTGGCGCAAAGAAGGCCAGGGTGAACATCGCCGATGTGGAGGAGCTTCTCGAGTCCGGGAGAAGGGTGGCTGCGATGGTTGCACCCAGCTTTCCGGCGGAGTTCTCGAAGGTGCCTCCCAGGAAGTTCGTGGGCATGCTCAACAAGCTTGGCTTCCACCCGGTGACTGAAGTGGCGTTCGGCGCAGACCTGGTGGCCCACGCCTACAGGGAGCTTCTCAGGAAGAATCCCGGAAGGCAGTACGTGGCGGTGAACTGCCCCGCGGTGGTGACATATGTGGAGAAGTACATGCCCCAGCTCATCCCCTTCCTGGCCCCCATCGTTTCTCCCATGGTGGCCGAGGCCAGGGTGGTGAGGCACTTCTACGGCCAGGACACCGCCGTGGTGTTCATAGGTCCATGCATCGCCAAGAAGGACGAGGCTCCCGGCGAAGTTGACCAGGTGCTGACCTTCATCGAGCTTCAGGAGCTCTTCGAAAAACGCGGCATCACGCCGGACCGGGTGGAGGAGGCTCCCTTCAACCCCCCGAGCCCGGGGCTGGGAACGGTTTTCCCCATCAGCGGCGGGATGCTTCAGGCGGCCGACATAAAGGAAGACCTTGTTGCGGGCGATATCGTAACGGCCGAGGGGCGCACCGGATTCGTCGAGGCCCTGAAGGAGTTCGAGAACGAGGACATGGATGCCAGGCTCCTTGAACTGCTCTGCTGCGACGGCTGCATCATGGGGCCGGGGATGTCCACCGGCGACCCGATCTTCCGCCGAAGGGCGAAGATAAGCCAGTACGCCAGGAACAGGCTCAACGAGATCAACTTCAACCACTGGAACGTTGCCATGGAGCGTTCCAGCGAGATGGAGCTGGAAAGGTGCTTCAGCGAGAAGGACACCCGGCTTGTGCTTCCCGAGGACGACGACGTGGAAGAGATACTTCACAGGATGGGGAAGTACACCCCCGAAGACGAGCTGAACTGCGGAGCCTGCGGCTACGACACCTGTCGCGACCATGCCGTGGCGATCCTCAGGGGGCTGGCGGAGAGCGAGATGTGCCTTCCCTACGCCATAGACCAGCTGAAGCTCACCGTTGACGAACTGGCGGGAACCAAGGTGGCCCTGAAGCACGCCGAGAAGATGGCCAGCATGGGTCAGCTTGCGGCCGGCATAGCCCACGAGGTCAACAACCCTCTGGGCGTGGTGCTCATGTACGCCCACACCCTTCTGGAGGAAAGGTCCGGCCAGGACCCCGAACTCGCCGAAGACCTTTCCACAATAGCGGTCCACGCCAACCGCTGCAAGAAGATCGTTGCGGGACTGCTGGACTTCGCCAGACAGAACAAGGTCTCACGAAGGGAGACCGATCTTCCCGCCTTTGCCTCAAAGGTAGCTTCCGACCTGCCCAGGCCCGAAGGTGTGGAGTTCCAGGTGGAGAACAGGATGAAGGATCCCATGGTGAGCGTGGATGACGACCAGTTCGCCCAGGTCGTGGTGAACCTGGTCCAGAATGCCTACCAGGTAATGCCCGACGGGGGGAAGCTGCTGCTCTCCTTCGACGACAGGGACAACAGGATCACCATGAAGGTCACCGACACCGGCACCGGCATTGATCCGGAGAACATCAAGAAGGTGTTCGAACCGTTCTTCACCACGAAACCCAGAGGCAAGGGCACCGGCCTGGGGCTGGCCGTGACCTATGGAATAGTGAAGATGCACAGGGGGAGCATCACGGTTGTTTCCAACACCGACCCTGCCAGGGGACCCACCGGCACCACTTTCACGGTGACCGTTCCCAGGAGGGTGAGTGAGGACGAAGGAAGGAATGGCAATGAAGCAGAGCCTGACAGTACTGCTGGTCGATGACGACCAGGACTTCATAGAACAGATGCGGTGCATGCTGGAGGCCGCGGGTCATCGGGTCAGCACCGCTCCGGGGCGGGCCAGGGCCGAGGAGATGCTGGAACAGCTGAAACCCGACCTGGCGGTGATAGACCTGATGATGGACCGCAACGACGACGGTTTCGTTCTTGCCTACATGATCAAGAAGAAGTACCCCGACGTACCGGTGATAATGGTCACCGCCGTCACAAGTGAGACCGGAATCGATTTCTCGTCGGCGCAGGATACGGGAGGCTGGATGAAGGCCGATGCACTGCTTCAGAAACCCGTGCGCTTCGAGCAGCTCGAGGCCCAGATAAAAAGGCTGTGCCATGGATAACGAGGTTGTACTGAAGCTCCTGGTGGTGGATGACGAAGCCGGCATGAGGATGGGCGTCAAAAGGGCCCTGAGGAGCTTCAGGAGCGAGCCCGACGACACCGGCCTGGTGGTGGCGCTGGAAGTGGACGAGGCCGAGAGCGGCGAAAGGGCCATCGAGATCATCTCCACCTCGCCGCCGGACATCGTTCTGCTGGACCACCGCATGGGGGGCATAACCGGACTGGACGTCCTGAACTGGATGGAGCAGTTCAGCCCGGATGTTCTGGCCATAATGATCACGGCATACGCTTCCCTCGAGAATGCCATCAACGCAACCAAGAAGGGCGCATTCGATTTCCTCCCGAAACCCTTCACTCCGGCGGAGCTGAAGGTCGCCGTGAGGCAGGCCGTCAAGCACGTGCTGGCGGTGCGAGAGGCGAAGAAGCTGGCCGAAGAGAAGAAAAGGGTCCGCTTCCAGTTCATCAGCGTACTGGCCCATGAACTGAAGGCTCCGCTGGGGGCAATCGAGGGCTACCTGTACCTTCTTCAGGACGGAACGGCGCTGAAGAACCCCGAGACACTTCCGCGGGTGGTGGAGAGGAGTCTCGTGCGGCTTCAGGGAATGCGAAAGCTGATCTTCGACCTGCTGGACCTGACCCGGATCGAGAGCGGCGAGAAGAAGCGGGAACTGCTGGAGGTTGACCTGACCGGCGTGGCCCGGACTGCCATCGAGACCATGTCACCGGATGCTTCGGCCCGGGGGATAGGGATCGCCCTCGAAGCCCCTGACGAGCTTCTGATGATGGGCGACAGGGGAGAGCTGGAGATCATCATGAACAACCTGATATCCAACGCCGTGAAATACAACCGAGACAATGGAAGTGTTACGGTCAGGCTCTCGGCCACCGAGTCTATGGCTGACATCCAGGTCACGGACACGGGCATAGGGATGTCGGAGGAGGAGAGGGAGCGTCTTTTCGGCGAGTTCGTGAGGATCAAGAACGACAAGACCCGCAACATCCTGGGAAGCGGCCTGGGTCTCAACATCGTGAAGCGGATATCCGCCCTCTACGACGGCAGTGTCTCGGTGGAGAGCACGCCGGACGTGGGAAGCACGTTCTCGGTAACCCTGAAAAGAACCGGGGAGCACCGGCAGGATTGACGGTATCCGACATTTCAAGCTATATCCTATCCTGAGGTTTGTGTAACACATCGCTGCCGGCAAACACAGGATGGATAGGTCATGCATCTGATAATCATGGCGCTTTTGATGCTGACTGCCTTATCTTCAGCCGTCCCGCTCAACTCTCTGGACAACCTGGTTTACATATGCCCCTCCGCAGGCGCGGAGTGGCAGAGCACGGAAACGCGGATCATCCTTGGTTTCGACGGAGCACCCCCCCCCGGCCTTCACGGGGAACTCCACGGGACTCTTTCGGGTCAGGTGACTTACGGCACCTACACCTCGGAGGACGGTCAACGTGTAGTCCTGACTCCCCTGCATCCCTTCCAACATGGTGAGACTGTCAGCGTGCGCCTGGAAGCTCCGGGAAGCGGCAGGGTTCAGTGGAGTTTCGCGGTGAGACCCACCGATCCGGAACTGCCCTTTCCGGTGATCCAGGCGACGGAGTACCCCGACCGTTCCAATCCCTATCTTCGTCATCCCACCGGGGGGACGGCTTCCGGGGCGGTGGCCCTGCCGGCCGATTTCCCCCAGATCACCTTCAACACCTACGGCTCCACGGCGCCTGGCAACCTCTTCTTCAGCCCCATGAACCCCATCGGCGCCAACAACAGCACTTACCTTGTGATAGCCGACAACTCGGGGGATGTGCTTTTCTACATTCACTCACATCATCCCTTCTTCAATGTCGAGGTGCAGTCCGACGGCTGTCTCTCCTACATAACCGGACCGATGGCGGGACAGGACGTTTTCTGGATCGAACTCGACGAAAGCTACAGCCTGGTCGACTCGTTCGCTGTCATCGGGTATCCGACGGACATCCACGACTTTACCGTTGCCCGGAACGGGAACCTCCTGTTGATGGGAGTTGACCTTCGCTACATAGACATGTCACAGGTGGTCCCCGGAGGTGATCCCAACGCCCTGGTGGCCGGTCTGCTCATTCAGGAGCAGGACAGGAACCACATGCCGGTGTTCCAGTGGACCAGCTTCGACCACTTCGAGATAACCGACGCCTGTTCGTACGTGAACCTTACCGGTTCCTACGTGGACTACGTTCACTGCAATTCCATAGACGAAGACCAGGACGGGGGTTTGATCGTCTCCTGCCTTGCCATGACGGATTGCACCAAGATCCACAGGATGACAGGGGATCTGGTCTGGCGGTTTGGAGGCTACCTCTCCGAAAACCCCAGTTTCACCATTCTGAACGACCCTCTGGGGGGATTCAGCTCGCAGCACGATTTCAGGAATGTTTCCGGCAACCTGTACTCGGTTTTCGACAACGGGACCCATCACAGCCCGAAGATTTCCAGGGCGTGCATCTACGAGCTTGACATGTCCGAAATGACCGCCGAGCTGGTGTGGAGCTTTCAGATAGCAGGATTGTACGGTTCGCACATGGGATCCACACAGTCTCTTCCAAACGGCAATGTTCTCATAGGCTGGGGCGACGTGACCGGTTTTCAGGCGAGACCCGACATCACCGAGGCCACGCCGGCGGGCACGGTTGTTTTCAGCGGAAGGATGGACCAACTGCTTCTTGAGAGCTACCGCTCATACCGGTTCGACTGGATCGGCCAGGCTCTGCTTCCCTACCTTGTAGCCCTGGTACTGCCCGCCCAGAGCTGCGTCCAGCTCACCTACAACGTATTCGGCGAGGCGGAGTACTCCTCCTACGACATTTATCAGGGAACCACGCCCGGCAATCTTGTCTTTCTCACCAACACCCCGCTTAAGCAGATCAATGTCTGGGACCTCCCGCAGGGAATGAACTATTTCGCCGTGAAGGCCAGGGATGCGCAGGGAACTCCAACGGGATTCTCGAACACCGACTCTGCGATGGTCACCTGGACCGGTATCCAGGGGGATCATTTCGCCGGGCCCATGGAGGGGAACAGGATCAGCGTCTTCCCATGCCCCGCCCTGTCACAGATCACCGTGACATGGCCGGGAAACACGGGGGCAGGATCGTTGGTTCAGCTTTACGACACCGCTGGGCGCACGGTACTCAGCGAGACCCTGAACGGGAACACTGGCACCGGATCGTCACTGGTGATCCCGGTGGAAGGCATGCCGGCGGGTGTTTACATGCTTTCGGTCAGGTCGGGGGACTACTTCGCCACATCCAGGGTCGTCATCCTGCGCTGAACCATCAGATCCCCAGACCGGCACCGAGGCTGAACACCCAGTCGTGGTCCTCATCCGAGCCGTGAACATGTCTATAGATGCCCACGGTCCCCAGAAGAAGGTTCGCTCCGAAGCGGACCTCGCCTCCGAGGTAGGTCTGGTCCTTCTCCAGGCCGCCCCATGTACGGCCCCAGGTGTGCATGACGGAAGCGGTAAGGTCAGTATAGAAGAGATCAATGAACGCCATGGCGAAGGCGAAACGTCCTCCCACATGGGCCTTCCCTGCACCCAGGCCGGGTTCAAGCCTCACCAGCAGGCCGGCCTTGGGTCCCCAGATGGTGGCCATTTCCGTGAACGATAGACCCAGCGAGGCGTTGAACCTCTGGGGTGTGGTGACCTGAAGGCTCACGCTTGGGGTCACGGGCATTTCACTTCGACCGAACGCGGCACATGCCATCACTGCCAGGAGAACGCTTGCCTTTCTCATCGGGATGGTTCCCTTTCAGGTAAGAGCCTTGATACAGCCGATGTTCCTCGCCTGGAGCTTGCCTGGTTCGGTCCCCTCGCAGATCTGGAACTCGAACACCAGGTTCCGGTCGGGCAGCCGGAAGTAGTCAACGTTGTCCGGCAGGTTGGAATCATGGAAGAAGATGTTGGAGTAGGGGGAAAGGGGGTCGCGGTTGTCTATGCGCCAGAGTTCATCGTTGCTCTTGACCATGTACCGGAAGAAGCCGAAACCCTTGTCGTGGCTCACGCACATGCCGCGGACCCAGGAGTTCACCTCGCCCCAGACCCCCGGGCTTTCCAGTGCCTTGAAGGGCAATAGGTTGGGAATAAGGTACCCCGAAACGAACATGTCCGCCTCCCGCCTCAGCTCCAGGGCGATGTTGTCGAAAGCCATGACCTCCACACGACAGCCCCGGTTCTGAAGGGCGTGCACCACCCGCACGAAATCGCCGTCGCCGCTGGCCAGCAGTACCCTGTCAAGCCTTTCCGACTGAAGGATCGCGTCTATTCCCATCTCAAGATCAACGTTGGACTTGGCGTAACGGCTTCCGGAATCGTCGCTGTACCATTTCACAGTCTTCAGGATGACTTTGTACCCTATGTCCCTGAGAGCTGTATGGAACCGGTTCTGTCCCTCTTTGTACTCCCTGTCGGTCCTGGCCCTGGCCTCGTCGAAGCTCACGTAGGCATTGAGCCTCACCGGGAAACCGCCGCCCCGGCAGGCGAACTGCCTGAGCACCTCGTAGCGCATTCCGAAGCCGCCGTTCATGGTGAGGTTGCTCACGTCAACATAGACACCGACCTTGTTCCCGTTGCCCTGCAATGACATTATTCCCTCCGAAAGGAAGACATACCCGGATCCAAACAATGAACTGGATTATACCCATGGAAGCACTTTCCGGACAGCCTGTTCCGTACCTTCCCTGGCTGAGGGGACTCGGGGTCGCTGTCAAGGGAATGACCGAAGAGCAGTGCCGGCGTGCCGCCGCTCCTCCCGACCCCTCAGGGCTCGAAAGGCTCACTGTGGTCAAGGCGGTGGTGGTCCATCATTCAGCCACTGAAGAGGGCTCTGCTGCGGACTTCAGGGTGCTTCACCGTCTCGCCAGGGGATGGAACGACGTGGGCTACCACTATGTGATAGGCAACGGCACCCGTTCACCGGACGGCTGCATTGAACAGGGAAGGCCGGACGACCGCAGGGGCGCCCATGCCAGGGGCGCCAACCACTTTTCCCTGGGCGTCTGCCTGGTTGGGAACTTCATGAAGACGCACCCCACAGGCTGCCAGATGCGTTCCCTGGGGGTTCTTCTGAACAGGATCATGAAGTCCCGCGGCATTCCGGGGGCGGGTATCATGCTGCACAGGGAGGTCAGGGGCAGCAGCACCGAGTGCCCCGGAAAACACCTGACTCTCCCAATGATCCGGGAAGCGATTGACAGATATTCAGATAACCCGTAGGCGGCCGGGTGTTGCGCGAATGGCCCGTGTTTGCTATATACCCGCGTCACCGGAAGGAATGTAAGAATGACTTTTGCGCTCACCATACTTCACATTGTGGTCAGCATACTGCTGGTCGGGGTCGTACTGCTTCAGAAATCCAAGGGCGACGGCCTTTCCGGAGCCTTCGGCGGCGGCGGAGCCCTCACGGCTTCGTTCGGGAACACCGGTGCCGTGAACTTCCTCAGCAGGGCCACCACCGTGCTTGCGGTGCTTTTCATGGTGTTCTCTTTCCTGCTGGCCATTCTCTGAGATGAATGTGCCGGGGTGGTGGAATTGGCAGACACGCTAGGCTAAGGACCTAGTGGGCGAATAGCCTGTGCGGGTTCAAGTCCCGCCCCCGGTACCAGACAAGGAAAACCCCGCTTCGGCGGGGTTTTCTTACATCCCATGTTCTTAAGCAGGCTGAAGATCAACAGGGCAGATCAGTAGCAGTCATGAAACCAATCGGGTTTCAGATGTATAAACGAAGAGCAGACTTTCCCGAGTTGACCGCTTGTATTGCAGGAAACTGCAAAAACCTTCCTTGAATGTGCACGTGCAGCTTCCACTGCCGGTGTGAAATCACCGTCAGCCGAGAGCAGATAGGCTGAATCGTAGGCGTCTCTCACGGCCATAACAGCCATATCCACGGCAAGCATTACATCAACGGCTTTCTCAACAAGTACAGAGGATTTACTGTGCTTCGTCGCAATCATCAAAAGATCATGAAAAACC
>CAZIPI010000031.1:0-23845 GCA_964541235.1 uncultured bacterium | reverse complement strand
TTGGCCTGTCACAAGGCCAAGGCAAAACCTGTCCTGTTTTGGACAGCACTGAGAAGCGTGATTAATCCCATAAGCGAGTTCACTACGGAATCAGCTGGTTTTGTGTAATGGTGCTCAAGCAATGCAGATCCGAGTACGATAAGCAGAAGGGCATTTTGGAACACAATTGCTTCCTTGGGGTCATCAGGTAGCACTCTGCCAGTGAAGTGCAAAGCAAGAGCACCAACTACAAGAGATGCGAAAATCATTATCGCAACACGAACCCATGGTGAAACTTTGCCTTTACCTGTCAAGATTCACCCCTTCTGGCATAACAATCAGCGTAACCAGCGCTGTGAAACTAACCTATTGCCTTACAGGCGTCTGGTTCATGCTGTGGTTACATCTTCCTTCTCAGTTCTGCTGTCCTGATGTTCTGCTTGCCGGTTTGGAGTTGACCTCTATCGCTACTTGCTGGAGTTCCTGCATATTCTATTCTGATCGAGTTCAACGAATGATGCCGCAATACTTATCAAGCATAATAATTAGACTTCATTAACCCAGTTCACTTCGTGTTGCGGAACTCGAACCATATCCGCGTAGTATCTGGCTTCAGTTCCTTTCTCACTCCATCGAATAGAGGCATACTCCTCCCGTGTGAGTAGCCCCCTGTCGAACAAGTAATGGTGATTCGCGCATAGATGCACGAGATTCCAGTCATCATCAGGACCACCTACAGCTTTCGGGATGATATGCGCGACATTGAGTGCGCGACTGGATCCACAGATCTCGCAGGGTCTGGCTTCAAACAAACCCTTGAACCGCCGGTAAGAGAGGTCAGCTAAGACTTCACGTGGGCATCGGAGTTTCTCAGGAACATGCACATGTCTCTTCTTTATGTAGACCTGTAACCACTCGTGGACGTCGTGTGACAAGCGATTCCTGAGCATGTCGATGATGAGATTGTTTAAGCTGAATCCTCTAACCTCACGCCATTCATCATGGCACTTGGCCACAACCCGATACATGAGCCTGGCAACAGCTGACCTCAACTTTACATCCACCAGTCATGGGTTGGAAGACGGTGCTCAAAGGCATAGGCTTGAGCTCGAGGATCCTTGGAGGTCCAATCGATGGAGTGCCACTCATTTTCAGTAAGTAGACTGAGGTCAAACAGGTAATGGTGATCTGCACATAACCTCATAAGGTTCCATTCCTCGTCTGGCCCATCATCTGCTCTTGGTATGATGTGAGCTATGTTGAGTACGCGTGTATCACCACAGACTTCACAGCCGGAATCCGCAAAGACTTTCGCCATTCCTCTATAGAATCTATCTTGCCTGGGAGCTGGTACTAGTAAATCCTTTGGGATCTTCTTGCCATCGATGTTCTCCGAGTACCAGCGGGAGAACTCGTTCTTGATTTCGGCTCGGGTTCGCTCCACCCAAAGGTACAGCTGTGCTAGTGTGCTTTGCTCAGTGACATGGGATTGAGCTACCGTGAGGAACTCGTCGATGCGTCTATCCACCATGTCGATCATGATTGTCTTTTCGTCATCTGATGCAATTATCTTCTCTTGACTAGCCCTCGGCATGATTCGGTGCTTCTCCTATTGATGTAACAATTCTTCCACTGCCACCCGCATAAGCAGGCTTTCCAGTTGAACCCCGAGAGAATGGTGTTCCTTCTCTGGCGTGTCAAGAGCATAAAACGCCCATGACGCCAGAAGTGCATCCGCATAACAACTTCTGGAAGGGTGTTATGCAGACGTCTGCATTTGACGGGTGATGTAGTGTGGGCTGTCCCAAGATCGGCTTTACTGAATGCTGGCAGTGGAGAGAATAAGTCTTCTGTGGTGGCGGGTTGCAGCGCTAAACTTCACTGAATCACATCACCTGCTGCTTCTGAGGTGGTCGCAATCTGTGACCGGCTTGTCACCTTAGTTCGTGAAGTGGCTCAGAATAGCTGCTTCTGCCCCGTCCCCTACCACCTCTCCGGCACGCTTCTCCATATCTGGTCGAAGGCTGCCTGCCAGCTTCTGGATTCACCCAGTTCCCTGGCTTTCTGGGCCATCGCTCTTCTTGCTGTTTCGTTGTCGGCGAGTTCGATGATCTTCCGGGCCAGGTCCGCGGCGTCCCTTCCGTGGTAGGTGAGGCCTGTTTCGCCTGGTCTTATGATCTCCTGGGGGCCGCCCATGTCGGTCACTATTGCCGGCAGTCCCGATGCCTGCGCCTCGAGTACGCTGTTGCCGTAGGTGTCGGTGGTGGAGGGGAACACGAAGATGTCGCCGGAGGCGTAGGCCCGGGAGAGGTCCTCACCCGAGAGCCTGCCGGTGAGGTAGCCTCCCCTGCCCAGTATCATGCCCCCGAGCTCGCCGATGTAGGGGCCATCGCCCACTATGTAGAGCTCGATGTCCTGCCTTGTCTGCCTCACCTTCGTGAAGGCTTCGGCGAGGATATCGAGGTCCTTCTCACGGCTCACCCTGCCGGTGTAGACCAGTCTCAGCGCTCCGGGGGTTGCCCCGTACCTGTTGTAGAAGTTCTCCTCGCGCCACTTCGGCGAGAAGGTCTCGGGGTCGGTGCCCCTGGGGAAGAGCTCCATCTTCTTCCTGTCAACGCCCAGGTTGGCCAGGTCGTCCATGTAGTAGCCGCTGGGGACCATCACCCTGTCCACCATGCTGTAGAACCAGGTCATTCCCCCGGCGGCGAACTCCCCCATCCAGGCGTCGGAGACTATCTCCCTGATGTGCCTGGGGAAGTCGGTGTGGTAGATGCCCACCGTGGGGATGCCCAGTATCTTCGCCGCTCCTATCACCGCGAAGCCGATGGGGCCCGGCGTGGAGATGTAGATCATGCCGAAGGCGTTCTCCTCCAGGAACCTGAGCAGCTCCAGGGGCGGGGGGATGGCAAGGGTCTTGGACTCGTAGTCGGGCACCGGGAACTCGGTGACGGGCTGGAAGTTCACCAGCCAGCCGGGGAAGGAGACCTGCCTGCTCTGGCTGGTGACCAGGGCAAGCTCCTTGTCGTTGTCCATGGCCAGCCTGGCGAACCTCTGAAGTGTTCTTGATACCCCGTTCAGGTCGTCTATGGTGTCGGTTACCCAGGCCCTCTTCTCCAGGTTGGGCTGCGCCGGCGAACTGATGTTCAGATGCCTGCACACGGTGTTCACCGATTCCCTCCCCCGCTTCCTGTCCAGGTAGGCGATGGGGAAGGGAGTGTTGAGCAGGAAGACGGGTATCATGGCGTTCAGGGAGCCCAGTGCGTCCAGCATGCGGCCCTCGCCGAACCTGGTGACCATGAGGCCGATGAACCGTTGAAGCAGCCGGTTGGTGAGCCTGTTGAGTATCTGGTAGGTGCGCTCCTCTATCCCCTCCTGAAGGAGTTCGGGGCTGTCCCTTCTCAGGTTCAGGTCACGTCCTATCTCTACGAGTTCGTCGGCCAGGAAGGTCTCGAAGTCGGGCTCGCCGGATTTCTTGGCCTTCTTGAGGAGCTGGTGGAAGAGGAAGTCTGCCTTATGCCAGAGCGTGGGCTCCTCCCCCTCGGACTGCCCGGGGCTGAAGAAGCTGTCGGCGGCCATGGTGGCCACCGAGGGCACCTTCCGGGCCTGAAGGTTGCCCCGGTAGAAGCTGTAGGCGATGGAGTAAACAGCATAGGCGGACCTGGTGGCGGTCCCGTGCTCGCCTCCCGGAATGCCCTCGCCCCTCCTGACGGCTTCCAGGAAGTCCTCCTTCGTCTCGGCCCTGGGAACCATGGTCCAGGTGAGGCCTATGAACCTTCCGCAGTGGTCGTCGCTGCCGGCGGTGTAGCCCTGGAAGCCCTGCCCCTTCACCACGGCGGCTGTCTCCAGCACCGCGGTGTTCTCCCACCGGGCCCTGGTGCCGTTCCTGGCCTCCACCAGCTCCACCCTTGCCAGAAGGTCGCTCCACTCACCCGGGGAGAGGTGCCCTCCGGGGAAGTAAAAGGGGTGGGCAAGGGAGTGGGCGATGCGTTTGTCCCTCAGGTATTCGATGAGCTCGAAACCCCTGTCCCTCACCGAGGATATCTCCTCGTGCTGGCCCGGGGTTATGCCGTACACCAGAAGGTGCACCATGCTCTTGCTCTCGGGCATGATCATGGCCACCTCCTCGCTGATGAAGACACCCGGAAGCCGGGCTATCCTCATCACCCCCTCGATGGTGTTCATGTCGGTGATGGTGACGAAGTTCATGCCCCGGCGCCTGGCCTGCTCGTACACCAGCTCCGGCGGGGTGAAGCTCTCCGGGGCCTTGAGCGCCCTGAGTATCCAGCGGGCCGAGGATGTGGAGGCGCTGGAGTGCACGTGCATGTCGCATTTTCTGGAGGTCATGTGCTCCTTCCCTTGCAGTGCCGGGAAGATAGCACGGTTCACCGGTCCAGGGCAATTATCCCCTGGGGCCCCTCCCCTCCCGCTTCGATCGTTCCGAGCACCGAGAAGTCGGCGGTGTCCAGAACCCTCACGCAGTTGCCGCCGAAGTCGGTGGCGTAGATCCTGTTCTCCAGAGCGGCCAGGCCGGTGGCGCTGAACTGGGTCTCCACCCACTGGAAGGCGCCGCTCTCGGTGTAAACCAGGAGCCTGTTGCCGCCCCAGCCGTTGGGGCTCACGAAGTCATTCCCCACCATCACGGGCTCGCCCGGGGTCCCGCCGGTCTCAAGGGTGGCGGTGATCTCCATGGCGGAGGGGTCTATGACCGCTATGGTCCCGTCGTCGGTGTAGGTGGTGGCCCCTGCGTGAACCATGCCGGTCTCCGGGAAGGCTTTGGCCCAGCCCGTGTTGATGCCGGTGTCAAGCCATGCCAGTTCCTGGCCGGTGTTCGCGTCCAGCACCGTTACACCGCCGGGGCTCGAGGTCTCCGGCCAGCTCCCGTGGGTGACGAAGACGCGTCCGCTGCTTGCGGCGATGCCCGTGGGGTTCGCGGGAACGTCCCAGAGCTGGGTCACGGAGAGGCTGGTTAGGTTCACAACCGCAACCTTCGAGCCGAGAAGAAGGGTTACGTAGACTGTGTTGCCGTTCCTTGCGGCGCTGTAGGGGTTGCTGCCCGAAGGGAGGTAGATGGAGGCCTGCACCGTTCCCCCCTGGTCCGAGTCGTACAGCCTGAGGTCGGCGTCCAGGGATGAGAGCACCGCAAAGTCGCCGCCACCCAGGTCAAGGATGGCGTTGGGCGTGTTGCCGCTGATCCAGCATGTCTGCACCAGGCTGTCGGTCTTGGGGAACCAGGCGTCCAGGGTGTTGGACATGCCGTTGAACCACACCACGATGTCTCCGGCCGGGTTGGGATTCTGGGAGGGGCCCGCGGCGTCCCTGCAGCCGGCGGTGAGGATGACCGCCATGGCGGCGGCGATCAGCATTGCGTTCTTCATCTTCTCTCTCCAGTCTCGATGGTTGCGCCGAATGTCCTCGGCTTTCCGGGATAGCCGCCGGACTCCTGGTACGAGGCTCCGGCCGCGTTCAAAACCCATGTTCTGATGGTGAACCCTCCAACGGGAAACGCCGCCTGCGCATCCGCCAGGAGGTAGGGCTCGAGGCTCTGGGTCTCGGTCCTGTTGGTGAAGCGCCTGCCCTGACCCGAGAGGGAAACGGACAGTTCAAAACCATTCGCCGCGGTGAAAACCGCCTGCCCCCCCCCGGTGACCTGGGGCCTGTAGGGGATGAGCAGCCCCTCCCTGGGGGTGCCCGGTGTCTCGTCGGTGGCCGTTGAAAAGGTAACGCTGCCCCTGAGCAGGAAGGGGCCGGGAGTGGCGCAGGCTTCAAGCTCCACTCCCCTGGAAAGGGCTTCGGCGGTGTTCTCGGGCGTCCACACCCCGTCCTCCCCCGGAAGCCAGAGTATCAGCTTCTCCGTGGCTGTCACGAAGCCGGTGACGCCCAGGTGGACGTTCGCCGAGGGGATGAACCTGAAGCCCGCCTCGGCCCCGATGGAGGTCTGCGGCAGAAGGCCGGGGTTGCCCCTGGCGAAGGGGTCCGAGGGCCAGTAAAGGTCGTTGAAGGTGGGCACCGTCACATCCCGTGAGACGGCCGCCCACGGGTTGAAGGTCCCGGAACCCTGTGCCGCCGCCCTGGCGCTCCACCAGGGCGCACCGTCGGTGATGCCGCCTCTGAGCCAGAGAGAGAGCCTGCGGTTCGCGCTCTCCCAGCCGGCCGCGCTCCACGGGGTCACCCGGTAATGGCCTCCGGAGGCGGAACTCTCCAGCCCCCTGAAGGCCGCTCCCGCCCTGAAGGCCAGCGCTCCCAGGCGGAAGCCGGTCCCGGCGTCGGCGCCGAAGTCCGTGTGGCGGTCGGATATTGCCTGGGGAACGGTGCTCTCGTAGGCCATGCCCCCCACCCCTGCCCGAAGGTTCAGCGGGCCGGCCCCGGTCCAGAACTCGAGCTGTCCCTGGCGCCTCGTGCCGTCGGTCTCCACGGTCCACTCCGGAGATTCGGTGCCGCCTTCGGCTCCCGTTGCCAGAAGGCCCCAGGAACTTCCCGAGAGAAGCCCGGTGAACATCAGGGCAGTGGTGCCCCTGGCTCCAACGGACCTTTTCAGGGAAAGGCCCAGACGGCCCGGTCCCAGCCTTCCGTTATAGCCCAGCCTCGCCCCGCCCCTGTGGTCCGCCTCGGCCAGGATACGGCGGGGGTTGCCCGGGGCCTCGGTCCTGTAGTTGAAGAAGCCGGCCATGCCTCCGCCAACGGCGGTGGAGCCCCCCCTGCCCACCTCCAGCGCTCCGAAGACCGAGGGGTCGGCAAGCCCTGCAGGAAGCCCGTCCCTGCCTGTGTCCACCGGGTGTCCGTCTATCATCCAGCCGGAATGGCCTGGGTCTGCCCCGCGGGAGGAGAGGGAGATGACGGGCATGGCCCCTCCGTACTCCCTGGCGGCTATTCCCGGGGTGATGCCCGAGAGGGCCCTCGCGCCCGTGCGGGACAGGTGGCCCAGCTCCCTGCCGCCCAGCATCGAAACTGATGGCACCGATGAGCGGAAGGATGAACTCCTTGCCGCCACCAGTATCACCCCTCCGGACGATACGGGAACGGGCTCCAGAACGACCGTTGCCTGGCCGGGGCTTCCGGTCCAGTCCCTGAAGCCGGTGGCATGTATGGTGATGCGCTCGGGCTCGGTGCCGTCGGGTGTGTAGATGCCCGACGGGTCCGTCACCGCCTGCCAGGTGCCGTTCCAGCCCACCCACGCCCCCGGGATGGGTGTCCCCCCGGGATCGGTCACGAGCAGTGAGGCCGCGATGACTATTGTCAGGTACAAAAAAACCGCCCTTCATTCGCAGCCGCGAATGCGGGACGGCCGGCGGGAACCCTGAAGCGGGGCTCCTTCACACCGCGCAGCCCGGGGGTGAGTATCCTGACTTCCGGATCGGCCCTTCCTCCGCCTTCCCAGCCTGAAGGCCAGTGGCTCGTGGAGTTCGGTACCCGGTTACAGTGGCGCTACCGTGACGGACTTGCACCGTCTTCCTGCACCCGCGGCTTCAGGAAGTATAGGCAGGCCTTGTTCCGGGGTCAACTCAGCCGGCGGTGACCCTGTTCCTGCCCTGCTGCTTGCTCATGTACATCAGGGCGTCCGCGCGTTCCACCACCGATTCCCCGGTGTCGCCTGGAACCGCAGCGGTGGCCCCGATGGAGATGGTGACGGGGATCCGGATGCCTTCATAGACAGTGTCCGTGGCCTCCACCAGGTGAAGCAGTCGGTGGGCTATCTCGGCAAGGTTGCGGGCGGACAGCATGGGAAAGACGCCCAGGAACTCCTCGCCCCCCCAGCGTCCCACCACGTCGAAGGGCCTCACGGAGCCCATCAGGGTCCGGGCCACGATGACCAGCACCCTGTCTCCTGCCAGGTGGCCGTGGCTGTCGTTCACCGCCTTGAAGCGGTCTATGTCCATGAAGAGCACCCCGAAGGGTATCGCGTTCCTCTTCATTGCCGCCACGCTGGCGGAGAGCACCGCCTCCATCTGCCTGCGGTTGGGAAGGCCAGTGAGTGGGTCGGCAAGGGAGAGCCTTCGCAACTGGTCCATCTCGAGATGAAGGCTGCCCGCCGAACCCGGCTCCCTGAATATCTCCACCCCCACCTTCGAGCCGTCTTCCAGGGTGAGGCGCATCGTCTGAATGTCCACTGCCACCCGGTGCCCCTCGCGGTGGTGAAGGAACACCCTGGAGGTCCGCGGAGCGGCATCGGCCAACGTGTCCGACAGCGGGCAGCACCCGCCGCAGAGGCTTCTGCCCGAATCATCCACGTGTATCAGTATGTTGTCGGCGCAGCGCTTACCCAGCACTTCCCCTGCGCTGAACCCGGTTATCCTCTGTGCGGCCGCGTTCCAGAAAACGACCTTCCTGTCATGGTCAACGATGTAAACGCCGTCGCTTACGGCGTCCAGAAGCTGCTGCATTCCGGGGGAGGGGATCCTGTCAGACATGGTTCCTGAGCATGAGCTCCATGGGATGAGGGTTCAGATAGTACTGATCCTCGAGGTACGGAGGGCCGTAGAGCATCACGTAGTGCCTGAGCAGGGTCACCGGCACGATGAGGGGCAGGATGCCCTGGTGGTACTCCGAGATCAGGCGCACAAGCTCCGCCTTCTCCCGGGGCTCAAGCGCCTTCTTGAAGTAGCCGGCGATGTGCTGCAGCACGTTGGTGTTCTTCTTTACGGTGGCCTTCAGTGACAGGGTCTTCATGAGTCTGCTGTGATAGTCGCCGAACAGGGCCGGGGTTTCAAGGGTGGAGGCGACGATGCGGCCCAGCTCCGCCTGCCCCGCGGGACTGTGGGCCATGAGCAGAAGCTTGTGCCTTGCGTGGAACTCCACCAGCCTGCCCCTTGTGGGACCCTGGTGGACCATGCCGAGCCAGCGGTGCGTAACGAAGATCCGCTCGATGAAGTTCTCGCGTATCACGTCGTCGTTGAGCCTGCCCTCGTCCTCCACCGGGAGGCCGGGAAACGCCTCCATGAACGCCTTCGCGAAGATACCCGCGCCCTTCTTCGAGACCACGCCCTTTTCAGAGTAGATCTTCACGCCCTGCATGCCCGAGCTGGGCGACCTGCTCTTGAAGATGAACCCGCAGAGGGGAAGCCTCCCCAGCTGCTCCACCATGGGCAATGCCCATGCGGTCATCATGGGGGTGATGTCGCGGCCGGTCTTCTGTGTCAGAAGCCTTGTGTCGCCCTGCACGTCCACCAGCCTCATGGCCTCGCGGGGAACGGGAAGGCCGCACTCCACCTCGGGGCACACCGGCACGAAATCAACGAAGGAGCCCAGCCTGTCCCGCAGGAAGCGGTCAAGCTTGTGGCCGCCGTCGTAGCGCACCTGGTTGCCCAGAAGGCACGAGCTTATCCCCACCAGGGGGGTGTCACCGGGACCAGTAGTCACGCTGGAAACCCCTTCCTTCCGAGATGGCCAGGGCCTGGCTTATGGAATGGTCCATGTTGTTGTACCAGAAGGAACCGCACCTCCCCAGAAGGACAAGGTTGCGCGGGACCTTGAGTGATGTGAGCTTCTCACGGTAGCGCCTGTCGTAGATGGGGTAGGTCTCCCGCACCAGCCTCCAGTCAACGAACTCGATCTGGCCTTCCCGCAGGGCGCCCACGCTCTCGAGCTGGGGGACAAGTGCTTTCTGAAGCCCTTCGACGCCCTCCCGCAGGGTCTCCTCGCTCACTGTTACCTCGGCGCATATGGAATCGGCCCCCGGGGGAACCGTGTCGCTCCGGAAATGCCTGGGTACGGTGGTCCTGCTGAAGCAGAGGTCGTCCTGCCCGAAGTAGCACCACTGGTAGTCGTTGGCCCTGTTCACCGAGCGCAGGCCGATGTTGGCCACCAGTGTGTGAATGAAGGAGAAGCCGGCCCCGGGAAAGAGAATGGAGAGCGGCGCGCTCCAGAACACCCGGTCGGCCTCGAGAACTGCGCCCCCGCCCATGGTGATGCCCCTGACGACCCCTGAATCCTGCACAATACCCTCTGCGGGTATCCCTGTCATGATGGCTCCGCCGGAGCGTTTCACGAGGCTTGACTGTATGTCGCAGAAGCTCTGTATCCCGCCTTCGGAAGGGTAGTAAAAGCTTGTGTGAACCGGCTTGGGGGCAAGCATTCCGATGAAGAGGGATAAGAGAGTGTCGGCCTTCACCCTCTTGTCTATCACGGCCCGGTTCACCCCTGCCTCGGCCCAGTCGGGGTGCATGTCTTCGGGGTCCATGCCCGAGAACTTGCGGGTGTACCCCTCGAAGAAGAACCTGTAGAGGCTGTCGCCGTACCTTGCGCGGATGAAGTCGGCGAAGGAACCTATCTCCCCTTTATCCTTCCTTCCCAGCATGTCGAAAAGGCTTCCCAGGAGCATCTTCAGGGGAAGCCCGCCCAGGGAGCCGAGGGAAAGCGGCCAACCCCTGTAGCGGCCAGCCATGTAAACGCTGCTTTTCCTGGGTATGGTCACGTACCTGTCGCCGAGGATCCGTTTCAGGTACGAGTCCACCTGCCGGTCGGCGGTGTGGAAGCGGTGCGGGCCGATGTCGAAGTGGAAGCCCCCGGTGACGAAGGTGCGGGCCAGCCCCCCGGGGCTCTCCTCGCGCTCCACCATCACAACCTCGTGATCGCACCCGGCGGAAAGCAGCCTTTCCGCAAGGGTCAGACCGGCGACCCCCGCCCCGACGATTACAGTCCTACCCGCCATCCGCCTTCCTTCCCGCTGCGAGAAGATACAATCCGGCGGCGATCATGAGAAGAACGGCGCAGAACATCCAGAGAAGGTGCATGGTGAAACCGGCCTGTATGACCCCGAGGCCAGGAACAAGTTCCCCGGTGACCCCCACTGCGGCGAACCCGGCGGTCCACCCGGCTTCCAGCGTGCCCAGCCCCATCAGCCCGTGGATGGGCATGGCCAGTGTGGCGTCGGTCACCGCTCCGGCCACCAGGACCTTCCACACCGGGCTGAAACGCACTCCCACGGCCCGAAGCAGAAAGACGAACATGAACAGCTTCACGCTCCAGGCAAGAAGGCTCATGACATAGGAGGCGGCGAACCTGCCCCTCCTTCCCTCCCCCACCCTGAGGGCCAGTTCGAGGTTGTCGTAGCCCGACGAATACCTGCCCCTGAGCAGCCTTCGGAACGGTTCCCTCATGAGCCGCAGGGCGGGAGGGAGCAGGCAGACCGAAACCAGCGAGCCCACGCCCACAAGGGCCGCCGCAAGCGCCGCGGAACCGCTGAGCCCCAGCGCCACGGCACAGCTGACCAGCGTTCCCATGGCCGCCATGTCCAGAAGCTTGGAGAGAACAAGCGTGGCCGTTCCCCTCCCCAGGGGGATCCTGCCGTAGAGCCTGAAGAGCCCCACAAGGGCCGGATCGGCCAGCCGCAGGGGCAGAAGGTGGCCCAATCCCACATGTATGGCGTTAAGCGGAAGGGCGGTCTTCATGGATATGGGCTGCTCCCAGCTCAGGAGCTTCCAGCGCAGCGCCCGGAGCACCTGGCTTGCTATGAAGAATGCCAGCCCGATCCCCAGGGGCAGAGGGTCGGCGCCGGCCACCGCCGATGCGATCCCCGCCGCGGTTTCGCCCGGGTTCCCCTCCCTGTTCAGAAGGAGGAACGTGAGGATGCCGCCAAGCACCACCGAGACACCGGTCCTTAGGGCTCTGCCGGAAACTCGCAAAATGCCTCCCCCGTTAAGAGCGGTAATATAGGGACGGGAACCGGTGGTCAGACGGCTTCGATGTCTCCGATCAGCTCTGCGAAGTACTCCAGTGACCAGTCGTCCAGGACCGAGGGATGGTTCAGTAGGGAGGCCGCCTCCCGCTTCGCCTGCTGGATGTCCAGAGTCTTGACGATGTCCAGAAGCCCGAACTGGACCCTGTCCAGGGGAAGGGGGGCCGGGTCGGTGTAGTCCCCGGTGCTTCGGAGCTTCGCTTCCAGCTGGCCGAGGCGCACTTCGGGGAAGGATATCACGTACCACGCGAAGTCGAACCAGTCCAGGCCGCTGCCACTCCTGCCGCCTGCGAGAAGGGAGTGCAGCTTCCAGGCGAACGCGTCGGGCAGGGCCACGACCGGAACAGGGAAAGGAACCGGCCTCTGAAGGAACCTGTCCTCAGTTATAAAGCAGGTCACCGGCGCTGTGTCAACGTTGACCGGGATCTTCAGAAGCTTTCTGTAGTGGGCCGCGGAAACCACCGCATCAGGGGCGTCTATGGACTGAAGAAGGCTCCTGTGGTTGCCCTGAAGCACCACGTCCCCGGTCCGTCCCCCCTTCAGTTCGCAGTCGAAACCGAAGGCGGCCATCCGTGAGCGAAGGGGGTCGGCATAGCTTGTGAGGGTGAAGCCGGGGTCGGGTTCCAGAAGCGTGAAGTCAAGGCTTTCGCACCTTCTGTCCAGCCCGTGAAGCACCCTGAGGGCCGTAGCCCCGAAAAGCGAGGCCCCGGTGAGAAAACCCGAATCCCGAAGCCCCAGCAGGGCCACCTCCTGAAGGATCTCCACCAGGGCGTTGTTGAACTCATCCACGCTCTCGCAGGCGTAGTCCCTCAGCATCCCCTCCACGGCATTGTGCATGTCATGCTCCTCGTCTTGAGACCCACCCCTTTGTTCCCGTGCATTATGCGCCAAGCCAAGGGCGAATGCAAGCAATTGCGGGGAAGGCCCCGGGAGGAGTTCCCGGGGCCCTCTGTACGGTCAGGGAAGTTTCTTCAGGCAGAGGAACCAGTCCAGGCACTCGTATTCGGACCCGGCCCCCTTCACCCTCTCGTCGGCGGCGTCGGTGGTGGGAGGGGGCGGGATGATCACCCTGTCGCCGGGCCGCCAGTCGGCCGGGGTGGCCACCTTGTGCCTGTCCGAGGTCTGCATGGCCTGCAGAAGCCTCTTCAGCTCGTCGAAGTTCCTTCCGTTGGCCAGCGGGTAGTAGATGAGAGCCCTCACCTTGGCGTCGGGGTCTATGAAGAACACCGCGCGCACAGCCTGAGTGTCGCTGGCGCCGGGCTGCACCATTCCGTAGCGGTAGGCCACCTCCATGGAGAGGTCGGCTATGACCGGGAAGTCAACCTTCATGTTCTTCATGCCGTTCCAGGCGATCTTCTCCTCGATGGTGCGAAGCCAGGCGATGTGGCTGTAGTGGCTGTCTATGGAGAGCCCAACCAGCTCGCAGTTCAGCTCCCTGAACTCCTCCTGCATCCTGGCGAACGTCATGAACTCGGTGGTGCACACCGGGGTGAAGTCGGCGGGATGGCTGAAGAGTATCACCCACCTGCCCTCGTAGTCGTCGGGGAAGTTGATGGTGCCCTTTGTGGTCTGGGCGGTGAAGGAAGGCGCGGAGTCGCCGATGAGGGGGATGGAGGGGTACATCTCGTCCTCGCAGCACTCCATGTCGTGATCGTGTTCCTCACACATCGTTCAAGCTCCTTTCCTATTGTCTTGTGGCGGCAACTCTCTCATCCTGTGTCATGGCGGCGAGCCTTGCTATCTCCTTCACGGCAAGGCCCAGCTTCTCGGCTATCCTGGTCCCGTAGTCGGCGTCCGCCTTGTAGAACAGCGCGGTCTGCCTCTTCTGCAGGTGCGCCGCGGCGTTCCTCAGGTGTCCCGATATGTTCTCTATCAGGTGCTCGCGGTCCACATCGGTCATCACCTTCCTGTACAGGTCGCCGGCCTGCACGAAATCAACGTCGGAAAGCGCCACCGGGTGCCTGTCGGCCATGCCGAAGACGTCTATGGGAGGAAGCGCGGCCCGGGGGTCGGGCGATGGGGTGCCCATGCTGTTGGGCCAGTAGTTGGGCGCATTGCCCCCGTTGCCGTCGGTGCGCATGGCCCCGTCCCTCTGGTAGTTCACGAAGCCCGAGGCCCTGGGCGAGTTCACCGGGATGAGGTGGTAGTTGGGGCCAAGCCGGTGCCTGTGGGCGTCGTGATAGCCGAAGATCCTGGCCTGCATCATCTTGTCCGGCGAAGGCCCGATGCCGGGCACAAGGTTCCCGGGCGAGAAGGCCGCCTGCTCCACGTCCGCGAAGTAGTTGCCGGGGTTCCGGTTGAGCACAAGCCTGCCCACCGGGACCGGTGGGAAGTCCCCGTGGGGCCAGACCTTCGTAACGTCGAAGGGATCGAAGCGATACGTTCTGGCCTGCTCGGGGGTCATTATCTGTACTTCCAGAAGCCAGGAAGGGAACACTTCCTCGGCGATGGCATCGAAGAGGTCGCGGGTGGCGATGTCGGGATCGATGCCCCTCATGGCGTCCGCTTCCTGACCTGTGAAGTTGCGTATCCCGCTTTCGGTCTTGAAGTGCAGCTTCACCCAGTGGTACTCGCCCTTCTCGTTGTACCACATGAAGGTATGGCCGCCGTAGCCGTTCATTGAGCGGTAGTTCCGGGGAGTGCCCCTGTCGGAGAAGAGTATGGTGACCTGGTGCACCGATTCGGGGGTGAGGCTGAGGAAGTCCCAGAACGCGTCGGGGTCCTTCAGATTGGTCTCCGGGTTGCGCTTCTGGGTGTGGATGAAGTCGGGGAACTTCATGGCGTCGCGTATGAAGAACACCGGGGTGTTGTTCCCGACGAAGTCGAAGTTACCCTCCTCGGTGTAGAACTTGACGGCAAAGCCCCTGGGGTCACGCTCGGAGTCGGCGGAGCCCTTCTCCCCTCCCACCGTGGAGAACCTGGCGAAGACCTCGGTGCGCTTCCCCACCTCGGAGAGAAAGGCGGCCCTGGTGTAGCGGGAAACGTCGTGGGTCACCTCGAAGAAACCGAACGCGCCGGCGCCCTTGGCGTGAACCACCCGCTCGGGTATCCTCTCCCTGTTGAAATGGGCCAGCTTCTCCAGCAGGTGCACGTCCTCCAGCAGCAACGGCCCCTTTGGCCCGGTGGACATGGATGTTAGGTCGCTGTCCACCGGCTTGCCGAAGTTTGTTGTGAGGGATTTCCCCTTCCTGTTCATTTCTGCTCCTCCATCTGGTTTTCGTTCCTGAGACAACTCCTGCACACCCCCCTGACCTCGACCCTGGTCCCCCCGCGCACCGACCCGATGGCCAGCGCCTGCTCAGGAACCTGAATGCTGTCGAGTTCAGGGCACTTGAAATCGAATGCCCGGCCGCAGACCGAACAGATGAAGTGATGGTGGGGTTCGTGGTCGGCGTCGAAGCGCACCCTTTCGCTTGACGAGCCCACCGGGTGTATGAGACCCAGGCAGGCCAGGGTCCGCATGGTCCTGTAAACGGTGTCCAGCGATATGGAAGGCACCCTCTCCCTCACCGCTCCGAACACCTCCCCCACACTGGGATGGCCGCGGGAGCACACTATCTCTCTCACTATCTCGAGCCTCTGGCGGGTGATCTTGACCCCGGCGCCCCTGAGTGCGTTCCTGAAGCGGGTCATCTTCTCGTCACAGTGGGACATGGGTGCCTGCTTCCGCTATGGGGTGAATTTCTGCATAAGAATATTTCCTATTTAGCGTACTGTCAAGGGCAGCGCAGCGGACCATCGCCGGGTGGCGGCCCATGCCGGTCAACTTGAGCGGAAATGGTGCTTAGTGGCTCTTTGCCGGTCTGTCCCGGTCTGCCATGCCGTCGAGGAAGCGCCCCAGTCCTTCTGCTATGTTCCGGGCGTCGAAGGTACGGGCGACAGCCGCCATGTCCCTGGCGCCCCTGAGTTCCCCCCTGCTCCACGCGTCCAGCGCCTCACCCAGGGCTCCGGCGAAGCCCTCCGGGGTCGGGGGCGGCGTCCAGCCTGCTTCCAGCCTGCGGATGTGGGCGGTCATGTCGCCCTCGGGAGCCACGGCGATCACCGGCTTTCCCGTGCGGAGGTACTCGGCCAGCTTCGACGAGTTCTTGACCTCGGACCCTGGCAGGTCCGGCAGGGTGGTGAGCAGAACGTCCGCATCCATCTGGGCCGCGGGTACCATTTCGAAGGGCAGGCTTCCGGCCACCTCCACCCGATCCTCCAGCGCAAGCTCCCGCAGAAGCCCGGTGAAGGAGTGGGGAACGCTTCCGGTGAACCTCAGGGTCACCGGGGCGCCGGGATTCCCGTCGAGGAACAGCCTGAGTCCCCTCAGAACCACCTCCGGCGTGTGGGCGCCGAAGAAGTTGCCGGTGAAGGCGACCCTCATTCTCCCCTCCCTGCCGCCCGGATCGGCGGGAAGGGCGATCCCGGGGTCGTACCCGTTCTGGACGACGTGGGTCTGCGGGCACCGGTCCCGGTACCTTTTGGTGAAATACCCCACCGACCCGTCGGTGGTGGCCACGAGACCCCGGGCATGCCGCACCACGAAACCCTCAAGCAGAGAGGCCGCCGCCCTGTGGAACCGGGACGGCCACTTCACATAGGAATCGTAGAGCCAGAGGTCGCCGAAGTAGGGAACGTGGGGAACCCCGGCAAGCCTGGCCATGAGCCAGCCGTGAATGTGCAGCGAATGGTGGGGACCGAAGGAGATCACCGCCCGGGCGTCGTCAGCCCTTATGGCCTTCACCCCCGCCGGGACCACGAAGGGCATCCAGGTGACGAGGCGGTCGGGCAGAAAGAGGGCGTTCATGAACCCCGAGGGGTTGGAATGAAGGACGGAGGGATTGGATGACCAGGCCCCGCTCCGTCTGAAGAAGCGCGCGGCGCGTGAGGGGTCGGGGTGAAAGACCCTTCTCACAACGAGGTCCGGGGGAAGCCTGTCCATCAGGGAGTGGTCTGCGGGAAGGCCCGACGGGTCCCTGACGGTTATCGGGCGCATCTCCCATCCGGCCCCGGGCATGTACCTTGCCAGGTTCAGTATCACCGGAGTCGCGCCGCTGGTCAGGGGGGGGAAGTTGCTGCAGAGGAAGATGAACCTTTTCACCTTGCAAGGCTCCTGTAGAGCTCCACAAGCCTTCGCGCCTGAACGGGCCAGTTGTAGCGGTGGAGAGCGGCGGCCCGGCCCCGCTCCCCCATGGCCTTCATCCCTTCCCGGGAGGATGTGACGGCGAGAATGGCCTTCGCTATCTCTTCGGGCTCCTGCTCCCGGATCAGGACGCCGCAGCGGCACTCCTCGATGACGCGCCTCATCTCGGGAAGGTCGCTGGCGATCACCGGCAGCCCCGCCATCATGTACTCGTACAGCTTGTTGGGCAGCGAGTAGTAGTGGTTCAGGCAGGTGTTCCTGAACAGGATGAGCCCTGCGTCCGCGGACACCGTGACCTCGGGAAGCCGCTCGGAAGGCACCGGAGGAAGCAGGAACACCCTTCCCTCGAGCCCGAGCCGCCGGTGCATCCTTTCCAGATGCCCCTGCCAGGAGTCATGCCCTATAATGACCACCGTCGCCGAACCTTCCGGCAGAAGGGTTGCGGCTTGCAGAAGCTCCTCCAGCCCCCTCTCGGGGCAGATGATGCCCTGGTACAGAACGATCGGAACGTTCTGATCAAACCCGAGCCTTTCCCGCAGCATCCCGCCGGGGGGCAGTTCGTGGATGGGCTGGGAGCTGTTCTCGATGATGGTGATCCTCTGGGCCACCGACGGGTACATTGCGGCCATGGCCCGGCCCCTGGAAGGGGTTACCGCTATCACAGCGTCGGCGCACCGTATCAGCCGTCTCTCGGTGAGCCTGTACCGAAGCCTGTTCAGAGGGCCCGTCTCCCTCAGGTACCGTGCTGATTCCAGCCACAGCTCGTGGGAGTCGTACACCAGCCGGGCCTTCAGGCGCCTTGCCGCCAGCCAGGCCGTGAAAAGGGTGTCGAGGTCGTTGGCATGCACTATCTCGGCCCGCGTGGAAAGAACGGCCCTGTACAGCCTGTACTCCCACGGAAGGTCGCGCTTCAGGTCGGTCAGCAGTACTCGAAGTGGGTTCCTTCGCACCGCCCGGAGCAGCCGGGAGAAGAGGGTGCGCCTGCCTGGTTCAGTGGCCTTCAGGACTCTCCGCCGAAGGGCCTCCCTCATCCGGGTGTCCTTCCGGGGCCTGAGAACCCTCACCCCGTTCCAGTCCTCGTCTTCCGGGCACCCTTCCTCAGGCTTGGCTATGACCGTAACGGTAAAGCCGGCGGCGGCCAGGCATGCCGCCTCCTTCTTCACCCTGGCGTCGTTCCAGAGCTGGTTCTTCACCAGCATGCAGACACCGGTTCGCTCCCCGGCGTTCAAAGGGGCCGCGCTTCCAGGGTGCGCCTGATGTACGACCAGGTCATCCTGACCACCCATACTGTCCCGAACACCACCGCAGCGAAAGTCGCCACAGCTGCGCCGAGCCCCCCCATGCTTCGGATGAGCAGCAGGTTCAGAAGCACGTTGACCACCGTCGAGGCAAGAACCCCGTAAAGGGAGTACTGCGGTTTGCCCATGGCAAGCGCGGCGGTGGAGAAATAGCTTCCCACCGGTCTCACAAGCATCAGCGAGCCCAGCACCACCATCACCCTCCAGCCGTCGAGGTACTTCCCCCTGAACAGAACATCCAGCACAGTTCCGGGAAAGAACACCAGAGCCACCGCCACCGGCAGCAGTATCAGTTCGGCGATGAAGACGCTGCTCCATATCCTGCTTACGATCAGCCTCCCCTGCCCCTGCCTCCACATGCGGGAGAACAGCGGAAGCAGGATCATGTTCGCCGCCGCGTTCACCATGGCGAAGACCCCGGTAAGCGCCCTGACGGCTCCGTAGGATGCCACGTCGTCCGGGGCGAGCTTGCCCAGCATCATCATGTCGGTGCTGGTGTAGATGTAGTTGGCCGTGGCGGTGCCCAGGCAGATCAGCGAGAAGGACATCACATGCCGGACCGTTCCGGGACGCAGCCGCACTTCGGGGAAGAAGAACCTGCCCGCCAGGAGGAGGCTCAGCAGGAAGGCCATGCAGTGGGCGACGATGGCTGCCGTGAATATCTGGTGGGCTGTCCTCAGGTTCCCCGTGGCGATGAAAGCCACCACGATGCCGCCCTTGACGACGAACTGCAGAAGGTCAACGTACATCACGTCCCTGGTCCGGTGCCGGGATATCAGCAGGGCCCTGGGAATGCTTACAAGAGCGCTGGAAACCACAACACCCGCCAGAAGCACCGGCAGCCCCGCCAGGTCCAGGTCAGAGTAGAACCTGTCCGCCACTCCGCCGAACACGGTCAGCACCATTGCGGAGAACAGGGCCAGGATCATGGTCAGAAGGATGCCGGCGTTTGCCAGTTCGTGCTCCCGGGGGCCGTCGCCCTCGGAAGCCATCTTGAGTATGGCCTGCTGAACGAAGCCCCCGCCGATCAGGAGGCCTAAGCCCTCGAAGGTCCTGGCAAGGGCGTACGACGCAAAGGCGCTCTCGGGTATCACGCGGATGATGAAGATGTTGACGATGCCCCACACCGCCATGGTCCCCCGGCTGACCAACGCCGGAACGCCGAGCTTCAGCATCCTGTGGCGAAGGTTGTACAAGCCCTTGAGATCGATCATGGTCCCTTCCGCGATGTCTGGTGGGGCGCTCGTGAACGGTGTGCTGACCGAAAATAACCGAAACACCCTTCCGTAACCAGCTTGCCCGCTTTATTGACCCAGGCGGGTTTCGCTGTTCTATTCTCCGCATTACTCCGTGGACGCGTCACTTTTTCCAAAGGGGTTCGCAATGAGGCCGGAACAGGCAAGGCTTATCCTGGTTGTCGCCATCATGCTGGTACTCACTCTTCCCGCTTCGGCGGGGGTCACCGGGGTCATAACGGGAAAGGTCACCGATTCCGGCGGAAACCCTGTGGTGGGCGCCACCATAATGGTGAACGGAACCCCCTACGGCGCCATGACCGACGCCCGGGGCGAGTACACCGTGATCTCCCTGGAGCCCGGCACCTACAGCGTCACAGCCCGGATGGTGGGGCTGGAGACCCGCGTCACCGACGGAGTGAGCGTGGTTGCCGACCAGGTCTCCCGGGTGGATTTCACCCTGGGAATAGACCCTGCGGGAAGCACCGTCATAAGGGTAACCCAGACCCGCAGCAGCATACTCCACGACCTTCCGGCCACCCTGCACATAATCAACCCGGAAGAGCTTCGGACCGCTCCCACCGGGCGCATCATAGATGTTCTGGCGTCCCGGCCGGGCGTGGTGGCCAGCGGAGGCAGCGTCCACGTGCGGGGGGGCAGGAGCGGAGAAGTTGACTATCTGCTCGATGGGGTGTCCATGCGCTCCCCCATGAGCAACACTGTGAGCGCAGGCATCCCCCTGGGTTCCATATCAGGGGCGTCCATCATGACCGGAGGCCTGAGCGCCGAGTACGGCAACGCCATGTCCGGCGTTGTGAACCTGGTGGGCGACGAGGGCTCGGAAGACTATCGCGCCTCCGTCACCGGGGCCATCGGGGGAATGGCCGGGCACTCCTCCGATGACGGCCAGCGGGTTTACATGGAGCAGACCGACACCGACCTGAGCAGGCTCGGGTGCCGCATAGCCGAACTGAAGCTCTCGGGGCCCGAGCCCCTGACCGAAACCCTTCTTCCCGCCATGGGGATAAGGCTTCCCGGAACCACTACGTTCAGCTTCTCGGGCAGGGCCAACATCAGCGGCCGGGACACCCTCGACAGCCGGGGCACGTGGGAGAACAACTGGCAGTCCGACGCCGCCGGCATACTCAAGGTCACGTTCAGGCCCACACCCCGGACAAGTGTTTCGGTCTCAGGGCTCTATTCCTACGCCGAACGGGGCTGGAACGAGTGGGCATGGTCACGCTATCACCGACCGGGGTACATTTCCGGCGTGCCATACCCGGGCCGCAGCCAGGATTACGCCCTTCCGGTGCGCTTTTCCGAGAACTTCGGAGTGAACGGCACCGTGAACCGGCTGGTGAGCGACGTGACAAGCATCCGTTTGACGGTGAGCTCCCGCCGCTTCATGGACTGGCAGCGTGTCAGGCAGCCGGACGGCGGCTACCTCGGCGAGGGGCTCCCCCCGAGCTACTGGCTCACCCAGTTCGTTCCCGAGGCAAGGCTGGCGGATTCACTTGGTTTCTACCACACAGGCATTCACCCCAACGCCTGGCTCGACAGCAGGGCCGACGTTCACACCGTGAAGTTCGACCTCGACAGCCACCCCACGGGGAGGTTCTGGTTCAAGTCGGGCCTCTCCGCCAGCGCTTACGACCTTTACGAGTTCAATGTGTACGCACTGCAGTACGGCGGGGTGTACGTTGCCCAATGGGATGCCGAACCCTACTCCCTCGCGGGCTTCTTCCAGGGGAACTTCAGGCTGTCCGGCGGAGTGGTGGCCACGGCGGGGATCAGGCTTGACGGCTTCGACGCCAACACCACGGTATTCTCCCAGGAGGAACTCGCCGAGGTCCAGGTTGACCCCAAGTGGCAGGTGAGCCCGAGGGTCGGCCTTTCCGTACCCTTCGGCGAACGTTCGGTGTTCTTCACCACCTACGGGCACTACTTCCAGATGCCGCCGCTCAGCCATCTCTTCCTTGAGAGTTCATACAACTTCTCCCAGGGCAGGGCCGTCACCGGCAACCCCGACCTCGATGCCGAGCGCACCAGGGCGTTCGAGGCGGGCACCAGGTACATGGTCGCTGACCGGACCGAGCTGTCCCTGGCCATGTACTACAAGGACATCACCGGACTGGTGAGCACCGAGAAGCACCTCGAGGGAGCCTACTACTTCTTCGAGAACGATGACAGCCACGGCATGGCCAGGGGCTTCGAGGTCACCGTCACCCGGGGCCAGGGGGGCACCCTGTCCGGGTATCTCACCTACAGCATGGGGATCGCCAAAGGAAGGTTCTCCACGGCCTTCGACCCCTACAACTACGGTCTGGAGGGCGTGGCTCTCTTCTCCAAAGAGGACAACTACCTTGACTGGGACCAGCTTCACACCGCAGGCGCATCCCTGGAGATGACCGGGTTCCAGGGCGACGGACCGTCCATCGGAGGCTTCCGCCCCTTCGAGAACTCCACCCTCGCCCTCACGTGGAACTACGGCAGCGGCTTCCCCTACACCCTTCCACCTGAAGGCGAAGAGCTTATCAACCTGAACACCGAGCGGTACCCGTTCACGATGCAGACCGACGCCAGGGCGGCGAGAAGGGTCAGGTTCGCCGGGCTGGAGGCCGAGGTACAGCTTCTGGTGCAGAACCTGTTCAACCGCAGGAACGTGTTCAGGATCTACGACAGCGCCCTGTTCAGGACCACCGGAGATCCCACCGGAGAGATGGGCAACCCCAGGGCATGGTCGCCCTCGCGGCTCTTCATGCTTTCGGCCACAGTGGCCATCTGAAGGAACGGCCGGAATGGCATCGGCTCAGTGCAGGAGGGTCCCGGTCCTCTTCGCGTCCGTCATGCTGGCCGCCGGCTGCGAGAGGTTCACCGAATACTCCGGGCCGCCTTCGGCGGGTCTGGTCTTCATCGATCCGGTCAGCCTGGAGGTAACGGGCTCGATCCAGGGCGTTCAAGGCGCCCGGGCACTCTCTCCCGGAACGGGAAGCCTGTTCTTCGTTTCCACCACCACCGGAATGCTTTACCGCTGCGATTCGGAAGCCATGGCACTTCTATCCTCCACGGTCATCGGCCCAGGCTCCGGGGCGGGCTACGGCTCCATCGCCTACGTTCCCTGGGAGAACTCCATCTACGTTCAGGGAGCCACGGGGAACATACTGGAGCTGGATGCGGCCACAGGCCTTCTGCTGGATGATTTCACGGTCGGTTCCTCGGTCGCGAGCATCATTCCCGGCAGGTCGTCCAACAACATCTACATCGCGGACCCCGTGGGCGGTAAAGTTTACCGGGTGAGGACGGCCACCAACACCGTGGCCAGAAGCTGGTCGCTGAACCTGACCCCCACCGTGCTGTGCATGAACGGGTCGGGGAGCGACAGCGTCCTGGCGGCCACCAGCGACCCCCTTGGATCGGCCTACATACTCCCCTTCGAACAGAGCGCGCCTGCGCGCAAGGTCCGTCTCGCACCGGCATGGGACATGGCGTCGTCGTACTACATGGGGATCATCGCCGCCGCCAGCCCGGATCACGGGAGCGGCCAGGGAAGGGTCATGATCATTGACTCGCTGTCCCCGTTCACGTTGGGCAGGATACTGACCGTGCCGGGGAACCCCGAGCGACTCGCCACTCACACCGACGGCATGAGGCTTTTCATCGCTTCGAGGAACGGGCCCGACGGCTTCACCCTTTACTCGTACCACATGGGGACCTGGGCCCTGCTGGGCAGCGTTGACTTGCCCGGAACACCGGTGGACATGGCCGCGGCCGGGAACCGCCTGGTGGTCCTCACCTACTGAGGTAAGCCACCGCAGCTTCCAGAACGGGGTCAACCCCGGCGGCGAAGTCGCCGGGTGATGCCGGCACGGCAATGTCGGGTTCGATCCCCGCCCCCACTACGGGGTTCATGGAAAGATCGTAGATGACCATGCCGGGCAGGTAGAGATACCACCTGTCATAACTGAATATGGGATTGTTGAACCGGAAGGGCCGGGAGATGTCGGGCGCGCCGGCGCTTCTGTCACCCATGAGTACCACGTGTTCAGGCGGGGCCATCAACATCGCCAGCACTTCAAGAAAGCCCGAGGTGTTGCTGCCCGTGAGGACCACCACGGGTTTCGTGAACTGCCACGCGCCCTGCCTGAATGTGGAGACGAGCTGAGGTTCTTCCATTTCCAGCCTTCCGAAGCCGTTCCTGAACTGCTGGTAAAGAGCGGGGTAGGCATGGTCCATGAACCTTCCGGAACACTGAAGGGCGTCGTAGAAAGTCCAGCAGCTGTACCCTCCCCTGAGGTCGAGTATGATGCCGGAACAGTCTTTCATGATTGCGGTTGCATTGAAGAAAGCACCGTAGAAGTATTGCGAGCCTGGACCAAGAATACCGTTGTCAGAACCGATGAAGACGTAACCGATCGAGCGGTCCGGGCCGGTTAACGCCCTGGTTATCCAGTAAACGGAATCGGTGTCGGCACCCCAATCGCTCATGTCACTAGTGTCCCATCATAAGTCGAAGAGAGACAACTGGTTGGGATTATTATTG
>CAZIPI010000030.1:0-24870 GCA_964541235.1 uncultured bacterium | reverse complement strand
AGATAGACAGTGGCTCTCTTTGTCAGTTCAGTCATGCTTGGCTCCTTCCGAATGATAATAGCGTTGCGACGCTGTAACGTCAAGACGTTGTAAGTAGAGTCAACCGGAGTGAAGCCAGAACTTCTGATTGAGGAAGAAGGAAGGTCATCCATCTTAGGCGCTTAGTTGCCCGCTAACTGCCTAGTCCTGGTGAAGATGATGCGATGACTAATGGCAATGGCACTGACTTGGAATTCCTTTGCATGACGGTCGTGGTAGAGGACGGAACCCAGTCTCATTGCCATTCCTTACACAACCGCTCAGAGATAGAGGCCAGTGCCCTCTGCGGTTGTTTCTACTGCTGCGCGGTTTTCCCTCCAGGGGAGATCACCGACTGGGGCGACACCTACGAACCGGATACCGCCGCCTGCCCTCGCTGTGGGATCGACAGTGTGATCGGTTCGGCTTCAGGGTTCCCCGTGACCGTTGAGTTCCTGAAGGCCATGAAACGGGTCTGGTTCTTCTGAGATGGCCGGGGAACGCCCTGCCGAGCGGGTGGATCCAGCTATCGCCTCCCTCTGCGCCTCGGTCCGGCAGGGCCGGGTGGAGAGCCGGTTCATCCGGGATGGCTGCATGGCCCCCCATCACTCTGAATCAGCAGACGGCTTACCTGTTCTTAGAATTCTAACATCGTTCTGCTGTATTCAGTTGTTGTCAGCTAAGTTCTATATGCGTCTTTGCGCAAGTCCATGGTTAACAGATAGATGATCTTCTCGCTGGGATTCACAATGTAGAATAATCTGTATTTCCCGATTCTGTATCGCCATGTCTCTGGCGTGTAATTCCTTAGTTTCTTGATGTTAGCCCCGTGAAATGGTTCGATCCGGAGTTGAGGATACACATACTCATTGAGTTTCTCTTCGAGGAATTCAGCTTCATTCGTCGGCAACCTGCTCATTCTCTTCAGAAACTCATCGGTCTGGAAGATTCTGAAATCAGGCAAACTTACCCTTTCCGGTCTCTGCATCCTTCAAGCCACGGATCAGGCTTTCATTCAGATCTTCATTTGCTCTGATCTCGGACATCTCAAACTCATCTGCATATCCTTGGTCTTCAATGTACCTGAGGACAGCGGTTTCAATGAAATTCGACAATGTTCGGTTGTCTTCTTCTGCAATCTGTCGGAAACGCAGATACCTTTCCTCATTGAGCCTGAGAGTTACGGTTTTACTCATGCCTCCTCCTTCACTGCATTCATTCCTTCGCACATAGAATACATAAGAAGACATAGGAACGCAAGTCATACCTTTCATTCAGAGTGACAACTCTGGATCGCTGTCCATCAGCAGGGAGGCACGGCCTGAGGCGGCAAACCCGGGGGCTCCCGCGCTTACCGGGTCACCACGATCCTCGTACTCGCCGGCTGCCCGTTCCCTTGAACGACGAGGGTGTAGACCCCCCTGGGCAATCCTGACACATCCAGGCTGCCGGAGCCGGTATCGGAGCATACCTTTCGCCCGGTCATGTCGAAGAGGGAAACCCCGGCCCCGTCAGGGACCCCATGGAGATGGAGCGTGTAAGACACCGGGTTCGGGGAGACGGTGAAGCCTCCGGGGGAAGGTTCGATCCCGGTCCCCCCGGTCCTGTAAACCACCAGGTTGGTGCCGTTGCCGGTCATGGCGAGGTAGCCGTCGTAGCCCAGGGCCGGTCCCGAGTAGTAGTTGTAGGGAAAGTTCTCCTGCCACAGAATTGACAGGTCCGGCGTGAGCGCATGAAGCTTTCCCCCCGATGCGGTGCCGTCGGTGACGTAGAGCGTTCCATCCGGGGCGATGGTGATGCGCGGATCCATGTTCTCAGCCAGGACAGGGGACTCGGCAAGGGTCGCACCGGTCTCCGGGTCGAGGCGCACCAGGGTGTTCCCCGAAGGGCCCACGAAGTACAGGGAACCGTCCGGGCCGACCCCGAAGTTCCCGGTGCTGCCGATGCCACCGGCGGCAGTGGCTGTGGGAGCTGTCCAGAGGAACTCGAAGGCCTCCCCGGTGTCGAGATAGGCTCGGATCAATCCCGTACCGTCCCTGATCACATAGACACGGCCCTGGTCATCGGCCATCAGGGGAACCTCCTGATCGCCGTCTCCGGGCAGAGGGGGGGTTTCGTAAAGCCTGGCCCCGGTGGCCGTGTCGTATGCCACCAGGGTCTTGGCCGTGTTCAGGAACCCCTCGAAGCCGTAGATCCTGTCTCCCGCCACGCAGAGATGGTCGGCTCCGGTGTTGGGGATGAATCGGGGGGTCAGCCAGACCGTTTCCCCGGTGAGATGGTCTATCCTGAAGATGTACTCGTTGGCGGGGATCACAAAGTCGCCCTCTTCGGTGAAGGAGAGCATGTGGGCAATGCCAAACCGGGCAAGGGTTTCCGCCTTCCATAATTGGGCCCCTGAAGCCGGGTCGTAGGCGTAGATGGTGTCTCCCGCACTGCTCTCCTGGTAGTTCACCAAGTAGAGCCGACCGTCCCTGAACCCTATCGGCATGGTGCGGCTGTTGGGGCCGGAAAGGTCGAGGTCCCACATTTCCTCCCCGGTCTCAAGGTCGTAGACCACCACGGGGGAGTAGTTCAGCGTCTGGAACCTCATGGTGGCCATGTATCCGTTCCAGACGTAGATCTGGCACCCGAACAGCGTGTGGAAGGTCGTACCCTGCCAGAGAACCTCCGGGGCGTCGGGACCGTGGGTGCTCCCCTGTCCGTTGTGCAGGGAGTTGCCTCCGGCTGTCGGCCAGGCTGCCATGGCGGGAAGAACCGCCAGCAGAAGGGGAATGAAACCCGCCTTCATCAATTCCTCCTGTTCAGGCTGAAGGGGTCCGCAGCAGTCCGGACCGCCGCAACGGATGGCTGCTGCCGCTAAGATACCACGGGATGACCGATACGGGCGAGCGCACTGTGGGGCTGTCTTCTCAGGGCTTCCTGGATTCCGCGCTTCATGAAGCCGCTCCGGCGGGTCGGAAGGGTCACCGTAGTGGCGCGCCGGCTCTGAGACTCGAGGAGGATGGCAGTTTCGTTGCGCCGACCTCTGGAAGGCAACAATCGAAGGGGAGGAAGACCCTTCGGATCCGACCCGATACCCTACCTGAGAGACAGGAATTTTGTATTATGTGCCCCGGGGAGGGGAACTCCCGGCCATGGGGCCGGATCCCCGTTCTGGATCGCCTGCGGTCCCGTGAAGACCGGGACAGCGAAGAATGGTGTGGACCATCACGGAGAGGGGTGCCGAAGGTGTCTGTCTCACTTATTGCGGTCTTATTGCTCTCGCTGAACACCCAACCAGCAAGCCCCGGGTTCGACGATCCTCTCGCCTACCCATCGTACAACCAGATCTGCGACTCGCTTGAGATCCTGTCCATGCTGTACCCGGACATCTGCAACCTCGTTTCCGTTGGAACCACCTTCGGCAACAGGGAGATCATGGGGCTGGTCATCTCGGACGACGTTATGAACGAGGGGATCGAGCCGGAGATACTCATCACCGGCGGCGTGCACGGAGACGAGAAGTCTTCCGCCATGACAGCCCTGCAGTACGCCGAGTGGCTCGCTGAACACTACGCAAGCGATCCCAACGCCCAGTACATTGTGAACACGGCTGAAGTATGGATCATCCCGGTGCTGAACCCCGACGGCTATTCCAACAACACCATGACCAATGGAAGGGGCGTTGACCCGAACCGTAACTTCGAGACCTACTGGAGCAGCGGCGGGAGCGGATCCGCCCCCTTCTCCGAAGTGGAGAGCAGGGCCATCCGGGATCTCACCTTCCCTGACTGGCCGTCAGCGGTCAACTCCCGCAACCCCTTCGCAGCGGGGCTTTCCCTGCACTCGGGCGACAGCTACTTCATGTACGTATGGAGCGGGGCCAGCGGCGCCGTCTGGGATATCGCCCTGATACTTGATACCGCGCAGGAGTACGACCTGCTGAACCTGGATCTGAGCATGTCCGTGACCAACGGATGGAACCTGTATCCCTTGTACGGGGAGATGAGCGACTGGTGCTACGACATCGTGGGCACGATCCACAGCCATGTGGGCGTCAGCACGCAGAAGCAGCCCACCGACTGGCAGACCGTCGCGGACAATCACACCAACGCGCTGAACAACTTCTGCCGGGACGCCACCTACGGGATATGGGGCACCGTGGAGAACTCCTCAGGGGCCCCCCTGAGCGGCATCATCAATGTGGTCCGCCAGGACGGGGGCACCACTCAGGTCCTCAACTACAGCCGGTGCGACATGGAGCAGTGGGGCGACTACGCCAAGATGCTCCTGCCCGGGACCTACAACGTCACCGCCACGGTCACTGGATACACGTCGCAGACCGTCACCAACGTGGTTGTGGGCGCAAACCAGCGGGTCGAGGTGAGTTTCGTCCTGTACCCTCTGTCCGTGGAGGACGAAGGAGTTTCCGGGCCGAACCTGTCGCTCTCGGCCTCACCCAACCCCTTCTCGTTCTCCACCGGCATCCATGCGGTTGTGCCGGATGGTTTTGGCAGCCTCTCTGTCTTCGACCTGTCCGGGCGCCTGGTCTTCTTCCGTCAGGTGGGACCCGGAGCCTCATGCATCCAGTGGAACGCAGACGAAGGCGGCAACCCTCTGCCTCCCGGCGTTTACCACGCCAGGCTCTTCTCGGGCGGCGCCTCGGTGACCCGGGCGCTGGTGCTGACCAGATAGGGCCTGCTCCGGGGGGCAATGGCGGGTGATGGCACCCTGCACGGGGGCGTCGCCTGCTTGACGGAACAATGACTGGCAAAGCAGGGGCGCCAGCACCTTGCTACTTGGCAGTAAGACATGTACTGGCTTCCAGTTGCCTTTCCAGGACGGGGTTATGCCGTGACGGCGGATGGCACGGGCATGCTGTCTTTACATACCCCTCCAACAGGCTTATCTTCGTGCATTGAATGCTCTTCCGAGTCCGTCCCGTGCAGCCTGCGAGGGCATTGCTGAAAAGGGTCTGATGGGCGAGGAACTACAGCAGCTTGACAGTCCCGATTTCTGGGCGGGGTTCAGGAGCCCTCTTCGACACGGCTGGCGCAGGGACGCCCTGGTCATCGGTTTGACGCTGGTGTTCATGGCCCTAAGCCTCCTTTTTCATTTCAGGCTTAGGATCAATGTGGCCTATTCCCACTTCGCCTATGTTCCCATCTTCCTCTCCAGCATCTGGTGGGGAAGGAGGGCGGTGATAGTTCCGGTGTTCCTCGGAGCCTGGATCATCGCGCTTGAACTGCTGGACAAGAGCGCCTTTCCCATATGGCCCGGGCTTGCCAGGGTTGGGATGTTCCTGGCGCTGGGGCTTCTGGTGGGCGAGCTGAACCACCGCAGGCGTCTCGCACAGCAGGAATTGCGTCAGGCAAACGTCAAGCTCAGAAGGCTTTCCAAGCTGCACCGGGATTTCCTGCACATTGCCATTCATGACCTCCGTTCTCCGGTGGGTGCTGCCTCGGCGCTGCTGACGGGGTTGTCCACCCTGGCCGGAGACCGAATGGCACCCCGGGAAAAGCATCTGCTGGTCAGGGCCCAGGCCAGGATGCAGGAGGTCATCTCCTTCCTGCGTGACTTCCAGCTTCTTTCATCCTTCGATTCCTCGCAGCTTCGCAATCAGGCGGTGCGTGTTGACGTCGGGAAGCTGGTGAGGCAGGTGGTGGTGGAGAACCAGGGCTTGATAGCAGGGAACAGACACACCGCGGTCCTGGTTATCTCCGATACTGCTCCCGCTGTGGCGGCAATACCCATCCTGATCAAGGAGGTGATCGCCAACTACCTCACCAACGCCATCAAGTACACCCCGCAGGGCGGACGGATAACTCTGAGGTGCATCGACCTCGGAGGCACTGTGCGGGTGGAGGTGGAGGACAACGGCATTGGGATCGCCCAGGAGGACCAGGCCAGGCTCTTCCAGGAGTTCTCCAGGATCCGCCGGGAACCCCGGGAGGGGGAGATAAAGATACCCGGAATCGGCCTTGGCCTCTCCATAGCTAAGAGAATAGTCGAGATGCACGGGGGAAGGGTATTCCTTACAAGTGAACCTGGCAGGGGAAGCGTGTTCTCCTTCGAGATCCCGGCCTGCGAGCCGGGGGATGGCCCGGTCCTCCTGCCTGAGATGAGCGATTGATCAACGGGGAGGCAGGCGTTATCCGCCGCACTCCTCCCGTCCGAATTCCCGGATGCGTCTGAGGTAGCCGGCCACTTCGTCGGCCTCGGCCCGATCCAACCGGTTCAGTGCGAAGCCAGCGTGGACAATGACGTACTCGCCGGGGCATGCGTCGGGCACTCCCGCCAGACAAACCTCTCGGACTGCTCCGCCGAAACTGACCCTGGCCTTGCGGGTCAGGGGTTCATCCCCCCAGACCTCAAGTATCTCACCGGGAACGCCGAGGCACATCGCTTCTCCTTCGGATGTTCCAATTGCGATTATACCACTGCGGCCAAGTGGAGCACATCAGTGGCTCGTATCACCGAAACGCTTCCTCGAACAGATTCACCAGCTCTTCGAGACATGCCTCGACCTCACTGGAAAAACCCTGCCCGAAGGCGGTCGAGGCTGGCTGCACCGCCAGCATGAGCATGCGTGCTCCGCACAGTTCCTCGATCTGCCGCATGAACAGGGCGGGAGACATGGTGTGGGTGGAAAAGCCCCCGATCTGATCCATTTCTTCCCTGGACAGCAGCGCGGCCTCGCCCGGTTTTCCGCCCATGTCCGCAGCGTCGGCTACCAGCACCAGCCTCGGCCGCATCCTGGCAACTGGTCCCAGGTAGTTCTCGGGGGTGGTTCCCGCATCAATGGCATGAACTGGAATGCCCCTGATCCTTTTGACCAGCTCCGGGCCGAACCCGTCGTCACCCCTCAACGGGTTCCCGATGCCGAGGATCAGGGGCAGGTGCTGAAGGCAAGCCCTAAGGCTCTCCTTGAACTCATTCGTTGTAACGGGTGGTCTCCCTACGGCACTTTACGCAGAGGATCTTCACCCTGTCGGACCGGCCCCGATCCCTGAGAACGGGAACGAGGTTGTCGTCCGCAACCCCCAGCTCCCTCAGCCGGGCCAGGTAGATGGTGGGATTCGAGAAGGCCATCTCGTCCAGTCTGTCGGCGAGCCATGCCAGATGGGGCTTGGTGGCAATGACCGTTCCGCAGGCCTCGCAAAGCTGCAGGTCGAGTTCGATGCTCTCGAGGGCCTGGGTTCTGTCGAAGTAGGAGAGCTCCCATTCGCTGCCCAGCACAATGCCTTCGTGGTCGGCGATGCACGCCGCCTGGCACTGGCTGCAGAATATGCAGGTGTCGGTGTAGTGGATCATTCTGCGCTTGGCTGCATCAGGCGGGTCGGTCACGTCTTCGTGGGCGATGGCCCCCGCGGGGCATGCTTCCTCGCAGGCCAGGCACCCCAGGCATTTCCGCGGGTCGAACACTGGCTGTCCGCGGAAATTCTCGTGGGGAACGTGGGGTTTCCGGGGGAAGTCGGAGGTGTAGGGCTTCGTGAACAGGGCTTTCACCGCTTCACCGAGCTCCCGAAGCTTGGGATATCTCACTGCTGCGCCTCCTTGTCCCGTTCTTCCAGGGAATCGCAGGCGCTGCCCTTCCAGAGCTTTATCCCAGCTTTGTGGGCCCCCCTGGATATGGCGTGCGCTGACACCGGAGAGGTAAGCACCAGGAAGAACACCGCCAGAAGCGCCTTGAAACCGGTGGAAGTGAACCCCGTGATGAAAAGGGTGCCTATCAGGATACTGCAGGTTCCAAGGGTGACGCACTTGGTTGAGGCCTGAAGCCTGTTGTACACGTCGGGCAGGCGGATAAGCCCCAGACACCCCAGAACATCGAAGACCAGCCCGGCGGCTATCAACACAAGGCCTATCGCATCAGTCATCGAAGGTTCTCCCTTCCATGAACTTGGCCAGGGCAAGGGTGCCAATGAAGCTCTGAAGGCCCCAGGCTATGCCGATGTCGAGGTACCATGACCGGTCCGTGGCCAGGGCGAGAACTGCGCAGAGTCCCACTACCAGGATCCCGAGAATGTCCACTCCCACGATCCTGTCCGCGGGGGTGGGGCCCTTGAGTATCCTGAAAAGAACCATGAGGGCGCTGAGGATGACGATGTAAACGGCCTTGGCGTAAAACCCGGAATGCTCCACCCCGGACGGAAGAAACGCCCCGTCGGTGGCGAAGAGCAGGATAATGAGAAGTATCCCCAGCAGCACCAGCGTTCCCAGTATCCATCTGAGGGTTCTCATGGCTCGACCTCTTCGAAAATTCTTCGGAGTATCGGCTCGAACCTGCCCCCGATGGCCCTGGTGGCCGATTCCATATCCCTTCCCCTGACGCTTATCCAGTGGACGTAGAGAATACCCTGTTCCTTTTCCACATCCACTGTGAGGGTCCCTGGGGTCAGGGTGATGGAGTTTGCCAGGAAGGTGAGGCCCATGTCGGACCTGAGAGCGGTCTTCATCTTCACTATCCCGGGGTTGATGGGAAGCCCGGGGTGAAGCACCCGGTAGGCGACATCGAAGTTGGCCTTTACAAGCTCCCAGGTGAAGACCGGCACGTAGTGGAAGATGAAAGTGAGCACCCTCCCTGGATGGCTCAGCATGTGGGGCCTGGTGATGAACATCCGCCCCATGACGGCCGCCGCCAGCAGAGAGGCCGCAGCCCCGGCGGCAAGCTGGAGTGCCGTAGGGGGCCATGAGAGAAGACACCATACCGCAAAGGCCGCCAGGAACATCAGAGCACGGCTTTTCACAGGCGAACCACCTCCCCGAGGGTGAGGACACCATGGTCGAGCGCCCTGACCGCAGGGGCGAGAACCATTTCCTTCACTGCCGGAAGCAGCATGAGGCCGCCCAGAATGCAGAGAAGCGCCAGGACAGCCATGCCCAGCCTCATGGGCCAGGGAACCTCACGCACGTTCTCGAGACCCTTCCTGAGCCTTCCCAGGAAAGCGAACTTCGTAACCTTGAGGAAGGAGGCAAGGGTCAGAACACTCACCAGAATGGCCCAGGCCGCGTAGAACCATCTCCCCTGCTCCACGCAGGCCATGACTATGATGAGCTTGCTCCAGAACCCTGAGAAGGGCGGAACGCCGGAGATGGACATGGAGGCCGAAAGTGTGGTCCAGGAAGTGGTGGGCATTCTGCCCGCCAGACCGCCCATCTCCTTCAGGTTCCTTGTGCCAGTGGCCTGTTCAAGGGCGCCGGAGTTCAGGAAGAGCAGGCTCTTGAAGATCGAGTGGTTGAACAGGTGGAAGAGCCCTCCCATAATCCCGAGGGGAGTGCCAAGGCCGAACCCGAGGATCATGTAGCCGACCTGGCTCACGGAATGATAGGCGAGCAGCCTCTTCATGTCCCACTGCCTGAGGGCCAGGACAACACCGATCCCCATCGAGACCGCACCAAGCACCATGAGAAGGTTCAACAGGCCAGGGCCGGCACCGAATACGTTGAACACAAGCCTGGCGATGGTGTAAACGCCCAGTGACTTGATCAGTACTCCGGAAAGCATGGCGGATATCGGCGCGGGAGCCGAGGGGTGCGCATCGGGAAGCCATGAGTGGAACGGGACTATGGCGGCTTTGAGGGCGAACCCGCCGAGAAGCAGCACAAGAGCTGTAACGGTTATCGGTGCGGCCCCGAGTTCACCGAGACGCTCCGCCATGTGGGCCATGTTGAGGGTGCCAGTGTAGCCGTAGAGGAACGCGATGCCCAGAAGAAGGAGCAGGGAACCCAGGCTTCCCATGACAGCATACTTGAAGGCGGCCTCGAGTTCGTGCTTCCCGGTTCCGAATGCCACAAGGGCGTAGCTGGCAATGGACGCCACCTCAAGAAAGACGAACAGGTTGAAGATGTCGCCGGTTATCACCACGCCGTTCATCCCCGCCAGCATCAGAAGGAACAGGGTGTGGAACTGCCACCGGCCCGAGTAGGCGTTCATGTAGCTCAGGGAGTAGATCATGACCAGGAAGGCAACCAGGCTCACGATCAGAAGCATGAACGACGCCAGACCGTCCATCACCAGGAGAATGCCCAGGGGAGCCGGCCAGCCGCCCACGCCGTGGGTGGAGGGGGGTGACACCACCGCGAAGATGGACAGAGCAAGAACAAGGGCGACGACAAGTGTGCCGACGGTGTCCGCAAAGGCGCCGGACTTCCGGGCCGCAAGGGCGCAGAAGAATGCCCCCGCAAGTGGAACCGCAACCAGCAGAGGAATGTATTCGCCGGCCATCATCCCCTCAACTCCCTGATACGGGTGATATCATAGGTCCCGTAACGCTCGTGCAGCCTCATGGCGATAGCCACCAGGAAAGCGGTGGTGGCAAGACCGATCACAATGGAGGTGAGTACAAGGGCCTGGGGCAGCGGGTCCACCATCACCTGTCCCATGGCGCCCGGTTGAAGGATGGGCGCCTCCCCTCCCCGCTTCCAGCAGAGGAGGATAAGGAAGAGATTGACCGCGTACTCGGCTATGACGATGCCCATGATTATCCTTATCAGGTTCTTCTTGCTGAGAACGGCGTAGACCCCGACGCTGAAGAGAAGAATGCAGAGAACGTAAGGGAGCCAGGAGTGTATCATTTCCCCTCCCTTTCGTTTCCCCTGAAGGAAACCAGGGCCAGGAATATCCCGAACAGGCCGGCCCCCACCTTGATGCAGATCGCCATGTTCGACAGGGGGATGGCGCCCCCGCTCACCAGGCTGAACACCCTGCCCTGGGGCAGGAAGTTGATGAAGAACCCGCCGTCGGTGAAGCCCAGCAGGGCGATGCCCAGGAACAGGACGGCCCCCAGGCTTTCCAGCGCCGTCACCGCGTCTTTTCTTATGATCTCGAAAGTCTTTCTGCCTCCGAAGGCGAGAAAGAGGTTGATGAAGCTCAGTGCGATTATCACTCCGCCGGCGAAACCGCCTCCGGGGCTCAGATGGCCGTTCAGGACGATGTAAACGCCGTAAAGGAAGATGAGCCCAACCGTGAGCCTGGTCACGGTCTTCACCACAAGGGTCATTCCGGTTTCCCCGTCACTTCCTGCCATTATCCTTCACCCCCTTGCGGCGCATCACCGTCAGCACTCCCACCACGGCGGTGAAAAGCACGGTTGCCTCCCCCAGTGTGTCGTAGGCGCGGTAGTCCAGGATCACAGCCGCCACCACATTGGCTGCCCCGGTATCCGCAGAGGCGTTCTGGAGATACCTCCCCGAGACCAGCATCAACGGTTCCCCGAAGGCCGGAAGGCTTTTGAAGGCCACGATCCCCGCCCAGACGGTGAGGGCCGCGAACAGGGCGCCCAGCAGAGCTCCCAGGGGCCTGGTACCCAGCCACTCCCCCGAATCCTTCATTGTCAGCGTGGCCCTGATCAGGATTATCACCGCCACGATCTCCACCACAAGCTGGGTGAGGGCGATGTCCGGGGCTTTCAGCAGAAGGAAGATGATGGACAGCCCCAGCCCCACCACTCCCACCGCTATCACCGCGGATAGCAGGTTCCTCATCTCCACCGCAGCCAGGGCTCCGGCGATCATCAGGGCCATGAGGATGTACAGTTCCATCATTTCGTCATCCAATCAGCGCGAGATAGAGAACAGCCACTCCCGCCAGGCACCAGAACACGTACCTGCCCAGCAGGCCGTTGTGAAGCCCCGACAGAATGCCGCCCAGGAGATCGGCGAACCTGAGGCCCAGCACGTAGCAGTCGAAGTGTTTCCTGTCGGCCCAGTCGAAGAGAGTTCCAAGAGGCTTCACGTCTTTCACGGTGGCGTAGAAGTCAACCCCCGAAACCCTCATGGGCGGGCAGGCATCGAGGTTCTCGCCTCCGATGAACGGAGCGACGGTCCTTGTTCTGCCTACACTGCCCAGGAGATACACCACTGTTCCAAGGAACAGCCCGGCGAGGACAAGTATGGTTGCCGAGCCGGGACTCCACAGTCCCGGGAAGACCGGCTCCCCCGCGAGAGCAGGGCTGAAGAGCTGCCCGAACGGGATCCTGTCGGCGAAAACCCCCAAGCCTATGCAAAGGATAGCCAGTATCGAGATCGGTGCGGCCATGGCGAACGGGGTTCCGGGTCTTGCTGTCCCGGCGATCCTGGTCACATGGGGCGAAGCCTGGCCCAGGAACACCGCATGGATGAGCTTCATGAAGCTGGCCAGGGTGAGCGCGCTGCCCATCATGGCGGCTGCAAGCCATATGATCCATGTCCAGCCGTTCCCGGCGGTGCCGATTATTCCCTGGTAGATCATCCACTTGGAGGCGAAGCCGTTGAACGGAGGAACCCCCGAGATGGAAAGGGATGCGACGAAGAAAGCGCCGAACACCAGCGGCATCAGTTTGCCAAGGCCTCCCAGCCGGTGCAGGTCGGTGGTCTTCATGCTCTTCTCGACCGCGCCTCCGGCCATGAAGAGGCATGACTTGTAAATGGTGTTGTTGAACATGTGGAACAGCGCCCCGGCGATGCCGATGGGATTGCCGGTGCCAATGCCCAGGACCATGTAGCCAACCTGGCTCACGGCGTGGTAGCCCAGAAGCCTTTTCATGTCATGCTGGACCATGGCCATCATCACCGCGGCCATGATGGTGATGCTGCCCAGCGCCATGAGTACGATACCAAGGTTGCTGCCGAGTACGAACAGCTCAAGCGATACCCTGGCCAGGAAGAAGATCCCCAGAAGCTTGTCCAGCGATGCGGGAAGATACGCCGTGGCAGGAACTGGAGCGTCTTCGGCCATGTCGGGCACCCATGTGTGGAAAGGCATGGCCCCGGCCTTGGCAAGGGCGGCTGAAGCCAGAAGCAGGAAAGCAGCGGTGGAAACACCTCCGGCTACCGGAATCGTCACCGAGGAGAAGGACAGCTTCAGAAGCCCAGCCAGACCGGTCCCGGGGCCGGAGGCCGTTATCCAGACCAGCGCCAGGCCAAGGAGCATCAGGGCGTCCGTTCCGCCCACGATCAGCAGAGCCTTTCTGGCGGTAGCCGGTGTGGAGGGCGTTCTTCCGAACCCTATCAGAAGATAGAGAAGCAGACCCAGGAATCCCCACAGGACAACGAGGAGAAGAAGGTTGTCGGCGAAGATCACGCCAAGGGTAAGGACCAGCGTGAGCACCGTATAGAGGTAATACCTGAAAAGCCCCTTTCTCCCCTTCATGTAGCTCAGCGAATATGCCACCACAAGGATGAAGAAGAGGCCCGCGAATGCCGCGGCCAGCCACGCCAGCGGGGTGAGCCTGAAGAGTCCCATGCTGAAAACGTCCTGGAGGCTCATGCTCTGCCCATCCTTCTCCTGAGGCTCTCGGTCTTGGCCCTGGACAGCTCCACCAGGGCTTCGCCGTCGTAGAGAAGCCTTCCCCTGTGGTTCCTCACCGCCATCCTCTCGGTGCAGCAGTAGCATGGATCGATGGAAGCCAGGATGATCGTGGCGTCGGAGATGGTCTCGCCAACGATGGTGGCCTTGTAGGTGGGCAGGTTCATGAAGGTCGGCGCCCTTACCTTGTGACGGATGGCCCTGTTGGTGCCGTCGCTTCTCACGTAGTGGAAGGTCTCGCCCCGCGGCGCCTCGATGTGCCCGATCCCCTCGCCGGGGGGAACGCTTTCGATGCCGGCGTTGATCGGACCATCGGGAAGAGCCTGGAAGCACTGCCTGAGAATGCTTATGGATTCGAACATCTCAAGGATCCGGACCACCGCCTTGTCGAAGACGTCTCCGTTTGAGGTGACTATCATCTTCCAGTCAACCCGGTCGTAAACCCCGTAGGGGCTGTCCTTCCTCACGTCCCGGGCGACTCCGGAAGCCCTGGAGGTGGGCCCCAGGGCGCTGAACTCGATGGCCTTCTCCCTGCTGAGAACCCCCACCCCCTTCAATCTGGCGTGAAGCACGGGATCATCGAGAATGGCGTCCCTCAGCATCTCCAGCGTCGGGACTATGGAATCGATCTTGGCGAGGACCACCGGAATGTCCTGTGGTCTGATATCCCTTCTGACGCCTCCGGGGGTGAACATGGCGTAGTTGTTCCTGTTGCCGGAGAGGATCTCCATCACGTCGAGGATCTCCTCACGGAGTTTCCAGGCCCACATGTAAACGGTGTTGTACCCAAGGAAGTGCCCGGCCAGCCCCAGCCAGAGCAGGTGGGAATGGACCCTCTCGCCCTCGGCTATGATGGTGCGGATGTACCTTGCCCTGTCCGGAACTTCCATTGGAAAGATGTCCTCCACCGCCCTCACGTATGCGAAGGGGTGGCTGGTGGAACAGATCCCGCATATCCTCTCCACCACGAAGGTGCTGTTGTCGAACGACTTGCTCTCCGAAAGCTTCTCGATGCCGCGATGATTGTAGCCGATCCGGACATCCACCTCCACTATCCGCTCGCCCTCCACGGTGAGGGTGAAGAGCTCGGGCTCCTCCTGAAGAGGATGGTAAGGTCCGATGGGTATCACTGATCTTCCCATCACACACCCCTGGTTCTTATGGCGGTTTCGTCCCACTCGGCGTAGTCCTGCCGAAGCGGATAGACGCCTTCCGGCCAGTTGTCCGGAAGAAGGAGCCTGCGGGGGTCGGGATGTCCCTCGAAAGTGATGCCCAGCAGTTCCTTCATCTCCCTCTCTATCCAGTTCAATGCCTCGATGTCCTTCCCGAGGGAGGCGATCACGGGGTTTTCACGTTCCAGAAGCACCCTGACGTTCAGCATCAGGTTCAGGTCTTCCAGTGTGAAGTGGTAGAGGATCTCGATGCCGTCAGGGGTGTCGGTGCCCGTCGCTATGTTGAACCTGGCCCCCAGCTCCCTGAAGATGTAAGGTCCGACCCAGGCAATGGCCCTGGGTTTGAGATTGATGAAGACCCTTTTCGGCGATTTGTCGTAAACGCCCAGGATGTCATCGCCGAACCTGTTGCCCAGATCCCTGAGTACCTGCTCCCTTGTCATCAGCCTTTGCCCACCTTCTCTATCAGTTTGACGACCCCGGCGATGATGGCCTCGGGTTTCGGGGGGCAACCCGGAATGTAGGCGTCAACGGGAATGATGCTGTCAAGGGGAACCGGACAGTTGTAGCTGTCCATGAAGATCCCCCTTGAGCCGGTGCAGGTGCCGATGCCCACCACAAGGCAGGGCTTGGGCACCTGATCGTAAAGGGTCTTCAGCCTCTCGGCGCTCATGCGGTTGCACGAGCCGGTCACCAGAAGTACGTCCGCGTGCTTTATGCTTCCCGCAAGCAGGATCCCGAACCGCTCGACATCGAACCTGGGCGTGAGGCAGTCCAGGGTTTCGATGTCGCAGTTGTTGCAGCTTCCCGTGGAGAGGTGGAACACCCAGGGTGACTTGAGAAGGGCTTTGAGTTTCAGGCTCATGAACTCACCTCTCAAAGGCCCAGCAGGGCCAGTATCAGTGACGCGGCGGCGATGAGGGTCATGGGTCCCCAGAAGAACCTCATGGCCTGGTCGATCCTCACCCTGGGGTTCGTGTTCCTTATCACCGTTATCAGGGCGAGAACGCCGACGAACTTCAGAACGCTCCAGAGAATTTCCCACCCTGCCAGTGAAAAGCCCCCAAGGAACATCTGGATGAGGAAGAACGGCAGGATGAACAGCAGCATGTTCCTTGTGAGCTTGTATATGGCAAGGCCGGTGCCAGAGTATTCGATCAGGGGTCCGTGGACTATCTCGGTCTCGGCCTCCGGGGCGTCGAACGGGACCAGCGCCAGTTTCGCCTGAACGCAGAGCAGCCCCACTATCATGGCCAGCATCCCGGACAGGCTGCCGGCGAACGCACCCGCCCCCCGCTGGGCCAGCAGTATGTCCCCAAGGCGTATGGAGAGCCCGGAGTGAACCACCGGCACCAGCATCGCCAGTATGAAGGGCAGTTCATAGGAGAGGACCAGCTTCATCTCGCGGCTGGCTCCCAGGCTGGCAAGGGGGTTCCGGGAGGCGAAACCCCCGATGATGATGCTCATGGACGGGATCGTCAGCAGGTACAGGACAACTATCCAGTCCCCTGTGAAGCCGGTCAGTGGGTGGATCTGGTTCATCCAGAGCACCGAGGCCGCGGTCACCGCTCCCGCAAGGCCCAGGAGGGGGGCCCCAAGGAAGACAGACCTGTTGGAACCTGCCGGAACCAGTGTTTCCTTCCCCAGGAGCTTGATGATGTCAACCAGAGGCTGGAAGAAGGGGGGACCCACCCGGTACTGCACCCTGGCTGTGACCTTGCGGTCAACCCAGCTGGCGGTCAGCCCCAGTATCGAGGACAAAAGGAAGCCGAAGACCAGAAGGTTGAGCAGGATCATGCCTCCTCCTTCATCCAATGCCTTGAGTGCACCATCAGGTGCTCTCCGGCGGCGAAGCAGTCCCGCATATCCTCCGGCTCGCCTTCGATGAGCCGCAACGCCCCGTAGGGGCAGGTGGATACGCATATCGGTTCCCCGCCGCTCCGGGGGATGCAGTAATCGCAGTTAGAGGCGAAACGGGGCACCATCTCGGGGTAGATGGTGCCGTAGGGGCAGGCATGGGAACACGAACGGCAGCTGACGCACCTGAAGGTGTGGCGCACCAGCATTCCGCCCGGGTCCGGAAGCTTCTCGAGGGCTTCCTTCGGACAGGCCTTAACGCAATGGGGCTCTTCGCACCTTCGGCAAACCATGGCGTAGGTGGCCAGTTCTATCACCGACAGAATGCCCTGGTTGGCCTTGCTGTGCCATGGGTAGCTGCAGCGTATCACACACCCCGGGCATACCGTCGAGGAACAGATGTCGAGATCGATGAACAGCCTGGTCCCGCCGGTCGAACCGGCTTCAACCGCCTTCCGCCCCTGAAGCTGCTCAACCGTGTTCAAGAGGTTCTTTCCTTCCATGGTCAGTCCCAGATCCCAGGGATGTCTTTGATCTGCGCGTAGGTGAACACCGGTCCGTCCTTGCAGCAGTAGAACGTTCCAAGCCTGCAGTGGCCGCACTTCCCGAAGCCGCAGGACATGTTCTTCTCCATGGAGAGGTAGATCCTCTCCGGCGGAATGCCCATCTCAAGCATTCTGAACGTGACGAACTTCATCATCACCGGAGGGCCGCAGGAGACTCCGACGGCTTTCTCGGGGTTGACGCACGAGCTGTCCATTATGGATGTCACAAGCCCTGTGGCGCAGCTCCATGTTTCGTCGCACTGGTCGGTGGTGAGCCGGATGTCGAGGTCGGGCCGGTCCAGCCAGCCCATTATCTCGTCGCGGTACAGGAACTCGCAGGGCTGCCTGCAGCCGGCGCGGTACGCAAGCTTCTCGAGGTTGCCCCTCATGTGGAACAATGAGTACATGAGGGTTCTCAGGGGGGCGAGGCCCACACCGCCGCCCACCACCAGAACCTCCTTCCCCCTGAACTCGTCAAGCGGGTAACCGTGGCCGTAGGGGCCCCTGAGCCCCACAAGATCACCGGCTTTCAGCCGGTGGATGGCCTCGGTGACCTTGCCGACCTTCACAATGGTTATGTCCATCTTCTCGTGGTCGCCGCAGAAGGACGAAGGCGTGAAAGGCGCTTCACCCACGCCGGGAACGGAGACTTCCATGAACTGCCCAGGCGAGAAAGAAAGAGGCTCCGAGGGTCGGAGCCTGATCGTGTTGATGGAGGGGGTTTCAGTGATCACTTCCAGAACTTCCGTTTTCACTGACCTGTACGGGTTCTTATCCATTCTCCCCCAGTCTTCTCAATACGCGCCTTATGTCGATCCTTCCGGGGCAGGCCGATGAACACCTGCCGCACCCGGTGCAGGCGAACTCCCCGGCAACCTTCGGGAAAAAGTCGAACTTCTTCTCGAACCGGTTCCTCAACCTCATCCACAGCCGTGACCTGGGGTTCTCCCCTCCGGCGACCCGTGCGAAGTCGTTGATGAGGCAGGAATCCCAGACCCTGAACCTTCCTGCGGTTCCCCGGGCCATCTGGTCGTAGAGGTAGAAGCAGTGACAAGTGGGGCAGATGGTGTTGCATGCTCCGCACTCGACACAGGTCGCCCCCTCCTGAGCCCAGAGGGGATCATCGTACCTGGCCTCCACAGCCCCCTTCAGGCTTTCGACGCCGGGTGTTCCATCGGCTTGAGCAATTCCCCGAAGTTTCTCAAGAACGGCTTCCCTGTTTTCGCTGCGCTCCTGCTGCTGCTCCGGCGTAGGTTCCGTGAACAGCGTGGAGTGAGCGGCCATGAGCGCCCGGCCCTTTTCCGAGCCCGCTTCCGCGATAAAACCACCGCTCACCGGCGAAAGGTTGATGTCGAACCCCTCCCCGGGGTAGGGCGCGCCGTCGAGGGAAGTGCAGAAGCATGTTTCCAGGGCGTCGGTGCAGTCGGAGGAGATGATGAGGCTCTCCCTCCTGAGGCGTTTGTACGTGGGATCGCCGTATTCGTGATCGAGAAAGACATGATCGAGGATACGGAACCCTTTCAGATCGCAGGCCTTGGCGCCCACCACGCACAGAGGCCTGAACTCGCCGCGGGGAAGTCCGGGTTCAAAGCCGGTGGCCACCCTCTCGCGGCCGGCGAAGAAGAAGGCCTTGAGGGGCTCCACCGCCCTGACACCGCCAATGCAGGCGCTGCCGGGTTCCGATCTTTCAATTGATGTGAAATGTGACTTGTTCCCGCTCCCGACAGGGAAGAGGATTTTGTGGGTCCCACCGAGAGCCTTCAGTAGTGACTCGAAGTGAACCCTGCTCAAGAATGTCATGGCAGCTTCATAATCGTGGTTCTACGCCGTGTCAAGACCCGGACACCGCCTGCCCCCCGAATTGAAGATAGGTCATAAATACATGACAGGTAATACATTATTGAAGACTGCCGGAATGGGCCGCAACCAAAACTCGGAATGCGGCTCCGGAGCCAAACGGGCAGAGGTTGAACGCAGTAAATGACGGAAGCTTCCATAAGGGAGGACTGCCTGTTCGGACAAAACAGTGGCCCGCCACGCGAGGGGCCCATGGATCGAATCCAAGAAGCGATGCAATGGCTTCAGGCTTGAACTGACCTCACAGTGCGGTGAGGTTTGAAGGAGCGCCTCAGTGTGTCTGCGAGAGCCGCTCCTCAAGCTCCCGGAAGTCCGGCAGGCTATTGCCCGGGCAGAGGGCGGACAGGCTGTCGCCGGGGCAGGGCAGAGGCGGCCCGAAGGTGCAGTCGGTGGTGAGGAAGTCACCGTGCTCCGGCGGCTCGCCGGAGAGCAGACGGCTGTTCCGGGCCGCAACTGGGGGAAAGTCCTCCCGTACGGCGTCAGGGCCCGTGAGGAACCTGACCAGGGCGCCGGTGCAGCTCAGAAGGCAGCCGTTCACCTCCGTTTTCACCAGCGGGCTTCTGATACTGAGCCAGGGGTCCGTCTCGCCCTCGAGGACCAGGGTCCCGGCGATGGTAAGCTCCCTTGTGAACCATGGGTCGAGGCCCACGGCAGTCCCGTTGCCGCAGAAGGCGCAGTTCTCCAGCCTCAGGCTCTGAAGAAAGCCCTTGCCCGTCCTGGGGGTGGAGAGTACGGCGGAGTAGCCCTCACCCCTGTTCCCGATGAACCTGCAGTCGCTGAGCACCGCATTCCCGCCCCCTGGCCCAAGGGCGGAGATCTGAACGATGGATTCATTGCTCATTGGGTCGTGTCTCAGCAGGTCCGCAAAGCCCAGCCTCTCCCCGATGAAGGAACCCGCGACTGCAACCGTGAGGGCGGGCGCAGGGGTCCGCGCGCCGCGCAGTTCTATGCCGGCCAGAACAACGTTCCCTCCGCTGAGGGACATGCTCACGCCGTCGAGGGTCACAGGTTCGGCGCCTTCGCCCTGGACCACCATGTGGGGAACCACGGCGCCGGGAGAACCCAGGCTGACATGGAAGGGCGTGTACTCCAGTGCGGGAAGAACCAGCCTGAAGCCGCACCTGTCCTCAAGCGCCCGGGAGAACGCCTGCTGCAGCGGCAGCGCCAGATCACCGGGGCTTCGGGGCCGGAAGACAACTTCCTTCACTCGCGCCTCCTCCACATCCCGGGAACAATACCCTTCCGCCCCTTCCGGCGCCATCTCATTGTTGACACGCGGAAGTGCTTGTATTGTCGCCCCGGGACGGGAGGCGTCCCACGGGGGGGGAACTGCTTGAACAGGGGGTCTTGCGATGGCCGGAAAGATCAGGTACGGGATATTCAAGGTGATAGCCACCTGCACCCACTGCGGGAACCCTGTGGTGGTCAACGGCCCCCTGAGGGAACCCGTCTGCCCTTCGTGCCTGAAGGCCATCCCGGTGCCCGCCGATGTGTGGGCTGAGATAGTGGGTGACTACCTCGCGGACTACTCGACCACAAAGCCCGGCTCCGGCGGCGAGAGCACCATGATGACCGGCGGGCTCACCATCAGGTACAGCTCGGTGAGGCTTCCCCCGCCCGACCCGGCATGCCCGGACTGCGAGGAGAACTGGGACCTGAGGTCGGTGGAGAACGGGTTCGACGGTGTGCTGCGGTGCGCTAAATGCCCCCGAACAACCCCGGTGTTCCCGGCTCCGGACTGGCTGGCGGAGAAGGTGCCGCAGGCGAAACAGGTCTTCTTCGCTGAACGTGAAGGTTCGGAGCAGCCCGACAAGAACCCTTCGGCGAAGCCTGTGGCACTCACCTGCCCCCAGTGCGGGGGCGGGCTTGTGGTAACCGGCGAGAGCGAGCGGACAGTTCCCTGCAAGTACTGCAAGGTTGACGTCTATCTTCCCGACGGGGTATGGAAGAAGCTCCATCCCTCGAAGACGGCCAAGTACTGGATGATAAGGTTCCAGGGGGAGTACGCCGCGGCAGGGGAGTAGCCTTTCCCTGTACCGATGCCTTCCGGGCAGGCTGCGGAACTTTCGCGCCGGCACCCCCACTACTACAGTTGAACGGTGGCTCCCGGGCTTGCATGTGCCGGACGGGAACCGTGATGCGCCAACTTGACCGGCATGTTCATCTGTGCGATCATAGAAGGGAATTGCTCGGCATCTCTGAACAGGGAGGACGCTCATGAAGTCCACTCTTCCGGCCGCAGTATTCATCTTGACCATCGCATCAATCTCTCACGCAGTGATACTTCAATACGACGACGGAACGCCGGGCTCGGTGGCCTGGAACGGAAGCTACAGGGGTACCTGGTTCGACGTCGAGGACTTCTGGCCGTACGGTGACGACTTCGAGCTGACCCAGGTTGAGTACTGGTTCTACCAGAGCCCCAACTCCGACCCCTGGGACACGGCCCAGTTCTACAGCGAGATATGGAACGGCGGCCAGCAGGGGCCCCAGGGCCTTCTTGCATTCGGGGTCCTGATCGCACTCCATTACTCCCCGGTGTATCACACCTTCTCAACCGCGCTGGATGTGCAGCAGAACTTCTGGGCCATAACCAACACCACGCTCAGCGCCGGCGGCTGGCCAAGCAACCTTGCGGACGGGGCCCCCTTCTCCCCGCCCCACAGCTACGTGAACACGGGATCCGGCTTCGTGCCGTACGACGGCGACTTCTTCATCCGCGCGCACGGGGGGGTCCAGGCCCTGAACGGGACCACCTGGGGGGCGCTGAAGGCCCTCTTCTAGCGCCGGCACCGGAGAGGCGCCGCTCGTGTTTGATTTGCCCGCCCGGGGTTGTATGTTCCGCCGGAAAAGCCCGGTTTCGTCTTGTGCCGCTGATTTTGTTCCCTCTGGAGCGTGGCCGATGAACAGGTTCGTTCTCATCCCACTGCTGGCAGCCGTGAGCGCCCCCGCCTCGGAGGGCGTCGTCCTGTCGGAGCGGGGGGGGCTTTCCCCGGCACCCGGGCAGGCGGTTCCCGTGCTCATCATGGGCGAAGGACTCATGGGCTTCGAAAGGCTGACCGAGTTCTTCCTCGAGCACAACCCCGGGGCTGACAGGGAAAGGGTATCCCGCCTGGCCTCGCTGTACGTCGAGGAGGCTTCCCTGGAGGGTGTGAACGCCGACGTGGCCTTCGTGCAGATGTGCCTCGAGACTGGGTTCCTGCGGTTCGGAGGGCTTGTCACCCCGGACATGAACAACTTCTGCGGTCTCGGGGCAGTGGGTCCCGGGCAGGCCGGGCACTTCTTCCCAGACGAGAGAACAGGGGTCCGGGCGCACATACAGCATCTGAAGGCCTACGGCTCCACCGAGCCCCTGGCCTGCGAACTGGTGGACCCCCGGTTCCACTACGTCAGCCCCAGAGGGAAGGCCCCGAACATCATGGGCCTCTCCGGGACATGGGCGGCGGACAGGCAGTACGGGCAGAAACTGCTGGACCTTCTGGAACGCCTCTACCTTCAGCGGCGCTGAAGCGTTGCGGCCAGCGCCCTGTCCAGGTCTTCCATCAGGTCTTCCACGTCCTCTATGCCCACCGAGTAACGCACCAGGTCATCGGTTATCCCCGCCTTGAGCTTCGCATCCGCCGGCACCTTTGCGTGGGTCATCGAGGCCGGGTGCTGGATCAGGGTCTCGACCCCGCCCAGCGACACCGCCAGGGCAGCCAGCTCCACGCTGTCCATCAGCACTCTTCCGGCTTCGAAGCCGCCCTTCAGCCCGAACGAGATCATGGCTCCAGGCCCCCTCTGCTGCCTCATGGCCAGCTGGTGCTGGGGGTGAGAGGCCAGCCCGGGGTACCTCACCCAGGCGACCGCGGGATGGGCTTCGAGGTAGGCGGCTATCCTCATGGCGTTGGACTGGGCCCGTTCGAGCCTTACCGACAGCGTCTTCAGGCCGCGGATGACAAGGAAGGCCTGATGAGGGTCCATGCATGGCCCCATGCTGGTCATGACGTTGTACATGAGGGAATGGTCGGCCTCGGTCTTCGCCACCACCACTCCGCCAACCACGTCGGCGTGCCCGTTGATGAACTTTGTGATGGAGTGCAGGACCACATCGGCGCCGAGTTCCAGCGGCCTCTGAAGCAGGGGCGAGCAGAAGGTGTTGTCCACAACCAGACGTATGCCGTGCCGGCGGGCTGTCTCGGCGCAGGCGGCGATATCGGTGATGGAGATGGTGGGGTTGGCCGGGGTCTCGATGAAAAGGAGCTTGGTCTCGGGGCGTATCGCGGCTTCAACAAGTTCCGGGCGGCTTGTGTCCACGAACGAGGCCTGGACTCCGAAGCGCACGAAATGCTTCTCGAGCACGCTCCTGGATGCCCCGTACACCGCATCGGTGGAGACCACATGGCTCCCGGCGCCCAGGAACGACATGTAAACCGTGGTAACGGCGGCCATGCCGCTGGCCACGGCCATGCCCCCGAAACCGCCCTCAAGCTGGGCCACCGCATCCTCGAGGATACGCACGGTGGGGTTCCCCAGGCGGGTGTAGATGAACCCGTCGCTGTCGCCGGCGAAGCAGTCCGCTCCGTCACGGGCGTTCCTGAAGGCGAAGGTGGAGGTCTGGTAAATGGGCGGGTTCACCGCCATGAGGGCATCGGGCTTCTGTCCGCCGTGGACAAGCACAGTGTCGAATCGCGAGTTCTTCTTCATGAACGACCTTTTCGGTAGAGGGGAAACTCCCGGAAGCTCAGCCCATCGCCCTGTCCCAGGAGGGGGGTATCTCGCCGGGGAAGTCCCACAGCTCGATGCGCGACTGGTCGGCGACATAGAGGCCGCCCTGGGAGCGCCGCCCGTAACCGAGCCAGGTATGGAACGGCACTTCGTTGATGCAGTCGCCGGAGACCACTGTCTTGGTCTTCTTGCCCGGCTGTATCTCAAGCTCGTGTTCAGCATCGGCGAACCTGCTCATGGCGGCCACCCTGAACAGCTCGTGGTGAAGCTCGGCGAACACCACCTGCCTGAAGACCTTTCCGGGCCTGTGGGTGGCGTACCACGCGTATTCGACGGGTGTGAGGTTGGATATGAGAAGGAGCTGGATGGGGCACATCACCAGATAGAAGCGGCGGCTGCGCTCCTTCTGGTCCGGAACGCCAGCGGCGGCCGCAACCTCGGAGGGCGACATCTCTTCATGGCAGCTGGCTGATGCGAAGGTGTGCAGGGGCCTGGCCTTATCCATCTCCATCACCTCGCCGCCGGTCTTGACCAGGAACACCCGCCTGTAGGCGCTTATTGGCGTACACGAGAAAGCGTTGTTGGAGAGGGCGGTCTTGGTGCGGTTCCCTGCGGCGGCCACTGAGAGCGCGCTTGCCGTGTCGCTCTCGGTGTCCCGCCATCCTCCCTCGTCGAGGTAGCGGAAGTCCGGCCGCATGTCCTTCACCGCAAGCTCGGCGAAGAGCTTCCTGCCCTTGAAGTGCTTGCCTGAGCCCGGGCTGAAGTGCCGCGCGAGCCCCTCTATGCCAAGGGAAGTGGCGGTGATGAACCCCTGTGGGATCGAGAGGACCAGTCGAAGGTCAGACATGGGATGCTCCTTTTCAACCGAGGATCAGAACAAGTACATGGGTTCAGGGGCACCAACCCGCGAGGGATGAAAGTGCCCCGAACTCGCCGCTCCAAAAGGAAAAAGAGCATACCCACACACCCGGCGACCGTCAAGCAAAGAGCGGGTGCGAATGGCCCTTGCGGCCGGCTCCCCTGGTGGATAGGGTGTGCCTCAGTTAATGGGAAGCCCCTCGGTGAACTGGTCGACCGTGGACTTCATGGCTCCAACCTCGGCCCGGATCTCATCGGACACCTCCTGGATCCTGGCCCTGGCGGACACCAGCTCCCCCCGCAGCCCGTCCAGCTCCTCCTGGAGCCTCGCAGCCTCGGGGTCGGTATCCCTGAGTTCCGAAAGCTTCAGGGAGAGGTCGTCGAGGACCGCAAGGTCGGGAATGAGCTCACGAAGACCGTCGGTCTCGCCCAGGAGACCGTCCAGCTTCACCTGGAGCTGGTCCAGGAGTTCCATGCCCGGTATCCGGATGTCCGGGACCTCCACTTCAGGGACATCGGGAACGTCCGGAACTCCGGGAACCCCGAACGACAGCGCGCAGCCGGCCAGGGCCAGGGCAATGACAAGCGG
>CAZIPI010000029.1:0-25320 GCA_964541235.1 uncultured bacterium | reverse complement strand
TGAACTCCCCTGCACCCAGCGCAAGAACGCTGAGAAGCATCACCATCGCCATTGCACTCTTCATCGCATCCCCTCTCCTGTCATGGGTTGTGTCACTGGACCTGCATCCGGTTGTTCTCTGCGGGAATCATCGAGAAATCGTAGAGCAATGCCTCGACCGCGGCCCTGTCTTCCGTGGCCATGCCTCCGGTGAAGACGTTCAGGCCCCTCATGTGGTCAAGGATGATGTGCATGTTGGTCATGAACCTCTGATCCAGGGTCATGTCGTACATGCTGGTGGCCATGGATTCGAGTGTGACCTCCACAGGGACTCCGCACCACTCCGACACGGCTGCTGCGGCATCCTCCCTGTTTTTGTTGATGTAGTCCGTGGCGTACGTCATCAACTCCAGCACCGCTGCCACTCCCTCAGGGTTACCGGAGATGATGGCGCCCGTTGCCGCAAGAGCGCAGCAGGGGTGGTCGCCGAAGATGCCCGGAGGAAGGTCGGACAGGCTGCAGACCACACGGCCGATGCCCTGGTGTTCCGCCAGCGCAGGGTGCGGGTTGTTGGAAACGTAGGCCTGGATCGTTCCCTCGGTGAGTGCCGGGTTCAGGTTCGCCTCACCCTGGGCGTTGTACAGAAGCACCCTCGATCCGGGCTGCGGGTTCGACTGGTAGCTGTAGGGGACACCGGAGTGGTTCAGGGCTCCCTCCAGAAGCACCACCGCAACTGCAGTCGGGCTCTTGAAGGCAACCGTTACCGGCTCCGGGCTGCTCATCACCCAGGCCACGAAGCTGTCCCAGTCCGTGGCTGCTTCGTTGTCGGCGGCCACCACAAGCATGTCGCCGTCGAAATGGAGCGGCGAGATCATCCTGATGCCGCTTCCCCTGTCGGCGCTGTTGGCGAACGCTGCCACTCCGCCGAAACCGATGTCGAAAAGTCCTGCGTTCATGTTGTTGGGAACTTCCATGGCTCCCTGGGACTGGACCAGCTGAACTTCCGCCACCTTTGCGCCGTCTTTGATCAGGGCGTAGTAGTCCTCGCCAAGATGGGCCAGGTAGACCGGATACAGCTCCTTCATTGCATCGCCCCTGAGAGCGGCCACGAAAAGGGCTGAATGATGGTCCTGCTTCACATATCCGATACGGATCAGCGGAGCTTCGGCATGGATGTCAACTTCAGGCGCGGCAGCGCCCTGATCAGGCGCCGGTTCCTCGGCTCCGCACCCTGCCGCTGACAGAAGTGCGAAAACCATGGCGCAAACAAGCAAAGGACGGATCACTTATGGCTCTCCTCTCCAGGTTGCCGGATTTGATCCGGTGTTACCCGGTGGAGAGCATTTGCGGAACTATGGTGTTCGTTGAACCAGACGCGCCTGCGATCCACCGGTGTTCGGGCCCCTACAGAGCCCTGCGGGGCGCTGTCAGGTTCTTCTTGATACTCGGCGGAACTTCAACGGACGTCTCCTCCCAGTGTTCTGGTTTCCTGAAAAGCAAGCATACGCGGGGCTTGTGCACGTGTCAATCCGGTATATAGTTCCAGCTTCAAGGGATCCGGATTTATGTTTACGCAATCATTCCCAACCCGATGCAGTGTGTTTACGCAATAGTGAAGGGCGATATTGCTGAGTAGGACATCCTGCTGGATAGTGGATGCCGATGACACGCTCTGGGAGAGCGCCGCCTTCTTCCGTGACGCCGAGGACTCGTTCACAGGGCTTATGGCTGGAATGGGCTTCCTCGCGTCCAGGATAAGGGAGGAGGTCCGCAGGAGGGACATGGCTCGCCTCCCGGTGACCGGTTACGGGCCAGGGCCGTACATGGACACACTGCAGGCCATCCTTCAGGATCACTGCCTCGAACCGCCGGTTCATGTCCTGGAATCCTTCGAAGGCATACGCACTGCCCTCTGCCGGCACCCCGTAGCTCCGTTCCCCGGTGTGGAGGAGACCCTCTTCCATCTCTCCGGCCTTGGACACAGGCTGGTTCTCTATACCATGGGCCAGACCGATCATCAACTCGACAAGTTCGCCCGTTCAGGGATGGCCGGGTTCTTCGAGGAATGCGTGGTGGTGCCCAGGAAGACCGCCCGTTCCCTTGAGGACCTTCTGAAAAGGCTCGGGGTTCAATGGGACAGTGTATGCGCGGTCGGCAACAGCCCTCGGTCCGATATTGCGCCCGCAATCGAATGTGGCGTTAACGCAATTCTTGTTAACCGCCCGGGAACATGGGAGGCCGAGCAACTTGAGCTGCCGCCTTCGCCCCTTGTTGCATCCGTTGAGCAGTTTTCCGATATTCCGGAGCTGCTGAAAGAAGGGGAAAAGGCGGAAGCATGATGGAACCTGCCGGTGTGCTTGACAGCCGTTTCATATCACTTGGACAGGAGTTGTCCACCGGTGATCAGGTCTTGAGCAGCATCTCCCGGATGATCGCCGGCTCCGGGCCCCTTGCGGGTATCCATCAGTCCGCCATCCAGGAGGCTCTCATGCAAAGGGAGTCGCTCGGTTCAACTGCCCTGGGCCACGGGGTGGCGCTGCCGCACTGCCGGATGAAGGACGCCGCCGGTTTCGCGGCCGGTGTTCTGACAACGCGCCGTGAGATCGGTTTCGGCTCGCCTGACGGCCATGGAGTGCGGATCTTCGCTTTCGTTATCGGCCCCGACCATGATCCTTCGTCGCATCTCGAGATCCTGTCCTTCCTCTCGGGAATGCTGCGGATCCCCGGGAACCGCAGGGCCATACTCAAGGCTGTGAGCCCCGTAGAGGTAATGGATGCGGCCAGGGGGTTCAGGAGCGCGCGAACCGGGACCCTTCCCGACATCGGCACCAATCTGAAGATGATCCATGTGTTCACCAGGTGCAGGGAAGCCTTCAACGGCGTAATGGATGTGATGGCATCGGGGGGGCATTCCACGGCGATGATCATCGAGGCGGAACGGGCGGACTCATACCTTGCTTCCATCCCGGTGTTCGCCGGTTTCTGGAACACGGGAGGAGAGCGGTTCGGGCGCATCATCGTGACCGTGGTGCATGAAGGCCTTGCGAACCAGCTGCTCCGGAAGCTGGAGTTCTCGTGCGGGAGCGATCACAGTGACAGTATCCTCATCACTGTGACCGACGTTCAGCAGGCGATGGGCAGCCTGACTCCGCACAGATGTTAACACAGATAGGTTAACACCAGGAGCCGCTACTGGTCCAGCCGGCCGGTAACCCTCTGTACCGCATCCAGGATATCCCCTTCCGCCAGTACTTCCACCATTCTGTTATGGTCAGGGTAAAGGGGCCGGTCCTCGCCCAGGTGCCTCACGTGCCGCCTGACCGCTTCCCTGGCTGCGTTAACGCCTTCACCGAACCTGTGCGACCTGAAATCCAGGGCCTGGGCCGCGGCTATGAGCTCTATGCCCAGCACGCCCCTGGCATTCTCGAGGATGGTGCAGTTCTTCAGACTGGTGTTCATGCCCATGCTCACGAAGTCCTCCTGATCCGCTGCCGCCGGGATCGAAGCCACGGCGGCAGGAGCTGAAAGCATCCTCTGTTCTGCGATGAGCATGCCAGCGGTGTACTGGCTCAGCATGTGACCGCTGTAGAGCCCGGGCTTCTCGGCCAGGAAAGCCGGAAGGCCCACGGAGAGCGCAGGGTTAAGAAGCCTGTTCAGCCTTCTCTCGCTGAGGACGGAGACCATGGTGACGGCGGTACCGGCCATCTCCATGGGCAGGGAAACCGGCGAGCCCTGGAAGTTGGCCCCTGTGAGAACGGTGTCCTCTTCGTAGAGGAACAGCGGATTGTCGCCGACCCCGTTCAATTCGGTCTCAACCTGAGTCCTGGCGTACTTCAGCGCATCGTGGGCGGCGCCTATCACCTGGGGTGTGCTCCTCATCGAATAGGCGTCCTGGACCTTCTGGGGTGTCCTTCCGGTGGCCAGGTCGCTCCCCTCAAGACAGCGCATTATGGCCCTGGCGCTTCTGACGGCCCCTTTGAAACCCCGTTCCAGGTGTACCCTGGGATCGTAGGGCTTCAGGTTCGCATAAAGCGCTTCAAGGCTCATTGCGGCTGCTATCTCGGCGGTCATGAGCCAGTGGTCCATGTCGAACACGTTGAGGGCAGCGATGGCCGTAAGCAGGTTGGAGCCGTTGATAAGGGCCAGTCCGTCCCTTGCGTGGAGCTGCAGGGGTTTCAGGCCCGACCTCTCAAGAGCGATATTGCCGGGAAGCCTATCGCCCTGGAACCAGGCCTCGCCCTCCCCCATCACCACCAGTGCGATCATGCTCATGGGGGCCAGGTCCCCGCAGGCGCCCACCGAGCCCTTCTCGCACACCACCGGTGTAACTCCCCTGTTCAGCATGTCAACCAGCAGCCTTGTTATCTGTGGACGCACCGCGCTGCGCCCGTTGGCGTGGACGTTGGCCCTGCCCAGCATGGCAGCCCTGACGTGCTCCACCGGGGCAGGTCTGCCGATGCCTGCGGAATGGTTGTAAACCAGGTACTTCTGAAAGCTGAGCACCTCTTCGTCGGACAGTCTGGTCTCGGAGAACTCGCCTATGCCGGTGTTTATTCCGTACATCACCTCGCCCTGGGCTATCTTCCGTTCCACCATGGCCCTGCAGGCCCCTATACGCTCCATGGCTTCTGCTGAAAGCTCCACCTCCGCGCCCCGGCGGGCAACCGCCACCACCTGCTCCACAGTCAGGCTTCTTCCATCAAGAACCACACGCATCACCGGCCTCCTGTCCCTGGGGTTGAGCGGTTACAACGAGATCCATGAATCTAACCCTTGTACCTCCCTGAAAGGAACCTTGCTAAACATGGCTCGAAGGCATATTCTCCAAACGGTAATGAACGGCAACCATGGGGGAGTGACTATGCCGGAATTCGAGAAAATGGGCGTGTTCTACCTGGGCAGGGGCTATGACCCCGATTCCCGGGAAACCACTGATGACCTTCTGCTCTACGACTCACGTGACCTCACCACTCATGCCGTCTGCGTGGGCATGACCGGCAGCGGCAAGACCGGGCTGTGCGTCTCCATCCTGGAGGAGGCGGCCATGGACGGCATCCCCGCCATCGCGCTTGACCCCAAGGGCGACCTGTCCAACCTCATGCTTACCTTCCCGGGCCTGACTCCGGAGGAGTTCCTTCCCTGGATAGACCCCGAGGATGCGGCGAGAAAGGGCATGACACCCGAGGCGTACGCATCCGTTACGGCCGAGACCTGGAAACAGGGGCTTCTGCAGTGGGGACAGACCGGTGAGCGCATAGCCGAACTGAGAAGAAGGGCCGAGTTCAGGCTCTACACCCCCGGCGGAAGCGCCGGGATACCCCTTTCGGTGATCCATTCACTTGATGCTCCGGCATCCGAGGTGATGGATGAGCCCGAGGCCCTGGCCGAAAGGATAGAGACTGCGGTCTCGGGCTTTCTTACACTGGCCGGCGAAAGGAACATCGAAGTTCATGGCAGGGACCATGTTCTGCTCTCCGCCATCATCGGCCACGCCTGGAGCCAGGGCAGCGACATGAGCCTGGAGGAACTGATCCGCTCCGTCCAGTCTCCTCCAATGAAGACGCTGGGTGTGCTGGATGTGGAGAGCTTCTACCCGGCCCAGGAAAGGATGAAGCTGGCCATGAGGCTCAACAGCCTCGCCGCTTCTCCCGGGTTCGCCCCATGGACCCGGGGAGAACCCCTTAACATCAACGGCCTTCTGAGGTCACCTGACGGAAGGCCCAGAATATCCATACTCTCATTGGCGCACCTGTCGGACGAACAGCGGATGTTCTTCGTGTCGTTGCTGCTGAACGAGATGGTTGCATGGATGAGGTCGCTTCCAGGAACCGGAAGCCTGAGGGCCATCCTGTACATGGACGAGATTTTCGGCTTCTTCCCACCCAGCGCGGCGCCTCCCTCGAAACGGCCCATGCTTACCCTTCTGAAGCAGGCCAGGGCATACGGCCTGGGGGTGGTGCTGGCCACGCAGAACCCGGTGGACCTGGATTACAGGGGGCTCTCGAACACAGGCACATGGTTCGTGGGGCGTCTTCAGACGGAAAGGGACAAACAGAGGCTCATGGACGGCCTTGAAAGCGCTTCACTCTCGGTGATGGACCGCCAGGAGATGGACCGGCTGCTGTCGGGGCTGGACAAGAGGGTGTTCCTGCTTCACAACGTTCACCGGAAGAATCCCTCTCTCTTCCAGACACGGTGGGCGATGTCGTACCTTCGAGGTCCGCTGACAGCAGCGCAGATGAGGGGGCTCAGGCAGGAGGTGGAAACCAGGGAACCAGCTGTGGTCCGGGGTGTTGTCCCCTCCAGGTCCAGGCAGGCGGCCCCGCCGGGCATCCAAGAGTTCCACGCCGCGCTGGAGACGCGCCCGGGGCCGGGCCAGCGGGTGTTGTACCGCCCCTGCCTGTACGCCTCGGCAAAGCTTCACTTCGTCTCAGCCAGGGAAAAGGTTGACATCTGGGAGGACTGCTCCCTTGCACTCCCCTTGAGCGGCTCAAACGGGGGCGACTGGAAGAGCGCCCTCTGCGTGATGCACAAACCCCTGGCCATGGCCGGCGAGCCGGGCAGTACGGCGGAATACGAAGGTTTCGATCCCGGTGACCTCAGCGCCGCGGCGCTGAAGCATTTTCATGCGAGAGCGGCCACATGGCTGTACCAGGAGCAGGCCCTCCGCCTCTGGCTCGGGGGAACCCCGAGAACCGCTTCCGAACCCGGCGAGGACAAGGGGGCGTTCGTGGCAAGGCTTCTTCAGGGAAACAGGGAGGACCGTGACGCCCGGGCCGCCAGGCTCAGGGATTCCTTCGCGAAGAGGCTCGAAACCATTCAGGACAGGGTGAGAAGGGCCGAGCAGAGGCTGGAACGGGAAAAGAGCCAGTACAGCCATCAGAAGACCCAGACAGCGGTATCCGTCGGCGCCACCATCATGGGAGCCCTTCTAGGAAGGGGCATTGGCGCCGGAAGCGTTGGCAGGGCCACCACAGCAGTGAGGGGCGCCACCAGGGCTTCCCGGGAGAGGCAGGACATCCAGGCGGCGGAGAACGAACTGAGGGTTCAGCGGGAACGCCTCAGGGAGCTTGAGCAGGAGTTCGAGGCAAGGCTGGCGGAGATGGACGAACCTCTTCGCGCAGATGACCTTCCGCTGGAGGAGAAACTCGTGCGCCCAAGGAAGGCCGACATCCACATAGCATCTTCCGGGCTTTTGTGGGTACCCTGGCTCCAGGACGACTCGGGTACGGTCATCGAACACGGGAACCAGCGGCTGAGGGAGGCATATCAGACCCAGCGCTCCCAGTGAACCAGCGACGGATCGAACTTGTCCTTGGTCTCTGTCTCGCAGCCGGGATACCCCAGGGGTATCAGGTTCAGAGGGATCACGTCATCAGGAAGCCCGAGAACGCTCCTGACCACCCTCACCCTCTCCTCCCTCGGGTGGACCCCGGTCCACACCGCGCCAAGCCCCAGCGCGTGTGCGGCCACCAGAAGGTTCTCGGTTGCCGCACTGCAGTCCTGCACCCAGTAGTCCGGCGGGCTTTCGGGTCTGAGCCTTGAGAGCACACCGCACACCACCACCGCCGCCTGGGCCTGCGCCGCCATGGCTGCGTATGGAAGACCCCGGGCCAGGGATGCCAGGATCTCCCGGTCCGTGACCACAATGAACGCCCAGGGCCTCATGTCCATGGCGGAAGGCGCCGACATGGCGGCCCGTACCAGGGAGACAAGCTGCGCCCTGTCAACCGGTCTGTCACTGAACCTTCTGACGCTTCTTCTACTGAGTATCGCCTCCAACGCATCCATTCTTAGCCTCCCCTCCTTATTGGGATTATAGTCGGCATAGGCCGGGAAGGTGTCAAGAATGGGCGTTTCCGCTCACAGGTTCAGCATCAGTGAGGCTGCCGGGGCCCTGGGCGATCTGGGAACCCTTTTCCCTCTGGCCCTGGGCTACATAGTCATATGCGGGATGGACCCCACCGGGGTCCTGGTGATGATGGGGCTTGCGAACATCGTCACAGGTCTTGCCTACAGGCTGCCCATGCCCATCGAACCCATGAAGGTCATCGCCGTGGTGGCCATAGCCCAGGGATGGGACCCGGGCACCATTCATTCCACCGGCCTGGCAACAGGCCTGATCTGGGTCCTCCTGTCACTTTCTGGGCTTGTTACCCTGATCGCCAGGGTCACCCCCCGCGAGGTCACCCTTGGAATACAGGTGGCCCTGGGCATCCTTCTTTCCGTTGAAGCGCTGAAGCTTCTGTCATCCTGGTGGCTGCTGGGCATTGTTTCACTGGCTCTGATACTCATACTGAGAAAGAACAAAGCTCTACCGGCGGCGATCGTTCTCGTTGCGGGGGGCCTGGTGCTGATGGCCGTCAGGGGCGGCCTGTCCGGGCTTAGCCTGCAGAACCCCCGTCTCCCCTCTTTCGCTCTGCCTGCGCCTGCCCTGGCCTGGAGGGGAATGACAGGGGCAGGGTTCGCCCAACTGGGGCTCACGGCGGCCAACGCGGTCATAGCCACCACAGCTCTCATCTCAAGGTACTGGCCGGGAAGGATGGTCAGGGAGAGGACAGTGGCCCTGAGCACAGGGCTCATGAACATCGTGTCGCCTCTTTTCGGAGGCATGCCCATGTGCCACGGGTCGGGGGGACTGGCGGGCCAGTACGCCTTCGGTGCCCGGACCGGAGGCGCCAACATCATCGAGGGAACCCTGGAAGTGATGGCCGGCGTCCTCCTGGGAGGGACGATCACCGTCGTCTTCCTGGGTTTCCCCGTGGCGATACTGGGGGCCATGATGCTCCTTGTCGGAGCCAAACTGGCGCTGTTCGCCCGGGAGACCCCGCGCGACGCCGCTGCGGCCACGTTCCTTGTCACGGTTGCGGCCTCGCTTCTTGTAAACATGGCGGCGGGGCTTGCCATTGGACTATTATCCTCTGTGCTGATGAAACGGTTCGGACACTGCAAGGAGGGGAACTGAATGAGGAAGCGTCTCATCTTACTTGCGCTGGCTGCGCTGACGGGCTGCGGCGGCCCCAGCGCAGGCAGGGAAGGGATGGTCAGGGTCGGTTACTTCCCGAACATCACCCACAGCCAGGCGATCATCGGACTGGCCAGGGGAGACTTCGCCCGTGCCCTGGGTCCGGACGTGGTGATCGAGACAACCCTGTTCAACGCCGGTCCCTCGGTCATCGAGGCCCTGTACGCAGGAAGGATAGACATTGCCTACATAGGCCCCAACCCGGCCATAACGGGCTTTGTCCGCTCCGGCGGCGAGGCCCTCAGGATAGTGGCCGGGGCCACCAGCGGAGGCGCCGCCCTCGTTGTCAATCCCGATGCCGGCATCGAAACGCTTGAAGACCTTGGCGGGCGCAGGATAGCCACCCCCCAACTGGGAAACACACAGGACGTTGCTTTGCGAAGGTGTCTTGCCGGCCTTGGCCTGTCCCCTCTCGAGGAGGGCGGCACTGTCCAGATCATCCCCACTGCCAACCCCCAGATACTTGACCTTTTCAGGCAGGGGGAGATAGAAGGCGCGTGGGTTCCCGAGCCCTGGGCCAGCCGGCTGGTGGTGGAGGGCGGAGGCGTCGTTCTCCTGGACGAGCGGGAGATATGGCCCGACGGCGACTTCGTCACGGCGCACATAATCGTATCCGCCCCTTTCCTCAGGAAGAGGCCGGAGATCGTGAAGAACTGGCTGGAAGCACATGTGGATGTCACTCTGTGGGAACTGGCCAACCCGGATGAGGCCGCCGGGCTCCTGAACTCCGAGATAGAGAAGCTGACCGGAAAGGCCTTGGAGGACCAGGTCCTCACAATGGCCCTCTCGGCCATGCGTGTCACCTGGGATCCCATCGCGGGGTCTCTTCTCGAGTCAGCGAGATCAGCGTGGCAGACGGGTTTTCTGGAAAGCGAACCCGACCTGACCGGCATATACGATCTGTCGCTCCTCAATCAGGTTCTCATGGAGAAGGGGCTGGAACCCGTGGAGGATGTATTTGGACCTTGAGTTCAGGGGTGTCAGCCGCAGCTACGTGAGACCTGGAAGGATGGTCAAGGCCCTTGAGAATGTGGACCTGAAGATAGGGAGAGGGCAGTTCATATGCCTCGTGGGCCCGTCCGGCTGCGGCAAGACAACGATACTGCACCTGCTGGCCGGATTGGACAGACCAACCGCCGGAACAGTTCTCGCTGATGGAAGACCGGTTCAGGGGCCCGACCCCAGCCGGGTGCTGATCTTCCAGGACGCCGCCCTCTTCCCCTGGCTCAACGTACAGGCGAATGTCGAGTTCGGCCTGAAGGTCATGAAGAAGGGCAGGGCGGAACGGGAAGAGCAGGTCTCCAAGCTCCTGGGAATGGTGCACCTCGAGAAGTTCGCCCACTCCTGGATACATGAGCTTTCCGGGGGGATGAAGCAGAGGGTCGCCCTGGCCAGGGCGCTGGCGGTGGACCCTGCCGTGCTCCTTCTCGACGAGCCCTTCGGAGCCCTTGACGCCATCACCCGCGACCTCCTCCACGAAGAGCTGCAGGGGCTCTGGCTCCAGGCCGCGAAGACAGTGGTGTTCGTGACCCACAACGTGCGGGAGGCCGTTCTTCTCGGTGACAGGATACTGGTGATGTCACCCTCTCCGGGCAGGATCCTGGCGGAGCACACCGTAACGCTGCCCAGACCCAGACACATGGACCACCCGGACATAATGCCCCTCTCACGGCAGGTGCTTGCCTCCATGGGAAGGCAGAGGCCGTGAAAAGGTTCTATGCGCGTCTCAAGGCGCTCCCGGTGCCGGTCCAGAGAACGTTCTTCCTCTCGGGCATCCTCGCTGCATGGTACCTTCTGGGCGTGCTGAAGGTCTGGCCGGTTTACATCTTCCCCACGCTGCCCGGCGTGGCCTCGTCCATCTGGAGAAGCATTCAGAGAGGTACGCTAACCATCGCCGTATGGGGAAGCGTGCGACGGCTTGCCACCGGCTACTTCATCGCCCTGGGAGCCGGCGTGATAACCGGCTTTCTCATGGCCCACGTGAGGCTGTTCAAGAACACCTTCGGCCTGCTGGTCCTGGGCATGCAGACCCTTCCCAGCATCTGCTGGCTTCCTCTGGCCATCCTGTGGTTCGGCCTCTCCGAAAAGGCCATCCTCTTCGTGGTGGTGATGGGAGCCTTCCTTTCCATCGCCCAGGCGGCGGAGGACGGGATCAGGAACACCCCCAGGGTCTTCATTCAGGCTGCCCGCAACCTGGGTTCCCGGGGAGCGAGGCTCTACAGGACTGTGATACTCCCCTCGGCCATGCCGACCCTGGTCACGGGAATGAAACTGGGCTGGTCGTTCGCCTGGCGTTCCCTGATGGCCGGCGAACTGATCTATTCACTTCCAGGGCTGGGATACATGCTCACAATGGGCCGGGAACTCAACGACATGAACCAGGTGGTGGCGGTGATACTCGTCATCATCTTCCTTGGGCTGACCACGGACAAGCTCGGGTTCTCGGTGCTTGAACGGTCCGTCAGGGCCCGCTGGGGCACCGGGGGCCAGAGGTAGCGGCTCCGCCCTGCTCGACTTGACAACAGATAACCAAGGCGATATTGACATATAAACAGGCTGACAAGGAGGGCTTGAATGCGGAAATGCCGGTTTGCCTTTCTGCTTTCGGTACTGGTCACGGGCTGCTCCATGAACGGTACCGGGGTTGCCGGGCCTTCAACGGCTGACATTCAGGCCTGCATCAATGAACAGCCCGGTCGTTCCGCGATGTGTCACAGCAACATGGTGACCATCGCCGGCGGGTGCGTGATCTTCTTCGCTTCCCACAACAGGTATCCCTACTCCATCCAGGAACTGGGCGACGCCTACGCCGGGCTTTCGTGCACCAACTGCGACGGCCCCTACATCTACATCGCATACGATGAAGGCCCCGGGGAGCCGGCCTTCTTCATCTGCTGCCCTTCGTTCTGCGATCCCTGCCACGGCCACATCCGCAACGGAATGGCCAGCTGGCTCCGGGAGTAGTCCCCTTTGGGCAAGGAGCCGGACCGGGTTACGGTGGACTGGGCGAAACAAAAGACAAAGCAGGAGGTCCTCATCGATCAGAGGATGTTCCTGTGGTTCGATGACACACTTGACAAACTGGCGGAATGGCTCGGGCTCAGACATGGAATGCAGGCCCAGGACGTCGGCTGCGGCCTGGGGTACGTGGGGCGCGCCTTCTGGAGGCACTTCGGCAGTAATGGCTCGTACATCGGACTTGACGCATCGGAACGGCTTCTCAGGGATGCCAGTGTCATCAGCAGGGAATGGGCCTTCGAGGGAACAGCGGCGTTCATACGGGGTGACGCGGGAGCGCTGCCCTTTCCCGACAATACCTTCGACTGGACTGCCTGCCAGACATTGCTCATGCACGCCGCCGACCCCGATGCCTTTCTGGCGGAGATGGTGAGGGTCACCAGGCCCGGCGGCATCGTGATGTGCAACGAGCCCGACAACATCACCGCCATAAGGGCCTGCGGCTATAAGTCCTTCCGGGAAGAGACCATAGAAGATGAGCTGCTCCGGATCAGGGTCCACCACCACTGGGCGGCCGGCAGGAAGAAGCTGGGGTACGGCGACTACGGAATTGGCTGCAGGGTCCCGTCCATGATGCTGCGCCGGGGCCTGGAAGACATTGACATAAGGGCCAATGACATGCCTGCCTTCATCCAGCCGCCGTACGAAACACCCTTGATGAAGTTCAGGATGGAGCAGGTCGGAGAGAGCATCCGGCAGCAGGAAAAGCTTGGAGAGAAGGGCCTGAGGATGGACCGTCAGTTCCGCAGCTTCTACTTTGCTGGTGAAGGGTCCATGGGTGTCTGGAGAAGATTCCTTGCCATGGTACGCAGGAACGGCGCCAAACAGCTGGAGGCGATGAAAAGACAGTTCGAGGAAGGCACCCTTGAGACCTGCGGAGGGGCCTGCAGCTTCTACTCCATCAAGGGAAGGAAGCCAACGTGAACCACCGTGTGATGGTGGAGGCTTGTGTCACCACGCTGGCGGAGGCCATCGAGGCTGAAGGTGCCGGGGCCGGCAGGCTGGAGCTGTGCCGGGAGCTGGAAACCGGGGGGCTCACCCCTTCGGCGGATCTTCTTTCGATGGTAAGGTCAAGGGTGGGGATCCCGGTCTTCGCCATGATCAGGGTCACCGGAGGCCATTTCCGGGTGTCCCCGGCCCGGGCGGAAGTCATGGCGGGGCAGATGCGCGATCTGGCAGAAGCGGGAGCCCAAGGATTCGTTCTCGGCGTCCTCGACCGCAGCGACAGCATCGATCCAGAGGCTCTGACAATGCTGATGACAGCGGCGGAAGGGCTGCCTGTCACCTTCCACCGCGCCTTTGACCTTGTTCCCGACCCGGTGGGCTCCCTGGCGATACTGGCGAAAGCCGGGGTGGCCCGGGTGCTCACTTCCGGCGGCGGGGAAACAGCCTGGAATGGCCGGAAGACCATCAGGACGCTGGTTGCAGCCTCCGGGGGAAGCCCGGCCGTCATGGCCGGCGGCGGGATCAGGGCCAATGACGTGAAGAGGCTTGTCCGGGAAACGGGCGTCAAAGAGATACATGCCAGGGCAATGGCCATCCCGGGCATCGTTGAGGTCCTGGAGCGCCCGCGCCGGGCATGAGGCCGTCCGTCCTTCTGTGTTGTTGACTTGGGTGGCTTCAGGGGGTAGTTTTTCATGGTCGTGACCCTACTCACCGGACAGGTCCGGGGGCTATAAATGCCTTCGCATATGTTTGGTGTTCAATGATCTATAGCTTCCGGAAAGGTTTCTGGATAAGTGCAGAAACACTCTCTGAGGGAACAGGCATTTTCACTGTGCACCATCGTACGCCGGGAACCGGCTCACACTCAAGGAAGGAAAGCGGATGAGCGATTTCATCTACCTCGATAACTCCGCGACCTCGTACCCGAAGCCTCAGGAAGTCTATGACTTCATGAAGGAGTTCTACCAGTCCAACGGGGTGAACCCCGGACGTTCCGGCTTCGACAAGGCGCTGGAGGCCGAGGAGCTGGTCCACACCACCCGGAAGCTGCTCACCGGCCTCTTCAACGGCACCGACCCCAACCGCCTGACCTTCAGCTACAACGCCACCGACTCCCTCAACCGTATCATTCAGGGCATGGTCTCGAAGGGCGACCACGTCATCACCAGCAACCTCGAGCACAACTCCGTGCTCCGCCCGCTCTATCACAAGATGCACGAGGGCGAGATAGAGCTAACCTACGTTCCCTTCGACGAAAAGGGTTACATAGACCCTGACGATGTCAGGAAGGCTTTCCGGAAGAACACGAAACTGGTCGTGATAAACCATTCGTCTAACATCATCGGGACCGTTCAGCCCATCGCCGAGATCGGTGCTCACTGCAGAAAGGCCGGCATCCATTTCGCCGTTGACGCCAGCCAGAGCGCGGGAATAGTCCCCATTGACGTTCAGGCCATGAACATTGACCTGCTTGCCTTCACAGGGCACAAATGCCTGATGGGCCCCACCGGCATTGGCGGCTCGTACGTGGGGGAGGACGTCCCCATAAGATGCACCAGGTTCGGGGGAACAGGGGTCAGGTCGGCCCACCCCTTCCATCTCGACGAGTTCCCGTACCGGATGGAGGCGGGCACCCTGAACATTGTGGGGGTCGCCGGGCTCTACGCCGGCGTGAACTGGGTGCTGAAGCAGGGCATGGACAATCTGCACGCCCGTGAGATCGGGTTGTGGGACATGATGAGAAAGGGATTTCAGAAGATAGACGGGGTGACGACCTACTGCGCCGACTCCACCGAGAACCAGAACGCCGTGCTGAGCATCAACATCGACGGCTGGGTGGCGGGTGACGCGGGCACGATGCTGGATGTGGACCACAACATAGCCACCCGAACCGGGCTTCAGTGCGCCCCCCTGGTCCATGTTCAACTTGGCACCGACAAGCTCCACGGAACGGTCAGGTTCAGCGTGGGCCCCTTCACCACCGAAAACGATATCCAGAAGGCCATCGAGGCAGTTGGCGAAATAGCTTCCATCCGCAGATAGGATGGCAGAGGTCTAAGGAGTAAGGAAGAGTTCAATGGACGTGATAAGGGTGAACGACTTGCAGCTCCATGTGGACGGCGACGGGTTCCTTCAGGAGCCGGAGCTGTGGAACGAGGCGGTGGCCGTTGAATTCGCCAGGCTTGACGGCACCGGTGACCTGACGGGGAAACACTGGGAGATAATCACATTCATCAGGGAGTTCTGGAAGGAATCCGACATGGCTCCCACCGTGCGAAGCCTCTGCAAGGAGAGCGGCCTCAAGCTCAGGGAGCTGTACGACCTCTTCCCCAAGGGACCCGCAAGAGGGGCCTGCAGGATAGCCGGTCTTCCGAAGCCTGACGGCTGCGTCTAGACCGGTCCCGTCTCCACCCGGCCCCGGCGCAGTGCCGGGGCCTTCTTCATGCACCCCAGGGAACGGCTAATGACAGGGACTTGACGGCACTAATGAACTTCGGAATTGTATGATAGTGACGTTACACATGAAAGGGGGCACCCATGCGTTCAGTGATCCTTGTCATTGCGGTATCCGCCTGTGTTTCAGTTTCGTTCGGGCAGGCGATCACCGGGTTCTCCGGGGGAACCCAGTACGATTCCTACTATGGCAGCGCTCCAGGCGATGTGGTGGGGTTCAGGTTCACCGTATCCCAGTCGGTGCAGGTGACCGACCTTGGCATCTGGAACGCAGATCAGACAGGAGGCATCGAATCCCCCCACCAGATAGGCATCTGGGATGCATCCGAGGTCCTTCTGGCCTCGGTCACCGTTGACGCCACCGGAACCGTTGTAGGCGCCTGGATCTACGAGAGCATCGCCCCTGTGGTGATAGCCCCGGGGCAGACCTACACCCTGGGCGCCCTGTACCTCCCCAGCGACAATGACTGGTACATATCCGGGGCCTCCTCGGTGAGCACCGCTGCGGAAGTGACCTGGCTCTCATCGGTGTATCCCGCATCGGGAGGGCTGGGATTCGTGTTCCCGGCCTTCACTTCAGCTTCCTTCGGCCGGTTCGGCCCCAACTTCATCTTCAGCGAGGTCTCGCTCGACAGGACCTCATGGGGGGCCATAAAAAGCTCTTTCTAAGGACCGGGCTGCGGCGGCAGGTCAGCTCACCGGCGCATTGCAGGGCGGGCCGGGGGTCACTTCCGGGAAGTCACCCTCCGAATGAGACCGTCGCGGGGTATCGTAGAGATTGATGCCACCTGGGCCGGGTCGAAACCCATGCACACCGCAAGGATCTGGTTGTAGTCGAATACGGGTATTGAACAGGCTGAGTCTCCGTTCCTGCGGTTCAGTTCGTTCTGCATCCTGTCCAGGTGTTCAAGGCACGTGATGCAGGATACGACGATGAGCCGGGCGTCGGTTTCCTTCATTACTGCACGGAGCTTCCTGAACGCGTACTCCGACGCATTGGCAAAACTGCCCTTTACGAACCCCCCCGCCCCGCCGCAGCACTGCAGTTCCCTGCTGTAGGTCCTTACCGGGCCCCCAAGCGCCTCCACCAGGGCTCGCAGCATGCCCGGACGGCCGGCGGGTGAATCGAAACCCACGACTTCACTGGGAAAAAGGGTGTGGCAGGGGTACTGCACCACTGCGCCGCAGCCGTCCAGCGTGAACTCAAGCGACCCGCTGATGCGCTCGGGCCCCACATCGTTGTACAGAACGTCTATCAGGTGCCTCACGTTCACCGTGCCCCTGAACTCCCTGCCCGTCTTCACAAGGAGTTCGTTGACCTTTTCCCTTGCGGACTGGTCCTCGAGAAGCCTCTTCCTCGCCATCCTCAGGGAGCTGTAGCAGGAGCCGCATTCGGTCACCAGGTCAACGCCCATCTCCTCGGCTATGGACAGGTTCCACGCGCTGACCGCGAGTGCGGCGGTCTCGTCCGCCGACGGGAAGGTTCCGAAGGCGGGGCAGCAGGCGCTTCCCTCCAGGTCCACCAGCTCAGCCCCCAGGGCGGGCATTGTGAGCCGTACTGCCCTCTCCACATCGGGCCTCACCGCAGGAACGTTGCACCCCAGGAACAGGCCGTACTTCATGGCGTCAGTCCCTGAACATGTAATCGTTGTTCATGACGATGTCGGTACTCCTGAGCATCTCCTGGAAAAGCTTCAACTGCTCGGGATACTTCACTATGGTGGGCGGAACTTCGTCCAGCCCCACTTCCTTCCTCTTCTCACCGGCCTGACCGAGAGCCTGGGTGTGCCCCGTCTCGAAGACCTCGGCCAGCGCCGCCGGGATGAACGTCTCGTCGTTGCTGCTCTGCCAGCGCCTCACCGCCAGGCACACCTCGAACGGGTGAACCCCCATGGGGCACATCTCCTCGCACGAGGAACAGGTCACGCACAGCCAAGGGGTCTCATCTTCCAGAAGCTCGTCTTCGAGCCCCAGCAGCACCTTTCTCACAAGGTCCCTTACAAAGAGGGGAGGCGAGCCTTCCGCCGCGGGGCAGCCCGCAACGCAGGTGCTGCAGTTGAAGCATTTCCGTATGTCCCCGGCCGAGCCGGTGATCAGGCGCCACAGGCCGGCATCGGTCTTCGTTAGGTCTATCATGCTCAGTACTCCTTCGGAAGCCGGTCCAGCTCGGCGAGACTGAAGACCGGACCGTCGGTGCACACGTACCTGTCGCCGATGTTGCACCTGCCGCACTTCCCGGTGCCGCACTTCATCTTCATCTCAAGGGAAAGAAGGATCCTGTCCGGTGTGAGACCCATCCCGGTGAGCACCGGGATGGTGAACTTCATCATGGCCGGAGGCCCGCACACAAGGGCAATGGTCTTCTCCGGGTCCAGCTCAAGCCCTTCCACTGCAGCGGGCACCATCCCGGTCCTGCCGGCCCAGTCCGGGCCGCCCTTGTCAACGGTGACGTGAAGGTTCAGATCGGACCTTTCACCCCATTCCTCGAGGTCGGCCTTGTAGAGAAGCATTCCCGGGTTCCTGGCCCCGTAAACGACGGTGATGTCGCCGAACTGAGGGCGATTCACGGGGTGGATGGCGTACCGGGTGAGTGACCTGAGGGTGGAGAACCCGAAACCGCCCCCGACAAGGAGAACATCCCCGCCCTGAAGCAGGTGCAGGGGGTACCCGTTTCCCAGGGGGCCTCTCAGGCCCACTGCGTCTCCGGGTTCAAGATCGTGCAGCCCCGAGGTCACAACGCCGACCCTGCTCACGGTGAAGTCCAGAACACCGGGGTCAGTGGGCGACGAGGCGATGCCGAACGGAGCTTCACCGAGACCCAGAAGTGAAAGTTCCGCGAATTGCCCGGGAACGAACGGGAGACCCTCGCCGCCCGCGTCGCCTGCCGGCGAAAGCGATATGGTCCTGATGCTTCCGTCAACGGTCTCGAGAACGCTCTTCTCCACCTTCATGGGCAGCGGCAGGTAGGTGTTCCTCATTCCCCCCCGCCTTCGTGGAAGGAGAGCAGCACCTGCCTGATGTCCAGGCCCACGGGGCACTGCCGGACACAGCGTCCGCACCCCACGCACCCCGCCATGCCGTACTTGTCCAGACTGTAGCTGAACTTGTGCATCACTCGCTGCCTGTACCTTTCAAGGCTGGTGGGTCTGGGGTTGTGCCCTGAGGCCTGCTCGGTGAAACAGGGGAACTGGCAGGAGTCCCAGATGCGGTTCCTGACCTTCACTCCCAGCCCCTCCTCGTCCACCAGGTCGAAGCAGTGGCACGTCGGGCACAAAAAGGTGCAGACGCCGCAACTCAGGCACTTCCCGGTGAGATCGAGCCATCGGTGGGAAACGAACCCCGCGTCGAGCATCTCCTTCAGGCCGGCAGGCGTGATCCCCGGGCTGACCTCCGCCCGGGGCGAGCCCGGCTCACAGACGGAAGCAGCGGGGTTCAGAAACCTCTTGAACGCCGGATCATTCAGCAGGGCGGCGCCCTTCCCGGTCACAGCCTGTACCTGGTAACCGCTGTCTAGCCCCACCAGGAATACGTCCGAGCCCTCGGTGGACATCGGGCCGCCCCCCGTGGTGGTGCAAAAGCAGGTTCCAAGGGGTTCGCGGCAGCCAATGGACACGATCAGAAGGGACTCACGCCTGTTGCGGTAGTAGATGTCGGGGTCGGGCCCGTTCAGGAACACCTCGTCGAGATACTTGAACCCCCTGGCGTCGCAGGGGCGTGAACCGAACAGGATAAGCGGCCTTCGCCGGCCTGTGTGAGCCTGAACGGACAGGTGGCTTCCGTCCCCGTCGAGGGAGAGCAGGGTTTCGAGCCGGGGCATGACCGCCTCCTTTAGAGAGGCGGCGCTTGCGGTAAAGGAGAGGGCCGCCTCCGAACCGGATGCAAGTCGGTCGAATACGGCCGGGCCTTTCCTCTCCACCGGGGCCACCACGGTGTACCCTTCCATCAGGGCGTCCAGAAGGCTGGCGACGTGATCCCTGCCTATGAACATGGGTTCCATCAGCTCACTCCCCCGCACCTTGAACCGTCCAGCATGAAATCCTCAGGGTCGTCCGGCCTGTGGCTGGAGAGGGGCGCCGGCGCTTCGGGATCCAGACCGGGGCGGTAGTCGAACATCCTGGCCACGTCAGCGGACATCCTGCGTCCCAGGACCCTGATGTCTATCTCCATGGGACATGCCGCGCTGCACGCTCCGCACTCCACACACCTTCCCGCAAGATGCAGGGTGCGCATGAGGTGGAAGGCGAGAGTATCGGCACCGGAAGCACCCCTGCCCACCCATTGAGGCTGGGTCGAGTCTGCGAAGCACCGGGGGCAGTAGCAGAGCGGGCACGCGTTCCTGCAGGCGTAACATCGTATGCAGCGGCTCATCTCGCCGGTGACGCAGGCCCACCTTTCATCCGGCGGCATGGCGGCGAACCTGTCAACATCGCCGTACGTGCCGCCCCCGATCTCCGGGACCTGCTCACCGGCCAGCACATCATGGATCACCGGGTTCCTTCCCTGGCATTCCCTGCAGTCCGGGCGAAGGTACTCATCCCTGGGAACCGTGAGGCATCGCTTTCCGCAGGTCATCACCAGCTCCCCGTCCCTGTCCTCGACGGTCTCGACCGGGCCTTCCGGGAAGAGGCGGCGGATCAGGCCGGCGTCAATCATCCCTTCGCAGGGAACGCCTATCACTTCTATGTCCTCCCTGCGGAGCTGCTTCTCCTTCACCAGCTCCACAATGGCCCGGGTGTCGCAGCCCTTGGCCACGATCCCCACCCTTCCCTGCCGGCGGAGCAGATACCTGGCCAGGTTGCCGCCACAGAACGAGTTCCATACAAGTCCGTCGGCGCCTGCGCCGTGCGTGATGAAGCACGGCACTGCGGCCAAAGGCAACGGACCGTTCCCGAAGCCTATAACGGTCCCCACAAGGCCCTCGTCCAGAAGCCTCCGGGCTTCCCGGCGGACGATCCTTTGTCTCTCGGCCCTGTTCACTCCCATGTGTAACTCTTCACCATCTGCCTCGCGGGACCCAGTGCCCTGACGGTATCGGTTACCGCAGCCACGACTCCGGCGAACTTCCCCCCCTCCGAGGCCGAGATCCATGTGAAGTGAAGCCTTCCCTCCTCTATCCCCACATGCGCAAGCAGGCTCCTGAGAAGGGCGAACTTCCTTCTGGCGATGTAGTTCCCGCTGATGTAGTGGCAGTCGCCCGGATGGCAGCCGCTCACCAGGACCCCGTCGGCCCCCTTCTGGAAGGCCGATATGATGAAGAAGGGGTTGATCCTTCCGGAACAGGGAACACGGATGATCCTGACACCAGGCGGGTACTGCAGCCTTCCCACCCCCGCCAGGTCCGCCCCGGCGTAACTGCACCAGTTGCAGAGGAACGCCACTATCCTGGGCTCCCAGCCCCGGTCGGCTCCGGTCCCCGCGTGGTTCTCCATCACCACCCCTGAAGAACGCTGTTGTGTATCACAGCGTGTATCTCGCTGTCGGTGGAACCCTTTATGTCCACCGCACCGCAGCGGCAGGATGAAGCGCACACCCCGCAGCCCTTGCAGAGAGCCTCGTTGATCACCGCTTTGCGTTCCGAAGCGGAGTGGTCAATGGCTCCATAAGGGCACATTTCAACACACATCCCGCACCCGCTGCACCTGTCCCCGTCAATGACGCTCACCGTGCCGCCTGCCTGCAGCGCCTTGCTGCCAAGCACAACAGCGGCCCTTGAAGCGGCGGCCTTGGCCTGAACGATGCTCTCCGTTATGAGCTTGGGGCTGTGGGCGAGGCCGCAGACGAAGACGCCCTCCGATGGAAAATCCACCGGGCGAAGCTTGACGTGGGCCTCCATGAAGAAGCCGTCCTCGTTCAGGGGAACCTTGAACAATCCGGCCACCTCCCTGTTGCCCCCGGGGGGGACGATGGCGGTGGCGAGCCCCAGGACATCGGCGTCTATCGAAAACTCCCGGTCCAGTATCGTATCCTTCACCACGATCCTGACGCACTCCCTGCCTTCCCTCACCACCGCTTCCGCCGAGGGCTTGCACTCGGGGTCGTACCTGAGGAACTGCACCCCCTTCTCCCTGGCCTCGAGGTAGTACTGCTCCAGAAAGCCGTACGTCCTCATGTCGCGGTATAGAACGTAAACCCGGACGCCGGGGTTCACCCTCACTAGTTCAAGAGCCGTCTTGACGGACTTGCCGCAGCATGTTCTGCTGCAGTACTGCCTGTCCGGCTCCCTTGAGCCGACGCACTGCACCAGGACCACGTTGCGGGCGGACAGCACATCGGGATTCCCCGTGGCCATCTCCCTCTCCAGCTCCAGCAGCGAGAACACCCTGCCGCTGCTGCCGTATAGGTATTCCCGGGTCCGGTACGCCTCACCCCCGGTTGCGATCACCGCGACGCCGTGCTGGATCTGGCTTGGCGAGCCGTCCAGCGTGTTCTCTATTGTGGTGACGAAGTTGCCCACGAAGCCGCCGGACCCGGTGATCCGCGCCCCGGTGTGAACACTGATTAGGGGATCCTCGGTGACTTCCCTGACAAGACCGCTGAGGTAAGCCTGTATGTCATGGCCTTCGATGGTGGAATGAAGGTTGCGTGCGTTGCCGCCCAGGAACGGCTCCTTCTCCACGATGTGGACTTCGTACCCCTGGCCCGCTATGGCCAGGGCGTTCACCATCCCGGCCACTCCGCCGCCCACCACAAGGGCTGACCGGTTCACCTGGACCGGGGTCCGGAACAGGGGTCTCTTGAGCCTGGCCCTGGCCGCCGACATGCGCACGAGGTCCTTTGCCTTCCTGGTCGCCTCGAGAGGCTCACCCTGGTGCACCCAGGCGCACTGATCACGGATGTTGGCCATCTCGAACAGGTACCCGTTAAGGCAGGCCTCTCTCAGGGTTTCCATGAAAAGGGGTTCATGGGTCCTCGGGGTGCAGGCCGCCACCACCACCCGGTTCAGCCCGTGGCGCTGGATCAGCTCCCTGATCCTGCCCTGGCTGTCCTGGGAGCAGGCGAACAGCATCTCCTCCGCCAGGACCACGTTCGGAAGACCCTCGGCGTACTCCCTGACCTCGGGAACGCTCACCACTCCGCCTATGTTGATGCCGCAGTTGCAGACGAATACCCCTATCCTGGGCTTCCTGCCCAGTACTTCCGTTTCGGGGGGGTAGGTCCTTTCACAGGTGAGGGTGTGGCGTGCGGACGCCAATAATGCAGCAGCCTCAGCGGCGGCGGCGCTGGCGCCCATCACCGTTTCCGGAATGTCCTTGGGACCGGTGAAGGCCCCGGCGGCGAACACCCCGGGCACAGAGGTTCTCACCGGCGTGAAGCACCCGGTGCTGCAGAAGCCGTGCCTGTCCAGCTCAATTCCCAGCCTGCCCGCCAGCTCCCTCGAGGCGGCACTCTGGGCCATCCCCACGGAGAGGACCACAAGGTCGTAAACCTCCTCCCTTATGGCCCCGTTCTCGGGGAACCGCAGGATAAGACCGCCGGACCCGTCTTCGTAAACCCTGTGTATCTCTGACCTGACGAACCTCACTCCGTGCTCGGTGGCCGCCCTCTGGTAATACCTCTCGAACCCTTTCCCGAATGTCCTGATGTCTATGTGGAAGATGGTCGTCTCAAGCCCGGGGCACCCGTGCTCCCTGGCCACCACAGCCTCCTTGATGGCATATGTGCAGCATACGGACGAGCAGTAGTCCCTGTTCACCCGGTGTGTATCCCTGGAACCAACGCACTGTATCCAGGCGATCCTCCGGGGGTGGCTGCCGTCCGAAGGCCGCAGGAGTTCTCCCCTGTAGGGGCCCGAGGCGCTGAGCATCCTCTCGAACTCCATGCTGGTTACCACATTGGGAAAGACCCCGTAGCCGTAGTTGGCAAGGAGAGTGGCGTCGAAGGTCTCGTAGCCTGTGCATACGATCACCGCCCCGACCTTGACCTCCAGCCTCCTGGGACCCATCCGGAGGTCAACCGCCCCGGCGCCGCAGACCCTTGCGCAGACACCGCACTGCCTGCAGCTATCCGGATCGATCTCGAAGGACGGCGGATAGGCCTGTTCGTACAGCCGGAAAATGGCCTTCTTCTGGCTCAGACCTCCGTTGAAAGGGTCGGGCAGCTTCACAGGGCACTTGGCGGCGCACTCGCCGCACCCCGTGCACCTGTCGGGATCCACGAACCTGGCCTGCTGCCGGACGACGGCGGTGAAGGAGCCAGGTGTACCCTCCAGGCTCACAAGCTCGGCATTCGTAAGAACCTGAACGTTCAGATGCCTTCCGCATTCCACCAGCTTCGGCGACATGATGCACATCGAGCAGTCGTTGGTGGGGAAAGTCTTGTCCAGACCCGCCATGACCCCGCCGATGGCTCCCAGCTTCTCGACGAGATAGACCTTGAAGCCAGAATCAGCCAGGTCCAGGGCCGCCTGGATCCCTCCGATCCCTCCTCCCACAACAAGAACGGCGCCTGTGGAACCGGCCATTGACCTCTTTCGGCATCAGGGTGCCAGGGTTTGAACTCCAGCCTTGGAGAGGGAAAGATACACTGAGGACCGTTGCCCGGCAATGTTTCTGGAAACGCAGGAATGCAAAGCTTCGGCGGTGCTCAGGCCGTTCCGCTGCCCGTCCGTTGGGACATGCGAAAGCTCGGGCAGGACATCAGGGATGCCGGAGGACGCAGAAGACTTTCCACGGCATCCGCAGAGAATTCGTATAAGAGCGACGAATAAGCAGTGAGATGAAACTGGTTCTCGTCTATATGGACCAGGAAGGCACGGCCATGCAAATGAGTCTCAAGCTGGTGCCCGGTAGTTGACTTTGCATGAACATGACTCAGCAACGAGAAACCTTAGTATGCTGCACTTTCTCATGCATCCAAGGGGAACATTTACTGGCGCTCCAGCCAGGAAGGCATGTTGTATCTCTCAGAACGGTCGAATACAGGGAACAAGGGCACATCTTGCTGATAACCAGATACTTGAATGACCATGAGAAAGGGCCGCTGCCGAAACAGCGGCCCAACTAGCTGGTAACCAACTACCTGACCAGTACCACCTTTGCCGTGGCGCATTCCGAACCGATGGTCAGACGAACCAGGTACACCCCCGGAGGGAGTTCCGACCCGTCGAAGGCTGCGGTGTGGTTCCCGGCTGGCAAGGTCTGGTTCAGCAGGGTGCTCACGCACCTTCCCGCAAGGTCGAATACATCCAGTTGAACAGGACCCGGAGCAGGAAGGGCAATGGTGATATTGGTTGTGGCCGGGAAGGGGTTCGGGGCAACGGAGCGGATCTGGATGAAACCCCCGGTAAACCCTTCATCTTCGACCCCGGTGCTGATCTCCCGGAGACCCAGGCTGTGCATTCCACCCGCCGCAACCGCCACAAAACCACTGTTCGGAGGAGGAACACTGCACTGGCCGTAGTGGTTCCGTCCCCACGTCACGATGGAGCCGTCTCCCTTCAGTCCGAGGCTGTGAAAAAACCCACCTGTAACCGCTATGTAACCGCTGTTGGGTGATGGGGGAGTGCACTGGCCCCAGTCGTTCCAACCCCATCCTACGATCGAGCCGTCTTCCTTCAACCCAAGGCTGTGGTAGCCTCCCCCCGCAACCGCTACGAAACCGCTGTTCGGTTCAGGCACTCCATATCCCCATCCACCCCACGCCACGATGGAGCCGTCTCCCTTCAGCCCGAGGCTGTGCAAGTATCCCCCCGCAACTGCCACAAAGCCACTATTCGGTTCAGGAGCTCCTAATCCCGATCCCCACTCCACGATGGAGCCGTCCCCCTTCAATCCGAGGCTGTGGTACGCTCCCGCTGCAACTGCCACGAAACCCTCGTTCGGTTCAGGAACATCGCACTGTCCAGCGCCGTTGGCCCCCCAAGCCACGATGGAGCTGTCCTCCTTCAGCCCAAGGCTGTG
>CAZIPI010000028.1:0-26750 GCA_964541235.1 uncultured bacterium | reverse complement strand
ATCCGGAAGATACCCGAGCGCCATGCAGGGCCTTGGATGATCCCGTTACAAATGAAGGTGATCAGGTGAGTGATCAACACGAGATCCCTCCTCCGTCGGACGGAAAGGTCTCACAACGCGCTCGGATCACACAGTTTCACCCGTCGAGAGTTCATGCGCTCGTATGGTTATGAAGAATGTTAAAGCCAAGCCTTAACAATATTGATAAATCATTCAAGACAACTAAAGATAATTTAGTATGGTGTCCCTCAATTCACTTCAGGCAGTAGATCTGGAAGCGGTTGACACCCTCGTCGTCGCGAACTTTGTGGACCCCATGGATCTCGCCCTCGAAGCCGGGGAACATCGTTTCCAGCTCTTCAACCGCCGCGAGGTAATCCACTATGTGCCTGGTCTCTCCCGTTATCATCTCTCCGGGCATGATTATGGGAATGCCCGGGGGATAAGGGACCACCTGGACGGCCACGACCCTGTCTTCGAGGGACCTTATGCCCACCCTCTCCACCTGACCCCTCACCATTTCGCGATATGCCTGGGCCGGGGTCATGGCCTGCCTGGGCAGGGTCCTGAAGCAGGAGAGCATGCCGTCAACCAGCTTGTACTCCCGGAGAAATGCGTGCATTCTCATGCAGAGCTGCTGGATAGTCATTTCGCCGTACTCTTCGGGATGGCTCTTCACAAGTTCGGGCAGGATCTCCTCGAGCTCAACGTCCTCGTCGTAGAGTTCCTTGAACCGGAACAGCTCGGCGAGAAGCGTTCCCGACTTGCCCTTGGTGATGCCTATGCTGAAAAGGAGCAGCCAGGAGTAGTGGCCGGTCTTCTCGACCATGATACCCCGGGATCTGAGCCATTTCGTCACTATGGCCGCCGGAATCCCCCACTGGTCCAGTGTTCCCTCCCGGGTGATACCGGGAGTGGCAAGCGTGACCTTGAAGGGATCAAGCATTATCCCGCCGTCGTCAACTCCCGTGAACATGTGCCATGAGTCCGATGCCTTCAGTATCCACCAATCCTGCTCGGCAAGCAGCTTCCTGTCCTCCACCTCAAGCAGGTTCTCGGGCTGCCACGCGGTAAACCACCATTTCCTGGCTGAGTCCGACTCGGAGTGCATTATCTCGCTGTTGATGGACGCCATTGTCTTCCGGAACACGACCGGCTCCCGCAGGGCCTCCTGCATCATCCTGACCCCGGCCTTGCCCTCCATCATCTGCGTGGATACATCCAAAGTTGCTATCATGCCGTACTGAGGGGATGTGGAGCTGTGGATCAGGTACGCTTCGTTGAAGATGTCAGGGTCTATCCTCCTCTGGGAGCCGTCGCGGTAATGGACCATTGACGCCTGAGAAAGGGCAGCCAGTGTCTTGTGTGTTGACTGGGTGGCGAAAACAGGCATCCTGGGTTCTTCGTCATCGCTGCGGGGGGTCATGGCGTAGTGCCCGCGGTAAAGAGGATGGAAGTGGGCGTAGGCGAACCATGCCTCGTCGAAGTGTATCCCCTCGACGGTATCCGCCAAAGCTTCGGTGATTCGCACCGTGTTGTAGCACAGGCCGTCATATGTGCTGTTGGTAATGGCCGCCAGACGAACCGGAGCGCTCTTGTCGGATATGAGCGGGCACTCCTCCACCTTGGCCCTGATGGCGTCGCGATGGAACTCGCCGAGTGAAATGGGGCCGATGGTCCCGTAGGGGTTCCGGGTGGGTTTGAAGTAAACGGGGATGGCATCGCTCAAGATTATGGCGTGGTTGATGCTTTTGTGGCAGTTACGGTCAACCACCACCACGTCGCCCTTGGTCACCATGGAGTTCCACACCATCAGGTTGGCGGCGCTGGACCCGTTGGTGACGAAAAATGTCTGGCTGGCGTTGAAAACCCTGGCGGCATGTCTCTCGGCGGCCCCGATAGGACCCTGGTGGTCAGGAAGCGAGCCCAGTTCAGGCACCGACACCGAAAGGTCGGCCCGGAACATGTTCTCGCCGAAGAAATCGAAGCACACTTTCCCGGCGGGTGTTTTCATGAAGGCCACCCCGCCCATGTGCCCGGGGGTGTGCCATGAGTAGCGGTACTCCTCGGCGTACTTCACCAGTTCACGGAAGAAGACTGGCAGGATCCCTTCAATGTATGAAAGGGCGGCCTTCTCTATCCTTCCGGCTATGAAGTCAGGGGTGTCCTCGGCGAGCCAGATGTATCCGTCTATCTCTCTCAGGATACCGATGGGAAGCTTCTCGACGCTGAACCTGTCGGTCATCAGCAGGACAGGCAGCACGTCGCTGAATCGTCTGATCCCCCTGAGAAAATCCTGCGGGGTGTCGGTTTCCATGTTCCAGTCCACCACCGCGCAACCAAGGTTCGGATGGGTATGGAAGTCGCTGAGGCCGTCGGTACAGTTCTGGGCCTTGAGAACGGTGAAACCGGAGTTCTCCAGCTTTTCCGCAATCGCCCTGACCCTTCTCCCCTCCAGGGTCTGGGATCCTATCTCTCCGCTCACGATGAGAATCGGGAACGATCCCCTGTTGACTGCCTTCATGATGCCTTCTCCTGAAAGACTGAGGGAAAACAATACCCTGGCAAGATGGGAATATACACCGGAGGGATCACACCGCCCTGAAGGAACCCCTGAGGATGCGGAGAGCGCATGCCGCGGCTCCGATGCCGTTGTCTATGTTCACCACGCTCACTCCGGGGCTGCATGATGACAGGGAGGATAACAGGGCGGTAAAGCCGCCCAGCGAGGCCCCGTACCCCGTACTCACGGGTACCGCCACAACAGGTCCGGGGAACAGCCCCCCTACCACACTTACCAGGGCGGCGTCCATCCCCGCGCAGACTATGCATACGGAAGCCTCAAGGATCCGGGGAAGGACAGGGGCAAGTCGGTGTATCCCGGCCACTCCCACATCGCTGACCAGGTCGACCGAGACCCCCATGGTGCTGAGTACCACGGCCGCCTCGCCGGCTGCGGAGAGGTCTGATGTACCGGCAGTGACAACAGCGACGCTGCCCTCCTCAGGAGCAACGTGACCGGTAAAGCTGCCAAGCACGAACAACCTCTCGCTCCTGTGCAGTGTACCGGAGGGAAAAGCCTTCTGAAGCCCGATACCCATGGCTGGAGAAACCCTGGAGACTATCGCAAGACCGCTCCGCTCATACAGTGAGGAAGCGATGGATTTCACCTGCCCGAGTGTCTTCCCCTGCCCAAGAACGACCTCGGGAAGCACCGCCAGGGAGCCGCGCACCCAGTCAACCCGGCTGAATCCAAGGTCATCCTGCCCCATCCTGCGAAGCATCTCCATGGCTTCTCCCGGGGACAGGACGGCAGATCTGAGAACGTCCTCCAGCGCGGCATGCCGTTGGTCAGACATCGAGCAACTCCGCCGCAAGACCCCTGGCGCAGTCAAGGACAGCTTTCACAGGGACGCTGGAAGCTTCCGCAAGTGCATGACAGTCCGTGAACTCCGGCATTGCGTTCACCACCTCTCCCCTCCAGAGCCCGAGTTTCACCGAGACCGTGCCCCAAGGGGTCCGGACGGTTCTGAACTCCCGTGCCAACGCGACCCTGGATTCGTACCTCTCCCTCACGCCCAGGGTCGTGGAGTTCCTGAACAGCACATCGAGAAGGCCTGAACGGTCCTGCTCCCGGGCGATGACGACCACCGAGAGAGCCGGGCGCCCCTTCCTGCCCAGACAGGGCACACACCAGACGTCAAGGGCTCCCGATTCCTGAAGGGCGCTGGAGAGCTCCGGCCAGAGCCTGGGCTCCATGTCGTCAACAATTGTTTCAAGCACCAGCGACCGGTCCCCGAAGGGGCTGTCCTGGCCAATGACGACACCGAGCATGTTGGCAGTACCGGGGATGTCCCTTGATCCGGCTCCCATTCCTGAAACATGCCCAATCATGGAAGGAGAGCAGTCCCACTCCTCCACGGCAGCCCGAAGGATCGCGGCACCGGTGGGAGTGGCGAGCTCGCAGGGCACGCCTGTTCGAACCACGGGTATGCCCAGAAGCAGCCGGACCACTGCGGGAACAGGTACAGGCATCGTGCCGTGGGCGCACCGGACCGTTCCGGTTCCCAGGGCCACAGGTGCCGAGCATACCCGTTCGACCCCCAGGAGCCTGAGCCCGGCAAAGGAGCCGACCACGTCCAGTATGGCGTCCATCGCCCCCACCTCGTGGAAGTGGACCTCTTCCACGGCCACGCCATGGGCATGGGCCTCGGCTTGCGCAAGCAGCGTAAACGCCAGGATGCTCTTCTCCTTGACCCAGGGATCGAGATCACAGGAGCCGATCATCCCTGTGATATCGGAAAGATGCCTGTGGACATTCTCACAGGGAACGGAGACCCGGACGTGGGTTCCCCGTATGCCGCCGCGTGTCACAGCGGAGCTCTCCAGGCTCCAGCCTTGAAGACCAAGGACGCCTAGCTCACGGCAAAGATCAGAGACCGGCAGACCGCAGTCCACCAGTGAACCGAGCACCATGTCCCCGGATACGCCCGACGCCGGGTTGAAGAACGCTGTTTTCATCAGCACTCCTTGAAGCGGGTGGAATTGTGATGGATTATCATACTTCCTGCGGAAGGGACGGGAAAATGACGGGAACGGAACTGGGAATCATCCTTGAAGCCCTTGCCCCCCTTGGAGTGCTTGTCTCGGGGGGATGCGACAGCGAGGTCCTGCTGAGGGCTTCGGCCAGGATCACGGGCGCCGGGGGAACACTGGCGCTTACTGCCGAAACCCCTTTCATGCCGTGCGGTGCCCTGGAATCGGCGAAAAGGCTTTCCTCTTCACTGGGCGTAAGGCACGTGAGCTTCGGTGTGAACCTGATGGGGAACCCCGGAATAGCGCTGAACACGCCGGACAGGTGCTACCTGTGCAAGAAACTGATCTACTCCGCGGCCAGGCGGGAGGCATGCCGTCTGGGAGTAAGCAACCTTGCCGACGGAACGAACCTTGACGACACCGCAGCGTTCCGCCCGGGACTGCGGGCCGCCGTGGAGGAGGGGGTGATCCATCCCCTGGCCGCCGCCGGAATGACCAAGGCCGATGTAAGGAACCTGGGAAGGACGCTGGGAATGCCCGACCCCGACCGCCCGGCAAACTCATGCCTGGCGACGAGGCTCGAGGAGAACATCATCATTACGCCCGAGGTCCTGTCCGTTGTGGACAGGGTCGAAGCTGTTCTGAGAGCATCGGCTGAGGGGAGGATTCGGGCGAGGGTCAGAGCAGGGGCCATTTTGCTGGAACACCAGTTTCGGGACGCAACCCTGGTCAAAGCAAAGCTGGAGGAACTGCGATCCCTTGCCAAGGCTTCCGGGTATCACCTTGGAACGGAGCTTGCCGAATGACCGGTATCAGCCCCTTGTTATTCGAAACCCTCCCAGGAAACCGTCCGGGCGAGACCTTCCTCGAACGGCACAATGGGGCTGTACCCGAGGAGCTTCCCGGCAAGGGCGATGGACGCGCAGGAATGCATGACGTCGCCGGGACGGGCATCGCGGTGTACGGGAGCGATGTCGGGTCGGCCCACCAGGCTGGCGATCTGGGCAGCCAGGCTGTTGACCGTCACTGAGCCGTGGCAGGCGATGTTGATCACCCTGCCAGGGGCGTCAGGAGCCTCCGCGGCAAGCATGTTGCCATGCACCACATTCGCTACGAACGTGAAGTCCCTGCTCTGCTGGCCTGAGCCGTTGATGAGGGGCGCCCTGCCCTCCCGGAACGCCCTGATGAACAGAGGGATCACCGCTGAATACGGGCTGTAGGGGTCCTGAAAGGGGCCGAACACATTGAAGTAGCGCAGGGCCACTGTCTCAAGGCCGTATATCCGGTGAAAGACCTGGAAGTATGCCTCACCCGCCAGTTTGCTGACAGCGTAGGGGGAGAGCGGCATGGGGGTGAGGCTCTCGTCCTTGACCTCGCATGGCGAGTTGCCGTAGATGGATGAGGAGGATGCGAAGACCACCCTGCGGACTCCCGCATCCACGGCGGCATGAAGGATGTTCAGCGTGCCGCCCACATTGACCTCGTTGGAGGTTATGGGATCGGCGATGGATCGTGGAACCGAAGGGAGCGCCCCCTGATGGAACACCACCTCCACGCCCTTCATGGCCTGCTGAACGATGTGAAAGCTTCGTATGTCGCCTTCAACTACCTCCACATGGGATGAAACGTCCTCAAGGTTCCTCCTGTGCCCTGTGGAGAAGTTGTCAAGGACCCTTACCTCTTCACCCCTGGCAAGAAGCTCCCGTACGATATTGCAGCCGATGAAGCCGGCGCCTCCGGTGACAAGATGAACACCCATGCGAAGCCTTTCATGAAATCAGACCACCACCAGGGCGGCGCACGCCGCATGACCCTCCCGTCCCGTCCGGCTGAAAACTACCCCCCCGGAAGGAATCGCGCAATAGTCAGGGGACGAAAGAGATCCTCAGTGAGGGCGGTCCGCCGGACAGGATACCGGATACGGGCGCATACCCATTACGGAAAGACCGTCATTCGCCGCTTTCAGCCCGGGCCGCAGGGGCGAGCGCCCTCAAGTCATCCAGCTTGACCGCCATATCCCAATGGGGCAGGGCTTCCTGGAGGTGTTCGCCTGTCTCCAGACACTCCCGGAAGACATCCGGGTCGCCTGCGGTCAGATAGAGCTGCCTGAGAAGGTCGAACCTTTCCAGTTGGGCATCCGCCACTGCCAGTGCATCCCTGAGAATGGATCCGGCCTCGGCTTTCCTTCCAAGAAGGGTGAGAAGGCGCCCCCTGGCGCAGGAGATGTAAACGAAGTAATCATCGGCCACATCCCACTCGAGAACCTGCCGCATCAGCTTCTCGGCGTCGCCCACCCTGCCCATGTCCATATACACATGGGCCAGTTCCACTGCGTAGTCGGGGCGGTGAAGCCCCAGCCCCTCCTGCTCGCAGATCCTGAGTATCTCCTGAAACAGCGCCACCGCTTCCTCATACCTGTGCACTCTACCGTAGGCGCTGGCCAGATTGGCCATGGAGATGGTTACGGTGTCAGCGCCCCCATGTTTCCTGGCAAGCTCAACCGCCTCTTTCAAGAGCCTCAGGGCTTCCCCGGAAGGCTCCACCCTCTCCATCAGGGCTCCCAGATTGCCCAGGGCCTGAAGCTCCACCAACCTGCTGCCGGTCCTCCGGGCAAGATCGATGTGCAGCCTGGTCATGTTCATGGCATCCTCGAGCCTTGCCGGAAGATACTTGTACACAAGGGCCAGGTTGCCCACACAGAGGGTTTCCATGAGAAGGTTGCCCGTTTCCCTTGCGTACTCCAGCACCTGCGTGAGGCCCTTCTCGGCTTCCTCCAGACCGCTCTGAAGCCTGATCATGCAGCCGCAGCCGTTTCCCAGCGCCTTGTGGGCCAGAAGCCTTTCGCCGGGGGAGCCGGACCGGAACTCGCTGTACACGCTGAGCAGCATGTCCCTGGCATCCTCGGCCCTGCCCTCGAGTACCAGGACCCGCCCCATGAGGTGCATCACCTCCGGCCTAAGCGACGGATCAGCCTCCTCGATCCCTTCAAGGTGGTCCATGGCTTCCCGGGGTCTGCCCATACTTATGAACAGGTTGGCCCGCATCAGGCTCAGGGTCGCCATGCTCCGGGCATCAAGGTCAGGGTCTGAAGCCACCCTTTTCAGTGTCTCTTCGGCTTTTTCCAGATCACCCTGTGAAAGGTGAAGGTCGAACACCATGCGGTAGGCTCCCAGCCTGAGCGGGCTTTCGGAGGAAAGCTCGAGCACCTTTTCCATCTGAAGCAGGAAGGCGGTGTTCATCCTTCTGGAGAGGGAATGCTCACCCGCCTTCATGTACCATCGTGATGCTTCAGGGTACCTGCCGGCCGATTCCATCTGATGGGCGATCATCCCTGCCTTCTCGGCCTTCGCGCCCAACAGGCCGGCCATTGCATCGGCTGCCAGGGAATGCAGTGCCACGCGCTCGGTGGAGAGCTGTAACCTGTAAGCCGCTTCCCGCAGGAGGATGTGAACGAAACTGTACCCGCCGTCGGATGAGCGCCTCCATATCCTTTCCCTGATTCCCTTTTCCAGAAGCCCTTCCGGGTTCTCATCGGGCAGAAGGCAGTGAAGCACCTCTCCGTCGAACTCCCTGCCGAGGATGCTTGCACCGAGGACGGCGCGGCGCAGTCCGGGTGCCAGCCTGTCGAGCCTGGCCACCAGAATGGCATGGAGGGTGCCGGGGAACCTCTCCTCGTCCGGAGGTGCTTCGGCGGATTCAAGCATTCCCGCGTACTGCTCCATGAAGAAAGGGATGCCCTCGGTCCTAACATGGAACCATTCAAGCAGCTGTTCGGAAGGGAGACGCCCAAGGCTCCACTTCAGGAAGGAGCGGCAGCCCTCTCTTGAGAGCGGCTGCAGGTCCATCCTCACCGGCAAAAGGCCCGGGACAACGGGAACCGGCGGCGAGTCGGGCCTGGACAGCATCAGGACCGGCGGACGGTCATCCCCCAATTCCGCGAGGACCGACTCGAGGAGCTTCATGGAATCGGGGTCGATCCACTGTAGATCGTCGATCACCAGTATCGCACGCCCAAGGAGGGATCTTCCCCGTACGAAGGCCGCGATCACCGCCACAGTGTTTGCGAACCTGCCCTGCGGATCAAGCCCCTGGTACAGTGAGCGCTCCCAGTCGAGCCCCACCAGGGCCGCGAGAACGGACTCGGCTCGAAGGAGCTCATCGGCTATCTCACCGGCTGAAGGCTCAGGCAGCTCCTCCAAACGGTCAATGAAACCGTATAGCTTCTCCTTGAACGCCGGCAGGCCTTCCTGTCTCCCCTGCTCCCCCAGCCATTCGCCGAACCATGACGCGAAGATGTCGGCCCCTGCCGCCGGAAGGCTGCGGCATCTCAGGTTCATGACGAAAGCATTGCCGCACCTTGAGTGATACTCCTCGGAAAGCCTGGTCTTGCCCATCCCGGTGTCTCCCAGCAGGAGGACCGAGGACCCCCTTTCCGAAAGGAGAGTGCCTATCTCCTCAAGAACGCCATCCCTCTCAATGAGAGGAGGCGCAGCTTCCCGGGATTCCACGCGGTGCTTCCATGGCGAAAGGACCAGTGTCCGGACATCCGACGGAAAACCCTTGAGCGACAGCTCCCTTTCCCTCCTGATACCCAGTCGGGAAGCCGCGTTGAAGGCTGTGTCGCCGAACACGCTGTTCCAGGAGGCAGCGTCGTGAAGCCTCGCAGCCAGGTTGACCGAAGGACCGAGCACCGTGTAGGCGGAAAGCAAAGGTGTGTTGACGGTTCCGCTGAAAACCAGCCCTGTCGCGGCTCCGGCGCGCACCCTGCCCGAAGCCCCGGCGAACACCCGGCTGAGAAAGGCGTCGGCCCGCAGCGGATCGTCCTCCCGGGTCACCGGAGCACCGAACACCACCAGCATCCTGTGACCTTCGGCCCCGGCTTCCATGCCCGATACAAAACCACCAAGCTCTCCCGCCATCCGGAGCACCAGCTCCTGGAAGGCCCTGGGACAGCTGCTCCCGCTGCGATTCTCAAGGGAGACGAAGATGCTTGCCACCTGCCTGAACTCGTTGACGGCAGCCGTACCGAACAGATCAGGCGGCAGGAACACCAGAAGGGGAGCCACTCCCGAAGAACGGCTGAAGACTGCTGTCCCCGTATCCGCGCTGGAGAAAGGACCTCCGGCGGCTGCGCTGAGAGCCGAACCCTGAAAACTGAAGAACGTCCATTCGTCCATCGGTATCACATCCCACAGAATGGTTCCTGAACCCACGGAAGTCTTCAGCGGGAGAGAATCACAGGAAGCCAGCCGGGCGATGCTTTCGCAAGCCGCCCCGGCCGCCTCGGGCCCTGAGGGGAACAAAACTGTTACAGCGTCGCCGGCGAAGGACACAGGGCAGCCTCCTTGAGCGGAGCAGGCAAGGACAACGCCGGACAGGGTCGCACTGACCTCCCGGGAGATCCTTTCGGCGCCTTCCGCCCCCAGATCGGCCATCCCCTGAAAACGGGAAGTGAAGCCGCAGATGTCCGCCACCAGGACGGACCCTTGAAATCCTCCGCAAAGCTCCCCGCAGGAGACGGCTCTGAGTATGAACTCGGGGGCCTGTTTCAACGAATGCCTTTCCGGTGGAAGCACTGCCGGGAACGTACCAAAGCTGCGGCTCAAAAGCAAACACGCGGCAGTATGCCCGGTTGCCGGCGTCCGTCTTGGGATCCCCGGGCCGGAGAGGACCGGCCCGGGGCTGGTACAGCCTACCTTGTCACCACCATACGGACGGTGGAGGATTCACCAAGGTGCTCGAGCCGGGCAAAATAGACACCCGGCGAGAGGGAGGCGGTGGAAATCGGAACGCTGTGAGCGCCTTCAGACAGAAGCTGACAGGAGACGGAGCCCGCAAGTCTCCCCGTGACGTCGAACAGAGAGATGCTGACCACTCCCGTCGAGGGAAGGCTGAAGCTCACCGAGGCCATTCCGCTCGAAACAGGATTAGGGTGCACTGAAAGGGCAAAGCCCGGAACAGCGGCGGATGAGGAACCGTGGGTTCCGGTGCCGTAATAGCTTCTCCATACAGAGCTTGCGGGAGTCCCGGCGTAAAGGTACAGGTTGGGGGAATCGTACAGAGTGGTGATGGCGGAAGGGGTCGTGGTGATCAGGACCGGGGCGCCGGTCCAGTTCTCCCATTTCCATATGCCCTGTGTGGAGGTTCCCACCACAAGGCTCAGTCCGTCGCTCGAGATCACAGCGTCGGTCGAGGAACCGAAGGCGGTGGTCACCCTTGTCCAGCTCGCCCCTCCGTTGGTTGAAGCGTAAAGCCCCGAGGAGGAGGCTGCGGCCAGATGGGTCCCATCCGAGGGGTTCACCACAAGCCTGTACGGCGTTCCCGCCCATCCGGAAGCGTTCACGCTCTGCCATGTGCCACCGCCGTCCAGCGTGAAGTACACTTTCCAGGCGCTGCTTTCATAGACAAGCGCATACACCCTGTCGCTGTCATTGGGGTCCACCGCCAGTGCCCTGGCGTACCGGTAGTCGCTTCCGGAGGACAGGGTGTAGCGGGTCCAGCTGGTGCCGTTGTTGGTGGTCTTCGAGATGACTATCTGATAATCAGGGGCGGTGTACTTGTAGCCGGTGTACCAGTAGGTGTTCCCGCCGCCGTAAACCATGTCGTAACCGCTGCCGTAGTAGGTGTCGACCTTTGTCCAGACGGAACCTCCGTCTGTGCTCGCGTAGAGCTCGACCCCGCCTCAACCACTGCCTTCGAGGCCCAGAATGGTATTGGCCCCGTTGGTAGCCAGTCGAATGAAGTCGCCGCAGGCAGAAGGACGGCTGACGAACTGCCAGGTGCCGGATGGACCGTCCTCCATCCTGAAGAGCCCCTGGCTTGCCATGTTCACCCATAAGTAACCGTTGGTCGCGGTCATTGAAACAACGTTGCCGATCACCAGCCCGGAATTGCTGGCCGTCCAGGATGTGCCGCCGTTGACGCTCCTGAAGAAACCGGCGGTGGTGCCGGTATAGACCAGGGAAGCGTTCTCGCTGTCAGGCACGATCCTTTTGCAGTTGGTCCCGGACAAGCCTGTGGTAACGGTGCTCCATGATGCACCGGCGTTGGTGCTTCTGTAAATGGAGCTCAGACCCGCCCCGAAGGCCAGGTTGTTGTCCACCGGGCTGAAGATCAGCCCGTAGTTGTAGTACTGGGTGATCCGGGTCCAGCTCGAGCCGCCGTTGGTTGTCCTGTGAAGGGCAAGGTATGCCCCTGCAAGGATGGTGGACGGGTTGGCGGGATGGAATGCAAGCCCTTCGAAGTAGTAGTCCGACGATGCCCCTGCCGGGGTCACGTCCGTGAAGCTCGCTCCGCCGTCAGTGGAACCGAACAGCTGGGCGATGGTGCTGCCAGAGGACTTATACCCCCCTATCAGGATCAGGTCTGGGTTGGACGGGGCGACGGCGATGCTTCTGCCATATGAATGGAGCCCGGGTTCGCCTACGTAGGTTGCGGTCCAGCTTGCCCCTCCGTCCGTGCTTTTGAAGAACGACATCCTCCAGCAGCTTCCGTCGTACTTGTAGCCCGTTGCGTACACGACGGAACCATTGGTGGGGTGCACAGCGCCGAGCCAGAACACCGTGTTCGAATGGGAACTGAACGTCCAGGTGAGGCCTCCGTCGGTGGACCTCCAGACCCTGCTGCTGCCCAGGGCTACCAGCGTCCCGTTGGCGGTCATCACCATGTCGTATGCCGTGGAGCCGGTGAAGGTGGACAGGGCTTCCCAGGTAAGCCCCTTGTCAAGGGAGCGGACAACAACCGTGGGGTTGTAGCCGGAAAAGCCGTAAAGCATTGCGGCATCCAGCGGAGACTGCACGATCCCCTTGATCTCGCCTCCCTCGGGACCGAGGCTCTCGAAAGGGCCGTAGCCAAGCAGCATCAGAAGAAGCAGGGGCAGGGTCATTCTCACTCCCTTCAGTTTGGAAACATTCCTTCCCTCACGTGACTACAATCGAATGAAGACCGGGCAAAAGCAAGCCCGCCAACACGGATGGAGAAGTCTGCGGAACCGGGATGGAGCTTGACATTTCATGAAACAGACCCTATCCTTCCGAACCCGGAGGAACCGATGAATAAGATCAACTGGAAGCACGCCGTCATCGGTCTCGTCCTGGGAACCATCATCGCGCTTTTCATGGCTGGTGAACTCAGGGGAAGGGATCTAAGGAGTGTCCGGTACACTGAGGCCGGGGTTGAGGGCTAAGCTCTACTCCCTGATCGGCGGAATGGTCACGGGTCTTACGGCCACCATGCTGGTGGTCTTTCCCGAGAGCGCTCCCCCCAGCCGGTCATTCGCATCCCTGCTCTTTCCGGGCTTCGCAGAAAGCCGTGTCACGAAGAACACTGCAGAACCAACACCAGCTTTCACCGTCGTGGAAACCGCACCTCCAGCGAATCAACTTTCCACTCCCGGCTGGCAGCAGGTACCGCTGGCTGTAACGGCATCGCCCATCACCCCTTTCCAGATCTCATCGCCTCTTCCTGACCAATCCGCCAGGAACCTTGTACTGCAGCATCAGGTCATCCCATCAGAAACCGCACGTTCGACAAACCAGTTCGCTCAGAACTGGCAGCCTTCTTCCGCCTGTTCGCCCAGGTACCAGCTCCACAGCCAGCCGGTCAGCGACCGGCCAGCCCCGGCGCCGGACCAGCCTGAAGTGACCGGAAGAGGTACCAGACGGCCAAGACCTCCGGAAGGGCCCGAACCTGCCGTGATGGGCGGAGGCCTTCTCTAGGCCATAATGAACCACGCCGAACCTGCATCGGCTTCTTTACGTCGAGCGAACCTCTCCGTATCATCGCGGGAACATCAGAGCCATGCAGGGGGTCTGTCATGAAAGTTTCCATGTTGATGCTTGTTGCTCCGGCACTGACGGGTGTGATCGCCGCCAACCCAGATACGGCCGGCAATGACCAGCCTGGTGTCACCTTTTCGTTCATAAGGGAGAACCTGCAACTCGGACAGAACACCGATGAGGTCCTTGGCGTTCTCGGCGACGACTTCACCCGGGTGGTTTCAATGATGGTGGATGCCCAGGTCTGGCGCTACGACTTCCCCTCTGAACCGGGATACACCTATTCATGCCCATCGGGCGAGGACTGCGTTGACGTTGAGGGGCTGGGCGGCGGCAGAATGGCCATGCAGCTCTTCGTCACATGGAACGAGTCGGGCTTTGTGGGCGACTACACCTTGTACATCGGAAGCACGGTCGGCACCGTGAACGAATACAGGGTCTTCCCCGACGGCACGGTCAGGAAGTCCAGAATTGACGACGGCCGGATCTGAACCGGATGACGGGTTCGTGGCAGGGGCCGAAGGACAGGAGCATATTCACCCATCGGAGGTTAGATGAAAGGTATCATCCTGGCCGGCGGAAGCGGTTCGAGACTGCAGCCGATGACCTTAGCAGTGAGCAAACAGCTGCTTCCGGTGTACGACAAGCCGATGATCTACTATCCCCTCGGCATCCTGATGCTGGCGGGTATCAGGGACATACTCGTCATCAGCACCCCCTACGATCTTCCCATGTTCCGGAAGCTCCTGGGAACAGGAGAACAGTGGGGGATAAGATTCAGCTACCTTGAGCAGCCGAGGCCCGAAGGGCTGCCCCAGGCTTTCATCATCGGCGAGGAGTTCATCGGGAAGGACAGGGTCGCCCTGATCCTGGGCGACAACATTTTCTACGGGAACAGCCTTCCGGCACTGCTGAAAAAAGCCTCGGAGTGGCCCGGCGCGGCGGTGTTCGCCTATCCGGTCAGCGATCCTGAGAGGTACGGCGTGGTGGAGTTCGACCAGGACCACAACGCCGTCTCACTTGAAGAGAAACCGCTCCGCCCCCGCTCGAAGCACGCCGTCACAGGCCTCTACTTCTTCGACAACAGGGTTGTGGAGATAGCCAGGGGATTGAAGCCCTCGGCCAGGGGAGAACTGGAGATCCTCGACGCCATAAGGCCCTACCTTGCGGAAGGCAGCCTTCGGGTGCTGGAGCTTGGAAGGGGGTTCGCCTGGCTCGACACGGGAACACACGATTCGCTGCTTGATGCCGGCAACTTCGTTGCCACCCTGGAAAAGCGCCAGGGACTCAAGATATCATGCGTGGAGGAGATCGCCTGGAGAATGGGTTTCATCTCCACATCGCAACTGGTAACCCTGGGGGAAAACCTCTCGAGAAGCGAGTACGGGAAGTACCTGCTGAAGCTTGGAGAAGAGAGCTGAAACCCCATTCCGCACACACATGAAACAACGTGTGATGATCCTGGGGGCAGGGATCTTCCAGGCCCCGCTCATAAGGGCCGCACATGAGATGGCGCTCGAGACCGTTGTCCTGTGCGGGAGGACCGCAGTCCGGGCGAACCCCCTGGCGGACCATCTTCTGCCTGTTGACACCACCGACATCGAATCGGTGCTTCGAACCGCAAGGGAATACTCTGTGTCCGCCGTAGCCACCACGGGAACCGATGTGAGCGTGCCAGCCATGGCTGCTGTGGCTGAGGCCCTGAACCTTCCCGGCCCCACCAGACGCATGGCCGGGATCACCTCATCAAAGACCGCGTTCCGTGTTTTCCAGGCTGAACACGGGCTGAACACGCCTTCCTGCGCCAGGTGTCCCGAAGAGATGAATGCACAGACGTTCTGTTCCTCGATCCCCGAAGAAGTGGTGATCAAGCCCGACGATTCATCCGGCTCCAGGGGAGTATCTATCCTGGGTGTTGACAGAACGCCTGCGGCGGTGGCCCTGGCGTTCTCGAAGGCCTTGAGCTTCTCAAGGACAGGAGTGGTCTGCGCCGAATCCCGGCTCCCGGGACGGGAAGCCGGAGGCGAAGCATTCTTCCGGGACGGCCGGCTCATGTTCTTCACCACAACCGACAAACACATGGACGGGGTAGTTGTCCAGGGTCATTCCATGCCGGGAAGCCAACCCGAGGATGATCTGGCGGCCATCCGGAGCGAAGTAGAGAGAACAGCCGCCGCTCTCGGTTACATGAACGGCCCTCTCAACTTCGATGTCATGGTGGACTCAGGCAGGGCAACCGTGATCGAAACAGGGCTTCGAAGCGGCGGCAACGGAATTGTTGACCTTGTGGGCATATGTCATGGCCTCGACCTGTCCGGTACACTGCTTTCCTTCGCACTGGGCGGCCCGGCGCCGGCAACCGGCCACTCACGACCCGAAACCGCAAGCAGTTATGTTTTCGGAGCAAGCGTTGCGGGAATTCTGCGAGCGCTTCCGGACAGGGAAGAGGTAAGGCTTCGGTTCCCGCCGCTCATTGACCTGATCTACGGGAAGGACCCGGGAGATCGTGTCGAACCGTTCCTTCACAACGCCAACCTTGTGGGCTATGCGCTCATCAGGAGCGGCAGGGAACAGTACGGCAGCCATGTCGAGGAACTCGGACGGCTGTTGCGGGTGGAGGTGGAACAGTGACCGGGATGAAGTACTCCATAGTGGTCCCCTGCTACGGCTCAGGGACGTGGCTCGAGGAACTGGTCCTCCGGGTCGGGGAAGCCATGGCCCCGTACGGGCCGTTCGAGCTGATACTGGTGAACGACAGGAGCCCGGACGACCTCACCTGGCGGGAGATACAGCGCCTGTCCCGGGAACATGCGTTCGTTCGCGGAATCGACCTCCTCTACAATGTGGGCCAGTTCAGGACCCTTCTCTGCGGGCTCGAACGTGCTTCCGGAGAGTACGTCATAACCATGGATGACGATCTCCAGCACCCCCCCGAGGAACTCCCGAAACTGATAGAGGCCATGGCTGCAAACCCCGGGACCGACTGCATCATGGGCCGCTACACCGACAAGAGGCACGCCAGGCTGAGGAATGCAGGCTCAACGATGATTCGTGTGCTGATGAACAGGTTCTACAACAAGCCGGCCAGCCTCGTGACAACAAGCTTCAGGATAATGCCCGCGTCCTTCGCCAAGGCGATAACCCTTTACCGGATCGCATCTCCCCAGCTGGGGCCCATGATCGTTTCCATATCCAAGAACGTGATGAACGTACCCGTGCGCCACGACCAGCGCAGGTTCGGAAAGAGCGGCTACCGCTTCTACCACTGCCTGAGGGAATCCTTCAGAAGCATCATCAACTCTTCCATCGTTCCACTGCGGGTCTTCACCGTTTTCGGCCTTGCCTCCTCATTCGTAGCGTTCGGCATCGGGTCGTTCTTCCTTGTCAGATGGGCGTGCGGAGGTATCCGGGTTCCTGGGTTCACCTCGCTGATCCTTGCCATATCCTTCTTCTGCGGCATGATCCTTGCGGGGCTCGGGGTGCTGGGCGAGTACACCGGCCGCATCATTCAGGAACTCACCGGGATGCCCAGGTTCCACGTGAGGGAAGAGGTGGGCGGCGCCAATGAATAGGGCCGTGACCGGACGCGTTCTCTACCTTAGAGAGCTGTGCAGGGACGATCTCGACAGGACATGGGAGTGGCTCCACAGGCCCGACATCAACAGGAGGATCGGGGTGATGGTCCCCTTCTCCAAGTCAAGGCAGGTGGAGTGGTTCAACGGGCTCAGCGGAAACGCCTCGAAGATGGTCTTCGCGGTCTGTCTCATCCAGGACGGCTCACATATCGGCAACGTCTCGCTGGACATGATAGATGAACGCCACCGCAACGCCAGGTTCAGCATATTCATAGCGGACCGGTCCAACAGGGGAAGAGGGTACGGCTCCGAGGCGCTCTCCCTTCTTGAGGAGTACGCCTTCTCCGTGCTGGGGCTTCACAGGATCTGGTGCAAGACAGACGCGGAAGAACCGGAACTGCTCCGCTTCTATCTCGACAGGGGGTACACGCGGGAGGGCCTGCTCAGGGAGCACGAACTGAAGGACGGGGTGTTCGTGGACAAGGTTCTCTTCGGCAAGACGGAATCCGACGGAAAAGGCTGATGCCGCACGGGGGACCTTCCGCCGGAGGGATCCTTCCCGTCCGGGGAACACGCGGCCCGCGATGAAGTTCAGGCTGTCCGACTACGCCTACCCCTTTCCTATCCTCAGGCTTTACCTTTCACTCGGAAGGACGATGCTCCTTCCCCGGGAAAAGCTCGAAGACATTCAGGCCTGGAAGCTGAGAGGGCTGATAGAGCACGCATACAGACACGTCCCCTACTACAGGGAGCTTTTCCGCAGGGAGGGGCTGGAACCCGATGACATCAGGTCGGTGGAGGACCTCTCAAAGGTCCCGGTACTTACCAAGTCCATGGTACGTGAGCACCACGACGGCCTGACGGCCGACAACAGCAGGAAGTTCAGCCCTTACCTGAACACAACAAGCGGCTCGACAGGGACCCCCCTGCGCTTCATACAGGACAGGAACGTCAGCATCGCCCGTTTCGCCTTCTTCCTGAGGGTCTGGCGCATCGCGGGGTACAGGCCCTGGATGAGGTGGGCGCAGATGGACGGAATGTACGTTCCCGGGAAAGGGGACCCTGTCTGGAGGTACTGCCCCTCTTTGAACTCGCTTCAGATCTCGGCCCCGGCAATGAAGGACTCAGACTGCGGGCTGGTACTGGACGAGCTGGAAAGGTTCAAGCCCCGGATCCTGAGGGGTTACGCCAGTTCGCTGTACACCCTTGCCTCCCATGCCCGCCGGCATCGGATCCCTGTCGGGTTCCGCCTGAAAAGCATCGTGACCGGCGCCGAAACACTGGAGGATTACCAGAGACGACTGATGCAGGAGGTTTTCGGCGCCCCTGTGTTCGACATCTATTCATCATGGGAGGCGGTATGCCTCATCTACGAGTGCAGGGCACACACCATGCACCAGTTCATGGAGTTCTCGGTGATGGAACTCCTCGACGGCAATGACAGACCGGTTCCCCCCGGAGAAGTGGGGGAGATAACGGCCACCTCGTTCTTCAACTACTCAATGCCTTTCATCCGATACAAAACGGGTGACCTTGCCTGCCTCTCGGAAAATGGATGCGCCTGCGGCACAGGCCATCCCGTGGTCGGGCGGATCCTTGGCAGAAAGGATGATGCGCTCTTCGACACGAAAGGCAGCCTTGTGCCGTTCCACGGTTTCCTCATGGGCACTCTGACATCCTACAGGGGCCTTGAAGGGCTGCACCAGACTCAGATCGTCCAGAACAGCCAGGACTGCGTTGAAGTTTACCTTGTGGTCCCGGACAGGTCGAGGCTGGTCTCCATCAAGGCCGAGATGGAGTCTTCCATAAGGGAACGACTGGGCGAGGACATGAACATCAGGTTCATCGAGACCGACGATATCCCCAGGGAAGCCAACGGGAAAAGCCGGTTCGTGAAGAACAACCTGCTTCGAGACCGGGGAGTTCCGGATTGAGCACAATGTGCGGACAAGTTGCTTTCTGCGGCGATATCTGCCTGGGGAAGAATGGAATCGCCCGGTCACGCTCCCGGGCGGCGGTACGTGACCGCCTGGACGGTATCTTCGCCGGTTGCAGCCTTGTGTTCGCGAACCTTGAAACGCCTGTTACCGGTATTCCGGGGAAAACTGAACCCGGAAAACGGCACTGTTTCAGGGCCGATCCCGGTAACCTGGACATCCTTCCCGGAAACATCGTGCTCTCCGTAGCCAACAACCATGTTTTCGATCAGGGTCCGAACGGTCTGCCGGAAACCATCCGTCACCTCAACGAAAGAGGGATCAGGTTCTCCGGCGCGGGAAGGGACCTTGAAGAAGCGGCCATGCCGGTGATCGCTGACAGCCCCCGGGGGGGGTGCGGGTTCATCGCCTGCGCCGACAGCAGGTACAGTGCCGCCACCAACAGCAGCCCGGGGGTCTTCCCGGCGGACCGTGACTTGCTGGTCCCAGCCATCGCCAGGCTCAGAAGACAGGTGGACGATGTTTTCGTGTCGGTCCACATGGGCATGGAGTACACCCCGTTACCCACGCCCTCCATGACCCGTCTCGCAAGGGAATGCCGCAGCGCCGGTGCAAGAGTCGTTTTCTTTCATCATGCCCATTGTGTAAGCGGGCATACGGTGGACCACGATGGCGCAGTGCTCTGGGGCACGGGCAACTTCCTGTTCCCACAGAGGTCTGATTTCCCGTTCAGAGAGTGGTTCGAGACTGCGGTATGGAAGTTCCGCATGCCTGAAGGCGGACAAAGACCAGCCCTGAGGGCGGAGCCTCTTCTCATTGACAGGGAAGGCCTTCCCGGGAGGCCTTCCGAACAGGCCGGGAGCTCCATTGCAGCACGGATCGAGGGGTTGAGCCGCATAATCAACAGCGGCCGGCACATGGGATGGCACAGAGTCGAATCGGTGCTCAAGGCCTCCTATCTTCTGGTCGTGCTCTCCAATTACGCTGACATGGCCCGGCGCCGCGGCATACGGTCTGTGCTGGGGCAGATGGCATCCTCGGCGGGAACCCTGTTCAGAGGCACGCGCGATGCCCGGAGGTAAAAAACTTCTCAGGACCTTCAGAAAAGTGCTTTTCTATTCACTGCCCGCCGTTCTTCTATTCCTGATACTTCGGCGGGTGGATCTGGTGCGGCTCATGTCCGGTCTCCGGAACACCGACCCTGCGCTTATCATTCTGGGCATCGGTATGCGCCCCTTGCAGATACTTCTGGGGGGACTTCGCTGGCGGCTGCTGGGGAACCACTACTGCAAGACGGAACTGCCCCGGGGATACATGATCGGCCACTACTGGGCGGGTGCGGCGGTGGGCTACTTCACACCGGGAAACCTGGGGTGGGACGCTTACAGGGTCATCACTCTGGGAAGGCGGGCAGGATCCTATGCCGCCTCACTATTGACCATTGTCGCCGAGAAGGTCTTCGGCCTTGTGTCAGTATCGTTCATGGGCCTGGCCCTCTTCCCCCTGGTGGTGGACAGGATACAGGGCGACACCGCCGCCTTCAGGCACGGGTACCTGCTGGCACTGGCTCTGACGTCGGCTGCGGTGATCGGCGCCATTGTCCTGGGCTTCATGGGCAAACGCCGGAGCCCGGAGCGGCCCCTCAACAACCTTCTGAAAAGGTTCAGCCTCGGGATCCTGGGCTCCATCAGGAACCAGCGGATATCCAGCGCCATCACAAGGGACCTTGGCAGGTTGGGCAACCCCCTGTCCATCATGGGCAACCCCGGCGGGACAGCGGCTGCTGCAGCCTACTCGCTGGGGATCCTTGTGGTGGCAGCGGTCTGCAGCCAGCTCATCCTGCGGGGAATGGGCCAGGACGTAGGCTTCCTGGTGAACCTCTTCGCGGCTCCCGTATTCTTCATCATATTCCTGGTCCCGGTTTCCTTCGGAAGCCTGGGTGTGAGGGAAGCCGCCTTCATCCTTTTCTACGGCAGGTTCGGGGTTCAGCTCGAGACAGCTCTCCTGCTGAGTTTCTTCAACCTGATGGGATTGGTGCTGAACAGCGTGATCGGAGCGCTGATGATGTGGATGAACCCGGAATTGAGGATCAGGGAAAGGGATACGTCACAGGAGAAACCCCTGACATGAGCAGCAGCACCAGGATACCCTTCAACAGGCCGTTCATAATCGGGCGGGAGCTGGAGTACATTTCCCAGGCGGTTGGGTCCGGCCACCTGGCCGGCGACGGTGCCTTCACCCGGAAGTGCCAGGACTGGATGGAACAGAGGTACGGTTCCGGCAAGGTCCTGCTCACGCACTCCTGCACGGCGTCGCTGGAAATGGCCGCCATACTTGCCGACATAGGCCCCGGGGACCAGGTGGTGATGCCCTCCTTCACGTTCGTGTCAACCGCCAACGCTTTCGCCATGCGGGGCGCCACCCCGCTATGGTGCGATATCCGGGAAGACACTCTGAACCTTGACGAAACAAGGCTGGAAGAGGTCGTCACTCCCGGAACAAGGGCCATCGTCCCGGTTCACTATGCGGGAGTCGGGTGCGAAATGGACAGCATCATGGGTGTGGCGGAGAAGCACGGCCTTTTCGTCATCGAGGATGCGGCCCAGGCCGTGAACGCCTCGTACAAAGGCCGGTGGCTTGGTGCCATCGGCCATTTCGGATGCTACAGCTTCCATGAGACCAAGGGCATGATCTCGGGGGAGGGGGGCGCACTGCTGGTCAACGACCCCCGCTTCATTGAGAGGGCCGAGATAGTAAGGGAGAAGGGGACCAACCGTACCAGCTTCTTCCAGGGCAGGATAGACAAGTACACCTGGGTTGACTACGGGTCATCCTACCTTCCCTCGGAGCTGGTCGCGGCCTTCCTGTTCGCTCAGTTCGAGGAGGCTGAAGCCATACACAGGAAAAGGCTGCAGACATGGAACACCTACCATGAAGGGCTGAAACCCCTTGAAGAAAGGGGTGTTATAAGGCTTCCTGCAGTTCCGGAGGACTGCGGCCACAACGGGCACATGTTCTACATCCTGCTGGGATCCCAGGAGGAGCGGCAATCGCTGATAGATCACCTCAAGGCCCTTAACATCATGGCGGTGTTCCACTACGTTCCGCTCCACAAAACACCCATGGGCATGAAACTGCAGCCTTGCGTGCCATCGCTGCCCGTTACCGAGAGGATCTCGGCAACGCTCCTTAGGCTCCCGATGTTCCACGAGCTATCGGGGGAACAGCAGCAGCGGGTCATTGACGGCGTTCACGGCTTCTTCAGCGACAGGCGCTGACGACTCAGGGTTCAACGAGGAACCTGTAAAGCCTGTTCCCGCCCGATGGGAACGGAACGCCGGGAACCGGAACGGGCTCCAGAATGGCCAGCGTATCCATTACGTACGACTCGGGATGGCAGATCATCCATCTGAACGGCACCTTCTCACGCATGAGAAGGAACTCCCCCGTGGTGTGCTGAAGCTGGATGAGCAGGCTCTGGTTCTCGGGCACGGCCCAGTTGAACAGGCACGGGCTCCCGCCCACCACCAGCACCGGCCCCCTGCCCTGAAGATAGGTTCCGATGGGCTCGTAGGACTCAAGAGCTGCCCGGTCCTCCCTGGCTTCTGCCAGGTTCACCAGGGTGTAGGCGCCGGACGCGACCAGGCTCAAGGCGACAATCCCCGTCACCACGGCAAGGGTGCGGGAAGGACGGCCTGCTGCCCTGGGGGATGCGAAGAAGTTCGCAAGCAGCACCGGAAAAACAACCTGCAGGTAGCGATGCTGGTACTGATAGACAACCGCCGTGAGGAAATGCGCCGCCACCAGGGCCATGGACAGGCGGCTTAACGCCTCCCTGCGGGTGTCTCCCCGGGGAGCCCTCACAACAAGCGCCCATACCGCCAACCCGTTGAAAGGCAGCATGAACACCATCTCGTAAACATTCCGCCCCACCAGTGCGGTCAGAAGCATGGAGATGGTGCGCTCAATGTAGGAGCGGAGCGAAAAGCTCAGCGGCTCCAGGGAGTAGAGATGGTCCATGAAGCCGTAGTTCCTGAACAGCATGGCAATCCCGCCGGCGGAGATGGTGGGGAAGATCGTCTTCCGAAGGGAGACCGCCGCGAGGAACGGCACGGCGAAGGCCAGGACCATTCCAAGTCTGCGTGCAAGCCTTCCCGGGCCGGACAGAAGGATGTGCAGCGGAAACACGAGGAAAGCGACTATGAGGGAGTAGCGGTTCATCACAACCAGGGCGGCCATAAACCCCATCAAAGCCCACTTCGGCCAGGTATCGCAATGGCTCACCAGCATCAGGGCGGTCAGGGCCAGAAGAAACCCGGTGCCAGCCTCGCTCAGGGCATGGGACGACATGAAAACCGTTGTGGGAAAGGCGAGGAAGAAGGCGCCGCAGAGAAGCCCGAGGCGGTCCGGGACCCCCAGGACCCTCAGAAGCCGCATCAGCAGCAGGCACGTCAGCAGCGAGAACAGAATGTTCGTCAGTATCCATCCCCAATAGGACCCCAGAAGTGCAGCAAGGGGCAGAACAAGGTACATGGTGGGAAGGTTGTGGGTCACCCCGGCTGACCGGTGCCCCCCGTTGAGGGTCATGACCGGGAAGACCTGGTTCGAGGTCATCCGTCCCGTCTCGAGGAAGACGGACACGTTGCGTATGTACCAGATGTCGTCATGGCGTATGGTAGGGCCGTTCATGGCCGCCATGATGGACATCACCAGGAATCCCGTCAGGGACCCCGCGAAGAGAACGGCCTCAAAACGATGGCTTATCCGCATTCCTGTCTTCCGCGCTCACGGTCCGGGATGGTCCGCTGCTACTATAACCCGGACACCTGTGGGAATGGCTGTGATGATACCCACAGGACCCAGGACGGTCAAATCAGCTATACACGGGTGCCGGACATGGTTCCAACAGGCCCTGAGGTCCCGGGGCCGATCACGGCCCACGCCCGGTTCGGGAGAGCCAGCGCAAAACCATGGCTCCTTCTGGATTCCGGTGAGCGGATGGAGTATTCTTCACAGTTGTGGACGGTATGCGTTCGATGAAGCGGCTGATCCCTTCGGGACCGACCGTTTCCCGATGGAAAGAGGCCTTTCGCGAGTGACGGAACCCTTCGGTATGCATGGCATCAAAACGCCGCCAGTGGAGAAGAATGCGTAAGCTTGCGATCCTGGGAGGGAAGCCGGCATTCCGGGAGCCGCTGCATGTGGGCAGACCCAACCTGCCAGACAGGGAAGTCTTCCACAGGCTGGTGGACGAGATGTTCAATCGCCGCTGGTTCACCAACTCCGGCCCCATCACAAGGCAGTTCCAGTCCGAGCTTCAACGGCTGTTAAAGGTAAGGCACTGCATCCCCATCTGCAACGGGACCATCGCCCTTGAGCTGGCGGTGAGGGCAATGGATCTCGTCGGGGAGGTCATCGTTCCCTCCTACACTTTCATTGCTACGGCCCATGCCCTTCAATGGCAGCGGATCACTCCCGTATTCTGCGAGCTGAGGGAAAGTGACTTCACCATAGACCCGGATCAGATCCGGCGGCTCATCACCCCGAGGACCACGGGGATAATCGGGGTGCACGTTTACGGCAACCCCTGCGATCACGGGGCCATCGAGGCCATTGCCCGGGAACACCGTCTCAAGGTGATCTACGACGCCGCTCACGCCTTCATGAACGAGGTCGGGGGGGACCCCGTCTGTGATCTGGGGGACATGTCCGTCTTCAGCTTCCATGCAACCAAGTTCTTCTCCACCTTCGAGGGGGGAGCCGTGGCCACCAACGACGACGAACTCGCCGAACGGGTCCGTCTCATGATGAACTTCGGGTTCGCGGGGCAGCAGAAGGACAAGGTGGACTACATAGGCACCAACGGAAAAATGACGGAGATCTGCGCGGCCATGGGGCTTGCCACGCTGACCAGGGTGGAGGAACTCAGGGAGATCAACAGGCAGAACCACACGGCCTACCGGGAACACCTCTCGGGGATCAGCGGCATACGGTTCTGCGATCCTTCTCCGGGGCTCACCGCCCAGAACTGGCAGTACGTGATCCTCAGGATGGACAGTGAAGCCTTCGGGCTCACCAGGGACCAGCTGGTTGCGGTGCTGGAGGCCGAGAACGTCCTTGCCAGGCGTTACTTCTACCCGGGATGCCACAGGATGGAACCCTATCTTCACGAGTTCCCCGGAACGGTCAACAGCCTTCCCCTTACGGACAGGGTCGCGGAAACGGTCGTCTCTCTCCCCACCGGAGAGTCAGTGGACGGATCGGCGATCGCCCGTATCGCGGAGGTCATACGCATGGCGGGCGCTCAGGCAGAGGCGGTAAGGAAAGCGACAAATGGGTGACCGCAAAACCTTCGGAGGCTTCTTCCCCCTCGAGGAGAACAGCGTATCCATCGGCCGGAACGCGAGCATTGCCCATCTGAAAGGCGCCCTTTCGTACTACAACGCCCGAAGCGCCATTGCCGGGCTCATCGTGGCGAATTCCATCACAGACGTTGTCCTTCCCCGGTACATCTGCCCGGTGGTGATGCGGACCGTGGAGCAGGCCGGCGCAAGGGGAAAGCTCTTTCCGGTAAATCCTTCCTTCCGTTTCGATGCTTCAGGGCTGGAAGCCATGGTCGGGAGCGGTTCGCTGCTCATCGTACCCGGCTACTTCGGCGTTCACATGCCGGATCTCAATGCCCTGTCCATGATCCGAAGCAGAACAGGTTGCAGGATACTCCTCGACTACGCCCAGGCGCTGTACGAACCCTGCGCCGATGAGTTTGCCGCGGTCTATTCCCCCAGGAAGTTCCTCGGGGTACCCGATGGCGGGTTCCTCACCATAGGAGAAGCCTCGGGGTTTGCATACCCCACCCGGCCCGTTGACAGGGTCGATCCATCCATCTTCGGCGAAAGGGTAGCCTGCCATGCCATGCGCGGGGAGTACCCTTCGGTTGACTGCCTGACCTCTTTCAGGAGCCTTGAGGAGTCCATGCCCTGCGGTAACCTGCGCATGTCCCGGCTTGCATCGAGCATGTTCAACGCCTTCGATCACGACCGGGCCTGTGAGAAGCGGGTACGCAATTTCGAGACGCTTTCGGCTGCACTGGGAAGGCCCACGGAAAAGCTCACAACAGTCCCGCTGTGTTTCCCCGGACCCGTGGCGCCGGAGATGTTCGACACAATAAGACAGCGCCTTATCCAGAGGGGGGTATTCGTGCCGTACTACTGGCCCGGCCTTGCCGGTTCCGTGGATCCGGGGCGCGGGGTGATCTGTCTTCCTGTGGATCACAGGTACACCTGTAACGACATGGTGACGATCTTCGAGGAGGTCACGCTCACCATCAACGGGAGGTCAACATGAGTTCCTTCTACACCGAAGAGGAACTTGCCGGCATCGGATTCGCTTCAGTGGGCCATGATGTTCTGATCAGCAGAAAGGCCAGCATCTACCACCCCGAACGGATATCCATCGGCAGCCATGTGCGGATCGATGATTTCTGCGTCATCTCCGCATGCAGGGAGGGCTTCGTCAACATAGGGTCGCACTGCTTCATGGGTGCGATGTGCTTCGTGGAAGCCACTTCCGGGTTCATCATGGAGGATTTCTCGAGCTTCGCCGCAAGGGTTACCGTGTTCGGGGGAACGGACGACTACACGGGCGCTTCCCTGACGAATCCCTGCGTACCGGAGGAGTTCAGGCGGATCACAACCGGATTGGTCAGGATATGCAGGCATACCATCGTCGGCACATCAAGCGTGATAATGTCCGGTGTCACCATCGGGGAGGGAGCGGCATTGGGGGCATGCTCCCTGGTGATGAAGGACCTGCGCCCCAGGGGGATCTACGCCGGAGTTCCCGCCCGGCTCATAAGGGCACGTAAAGAGGACATGTTCGAACTTGAAAAACTGGTGGCTGACTGAGTGGAGCGGATCAGCCGCTAG
>CAZIPI010000027.1:0-37317 GCA_964541235.1 uncultured bacterium | reverse complement strand
GAAGGGATATTGACCAATTCAAGCTGATTGCCAGGTCGTTGATCTCCGGGAAGAAACTTGATCCGATCTTCAAGGATCATCAGCTCGTGGGGAGTTACATCGGCAGACGGGAATGTCATGTGGAGTCCGATTGGCTCCTTATCTATAAGATTGAAAACGATATGCTGATATTTGAAAGAGCGGGTTCCCATTCGGAGTTGTTTTCAAGATAGAGAATAGCAATCGGTTGCAGCGGTACCTCCGCCAGGTGACGGCGGGCGTTACCGAAATCCGCTGAGCCTTAGCGTTGGGCAAGAAAGGACAAGCCATTCACAGACTGCATTGGCTTCCCTTTGCAGACAGGGATACATCCGGGGTGCGGCGGTCGGTGTATGCCCTTGCGGAAAGCCCGGAGTCCCTGAAAGGTGTTGATACATGAACCCTGACGGCCTTGTGCGATGCCCCTGGGTTGACATCTCCAGGCCTGATTACGTGACCTACCACGACCGGGAGTGGGGAACACCCCTTCACGAAGACCGTATCCTGTTCGAGTTCCTTATCCTGGAAGGCATGCAGGCCGGGCTGAGCTGGTACACCGTTCTAAGGAAGAGGGAGAACTTCCGAGCCGCCTTCGACGGGTTCGACCCGGTCGTTGTGGCCGGTTACGATGAGCACAGCCTGGAAACGCTCATGCAGAACCCCGGCATCATACGGAACAGGGCGAAGCTGCGGGCCGCTGTTACCAACGCCAGGGCCTTCCTTGCGGTGCAGGATGAGTTCGGGAGTTTCGACGGCTACATATGGGCATTTGTGAACAACCGGCCCATCGTCAACGAGATCCGCACTCCGGCCGACTACAGGGCCACCAGTCCCGAGTCGGACGCGTTGAGCCGCGACCTTTTGTCCAGGGGGTTCCGTTTCGTTGGTTCCACCATCTGCTACGCCCATATGCAGGCCACGGGCATGGTGAACGACCACACCGTGGATTGCTTCCGCCGGGCGGAGATACTGAGGGAACAGAAAGACGGTTGGGTCAGGGAGCTATCTTGAACACCTCGAAGCGGTTCTGCGAGTTCACGGTCAGCCCCCAAAGCTCGTTCCTGCCGGGATGGGATAGAAGTTCCTGAAGGGGGTTCACCAGTGTGAGCCCGCTCACCGTTCCCTGCCACGACAGGTCGGACAGGCGGTAGATGTCTATGGTGTTGCCGGTTGACACCGTGTACAGGAACACGGATTTGCCAACAGGATGAAGGGCTGAGATGGAGGAAGACGGGGTTGCCTTGGTTTCCACCAGGGTCAGGTCATCTGCCTCGAGTACTGTCAGCATGCCGTTACGCAGAAGGTACAGCCTGCCGTTCCCGTCGATCACCGGCCTGCACTCCGATCCCGTCAGGACGTTCTGGGTCATCTGGCAGGTTGCGGGATCGAACTTGAGGATCATGTTGTCGGAGTAGCCGAACGTGCCCTGGCCCTCCACCGAGAAACCCTGCGACACCATGCAGAGAACCGTGTCGATCCTGGCCAGGGAAGGAACTTCGAGCACAACGGCGTTCATGTTCCCGCACATCAGGACCTTGTCGCCTCCCAGCATGGGGATGAACCCTGTTACCGTCTCGCCTGTGGTGAACTCGGCCTGTGTCAGAAGGTCGGAGGTGGCCAGGATGACGGTGGTCCCGGTTCCTTCTGAGTAGCTTGAATAGATCACCTGTCCGGTCTGGGGGATCACCGCATAGTGGGAAGCGCTGCCCCGGGGCAGTTCCGGGGACGACTGGGTGTAACCGTTTGCATAGCAAACCAGTTTGTCGTAGGAGCCGGGGGATGATTCACTGAGCCAGAGATACACCCTGTCCGAATTCCCCGGGGGACATTGAAGGTTGAAGATCTGGCTGCTTCCGGAACCCGAAGGCGCCGCCCAGCTGTCCACCTTCCTTCCGGGGAAATCCTCGGGCTGTTCACCCGAAGGGCCGGTGGGCTTGTCCCCGCATGCGGTCAGGGTCAGAAGGAAACACACTGATAGGCAGTACAACCGTCTCGACATCGCATCCCTCCTCAGTGACATCCCAGCAGATTGATGCTCCAATAATGCCAATGTTTTGCCGCTGCGAACAGTGCGGAGACGGAACCGGCTTTGGCCGGAGAAGATACGGCTTCGGCAGGAGCGGTGGCCTATATTCCTACTCCTGCAGAGGGAGGATGAATGGATCTTTTCGCAGGCTCAGCCCCCGAGTTCAGGGGAGTAAGGCTTGGGACCTCGGGCTTCTCCTTTCCGGACTGGGCCGGGGTGTTCTACCCGCAGGGGCTATCCAGGAAGAAATGGCTCTCCTTCTACTCATCCCGGTTCAACGCCCTGGAGGTGAACGCCAGCTACTACAGGATACTGCCCCCTTCCTCCACGGAGGGCATGGCGGATTCTGTCCCTCCCGGGTTCGTGTTCTGCGTCAAGCTCCACTCGGCCATGACCCATGAAAGGAACGCCGATGAGAACCACTGGAAGGCGTTCCATGAGATGATCGGGCCTTTCCTCGAGTCGGGCCGTCTGGGTCCGGTGCTTGCCCAGTTCCCCTGGTCGTTCCCTCTGACGGAGGATAGCTTTGGAACCCTGTCGCAGATCAGGGAGAGGCTGTGCGGTCTTCCAGCCGCCGTGGAGTTCCGTCATGAACGTTGGTACTCGGCCGAACCACTTCAGCGGGTATGTGAACTGGGGTTCTCACCGGTGGCAGTGGACCTTCCCGGCCTTCCCGGCCTGCCGGGGCCCGATCTGCCGGTTGCCGGGGGCTTCGGTTACGCAAGGCTTCACGGGCGGAACCGGGAGAAGTGGTGGGGAGGCGGAGCGGAAAGGTACGATTACTCCTACTCGCAGGGTGAACTCAGGGAGTGGGAGGGAAGAACGGCTGCGATGGCCCGGCTCAAAGGCGGTGCTTATGTTTTCTTCAACAACTGCCACATGGGCCGTGCCGCTCTCGACGCGGCAGCCATGGGAAGGATGATGGAGGAGATGCCATGAACAAGCTTTCGGCCATGTTTGCTCTCTCTGTTCTGTGCGCCGGCTGCGGCCCCTCGTCCCCGTCGTTCAACAATGATTTCCCCCTGCTTTATCTCATGGATGTGGGAACCGTGGAAACACCGGTCCACTGCTGCTTTCTCGAGGGCCAGGGAGACGCGCTGGCTTCGGCCGGGGGGAGGCTGCTCTTCCTTGACCGCGATGCAGGGTACGCCAGGGCCGAGGTTAACCTGTCGGTCCCGTTGACCCACATCGCCTCCAGTCCCGACGGAGGCTACGCCCTGGCCCTCTCGGGACCGGTGCTCTACATAGTGAGCAACCAGACATACGTACAGCAGACCCCCGTGGTGCTCCCCTCCCATGGCGCGTTCATCCTTCCCAAGCCCCAATCCACCGTGGTGAACGTTCTGTGCAGCGACGGCATGGCGTTGAAGATAGGAATGATCAACTGGGAGATAACGGCCCAGGCCCAGACGGAGGTTCAGAACCCTGTGGCGGCCGCCATAAGCGCAGACGGCCGGTACATGTTCGCCGCCGACGGACCCGGCAGGGTTTACCGCATCTCCACCGTGGACCTTTCCGCTGAGATGAAGTTCCAGGCACCGGGAGCCGTCACCGACATCTGCGCCGGCCCGGGGCAGGAGATGTTCATGACGGTCGAGGGGGTTTCACAGGTCTGGGCGGTGGATGTGAACACCGGCCTTCACTCGGGGAGCTTCGACCTGCCCGGTCCGGGCATAGCGGTCTGCACAACCGGCGACGGCAAGTACATCTACGCTTCGGTCCCCGGCAAGGGCATCGTGGTGGTGAACTCGCTGGACAACACCGTTCAGGCCCAGGCGGCCGCCTACGGCGCCCCGGCGGACATGGCCGTGAACTCCGGCTCCACCCGGGCCGTGGTGACAAGCCCTGACACCGACAGGGTGTTCATGCTTCAGCGGTAGAGCCCGAAGCCTCTGTACCAGTTCCAGAGGGATTCGCCGAAGAAGAGCGCTATCCCTCCCCCCATGGCCATGAAGGGTCCGAACGGAATGGGCTTTGTGCGCCTGCCTCCCCTTATCAGAACGACAACGCCGTAGATGGCTCCCAGAAGGAACGACAGGAAGAGCCCCGCTGCGGCCGGACCCGGCCCGAGGAAAGCGCCGAGGCATGCCGAAAGCTTCACGTCCCCCCAGCCGAGGCCGGACTGGAAATCCTCCTCCTCGTCCTCGAAGCCCTCGGGAGCCTCCACCCTTACCTTTCTGGACCTGAGGTACGCCACCGAGAAGGACCTTACGAGAAGGAAGAACAGGAACGCCCCTGCGGCGGCCGACAGCGCAGGAAGAAGACCCGGTGCCCCGGGAAGAAGCGAGAGCCCCAACCCTGCTGCGGTACCGCCAATGGAGACCGAGTCGAGTATAAGGAAGTGCTCGAGGTCGGTTCGAACAGCAAGCACAAGCAGTGAGAGGAACAGGGCGTGGTGAACGAAGAGCGGGGACATGCCGGTCGTTCGTGCCGCAGCGAGGAAGAGAAGGCCTGTGCACAGCTCCACAACCGGATAGACCACGGATATCCCGGTCCGGCAGGCCCGGCAGCGTCCCCTGAGAAGGATCCAGCTCAGAACGGGGATGTTGTCCCCTGGTGATATGGGAGTTCCGCATTTCGGGCAGGCGCTTCCCGGCCGTACGATTGATCTTCCCAGGGGGATCCTCCATGCGGCCACGTTGAGAAAGCTTCCAACGGCGAGACCCAGCAGTGTCGCGAAGAAATTGAACACCGAGGGAGGGAACCCGATTGCCAAGCTGTCTCCCAATAAGATGATGATGTTTGACTTGCAGTGCCGGACACGCGGGAATATAATCCGGCGGTCATCGGTTCGGAAGCGGCCAATACACGGAAAAGGGGTGCGTACGGAATGAAAACGATTATCTGCCTCATGCTTGCATGCACGCTGGCCTTCGCTGCCGGCGAGTTCGCCACAGGCGGTTCAGAGCTTCTGAAGTTCAGGGGTACCGGCAGTTTCAGGTGGGACTTCTACGGGGGCGAAGGCAACAACCCCGGGAACAACATGAGCTCATGCGCCATCATTGACTGGATTCCCAGGCTCAACAACCGCGTTGACGGCCAGTTCAGCCTTGAGCTCTACAGCAGCAGCGGCAACATCAAGCTCACCGATCTCTTCCTCAACCTTCACCTCACCGATAACGTTGCGCTCAGGGGCGGCCAGTTCAAGGTGCCCTTCGGCTACGCCAACACTCTCAGCAGTGCGGTCATGCCCTTCGGAAGCAGGGCGGCCATCGTCGGGTCGAACGATTTCAAGGCCTACGGCGGCAGGGACATCGGGGCATGCCTCACCGCAGGGTTCGACATGGTCAACATAGACCTCGCCTTCACCAACGGCACCGGCGACAACACCTTGGCCGACAGCACAATAAACAACCAGTTCACCGCCAGGGTGGTGGTTGACCCGGCGGAGTGGCTCAAGGTGGGTGCATCCGTGGCCATGATAGGCCAGCCCGAGACCATGGTCGGCGAGGTGACGGTTGACAGCTGGAGCGGAATGGGTCTCGACGCCTATGCCGTGGTTGACTACCCCGTCAACGAGACGGTTGCCCTCCACTTCGCCGGCGAGTACATGAGCTTCGGCTACGTTGGCCCCGAGATCGAAAACCTGGAGCAGAACGACGGGAACGCCATGCTCTTCACTCTGGCAGCCAACTTCGAGACCGGCGCCGGGTTCGTTCAGGCTGTCCGCCCAGCGGTGCGCTACGAGACCTACGGCCCCATGAACTACTTCGTCCAGGGCGGCACCGAACCGGAAGACAACAAAACCGCCATGGACTTCTGCCTGAACCTCGACCTTTTCAGTTCCGCGAACACTCTTCAGATAGGGGCCCGGAGCTTTGGTTTCGAGGATGAGAACATTGATGGATACACCGACGTCTATGCCAACTGGAGGATGAACTTCTAGAGGGCCGGACCGGGTTGCGGGGGGCGCCTGATGGCGCCCCTTCGCGTTAGAAGAGGGTCTTGATCCCCCCCCATGAGTTCCGCTCGAGCGCCACGATGTCGCTCAGTATCACGAACTGCTCGTAGGCCGCCCCGAAGACCTGCTGGCTGCTCAACCATGTCGATCCGTTGTTGGAGCTGTGATAGGTCATGTCGGCCCAGGTCTGGCTGGCGCTGAGCCAGTAGGACATACCGCCGGTAAGCGTCTGCAGGCAGAACCAGTACTTGGTGCCGGGACTGGCGGTGAACGTTACTCCCGGGGAGATCTCGGTGTACCAGAGGGGGTAGCCGTACCAGGAAAGCCCTGTGTTGACGTGAAAGACGGCTGTGGTGTTGAAATCGGTGAGTATGGCTCCGGGGCCGGATGCGTCGGATCGGAACTGCACCCTGAACGAGGTTGGATTGCCGGAGGTGTAGATGGCCCATATCTCGATGTAGTTGATGTTGCTGGGAGAGGTGGTCGTGAAGTCGTCGGCCAGCATGAACGAGTTCGATCCGGAGAAACCAAGCCCGCTGGCCAGAGCACTGTAGTTGAAGGGCTGAGAGCAGGCTACATCGTAGTAATCAGGCAATGGTGGGGTCACCGGAGAGCCTGGGCCGCCCACCACGGCCGGGATCCCCTCCAGAGACATGGATCCCAGAAGGATTGAAAGAACGATCATTTGCATCTCCTCTCTCCTGCTGCGTTACACCCCTTTGAATATAGCTGTTCTCAGGGCCGGGACAATGATATTATGTAACATATAACTAATATAAATACACGTATTCCATTGATCAACCAGGCCCCGAGGGCTTCGCCCTTTTTCTTTTGGGCTTGTAGCGCCATAATTCACAAAACAGTTTTCGAAGCCATCAGAAAAGGGGTCATCCGTGGAAGAGAACGAAACTACGCTGGAGAACCGGGAAACCGGCACTAACGCCCAGGAAGCCGCGGCACCGCAGCAGAAGTCGGCCTATCACGAGAAGGAGATAAGCTGCTCCAATTGCGGGGCTCCGCTTACCTACATGGAGGGCGAGGCTGTCATAACCTGCTCCTACTGCGGCACCACCACCATGCTCGCCGGACTGGACAACATCATCCAGGTCCAGTCCCACTACATGCTCAGCCCTGAACTCAACGCCGGCTCGGCGGGGGCGGCGCTTCGCAAGTGGATGCAGAAGGGGATTCACAAGCCCAAGGACCTTCCAGCCCTGGCCAGGATGAATGAGACGAACCCGATGGTGCTCCCTTACTGGATAGTCACCGCCAGCGCCACCACCCATTGGCGGGGGATGAACAAGAAGACCCGCACAACAGGCACCGGCGACAACAAGAAGACCGAGACCTACTGGGAGCCGGTGAACGGCCGCTTCACCGAGGACTTCACATGGCCCGTTTACGCCAGGGAGAAGACCACCGAGTTCTGGGGAGTTGACATGCTTGAACCGGGCGCTGCCAACGTGCACCCGGACTGGGGAAGGTTCCTCCTGAAGATGGGAGGCAGCGGGTCGGCGCCGAACCGGAACCTGCTGGAGGGGACCGTGGGTTTCTCCATCGAGAAGATAAAGGACTCGGGAATGGAGAAGAACCTGGTGAACGGTCAGATCACCCAGGAGAGGGCGGAGGCAAGCGCCAGGAGCCGCATAGTGAACCGCCACGCCAAGAAGGCGGAAAGCAACGCCACAAGGCTCACCGACTGCGATACCGCTGTGGAGGTGCAGAAGGTTGACCTTGTTTACCTTCCGCTCTGGAACATCGGGTACAACTACGGCGGCAAGGGCTACCGGGCCCTTGTCAACGCCTCGAACGGCGATGTGATGGCTGCGGAGTACCCGGTTGGGAAGCTGGCTCGCATACTCAACTTCGACATCTTCTTCCTGATCATAGCCGCAGTGTTCGCACTTCTCGGAAGCGGCGGGGAGGGCTCTTCATGGGCATGGTACGCAGCCGGAGCCATGGGAGGCACAGCTCTGCTCTACACGATACTCAGGATACTGAAACCGTTGAAGCTCTGAGTACGCCCGGGCCCCAGGATCCGGCAGTTCCCGCGGCATGCAATGCTGATGCAGCCTTTGTGGGTTGGAACGGGGAGGTGACAGATGGAACAGGTCATTGAAACACTGAAGCATTGGCTTACTCTGTACGGGCTTCGCGTGATCGGCGCCGTGGCCATACTGGTGATCGGCAGATGGGCCGCCAAGGGCATTCGAAGGCTTCTGAAGCGCATCCTTCGAAGGCACCATGTGGATGAGACCCTGATCTCGTTCACCGCCAGCGTTTCATACGTGGCCGTCATGGCTTTCATGATCATCTCCGCCCTGGGTCAGCTCGGCATGCAGACCGCTTCGTTCGTTGCTGTTCTTGGCGCCACCGGTCTTGCCGTCGGCCTTGCCCTTCAGGGCTCCCTGGCGAATTTCGCCGCGGGAGTGCTGATGATAATCTTCAAGCCTTTCAAGGTGGGTGATTACATTGAAGGGGCCGGCACCACCGGAACCGTGGGGGCCATCGGGATCTTCACCACCGAACTCCAGACCCCGGACAACAAGAAGGTGATCGTGCCCAACGGGAAGCTGATCGCCGACAACATCACCAACTTCTCCGCCAGGGACACCCGCAGGGTGGACATAGTGGCCGGTGTGAGCTACGGGGACAGTCTTGACAAGGTCAGACGGGTTCTTGAAGAGATCCTCGCTTCCGATGAGAGGGTGCTGAAGGAACCCGCCCCCACCATCGGGGTGCTGAAGCTCGGCGAGAGCAGCGTGGACTTCGCCGTGAGGCCGTGGGTCAGGACCCAGGACTACTGGAGCGTGTTCTTCTCGCTCCAGGAAGAGATCAAGAAGCGCTTCGACGCCGAGGGGATAACGATACCCTTCCCGCAGCGGGATGTTCACGTTTACGGGGATACGGGGCCGGAGAAGGGGGGTTCCTTCCAGTTCCCGTCCCGGGTACAGTGAGTACCGATTAAAGAAGGCGGGGCGGCTCCCCCCGGGAAAGGATGACCTGTGGCCCTTCGAAGAAGACCCGTCATGAAGCCATGGAACATGCTGCTCATCCCGGCGATGCTGTTCATTGCAGGGCTTCTCGGGCGGCTTGAGGAAAGGCTTCCCTCCATTCCCGCCCACATCAGCCACCCGCTTCTGCTCATGGCGCTCACTGTATGCCTGGCCCTTGCGGTCAGAGCCCTTGTCCGAGTGTTCGAGCTTGGCCGCTGGCCGTGCGCTTCCGGCGTCGTGACCCGTTCAGGGGTTCTGAGGATGGACGACGGCGAGAGCTTGTTCTACAGGCCCGACATCGAGTGTTCCTTCTCGGTTGACGGCCGTGAGTACACCACCACGACCCTCCGTCCCGGTCATGAGAACGTATCCTCATCGTTCGAGTCCAGATGGAGGCGGCTTCTGGACAGGTATCCGGTGGGTGCGTTTGTCACGGTCCACTACAATCCGCACGAACCATCCGAAGCCTTTCTGGAGGGGGACGGGATCGTTCCGCTGCTGCTGCCGCTGCTTCTTGCGGCGGCCATCACGGCGCTGCTGGTCACCGGCGGAGGAAGCCTGTAGCCGGAACCGTAAGGGATCAGCGGCTCCGCCTGAAGCCCGCGAGGGAACTCCCTGCTCTATGAAGCCAGTTCAAGCATCCTCCGAAGGGCTTTCCCGGCGGGACCGGCGATGCACTCCGGCACCCTGACGGGGGTCCTTCCGCCACTGAATACGGCTTCTAAGTCATCCATGGTTGACATCTTCATGTTGGGACACACAAGCTCCATGCTCAGCGGGACGTAGCTGTTTGCCGGGTTGGCCCTGCGCAGGGTGTGGATCAGGCCGATCTCGGTTCCCACAAGGAACGTCCTGCCGGTGATGCCTGCTGCAAGGGCAAGCATTCCGCCGGTACTCAGAACATGGTCGGCAAGGTCTCTCACCCGGCCTTCACACTCGGGGTGCACCATGACTATCCCGTCGTGATGCTCCCGGCGCCCCCTGTGGACGTCCCCTGGCTTCAGCCGCACATGAACGTTGCAGAAGCCGTTCCATGGGATGATCCGCCTTCCCGAACGCTCGGCGGTGAACTGGCCCAGGTGCGCGTCGGGTACGAACAGAATGGGATGATCGGTGGCCAGTTTCTCCGCGATGGCAACAGCTGTGGAGGATGTGCAGCATACGTCGGATAGGGCCTTGATCCGGGCCGTGGAGTTCACGTAGCACATCACCGGTGATCCCGGGTACCTGTTTCGGAACTCAATGAGCTGCTTCGGGGTGATCATGGCGGCCATGGGGCAGCCAGCCCCCTCCGAAACAAGAAAGACATCCTTGTGAGGAGCCAGTATCGCCGCGGTTTCCGCCATGAAGCCAACTCCGGCGAAGAGGATGGTCTTTTCCGGCCTTTCGGCAGCGGCTCTGGCGAGCTGAAAGCTGTCCCCCACCAGATCCGCGATGTCCTGAATGAAACCCGGCTGATAGCAGTGTGCCAGGATGACCGAGTCCGGTCTCGTACCCGGAGTCTCGAACCCGGTCATCCCGTATTCACGCCTACTGGGCCCAGAGAGCCTTGATGGCTCCGAAGGTGTGTCTGGTGAGGTTGAGCGGGCCGTCGAACATGAGTTCGGACATGTTCTGGCTCAGGTTTCCGGTGGGTGAGTAGATGTCCGTCTTGTTCTCCAGAGCCCGGTTCGCCCCGGTGTTCCACTTGTAGGTGAAGAACATGTTGGACCCGCCTACCCACTGCAGTTCGACCAGCAGGTTGTCGGTCCCGTTGTACCAGAACGGGGTGTCCAGGGTGATCGTCATCCATTCGTCCGGCCCTGCGGACATGGTCTGGGAAGGTGTTTCGTACACAAGGGTCCGGGTCCCCGGGATGTAGTTGCCCTCGAAATTGTTCCCAAGCCCGGCCTCGGCCGATACGCCCATGAAGAGCTTGAAGTTGTTGTAGAAGCCCGTGGGTGAGCCTGAAGAGCCTCCCCGCTGCCATGAGACCGACCCGATGGTCATGGCTCCGTTCATCTCCGATGCAAGCGCCATCACCTGATAGCGCATCTGGCTGCCTCAAGAGGCGCAGAAAGGGTCCATACTGGATGTTTCGGGCGCTCCGATTATCACCGAGGACCATCCAATCCCGGCGCAGAGCAGAATCGTTCCCAGCAGTGTTTTCACGGGAACCTCCTTTCGTGCATAACATACCAAAATGATAGGAAATGTAAAGACGGGTTCCTTCCCCTCTGTTTTCACATGATACAGCTGTGGTGCCGGAGCGGCGGTGCCCGAGCAACGGCGGTCCGGGTGGTGCAGGCATTTTCACCGGGAGGATGAGATGAGAACCATGCTTCTGGTACTGATCCTCGCTGGGGTTTCCGGGGTCCAGGCATTCCAGGTGCTTCCTTCACCGGGGACCACCCGGAGGAACATTCTTCCTTCGCCTGTCTGCTTCCTTCTCCAGGGGCAGGTACACAGGCTAGCCGGTGACGGGGAGACACTCGAGAGGATCACCGGCGAGGAGGAACCCGTGGTGAGCTTCGATGTCTCGCCGGCATCCGGCGAGCTTGCCTACGTCTCCGGGAACAGCCTGATACATCTCTCCCGGAATGGCGAGCGCAGGGTGCTTCTTCAGGGCGGTACTCTGCCCTCAACGGGAACGGGCACAGGGTTCTTCAACGACCGGGAGGTGATAACGGGCAGGATAGCCTCCCCCCGCTGGTCTCCCGACGGTTCATCCATAGCCTTCATAAGGGACGGGCTCCTTCTGTTCGATCCCGTAACAGGAGACGTGACCGCTCTGCACCTGAACGACACGCCCTCTTCAACGGATGAGAACGGTTCCCTGGTTTTGCACGGGATCGATTCCTGGTCGCCGGACGGCGGAAGGATACTGGTGAGTTGCTACGAGTATCCCCTGGCCAGTGTCTTCAGCCTGTTCATGGGGCTTTGCGATACTGCGGGGAACCTGGTCTTTCTGCAGGAAGGTGTGGGCACGTCGGGTTGGAGCAGGGATGGCAGCACCCTCTTCATCGGATACCCGTCCATCGGGGGAGCGACGTCGCTCTGCAGGCTGGAACCCCCGGAGTGGCAAAGCGTTCTGATAGGCCAGGAAGTGCCGGCCAGGAACTACTACTTCTACCAGGCCCCCAGCGTCACTCCCGACGGCGGTGTGAACGTCTTCATCGCCGGCGGGAGCGATCCGACGGACTCAGACGGCTCATTCTCGCTGTACAGGGTCAACTCCCGGGGAGAGGGGGCCGAATTGCTCAGGCTCGACAGCTACACACTTCGTGAGGTCCTCTGGGCGGGCGACGGCTCGGGGGCGCTGCTCACCGACGGCGAAGGAAAACTGTACTGGGTGCCGGCGGGCGACGGGCGTGCAAGCCTTCTTCCCGTGACCGGGGCGGAAATGCTTCGCTGGAGCCGCTGAGACAAGGGGCGGCCCATCCGGGGAAGGGCCGCCGCAGTATCTACGCCCTTCCCTCCATCCTGGCGTTCACCACATCCAGGACTTCCGGAAGGTCCATCCCTATCTCCTTGAGGTGCCCGGGTGTCGGACAGCCGTCGGGTGTCCATCCCCGCCGCTTGAAGACCGCGTCGATCAGGGAGTTGTACTGGCTCATGCGGTACTCCCTGGTGATGCGCACCTTTTCCGCAACGCTCTTTCCCGCGGGGTCCGTTCCTATCTTCTCCTGCATCTGCTTGTCGTAGCGCTCTTCCCTTGCGACGTACTCGTCCTCGAAGACCGGCCCCATGGCCCTGTACGGAGGGTAGTCATCCTTCCTGCGGCCGTAGCCCTGGCGGATGTTGAAGACCCGCTGGAAGTTGTACACCCTCTCGCTCTGCCTCACAAGGCCCTCCCAGGTGAGGGGTTCCCCCGTGATCGCCGTGTAGAGCCTGAAGTAGTTCTCAACGTGCTCGGGCACCTTGTTGGGTTCGGGGTGCTTGGCGTTGTCCGCGGGTTCCACGTCGTTCCATGGAAGCTTGCACAGCCCCTGAAGGCCGAACCATGTGCGGAACATCGGGAAGTAGTGCAGAGCCTCGGCCTTCTTCTCGAAGGTGGGGATGTGGTTGTTCACCATGTCCATGAAGATGAGCCATGCTTCGTCGTGCTGTGGTCCCTTGTTGGTGAGGTAGTAGCCGCCCTGCTGGGCCAGCGACTCCTTCGAGATGTACTCGGACTGCTCCAGACCCTTGCCGTGCAGGGCGATGTCCTTCAACAGGCCGGGGTCGGCCCCGTACTCCTTTGCGAAGTAGTCCGCCAGGAACCTGACGCCCCTGCCTGCGAGAACGCCGAAGCGCTTCCCGTCGGCCATGTCGTGAAGGATCTGGGCGGCGCCCTTCCAGTTGCCCCAGCTCAGGTCTATGCCGTCGGTCCTCTCGCTGTTCAGGATCCCCAGTTCCCAGCATTCCATGAGGAAACCGGTCATGGTTCCGAAGCTTATGGTGTCTATCCCGTAGGTGTCGCAGTAGAAGTTGAGTTCAAGAATGCCGTGCGGGTCGTAAACGTAGAGGTTGCTTCCCACACCTGCCGCGGTTTCGTACTCGGGGCCGTCAACGCACACCCTGGTTCCCTTGTAGGGTCCGGTGAGGAGCTGGAAGTGGTCCACCGCGTGGGCGCACGCCATGGTGCAGCCGTACCAGCACCCGTCGGGGAGGTTCTGGCTGAAAAGCTTCTCCCAGACCCAGCTGGCAATGCTGTCTATCTGGGGGTCCTGCCCGTACTTGTGGTTCTTGGTGGGCAAAAGGTCGTAGGCGTTCATTATCTCCATCAGATGAGCGGTGCCCTGTTTTCTCATCTTGCACTGGGCGTCGTCGTTCACAACTATCTCGCGATGCAGCTTGAGCCCTATCCGCTGGACCTCGGCCGGATCGGCAGCGTTGTTCAGGTCGGGCTTCACACCCGTGAAACGGCAGACAACGGCAGTGATCTTCTTGTCCCTCAGAACAGTTCCTATTCCGCCCCGTCCGGCCTGCTTCACCCTGATGCCCCCCCGCCTCTTGTCGTAGAGGCTGAAGTTCAGGACCCCCATCATGCCGTGGTCGGCCCCCCTGCCGGCGCTGACCACGGAGACGGACTGAAGCTCGTTCTGGTTCCGTGCGAAGGCCTGTGTGAGCTCCTCGGCCATGAGATGGGTGTCCCGCTGAAGGGAGTCCGGTGGCCTGAGGAACTGAACCGTGCCGGCGTTGGAGTCAATGAAGACAATGATCTCCCCATCCGCCTTGCCCTGGATCTCCATCGCGTCCCAGCCGCCGAACTTGAGGTAGGGGCCGAAGAAACCTCCCACGTTGGAGTCTATTGGAACCCCCGTCATGGGCGAGAGGCTGACGACAAGGCTTTTGCCTGACCCCGGGTAGTTGGTGTTCCCTCCTATGGGGCCGATCCCTATCACTATCTCGTTCTCGGGGTCGTTCCACTTCGTGGAGGGCTTCGTTGCGTCCCAGAGGAGCTTCAGGCCGAAGCCCTTCCCTCCGGTGAACCGCTTCTTCATGTCGTCCGTCACCGGCTTTGCCGCGGCGGTCCTGGAACCAACGTCAACGTGAAGGGTTCGCATGGCGTAGCCCCGCTCCACAGCCCTGGGTTCGAAGCTGAACTCGCCAAGGACCCTGAAGTCTTCCTGCCTGAACCCGCTCATGTGGTGACCTCCTTCTTTCTCGCGGCCTCGGCGATCTGGAAGGGAAGCCTCGACGCGGGGCTCTCCTCCTTCTCGGCTATCAGTAGCGCGTCGGCCGGGCAGGTCTTCACGCATGCTCCGCAGGCGATGCACTTGAAGGGGGTGGGATCGCCGGGGAAGTAGCGCATGGCGCCGATGGGGCACACCGCCACGCAAGCCAGGCATCCGACACAGAGGTTCCTGTTGATCATCACCACGCCCTGGGCGTTCACGGTAATGGCCTGTGTGGGGCACTCGATGACGCACTTGCGGCACTCCTGGTCGCAAACCACGATATGGTGCTTTCCCAACCCCATCTGGAAGACCTGCACCCGGGATTTGGCCGGGTCGTCCTCCTTGAAGTACAATCGCGAGCAGGTTGCCGCACAGTTCAGGCATCCCACGCATTTGTCGTCATGTGCCTGCAGGTACTTGATCACGGTTGTGAACCTCCTGTTCATATCGGGTACGATCGGCACAACACGTTCCTGCCCGGCAACATACCGGAACGGAACCCGGGCCGTGGTGTTGGCCGTCTCAGTGTCGGATGATGGTTAAGTATATCGGGGAAAAGGCGCGGCCGCAAACATGGCTGCGTTTTTTCAGATCAGCCTTTGCCCCCCTGGTATATTCCCCGGGCTGACGCTGAGATCACCCTTATGCCCGGAGGATCCAATGTTCCATCTCATTGCCGCAGTTGCTCTGTACTCCATGCCTGAAGCGCCGGTGGCCGCCAGGGTCCCTTTCGAGATCGCCGCTCCCGGCGGAGTGAGGACCGATCACTACTACTGGCTGAGAGATGCGTCCAACCCGGGTGTGCTTGAGTACCTGGAAGCCGAGAACGCATACGCGGAAGCCTGGTTCGCAGCCACAGGAGCGGACAGGGAGGCCCTGTATCAGGAGATGGCTGCCCGGCTCCCCGAGGAGGACGTCTCGGTGCCATGGGAGCTGGGCGGCTGGTGGTACGGAACCAGGTACGAGGCGGGCGCAGAGTACCCGGTTCACTTCCGCAGCCACGGCTCGCCCGACTCGGCACAGCAGGTGCTTTTCGACATGAACCGACTGGCCGGGGAAAGGGAATACTTCTCGCTGGAGGCCATGAGCGTGAGCCCCGACGGCAACCTTGTGGCGCTCTGCCTTGACACTCTGGGCGGCCACCGGGGGATGACCGTCTTTCTCGATGCGCCTTCAGGCACGTTCCTTCCCGACACTCTGCACGATACCAGCGGGGACATGGCCTGGGGGGCAGACAGCCGCACGTTCTTCTATGGCTTCCTTGACGGGACGGGGCGCACCCAGGGTTTCTGCAGGTACGTTCCCGGCTCGGGTTCCGAGCCCGTGGAGGTTTTCATTGAACCCGACTCCACGTACTGGCCCTGGATGTACGAATCAACGGACAGGAGCTGGATCGTCATCGGCTCCGAGAGCGCCAGCACCTCCCGCTTCCTTCTCATACCCGCCTCGGACCCGCTGCTTCCTCCAAGGCAGGCGGCCGGAGGAGAGGAGGGCGTTCTCTGCTCCATAACGTTCACGGAAGACTCGCTCTACATTCTCACCAACCGCGACGCCGAGAACTTCCGGCTCCTGAGAACCACCGTGTTCTCAATGGATGAGCCGGCGGAAGTGATCCCCCATGACCCTGCGGTGCTCCTTGAGAGGGTTTACGGCTTCAGGAGCCACATTGTGGTCATGGACCGGGTGGATGGCCGGCAGGGCATACGGATCAGAGAGGTTCCCGGTGGAAGCTGGACAAGGGTGCGGCTTCCGGATGAACCTGCATCCATCTACGCATCCACCAATCTGGATTTCGACCCAGCCACGTTCAGGATTGACTACTCATCACTTGTTACGCCATGGTCAACCATCTCGTGCGACCTTATAACCGGCGGGATAACCTTCCTCAAGACCGATCATGTGGCCGGCTACGACCCCTCACTCTACGGGACTGCCAGCCTCATGGTCCCCGCAAGGGACGGCGAACAGGTCCCGGTCTCACTGGTTTACAGGACGGACCTGTTCTCGGAGGGGGAGTGCCCTCTGCTGCTCTACGGGTACGGGGCGTACGGTTACAGCAACGACCCGGTGTTCGGCTCCAGCGACCTGAGCCTTCTGGATCGCGGTTTCGTGTACGCCATTGCCCATGTGAGGGGCGGCCAGGAGATGGGGCGAAGCTGGTACACGCAGGGTCGTCTTCTCTCTAAGATGAACACTTTCAACGATTTCATTGACTGCGCCCAGTACCTTGGAAACCAGGGCTGGTGCGATCCCGACAGGATCTTCGCCATGGGCGAATCGGCCGGGGGGCTTCTGATCGGCGCTGTGGCCAACATGAGGCCCGACCTCTGGAGGGGCCTGGTGGCAGGTGTCCCGTTCGTTGATGTGGTCACGACCATGCTGGATGAGACCGTACCGCTCACCACCAACGAGTACAGCGAATGGGGGAACCCGGCGGATCCGGTGTTCTACTACTACATGCTTGCTTACTCGCCCTACGACAACGTTGCTCCGGCGGACTACCCGGCGATGCTGGTCACAGCCGGGTTGCACGACTCGCAGGTTGGTTTCTGGGAACCTGCCAAGTGGGTCGCGGCCATGCGGCATGCCGGCACGGGGAGCGAGCCGCTGCTTTTCATGACCAACATGGGGGCGGGGCACGGGGGCTCTTCGGGCAGGTACTCGTGGCTTGCGGACCTGGCCGCCAAGTACGCCTTCCTGATATCCCTGGCAGAGACAGTGCCGCAGTAGGCCCGGGCGTCTGCATTTACCCGGGGTTGCATCCTCCGGTGAGCGGGCGAAGCAGTCGTGCGTTGCGGATCCGCTTGTTCGGTTGCCGGTAGTTTATATCATCGTCTAATACACTCACGGGCGTATGAAGCGCGAGAACAGCCGGGCGTTCTTCAGAATTTATGAGATTAACTTTTACATATATTAAATACCAGTAAATCAGCCATAGTCGTTCGGCCGGTTTGCACACGGGCCGTCGTTTTTATTACCTTCCGGGAAATGCTGGTTCCGCCTTGAAGGGAGGGGTTTTGAAGCTCACCGGGTCCGCTGTTTCCCGCCCTGTGGCGGTGACCGTTCTTTCCCTGGTAGCCGCGGTGCTTGGGGCCGTGGCGGTTATACGCATGCCCGTGGACCTTCTTCCCTCGGTCGAGTACCCCCGTCTCACCATAGAGACCACTTACCCTTCATCCAGCCCGTTCGAGGTGGAGCGACTGGTCACCGACCCCCTTGAAGACGCGCTTGCCGGGGTCAGGGGGCTCCGTTCCTATACTTCCCGCTCATATGGCGACATGAGCCGCATAACCCTTGAGTTCGACTGGGGCACCAACATGGACTTCACCAGGCTCGAGGTCCGCGAGAAGCTCGACATTGCCAGCTGGTCGCTGCCGGACGGGACCGGCAGGCCGACGATGGTTGATTACGACCCGTCGTCCAGGCCTTTCATGGAAATACTCCTCACCATGGACGGCTCCTGGACCGAGATCACCGACTTTGCCCGCCGGGTGGTCACCGCCAGACTTGAACAGGCTGACGGAGTGGCTTCGGTATCCATTGACGGTGGAGCGGAACCTGCCGTCTTCGTCAGGCTGCGTCCCGGCGCCATGGAGGAACTCGGGCTCGATCCGGCCACCGTGAGCGCCGCCCTTGCCGGAGCCAATGCAGCCACGGGGGGCGGAGGCGAGGTCCTCGACGGCCAGAAGGAGTTCTTCCTCTCCCTGAAGGGCGAGTTCGAGACCCTCGAGGACGTCGAGAACACCGTCATCGGGTTCCTCGGGTCGTCGCCGCTGCTTCTCGGAGACGTGGCCCAGGTCTATCTGGATGAGAAACCGCCTTCGGAATGGGCCAGTTTCAACGGTGAGCGGGCCATCATTCTCCGGGTGCGCAAGATGGCGGAAGCCAATACGGTGGATGTGGCTTCCAGGGTCGAGGGACTCATCGGGGAGCTCTCCCAGGCCTACCCGGGCCTCTCCCTGTCAGTTATACAGAACGATGCGGGTTTCATCCGCGAGTCCATATCCGGTGTGGTGGAAGCCCTGGTGCTGGGGGGGCTTCTTGCCTTCGGTATTCTCTTCTACTTCCTGAGGGACTGGAAGAGCCCCATGGTCCTCGGCATCTCGCTTCCCCTGAGCATCTCCATCTCACTCTTTTTCCTGTACATGGCAGGGGTCACGGTGAACATCATGAGCCTGGGCGGGCTGGCCCTGGGGTCGGGGCTTCTGGTTGACAACGCAGTGGTGGTCCTCGAGGCCATATCCCGGCGCCGTGAGGCGGGCGAGGCCCGGGTGTCGGCGGCGGTCACTGGAACGCGGGAGGTGGGGCAGGCCATTCTGGCCAGCACCCTGACGACCATAGTGGTCTTCTTTCCCGTGGTTTACATGGAGGGGATAACCAGCCAGCTCTTCCGCGACCAGGCGCTGGCTGTGGGGTCGGCGCTCCTGGCAAGCCTTCTGGTGGCTGTCACCGTGATACCTTCGCTTGCAGCCAGGCTTGGCAGGTCCGGCCCCTCCAGGGATGTCACAGCCCCGTTGAAGGAGAGGTACTGCGGCTTCCTCGAAAAGGCGCTCACCAGGAGGAGGACACTGCTCACAGGCACCCTTCTAGTTACACTGGCCGCCATGGGAGGGGCAGTCCTCCTTCCCATGCAGCTTCTGCCGGAGGTGCCCGGGAATCAGCTCGAGATAACGTTCAGCGCCCGGGAGGGCACATCAATGGAGCGCCTTGTGGAGTTGTCCGAGGCAATGACGGAGATGGCCGCCATGTCCGGAGCTGAATGGACAAGCAGCCGTGTCGGGGTCAGGGCCGAGGAGGGAGTTGACGCCCTTCTCACGTCATTCTACCCCGGCCCTCGGGAGGCCAACTCCGCCATTGCCCCCCTCAGGGATTCGTGGAACCGTCTTATCAGCTTTCCCGTCCAGGTGTCCGTGCGGGAGGGGCTTCTGGGTCAGATACTCGGTGGCGGAAGCGGTTTCACGGTATATCTCGAGGGAGAAAACCTCGACGCCACCCTTCAGGCGGCAACGGAGCTGTCCGATGCGGCCCTTGGTGAAGTCCCGGGCGTGCTTGGGGCAGACGTCCAGTTCCTTCCCGGAAAGCCCGAGATCGTCCTCACTCCTGACCAGGAGCTTCTCACCCTGCTGGGCGTTCCGATAGGCGATCTGGCGGACTATGTGGAAAGCCTCTCCCGTGGGCTTACCGCAACGACCTATTACCGTCAGGACGAGCGGGTGGATGTTGTTGTCCTGGCCGACAAGGGCCAGGGGATCCGTCTGGACTCCCTTCTGTCACGGGCCGTGCCATTCCAGGGTGGCCTGGTCCAGCTCTCGAGGCTGGTGAGTTCGTCCGTGAGGGATACGCCGGGCTTCATCGAGCATTACCAGGGCAACAGGGCTGTGGCCGTGTCCATCACCGGGGGCGGCACCAATCTGGCAGGCACGTCCGAACGTGTGAGACGGCTCTTCGATGATGTGCTGGAGGGCTCGCCGGTAAGGCTTCGGATCGGCCCCGAGATAGAGGAGATGGACCGTACCGTCTCCAGCCTCCTTCTGGCAGCCGTACTGGCTGTCGCCCTTGTTTACGTGCTTCTCGCGGTGCAGTTCGAGAACTTCATCGAGCCTTTCATCATCATGTTCACGGTTCCTCTTGGTGTCATCGGAGTCGTCCTTGGGCTCGCACTCACCGGCCAGAGCTGGAACGCCCTGTCAGGGATCGGTCTCGTGATCCTTGCCGGGATCGTGGTCAACGACGGCATTCTGCTTGTGGAGAGGATAAGCCAGCTTCGCAGGGAAGGCCAGGCGACCCGCGACGCCATTCTGGGGGCGGGCAGGGACAGGTTCCGGCCTGTACTGATGACCACCGCCACCACGGTTCTCGGGCTTCTTCCCATGGCCCTCGGCATCGGAACCGGTGCGGCCCTGAGAAAGCCCCTGGCGGTGGCCGTGATAGGGGGTATCATGGTGGCCACGCTGCTGACTCTGGTTGTAGTCCCCGTCCTCTACAGCGTTCTTCGGGAAGGCCGCCGTTGATAGACATCGTACTCCGTCGTCCCAGGGGCACCTCCATGGTCTTCATAGCCCTTCTGGGGCTGGCAGTGGTATCCTTCTTCCGTATCCCCATCGAGGGAACTCCCGATACCACCCTGCCAAGCCTGAGTGTAAGCACCACCTGGGCTGGAGCCGACCCCGAGGCGGTCTGCGAGCAGGTCACCAGACCCATCGAGGAAGCGGCGAGGCAGGTCAGGGGAGTGGAGGAGGTCTCCTCGGTTTCCCGGCTGGGAAGCAGCACCGTCACCGTATCCTTCGCCAAGGGCACCGACATGGACGTGGCGGCCATGGTGCTCACCGAACGCATAAGCATGATCCGCCGGGACCTTCCAGCGACCGTCAGGCCCAGCCGCATCACCCAGTCCGTTCCCCGTGACATGGAGAGCGAGGGCTTCCTGGTTTACAGCCTCACAGGCGCGGAGAGGCCGGTGCTCAAGCAGATCTCCGAAGACATCGTGGTGCCCGCCATCGAGAGGGTTGACGGAGTGAGCTCGGTGATAGTGGAGGGTCTTGGCTCCGAGGAGATCATCGTGAACATCGACCTCGGAGCCCTCAGGGCCCATGACCTGACCCTGGCGCATGTGGTGATGGCGATACGCAACGGAATAGTTGACAGGAATGTGGGCATTGTATCCGACTCCTCGGGCATCGAGGCCGTTCTGAGAGTGAGCAGTGTGCCCGGGGTTCCGGGGGGGATTGAGGCCATACCCCTGGCCCACAGGGGAGGTCGCTTCATAACCATCGGGGATGTCACCCGGGGTGTCAGCGTCAGCTACTCCGACCATACAGGCGCCCTGTTCCGGTACAACGGGCTCGACAGGGTTTCCCTGCAGGTTGACAGAAGCCCCGGAAGTAATGCGGTGGCCACCGCCCGCAGGGTCTTCGACACCGCTGAAAGGCTTCAGGAGAGCCTGCCGCAGGGTGTGAGGCTGGACCTGACAGAAGACGGCACCGAGGGCATAGTCAAAGACCTGAACTCACTCTCCTGGAGGGCCCTGGTCTCCATCGGGCTGATCACTCTTGTTCTCCTTGTGCTGAACCCCAGCCCCTTGACCACCCCGCTGGTGCTCAGCTCCATCCTGTTCAGCGCCGCCCTTGCTGTTACAGCGGTGTTCCTGGCGGGCTACACGATAAACGTTCTGACCCTGAGCGCCCTCGCCATAGCATTCGGGCTTCTGGTTGACGGTGCGGTGGTTGTCCTGGAAGCCATTGCATACCGCAGAAGGCAGGGGTTGGCCCCGCTGGAGGCGGCCTCGGTGGGCGCCAGGGAAGTGGCGGTGCCCATCATGGGCGGCATACTGACGACTCTGGTGGCCCTGGTCCCACTGCTGGCCAGTCAGGGGGTTCTCAGGCTCTACTACAAGCCCTTCGCCTTCACGGTGGCCGCCACCCTTCTGGCTTCATACGCGGTATGTCTCACTCTCGTGCCCTCGATAGCGGGTCACAGGGGCAGGAGCCAATGGTACAAACAGAGGCTGTGGGACAGGACCCTGGCCAAGTGGGTCTCGCTGCTTCACCACAGGCCCTGGATAGCGCTTTCGTCGGTGATACTTCTGGTAGCCGGGTCCATCTTTGTGCTGGTGAAGGAGGTCGAGCACGGCGAAACATGGAGCTTCGGGGGATGGCAGAGGAACAGCGTCTATGTGAACCTCAGGTTCCCGCCGGGCACTCCCCAGGACATCGTTGACGGGGTCGCAAGACGTTTTGAATCAATACTCACAGGGCGCGAGGGTATCAGGGCCTCCCGCACTTACGTGTGGGGCGAATCGGCCTACATTTACAGCGAGTTCGACGACGAGGCGTTGAACAGCGGGTTCGCCCTTCGCGTGGAGGAGGAGGCCAAGGCCATGGCCACCGCGGTGGGCGGAACCAGCGTGATCTATGTGGGGGGCATCAGTCCGGAAGGGTACTACAGGTCAAGCACCAGCGCCGGAATGATGCAGACCATAGAACTCAGGGGATACGACTACCAGGGGCTGAAGAACATCGCCACCAGCCTCTCCCTCCTTCTCTCCTCCCATCCGCGGATTCAGGATGTGGACATCAACTATTCACGCAGGGAGATGAACAGGGAGCAGCTTGCCGTGGCTTTCGACAGGCAGGAACTGGCGGATCTGGGCCTTAACCCCGTGCAGCTTCTTCAGGCGTTCTCATACAACTTCGCCGGGGGCTACGGGGGGCAGGTCAGGGTCGCGGACGAGTCGCTGGACCTCTCATTCAGCCTCGAGGGCCGCAGGAACCCCGAGCTTTCCCAGGTCCTCGACAGCGGTATCCGGACACCGGATGGCACCATAAGGCTCGGAGACGTGGTGAAGATAGACACCCTTTCGGTGCAGGGTTCCATAAGCAGGGAGAACGGGGAGTATGTGCGAACCGTGGCCTACTCCTTCATGGGTGCCGAACGCATGGCGGCGAGGTTCAGAAGCACTCTCCTTTCGAATCTCGAACTGCCTTCGGGATACAGGGTACATGAGGAGACCAGCTGGATCCCGGAGTGGCTGAGAAGAGAAGAAGGCACGGACATGAACCTTCTGGTAGCTCTTGCCATCATTGCTGTGTTCGCGGTGACAGCCATAGTTTTCGAGAGCTTCAAGGCCCCCCTGTGGGTGCTGGCGGTAGTTCCCATGGCCCTTGTGGGTGTGGTTGCCGGCTTCTGGGCCTTCAACAGGATATTCAGCCCGGAAGCCTATGTGGGAAGCGTATTTCTGGTGGGGATCGCGGTGAACAACTCGATCCTTCTGGTGGACAGCTATGTAAAGAAGGAAAAGGCGGGAATGCCGGTGAAGACGGCGGTGGACCTGGCGGTGCAGGAAAGACTGAGACCTGTACTCCAGACAACGGCCACCACCATCCTTGGCCTCCTTCCCCTGGTCCTGTGGCCCATCACCGGCCAGGACCTCTGGGGAACCCTGAGTTTCACCGTGGTCTGCGGAATGCTCGTTAGCACACCCCTGGTGCTGGTGGCTCTGCCCGCCCTGATCCAGGTTACTTCAAGAAGGAGAAAGCATGAAATGGTTTAGCCGTCTTGCAGCGGTGACGGCGGTCCTGTCGGTTCTTCAAGGGTGCGGTGAGGAGGGTGAAGAGGCCCGGCGAGAGACCCTCGAGCCGTCGCCCCTGCCGGTGACCGCCGAGGTTGCCAGGGTGGACACCCTTTTCGAGGTTATCAATGCCACCGGCCGGGTGGAGAGCAGGAGAACCCAGGCTTTGAGCGCCCAGATACAGGGGCAGGTGGTTCAGGCCCCCCTCTACGACGGCGCGTCGTTCTCCGCCGGCGAAGTCGTGTTCCGTGTGGCTTCGGGGGAACACTCCGCCAATCTGGCCGCTGCTTCCAGCGCATTCAGGGCGGCCCAGGTGATGTACCAGTTCGAGTGCGACAACTACCAGGGCGAGCTCACCGAAGAGGTGCGAAGGATGCTGCGGCAGACCACCGGTCTTGAGCAGGCCCAGGCCAACCTCTCGCGGGCTGGCACGCAGTACTCGAACAGCGCCATAAGAGCCGGATTCGACGGGGTGGTGTCGTCGGTCTCGGTACGGGAGGGGATGACGGTCTATCCGGGAACACCGCTGGGCGAACTGGTGGATCCATTGGCTCTTCAGGTCAGGGTCGAGCTTGACGAAAGGCAGCTTGCAAGGTGCGTTCAGGGCAGCCCGGCGTTCGTGACCATACCTTCACTGGAAGATACCACCGTTACTGGTACCGTTTTTTCCGTGTCTCCGGTGGTGAATCCGGCCTACCGTGCAGGAACCGTGATGGTGGAGCTTCCGGCGGTTCCCAATCTGAGGCCCGGCGCCACGGCCCGGACCGAGATAGTGGTGTCTCAGAACCCGGGTTCTCTGGTGATCCCTGAAGAGGCTGTGCTCATCCGCGACAACCGGAGCATGGTTTTCGTCGTTCAGAATGGGAAGGCACAATGGAGGTACGTTACCGTGAGCGCCAGAGGCAGGGGCATCGTATCGGTGACCGAGGGTGTGAGCGAAGGCGACCAGGTGATCACCGGCGGGCACTATTCCCTTGCCCACGACGCACCTGTGGCAGTGATGAACTGAACCGGGCGAATACATGGAGCACGGTTGCCTTTCATACGAAATCAGCTGTATTTTTCCGAAATGAAGGGCGATAAAGGGGTCTTTCGGAACGACGACTGGGAATACCTCCTGGTACAGGCCGCCTCCGAGAAGGCCGGGGTGGATTTCTTCTCGTACAAGATGACCACCCTTCGAAGAAGATACCTGAGGCGAATGGCTTCCAGAAACCTCACATCCCTCTCCGATTACGTGGCGGTCCTGGAGAAGGAGCCGGAAGAGATATCCGCGCTGATCTCCGACTTCCTCATCGGGGTCACGTCATTCTTCCGCGATCCGGAAGCCTTCAGGGCAATCGAGCGGAAGGTGCTTCCAACCCTTTTCAGGGAAGCCGGCGGCGAGCCGGTCAGGGTGTGGGTCGCCGGGTGCTCCCGGGGCCACGAAGTTTACTCCCTTGCCATGCTTCTTCACGATTACACCTCCAGGGAGGGCGGCGACTACGTGGTCTTCGCCACCGACATCTCGGAAGCCTCGGTCAGGTCCGCCTCGAGGGCCATGTTCACTCCTGCTGTGGCCGAGTCGCTTCCGGAGAGGTACAGGGGGCTCCTGACCCAGTCATCCGACGGTTTCACCGTGAGCACCGAGATACGCCGGAGGCTGGTGTTCAACAGACACGACCTTCTGGAGGACCCGCCTTTCTCCCGTACGAACCTGGTGAGCTGCAGGAACCTTGTGATGTACCTGAAGGAGGAGAGCCAGCGGAAGGTTATGGGCCGGCTCCTGTTCAGTCTGAACAAGGGCGGTTACCTTTTCATGGGGAGCGGCGAGAGCCCGGCGGGTTTCAACGGGTGCCTGGAAGTGGTTGACGGCACCTGGCGCATATTCAGGAAGTGCGCAGAATTGAACCGGCCCATCGAGTTCTTCTTCGGCGACTCTGTCCGGCAGGTCTCCGGACCCCGACCTTCGCCGGCCGGGAACGACTCGTTCAGCGACAACCCCGGAAGGGGGCTCTCCCGGACCAGTTTCGACACCTGCCTCACTCAGACCTTCGTTCCGCCCTGCACGTTCGTGGACGAGAACTTCCATATCCTTCACCTTCACGGAGACCTCAACGATTTTCTCACCATACCATCCGGGTTCCCCGACGTTGATTTCCTCACCATGCTTCCACCCGAGTTCCGGGGAAGGGTGAGGGCCGGAGTGAGGGAAGTCCTTCGGGAAGGCTCCTCAGTTGAGATAAGGAACCTTCCCTGGAAGGAGGGAGGGGTGAACCTCATGATCTCCAGGGTTTCCCCTGCCGGCATGGGAGGGGTGTGCCTGATAACCTTCTCGCCTGGGGTCATGCCGGAACACAAGGTGATCGACAACGCCCAGCTCTCATCCAGCGCCAGGAGCAGGATCGAGGACCTCGAGAGCCAGATGGACTCCCTCGAACAGGAACTCCGTCTGATCCGACGTGCTCTTGCCGAGCGCACCAGCGAGCTTCAGGCGGCGAACGAGGAGCTGCTCACCGGTGGAGAGGAGATCAGGAGCACCAACGAGGAGCTTCAGGCCATAAACGAGGAACTGCTCTCGGCCAACGAGGAGCTGAAAAGCCGCAACCAGGAGCTTTCCGAGTTGCACAGCGACATGGGCAACCTTCTCCGCAACCTTGACGTGGCGGCGATCTTCCTGGGCCGGAAGCTTGAGATAAGGAAGTTCAATGAAGCCGCGAGGCTGTTCTTCCGCCTGGATGAGAAGGATACGGGCCGCGCCATAACCGACATCGCCTCCAACCTCTCCGGAAGCATCATCACCGACATCCTGGACAGGGTGGAGAGGATCATGGAGCGCGGGGGAACGGACCAGTGGGACATCAATGCCGGGGAGCTGGGCTGGTTCCTCACAAAGGCCACACCCCACCGGGATGAATCCGGCGACCTGACGGGAACCATACTGAGCTTCGTGGACGTTACCGGCCTCAAGAGGGCCGAGAACACCCTGAGGGGACTTGAGAAGAGGCTTCGCCGGACCCATGCGATGGCCATGGTAGGATGCTGGGACTTCGTTCCCGAGAGCGGGACGATATGGATCACCGGCGACACCAGGGCGATCCTCGAATGCCCCGGCGGAGGCGATGCCGTTCCTTTCACCGAGTTCTGCAGGCTCTTCAGGGACCCCGACGAGATACAGCGGGCGTTCAACGACCTTGTCTATTCCAGGGCCAGGCTGGACCACTCCACGGTCATCTCCGGGAGTTCGGCAAGGCATGTGAGGCTGGTGGCCGAGCTGGAGTACGACAGCCTGGGTGAGCCGGTGCGGGTTTCCGGTGCCGTTCAGGACGTGACAGGCATCGTGGAGGCCAGGCAGAGGGTGGACGAGGCCCACGATTACCTGAAGCGCATACAAAGGGCGGCTGCACTTGGTGGTGTTCGAATAGAATGGAACACGGTCACCGGGGTGTCCAGGGTGGACCTGTCCCGGGAGGCCTGCGGAATACTGGACATTCCCTACAAGCCCGACCGGGGGATGCACCTGAAGGAGATTGTTCCCCCCGAGGAATGGGAACACATCCAGGAGGTTCTCCGCGGCTCCTCCCTAATGGGCGAGACCGCCGAGGTTGACTTCTCGCTTTCAACCCGAAGCGAGAGCAGGAAGAGGGTCTTCCGGCTCAGGGCCACCAGCGAGAGCAGGGGCTGCGACATCATGATGACCACCGGGGTCATCATGGATGTCACCGGGCTGAGGCAGATCGAACAGGAGTTGCACCATTCCGAGAAGCTTCGGTCGGTGGGTGAGCTGGCTGGGGGAGTGGCCCACGATTTCAACAACCAGCTCATGGGGATAGTGGGCTATGCCGAAGGCCTGCTGAACAGGGTTGATGACCCTGAGCAGCAGAAGATGATAAAGGGGATCCTCAGGGCCTCCGAAAGGTCGGCCGACCTCATAAGGCAGCTCCTGGCCTTCAGCCGCAAGGGTATGAGCGTAGTGACATCGGTGGATGTTCACAAAGTGGCCAGGGACGTGATTGCCATGGTCGAACGCAGCATTGACCGGAGGATCGAGATAGTGACCTGCCTCGAAGCCGGCTCTTCCATGGTGTCCGGCGATGAATCCCAGCTCAACAACGCCTTTCTCAACCTCATTCTGAATTCCCGGGACGCTCTGCCAAACGGGGGCGTCATCAGCATAAAGACCCGGAACCTGCCCGCGATCCAGGAGAGCCGCTCATCGGGCTACATCGAGGTCCTGTTCGAAGACAACGGGAACGGCATGGATCCCGGCGTAATGGAAAGGGCCTTCGAACCCTTCTTTACAACAAAGCCCGTGGGGCACGGCACCGGAATGGGGCTTCCGGCCGTTTACGGGACAGTGAACGCCCACGGAGGGCAGATAGATATCAATTCAGAACCCGGGAAGGGCACCAGGGTGGCCATGACGCTCCCTCTTGCCCCATGCGAGCCCCATGAGATACTTGAACAGAACGGCGATTCCGTTCGCGCCGGGGTCACCGCCACGATCCTCATCGTGGATGACGAAGAAATGGTGAGAACGATCCTGGCCGACCTGCTGGTATCCGGTGGCTATCATGTCGTGACCGCCGCAAACGGTGACAGCGCCCTAAGGGTGTTCAGAAGGGACCCTGAGGCGGTGGATCTGGTCCTCATGGACATGACCATGCCAAAGATGAACGGTCTGGACGCTTTCCTCGAGATGAAGAAGCTGAGGCCCGGTGTGCGCGTAATGATCCTTTCCGGGCACAGCGCCGAGGGCACGGCCAACGAGCTCAGGCGTCACGGGATAAGGGGCGTTCTTCAGAAACCCATAACGGCAAGGTCGCTTCTCGAGGCCGTTTCGTCCGCCCTCTCCTGACCTGCGCCTGCCTGTCCTGCCCAGCCGCTCCTGTAACATATTCATGCGTTTCCATGTCCTCATGGCAGGAATCGAAAACACCCGAAAGGAGCTGTCATGGACAATCTGGCTATGCTGATACCCATACTGGGCATCCTGTTGGGCGTGGGCGGCCCCATGCTTGCCATAATCTTCGGCACCTACTACTCCCACAAGACCAAGGTTGCCAAGTATGAAACCCTGAAGAGCGTACTTGACGGAAACCTCTCTCCTGAACAGGTCGATCTGGTGGTGCAGTCACTGGGCAGGCCCGAGACCGCCCCGGTGAACCCCAGGAAGAAAAGCCTCATCAACGGCATTTTGCTTCTGAGCATCGCTTTGGCGGTCGCTCTGGGCGCCATGGTCATCGGGCATATCAAGGGGTTCGTGTTCGCCGCCCTTGTGCTGGGCTTCATCGGGATCGCCAACATCATGATAGCGCTCTTCGTGCAGAAGGAAGACGGTGGAGACAGCCGGTGATCCCGGAACTCACCGCGGGTCTTGTGACAAGGGCCAGGGATGGCGACCCTGACGCGTTCGAAGCCCTGGTCAAGGAGTACTGCGGGCTGGTCCACTCCCTGGCCTTCCGGATGACCGGCGATGCCCACCTTGCGGAGGACATGTGCCAGGAGACATTCACAAGGGTATGGAGGAAGCTCGCCGCCATCAGGGATCCCCAGTCCTTCCCGGGCTGGCTTGTCTCCATCACCCGGCGCATCTGCCTGGACGAACTGGAGAAGAGGAACCGGAGGATGGAATCAGGGGAGGATGAGGTGACCCTGACCAACCTGAACCCCACCATGCCGGAGGGGTTCGACTGGAAGAGGAGAGTTCTGGAGGAGGCCATGGCTAAGCTCTCCATCAGGGACCGTCAGCTTCTTACCCTATCGTATCACCGGGATCTTTCTTCAGATGAAGTGGCTATAATCCTGGGCATGTCACCCGGGTCCGTCAGGGTTGGTCTTCACAGGGCCAGGGAAAGACTCTGCGAACTATTGAAGGGAAGAGAAGATGAACTCCTCGCATGACGGAGACGCCAGGCTCGGACGCATCGTGGACCTTCTTCTGACCGAGTCCGTCTCTCCCGATGCGGTGCCGGAAGGGACCGCGGCGGCGATTGCAAGGAAAGCCCAGGCCCTAGTGAAGCCGGTCTTCCCGCTCTCCAGGATAGCCGCAGTCGTGGCCGCTTCCGCCATTCTGGCCCTCTTTGCGGCATCGAACCTTGACAGGTTTTCCTGGTTGCTTGACCTGGGCTCCATCAGACCGTTTGAGGACATTCTCGCCTCCCTGGTCTCGATCGGCTTCGAGAGGGTGGCCGCGTTGCTGGCTGTTACCGGCGGGGTGGTCTACACTGTTTACACCATTGCCTTCTCCAGGGCAAAGTAGTATCCGGAGGTCCCAATGATCAGGGTGTTTTCTGTTACTGCCGCAGTATGCTGTCTGTTCGCGTGCGGGAGTGAGCCTTCCAGCCCGGTATCCACCGCTCTTCCTGAACCCGAACACGTGGCAAGCCCCGGTGCCGATCGTCTTATCCCAAGGGCCGTTCTCTTCGGAAACCCCGAACGGGTGGGTCCGCAGCTCTCCCCGGACGGAAGCACGATAGCGTACATAGCTCCCGCCGAGGGTGTTCTGAACCTCTGGCTCATGGATGCCACCGGAGATGATCCAAGGCAGCTCACCTTCGACGATGACCGGGGCATCATGCAGTTCCAGTGGGCCGAGAACGGAAGGCACATTCTATACCTTCAAGACGAGGCCGGCGAGGAGAACACCCACGTTTACAGGATCACGGTCGAGACCGGCGAGATACTTGACCTCACCCCGTATCCTGGCGTGAAGGCCTACGTTTCCGATTCGAACCGGGATCTTCCCGACGTTGTCCTCATCGAGATGAACAAGGACAACAGAATGTTCTTCGATGTTTACAGCTGTGATCTGAACACAGGCGAGCTGACGATGGTGATGGACAACCCGGGTATCACCCCGGACGGTGAGATGGTCCTGGGATACATGGCGGACAGGGATATGGAAACGAGGCTTCAGTTCACGATACACCCTGAAACCGGCTTCATCACCATCCATCATCGCTGGGACTCCGAATCGCCATGGGATGTCCTCAAAACGTTCTCAAGCCAGGACGAGTGGTTTCCCGAACGGTTCACGGAAGACGGGACCGGTCTGTTCATCCGTTCCAACCTCATCCTTGACAAGAGCGCCCTCTACAGGTTCGATATCGCCTCGGGACAGGAGACCCTGATCATAGGAGACCCGTCCTCTGACATCGGAGGAGTGGGATACGACCCTTTCACGGGCGAACCGAGACTGGCCGCCTTCTTCTATCTCAGGCGTACACTGCATGTTCTTGATCCCTCCATTCAGGGCGATATCGATCGTCTTACCGAACTCAGGGACGCAGATTTCTCGATTGTATCCCGGGACAGAGCCGACTCCACCTGGATAGTGGCCTACAGCACCATAGACAATCCGGCGGTGTACTACGTTTACGACCGTACCGGTTCAACGGCAAGTGAGCTGTTCACAGCCATTCCCGCCCTCGAGAACTACTCGCTGAGACCCATGGAAGGCGTTGAGATCCCTGCCCGCGACGGTCTGATCCTCCCCTCCTACATCACACTGCCCGACCCTGGGCTCTACGGGTCCGGGCCCTGGCCGATGATACTCATGGTGCACGGCGGCCCCTGGTACCGCGACTACTACGGGTACGACCCCTTCACCCAGCTCTTTGCCGACAGGGGGTTCGCAGTCCTGCAGGTAAACTTCAGGGGAAGCACCGGGTTTGGAAAGGCTTTCCTGAACGCCTCCAACAAGGAGTGGGGCGGCGCCATGCAGGACGACCTCACTGACGGCGTGCTCTGGGCCGTTGAACAGGGGTTGGCCGATCCGGAGAGAGTTGTGATACTCGGCGGTTCATACGGCGGTTACGCCGCCCTGGCCGGGGGGGTCTTCACCCCCGAGCTGTACTGCGCCGTGGTTGACTTCTTCGGTCCCTCGAACCTCATAACGTTCATGGAGACAGTTCCTCCCTACTGGAAGCCGATGCTGGCCATGATGAACATCCGGGTCGGAGACCCCGGGGACGAAGCGGACCGGGCCATGCTGGAAGAACGCTCACCGTTGAACCATGTCGGGAACATCAGGGTCCCCATCTTCATAGCCCAGGGCGCCAACGATCCCAGGGTGGTTCAGGCGGAGAGCGACCAGGTGGTGGAAGCCCTGAGGGCTATGGGCACACCTGTCGTTTACGTTCTCTACACCAACGAGGGGCACGGATTCGCCCATGAGGAGAACAGGCTCGACTTCGCCGGCCGCGTCGAGGAGTTCCTCTACCTGTCGGTCCCCGGCCCCGGCATCGAATGCGAGCTCTTCATTCCCGGCGACGCCAGCGTCGAGCTGCGATAGGGGACGGACTTAGAAAGATTAGTTTGCTGGTATAAATGAAAGAGTAGCAACAATATACGCATGGTGTTACTCCATGATGTTGAATGACATCAAGTTACACCAACAAACTAATCTTTCTAAGTCCGTCCCCTAGAATGTGTAAACGGTGACCGTGGGAGGCTGGACGGGTTCGACGGGGAAGTTCTTGTAGGGACGCTCGGAGAAGGCGTTGCCGGAGTCGATGGGTTTTTGGGGTTCAGGGGAGGGCGAGACACGAATGTCTGTTCTGAGTGTCGAAACCCTTATGTTGATAAATGAGTTGGACAGGTTGAAGACCGTTCTTCCGCTTCTCACCGGCTTCACGATGTTGGGGCGGTTGCTGGCGTTATCGGCCTGATCAGCGCCAGGGGTATCAACCGAGGCTGAAACCAAAGAAGCTATGATTACTATCAAAGAAATCCAGCGCATTGTCTTCCCGCTTTCCGGGCCCCTCCACCCGATAGCAGACTAACACGAAACCCGGGTGATGTCAATACCCAAAACTACAGACCGAAGAATGTCCTTATGCGGGTGAGCAGGTCCTCGCTGCCCTCCTTCTTCGATGTCTCCTTTCCCTCCAGCGCGTTCTCGCTCTCCCTTGAGGCTTTCTGAAGCTTCTCGAGACGGGCCTCAAGGAGCAGGGAAAGCGGCTCGGCAAGGGACGGGTCCATGCTGAAAACCCTCTCCATGCCCCGTTTCTTCACCACCACCACGATGGTTTCCTCGCGGGCCGCAACGGTGGCCGATCGGGGGTCTCCTGTGAGCAGGCTCATCTCACCGAAGAAGTCCTCGGGTCCAAGCTCCGCCACCTTCATCGCCCTGTACCCCTCGCCGGCGCAGACCGTCACTTCGACGCAGCCGCTCTGAATGATGTAGAGACTGTCGCCTGTCTCTCCCTGTCTTACAAGGACCTCCCCTAATGTGTAACGAAGGATCGAGCTGTCTCCGGCAAGTTCCTCGAGTTCCTGGTCAGGCAGTGGGTCGAACAGGTGTACGGACCGGAGCGCCGCGAATATCTCCCTCTGAAGCTGCTGCCGCAGCTTCTCTCCGCTGTCGGGTTCCACAGTGTGAAGGAAGACGTCCCTGATCGGGAAGGGGATGTTCATGTCAGCCCTCTGAAGGCAGTACCAGATCCTGCACTTCACGGCGTCCATGATCGCCGGTCTTGCCATGAAGTCGGTGATCCAGAACCTCACCTCGTAGGTTATGGAGCTGTCGCTGAAGCTGTCGAGGAACACCGAAGGCGCAGGCCTTACGGAAACGCCCCTGGTGTCTGAGACCGCCTGAAGAAGGACCCTTTTCACCTTCTCCGGAGGGCTTCCGTAGGATACCCCCACCTTCACCCTGGCCAGATTGAGCTTGGAGGGCTTCATGTGGTTCTTGACCAGCGTCTTGGAGACCACCGAGTTCGGGAACAGAAGAAGGTCGTTGTTCCTGTCGCGGATGGAGAGGCAGCGCCAGCTCATCTCCACCACCTGGCCTTCCGTGCCGTCTATGGTCACCCAATCGTCCTTCTCGTAGGGGCGCTCGAACTGCAGGGCCAGCCCGCTGAACACATTGCCCAGTATGTCCTGCAGCGAGAGGCCTATCACAGCCGAGACCACCGTTGATGTGACCAGGAAGGCGGTGAGCCTCACGTTGAAAAGCAGGTTGAGAAGCACCAGGGCAACGCCTGCCATGAGCAGGAACGTGACCACGTCAAGAACCAGCTTCGGGATGGGCATGTTCATCTGCTTCCTGGCGAGGTTGGCCAGGAACAGCATGTAGAGAAAGCGTAGCACTGTGTAGAAGCCCAGCATTATGGTCAGCGAGAGGACTATGCGGGCGGTCATGGAGCCGAAGGAAACGCCGAACACCCGAAGCAGAAGGTAGGCTATGCCGCAGACGCCGGTAAGGGCCAGCCAAAGGGATGTGTGATGTTCAAGGGCGCGTTTCCTGGTGAACCACAGCAGGAAGCCGACCCCAAGGCCCAGGCTTACGGCACTGGCAAGATTGACCCAGAAAGATGCATTCATGAACACCCTCCGGTGACTGGGGACAGCCCATTATAACCACGCCCCGGCAAGCCGGGGATTCAGTTCGCCAGCACTGTGAACCTTCCGCAAACACGACCGTCCCCGGTGCCTACCATGTAAACGCCGGAAGGAAGGTGTTCCGAGGCCACCTGCACCGTCTGCCCCGGGTGTATCGTGACACTGCGGGACACCACAAGCCTTCCCGAAAGATCGAAGACGTTCACGGTTCCCGTGAATGATCCGCCCTCGGCGGCCACCGTGAGATGGAGGTCGCCCCTTACCGGGTTCACCGCGACCAGTGGCACGGGAGCCGGAGCCAGGGTTTCCGCTGTTCCGGTCCATTCCGGAACGGTGGTGTAGATGTTCCACCCCTCGCCCGGATTCCCGGCCCAGAAAAGCCTCTCTCCGGCGGGAACCGGAAGCCAGGCGGGGCCTTCCGGCGATACCGCCTGGAACGGGGTCCCTCCAGGGACCGAACAGCCCATTATCCTTGCAGAAGCGTTCCGGCCCTCCTGCCAGTACACCGAGAACCCGCCCTGCTGAAGCGGCCCTGCTGTGGGCCGGAAAGCCTGATCCTGAGGAGACGCCACCGTGAACTCGTCTCCCGGGATGAAACGCGCCCTTATGGATGGACCAGCGCTGTCGTCCTGCCATGTGAGCAGAACGAGGCCGTCGGCTGCCGACAGGAACGGTGAGTGACAGATGGTGCCGGAGGATACCTCCACAGGTGGACCGAACGAACCACCGGACATGGAGCTCAGCATTACACGGCTCCCGGTGGGCGATTGCTCGACCCATGCAAGGCGGACCTCTCCGTTACCGGCAGCCAAAGCAGGCGGGGCGCAGAAGGCTTCTGTTCCGCTCACGGCCTGCGCCGGGAAGGAGCCGTCCAGCGCCATCACCTTCACCTCGCCGCCGTACGACTCCCAGTTCAGCCATGCCAGCCACATCCTTTCGCCGTCCCAGGCCAGCTGGGGGAATACCTGGTAGCCGTTCTGAGGCACCCTCACGGAGACGTTCTCGAATGCCATACCGTGCGCTGTCTTGATGCGGTAGTTGTACGTTGCGTACTGGAAGTCGCTCCAGGCCAGCCATGGAACCCCGTCTCCGTCGAAACAGGCGGATACCCCCGCGTCCCAGTACTCGTCGGGGTCCACATAGTACACCTGGCTCCAGCTGTCGCCGTCAATGACCCTGGCTGCTATGTCCAGCCTGCCGTTCTCCCCGGTCAGCCAGGCTGCGACCCGGAGTCCGCCCGGTCCAGAGGCGGCAGCCGGGTGGCAGTCGGTGTACTGACTGGTCGAGAACCTGTCGTAACTCCCGGCCGCGTGGGAACCAGGTATCGCTGCATGACTTCCAGCCGCGCCCATGGGCCTCAGGGTGGGATCCCCCAGAAGTGTGTTCCCGTAGAACCATGCCTTCTCATAACCCGAGAACCCTCCCTGGGCCTGATAGAGCCACCATGAACGGAACCCCTCGCCGAAAGTGGCGCCATTGCCCACGGGAGTGTAGAACTGCTCGAAGTCCAGCATCGAGCCCGTTTTTGCGGCACCGATTACCAGAAGGCCTGTTGACGTTCCGAAAAGGTACCAGTTCCCCAGGCATCCCGCTTCGATCCATCTGGCGTTGGAGCAGCTGAAGAGCTGATAGAAGGCTGCCTGGGGGTCGAGAGCGCTTATCTCGGGAGCCATCACCGTACCCGCGTGACCCCCGGGAACAAGGAATGTGTGCCCCCACGGGGAGCTGTGGCTCATCAGATGCACGAACTCGTAGCCCTCGGAAAGCCGGTCGAGGTAGTTGGCGGCAGTGGTGACGGCCGGGGAGTTGGATACGGTCACCCCTGAAGAGCCGTACATGGCCCCGAGGCCGCAGGAAGAATACGAGGAACCCCAGTCGTCGTCTATGTAGGCCAGGGCCCGGGGGTTAAGGGGCATGGCCCCCGTCCGGTAGAGGTGATTCTTGAGGAAATACTCCGCAAGCATTGCGGGCTCGGAGCCGTAAACCATCGCCGAAGCGTCTATGCGGCCCAGCCAGATCTCGGGCGCCACGTTCCCGGTGTGCGAGTCGTAGAAGCCGTCGGCATCGGCATCGGACCACACGCCGTCGAGGTCCATGAGGAAAAGCTCACAGGGGAACTCCTCCGGGGCCCAGTAATCCTCCTCGTACCAGGCGCAGGGAAGGAAGCCCACCAGTATCGCGCCGTCCAGACCCGGGACCCCCTGGAAAAGGGCCCTGAGGTCTTCCGCAGAGCCGCCCCCCATAACCTGGACCTCAACCGTCCAGCCTTCCAATGCAACATCTTCCGCGAAACGTGAAATGTGGAAGGAAAGGGGTTCGGCGAGATAGTCGGCCACCACAACAAGGACCTTTTCGCCCCTGCTACCAGGCTGCAGGTGGATCATGGAGAACGAGGGAGGCCGGTCTTCCAGCGGGGAACGCTGCAAGGAAGCCCTCGGAACCCCGGCATTGCCGGTGGGGACCACCTGTGACGCGAGGCATAGAAGCAGAGAGAACATGACAGCTCCTCGAGTGGGGGGAAAAACAACAACGCATTATACACAAGCCCCTGCCTGCAGGGAGCCCGGCATTCGGTACCGGATGCTGGAATATTACCGTCTCTTGAGCGTACAATACGGGTGGGCAACAACGATGGGGATTCGCATGAAAGCTCTTTTCTTCACCATGGTGGTCCTGGGTCTCTCAAACGCGGCTGTGCAGGGAGTCGTTCCGGAGCAGAGGGGTGCCTACCTGTTCCCGTGCTGCATGACGAGGTATTCGACCCCTCTCAAACTGGGCTGGGTTCTGGGCCTTTCACTGAACAGACCTGTGGGCAGGTTCGGTCATCACGGCCCCTACCTTCAGCTCGAACCCGGCTTCGGGGGAGGAAAGATCAATCTCGGGTACCGTTACGGCCAGAGCAGTTTTCTGCCTATCTTCAACATCGGGCTCGCCGGATCGGTGCTCAGGACCTGGGGCAACCCCCTCGGTGACATTGAGCCCGGTCAGACCTACCTTGGAATGGAGATCTCGGGAGCCTTCTCGGTGCTGGGCCTTAACGCCGGCGTGTTCCGCCGCGTGGGCGGCGAAGCCGAGGACCAGCGCTGGCTGACAGTTCTCGGTGTGGGGGCGGGTTTCTAGTCGGGTACGAAGACCTCCATGGGACCGAACACGTAGGGCGCGACCTGGTAGGGCGGGAAAACAACGCGGTAGCCAGCCACGGCGCCTGATTCATCGGGTACCGGAAGCAGGCTGTGATAGTTCCCGGGAGTGGCGGAGGCACCCTCCTCGATCCAGAAATCCTCGCCTAGCTCCTGTCTCAGCGACTTCATCACCCTTCCGGCGAAGACCTCGAACTCCCC
>CAZIPI010000026.1:0-39968 GCA_964541235.1 uncultured bacterium | reverse complement strand
GGGACCCGTGCCCGAAGAGGGCACGGGTCAACTGGTTACTTGAGCCTGCCCAGGGTGGCGAACAGACCCCACAGACCGGCGGCGCCCACAAGGATGTAGATCACCCGGGCAACATCCCACCCGAGCCCGATGATCCCCATCACAAGGTCCTGTTGGTTGTTGAGGGCGAAAACGCCCCAGTTGATGCCGCCCACGATGAGCAGGATCAGCGCGAGGTAGTCGATGAAACAAGCCTTTTTCGCAGCCACTTCACTTCCTCCCTCCGGTTTTGACGTGCCTGTCATTATAACAAAACCCTACCGGGCACCAAGTATTGTGAGGTTCCTATCCAGGGCCGCACCGGAAAGCAGGTCCGAGAATGCCCTGACCAGATGCTCCAGGGCAAGGCCGGGGATGAGCCCCTCGCTCAGCACCCGGGCCAGCAGTGCGGTGTTCTGCATCCTCGGGTCAGGAAGGTCCTCCCGGAGCACCCTCACCACTCTGATACCCCTTCGGCTGCATTCCTCCCGTACAGACTCCTCCGATACCTGGCGGAACGAACCGTTCCTCACATCGAAAGGCTGCCAGACAGCGTCGTAGTAGGCCAGTGCGCCGCCGTCCCTCAGAAAGGTGTTCACCGCCCTCAACGCCTCGTGTCTCTCAAGGGCGATCACAATGTCTGCGCAGCCCGGAGAGACAAGGGGGGAGAACTCGCCCCGGCCGGTGCGGAGCTGGGACACCACAACTCCGCCCCTCTGGGCCAGGCCGTGGGTGTCCACTCCCCGTACCTCCATGCCCGCTTCGGAAAGGGCCCTTAGAAGGACTTCGCTAAGAAGGCCTATGCCCTGTCCGCCCACTCCTGTCATGTGGATGTTCATTTCGACCCCCCCCTGGACGCCCCGGCATCGATGGCCGACGAGGGGCATGTCTGAATGCACGATCCGTCTCCTATGCACAGATCGGTGTTTGCGGAAACGGTCCCGTCGTCCTGATCCCTGTTGAATGAGGGGCACCCGAAGCGGTCTATGCACTCCCTGGCAAGGGTGCACCTATCCTTCGAGACTTTCACGTGGGCCGGAACGAACCCTGGCTTCCGTCTCTGCTCCCTGTTGAACTTGAGCATGCAGGGATGCTTCGCTATCACAACACTGAACCCCGGGGCCGAGAGAGCCTTCCCGACCGCTGCGGTAAGGGCCTTCTGGTCGTAGGTGTCCACCTCGGCCACATCGGTCGCACCAAGCCCCTCGAGCACGCTCTTTATCCGTATGCGGCGCGCCGGTTCATTGAAATTCCTCCCCGAGCCCGGGTGTTCCTGGTGGCCGGTCATTGCGGTTGTCCCGTTCTCCATGACGATCAGGGTCACTTTGTGGTTGTTGAAGAGAGCGTTGATCACCCCTGGGATCCCGGCGTGAAAGAAGGTTGAGTCTCCCAGGAAGGCCACCACCCTCCTCTCGGTATTGAAGAGCGAAAGCCCCTGGCCGATCCCGGTGGATGCACCCATGGACATCAGAAGCTGCCCTATGCCGTATGGGGGAAGGTAGCCGAGTGTGTGACAGCCAATGTCCGCAACGGAAATGTCGTGCTTGCTCAAAGCCTTGCCGATGGCGTAGAATGCGCTTCTGTGGCCGCAGCCCGGGCACATCTGGGGATACCGCGGGGGAACAGGGGAGTTCCCCGGCTGCGGGGCGGGCGCATGGACATGATCGGGCCAGAGCCTGTGCAGCAGTTCCCTCGCCCTGGCGGGGGTGAACTCCCCTATCCAGTCTTCATGGGTCTCCTTGCCCAGAACCAGTGTCCTGATGTCGGACTCGCACGCCACCGCCTTGACGGCCTGCTCGAGAAAGTCGTCCAGTTCCTCAACCACCAGGACCTCACGGTGCTTCTTCAGAAAGTCTGCCACCACTTCCCTGTCCAGCGGGTACACCATTCCCAGCTTGAGGATGTCGGGCTTCCTCGATGCCCCTGAAAGCCCGTCGAGCACCGAGAGGAAGGGAAGCCCCGCGGTTATCACCCCCCTGGCGCCGTCACCGTGGTCCAGAAGCCTGTGAAATCCGCTGCGGCGAACCAGTTCGATCCTCTCCAGCGCCCTCTTCTTCATTCGTGCAACCTGGGCCCCTATGGGAATGTGGCTGCCCTCCCGCCCATCGAAACGCGGCGTATCGTCAGGCTCCGATGGCGACCAGCCGGCAAAGGCCACCATCTCCTTCGCATGGCACACGTGGGTTGTGAGCCGGAGCATCACCGCCATCCGGTGTTCGGAGGCCATGGATACCGCCTGAAGGAAGTATGTGTACGCCTCGGACGGCGAGGCTGGTTCCAGCACAGGGGTGTAGCTCATCCGGGCGATGTGCCTGTTGTCCTGTTCGTTCTGAGAGGAGTGGGCGCCGGGGTCATCGCCGACTATGACCACCATTCCCCCGGCAATGTCCATGTGGTTCAGCTGGATGAAGGTGTCCAGCGCAACGTTGAGCCCAACGCTCTTGAAGAAGACCACTGAGGGGCGGCCGTTCACCGCGGCCCCGTACGCCACCTCCACCGCCACCTTCTCGTTCACGCAGAACTCGAAGTGAAACGGGCGGCTCTCCCGCGGGATGGAGGCGATCGCCGCGGCGATCTCAGGCGTTGGCGAACCGGGGTAGGATGTGACCACTCTCACCCCTGCCTCCACCATGCCCCTTACCAGGGCAGTGTTCCCCATCACCAGTTCCCGGAAGGGCTTCACGCCCAGCAGCATCTCACCGAGTCTTTTCATGGTCCGTCCTCTCCATTGAAAGGCAGATTCGTCTCCCGGACAATGCAGCAACATCATAAAGGTGAAAAGCCCGGAGGCCAAATGTCGCTGGAACTCAGCGAAATGGTTATCTTACCCTTTGTCCGGCCACCCTTTTCCGGAGCCCTTGGCACATATGACAGAAGCAAGGTTCATACTGGAGTTCGCCCTGATAGTGCTGGCGGCCAAGGTCGCTGGCCGGCTTGTGAACAGGCTTCTCCGGCAGCCTTCTGTGATCGGCGAGCTGCTTGTGGGTATCATCATCGGGCCGTTCGCCCTTGGCGGCCTTCCTCTGTTCTCCATGGGCCCTGCATTCAGCACCGGTGCCGACGGAATGTTCAACGAAGGCCTGCTCAGGGGTATAACCATCGCGGGAATAGTCACCCTGCTCTTCACTGCGGGGCTGGAAACCGATCTCAGGGGGTTCCTGAGGTTCGCGCCGAAGGGGCTGGCCGTTGGTCTCGGCGGAGCCATAGCGGGTTTCGCCGGGGGAGCAGCGGCGGTGATCATCGCAGGAGGGGGCACCGGGTTCGATGACCCGAGGGCGCTTGCCTTCGGGGCGATTGCCGCCGCCACATCCATCTCCCTGGCAGCCCGGGTCTTCTACGACTTGAAGAGGCTCAACTCGCCCGAGGGTTCCGTCACCCTTTCAGCCGCGGTGATAGACGATGTGATCGGCCTTGTGATCCTGGCCGTGGTCACCGGCATCCCCACGGGCGCAGCCGCGCCGGTACCGGTGCTGGTCATCGCACTGAAGGGGTTCGGCTTTTTCGCCGTGCTCCTCGCAACGGGGCTTCTGCTTCAAAAGCAGCTTCTGTGGGTCATTTCCAAAATCGGATCCGAACCGGCCCAGGCGGCGTTCGCCCTGGCGGTGGGGCTTCTTGCGGCGGGGCTCGCCGAGTACTTCGGGCTGGCCATGGTGATAGGTGCATACGTGATGGGCCTTGCGCTGTCGGGGTCCAGGTCTGCCAGACGCATCTCCGAAAGGCTCGAGACAGTGAAGGAACTTCTGGTGCCGGTCTTCTTCTGCGTCACCGGGATGATGGTGGACATCCGCTCCATGGGCTCGGTGCTGGTTTTCGGGCTCGTCTTCACCGGAGCATGCGTGGCCGGGAAGTTCCTGGGCTGCTTCCTTCCGGCCAGGGCGTGCGGCCTTTCCTCAAGGCAGTCCGCTGCAGTGGGGGTGGGCATGCTGCCCAGGCTCGAGGTAGGGCTCGTGGCGGCCAGCGTGGCTCTGCTGAACCGGATGATAAGCTCCCGCGACATCGCGGCGGCCATGGTGATGATAGTCGCCACCGCTGTGATCACCCCGCCCCTTCTCACCGCAGTAGCCGGGCGGGAAAACCGCGTCACCCGCTGAAAAGGTTGTCGGAACCGTAGCAGGCATCTGAGGTCAGGTTCACGCCCAGCCTTCTGAACCCTTCTTCGTCTCCCGGCGCGGGAATGTTCGTTATATGGACCTCGGCGCCGCGGAGCTCGGACATGCAGCCCAATGCTTCGAGAGTTGCGGGGCTGGTCGTGGCGCTTATTCCCAGCGCGATAAGGACCTCGTCGAGGGTGAGGGATGTCCGTGAACCTCCAAGGGTTTCCTTGAGCCTCCTTATGGAGTCTATTGTCTCGGGGGTCAGGAGGTGTATCCGGTCCGGAATGCCTGCGAGCCTCTTGATACCGTTGATGACCACCGCGCTGGCCGCCGTCATCAGCTCCGAGTTCCTTCCGGTGAGAATGGTTCCGTCATGGAGCTGAAGCGCTGCACCGGTCCTGTGGAAACCCTGCGGGTCCTCGCCTCCGGCTTCCCTGGCGGGAAGGACCACCGCCCTGTACTCAGGGGAGATCCCGTGGTCGTTGAGAAGAAGCTCCACCTTCTGCAGGGTCTTCTCCTCCACCAGCCCCATGACGAACTCGCACCGGTACCGGAAGTACCTTCTCACCATCTCCTGCTTCGACGCTTCCCTCACCACTTCGTCGGACGTGATGCCGAACCCGGCACGGTTCACCCCCATGTCGGTGGGCGACCTGTAGGGTGAGCTTTCACCGGTTATCCTCTCGAGTATCCTTTTCAGCAGCGGAAATGCTTCCACGTCGCGGTTGTAGTTCACCACAGGCAAACCGTACGCCTCGAGGTGATAGGGGTCTATCAGGTTCATGTCGCCCAGCTCAGCTGTGGCGGCCTCGTAGGCGGCGTTCACAGGGTGTTTGAGGGGCAGGTTGAAGACAGGGAAGGTCTCGAACTTGGCATACCCGGAGTCAATGCCCCGCCGGTGGTCATGGTAAAGCTGGGACAGGCAGGTGGCCAGCTTCCCGCTCCCGGGGCCGGGGCCCGTAACCACAACAAGGGGCTTGGTTGCCTGAATGTAGTCGTTCCTTCCGTAACCCTCGGGGCTCACCACCAGGTCTATGTCGGTGGGATACCCCCTGGTGTAGGGGTGCGCATAGACCGCTACACCGCTCCTCTCCAGCCGTTTCCTGAAAACCTCGGCGGCTGGCTGGCTGTCATACCTGGTTATCACGACCCCGCATACCGAGAGGTCCCTGCGTCTCAGGTCGTCTATCAGCCTCATGGCGTCGGCATCGTAACTTATCCCGAAGTCTCCCCTTATCTTGCGCTTCTCGATGTCTCCGGCGTAGATACACAGGATTATCTCAGCCTGCTCCCTCAGCCGGTGCAGCAGCATCATCTTGACGTTGGGGTCGTACCCCGGAAGAACCCTGGACGCGTGAAGGTCGTACATGAGCTTCCCGCCGAACTCGAGATAGAGCCTTCCGGAGAGCTGCCTCATGCGAGAGTCTATCGCCCGGGTCTGCTCCTCGAGATACCTGCCGTTGTCGAACCCGATGGGTCCCTTCATCAATGCCCCCCATGAGAAACGCGGCTGCGGGAAGCTCCCGCAGCCGCGCAGGTGATCCGAACCTACAGGACCCTGGGCCCGCCGTAGAGATTGTTGATGAGCTGCTCCGCCAGTTTTACGCTGAACTCCTGCCTGTCGAACCCGGAGTAGATCTCGGGATTCCACTGGATACGTATGCACACGTCACCGCGCTGAATGAGCATTCCAACAGTCACGGCGTCGATGCCGCCGCCCATGGTGCCGAGTATGGCCCTGTCCCAGAGGTCTCCGGGGACCGGAACGCTGTCGTTCACGTACCCGCTCACCCTGTCGAAGTTGCTGGTGCCGTCGGAGGTGTACACCAGGAAGTTGATCCTGCTTCCCGGGCGCTCGGAACCCTGGCGGTTGGCATCGAAGTAGCTGAGCTGGGGCTTCCCGGCGGCTGCGTCGCTCAGGGGTTCGTGCCACGTGTCATAGCCGGTGACGCCCACTATCGCCTCTATCTCGGCGATGCTCATGGCATCGGCCATCTCCCAGCCCTGGGGAAGCACGATGGTGTCGGAAAGCTGAACGGCCTGGGGCTCTTCCGGCACCGAAACGGTCTCTTCCGGCCCTTCGGCCGGCTTGTCGCCGCAGCCGGCAACCACGGCCAGGGAAATGACGATTGACAGAACAGGAATCCAGATCTTCATGGAAAACCCTCCCTTTGATGGTTTGCTCGATCAATGCCCCCGGCGCGCATGCCGGAGGACAGCATGGAATATAGGGCCGTTCCCCTGGCAAGGCGCATCATTCCAGAAGGAACACCCGCTGATCCACCGGCTTCACGGTTCCCAGGGAGCGAAGGTACTCCGCCAGAACCTCGGCGTCCATGAAACCGGTGTCGAATGAGGCGATCCCGGCCAGCGACCCGTACCCGTCCCCCCCTCCGGCGACAAAGGTGTTGGTCACCACGCGGTACAGGGCGCCCGGCTCCATCGGGGCGTAGTCACCCGAAGACGAACGAACCTCCAGCGATACGATCCTCTCACCTGCAGAGGCCTCTTTCCGGGCGGTGTAACGCATCCCGGAAACGTACGGGAACGTGCCGTCGGACCGCCCCTCATCGAAGATGCTTGAAAGGGCCTCCTCGAGGACCTGCCTGATCTGCCGGCCTGTGAGGTCAAGGACCACCAGGGAGTTACCGAAGGGGAGAAGGCTGTAGACGGTGCCGATGGTCACGTCCCCCATCGGGACGTCGATCCTCACGCCGCCGGCGTTCTGAAGGGCGATATCGGCTCCTGTCCCTATATGGTTGGCCTTCCAGAGCATGGCGTCGCAGACGATGGGCGCTATCAGACTGCCCCGGGGAAGATCACCCCCCGGAACCCTGGTGTTGGGCAGATCGGTCTCGGCGAAGGCAACGAACTCGCTCCTGAAATCCGCAAGCGCCGCGGCGTAGCTGTCCACCATCTCCCCCACCAGGGGATCCCTTTCCGTAACCAGAAGGCCGGGGACTCCCTCCGGTCCTTCTCCGGTGAGGATCACCGGTGAACCGCTCCATGAAACCACCCTGCCGCCGTCGTCGAACTCCACGGAAAGCCTTCCCAGAAGCGCTCCGTACCGCCACGCGGTAACCACAAGTACGTTCTGGCCGTCGGGACCCTGGACGACCGTGGGGTAGTCGCCCCCGGAACTCAGGCCGAGAGCGGAGAAGTCACCCAGCAGCGTGTGGGAATGGCCGCCTATTATCACATCGGCTCCAGCAAGCCTGGCGGCCAGCTCAAGATCGGCGGCATAGCCCAGGTGCGACAGGACGATCACCTTGTCCACGTCCTGCGACTCAAGCTGAGACACCGCGTCCCTCCCTGCCTGCAGGGCATCCGTGACCACGGTTTCCGGGGATGGGCTTGATACGCTGGACAGCTCCTCGGTTACCAGACCGATCACCCCTACCCTTTCGCCGCCGGTTTCCAGGATGATGAAGGGGGGAACCCGGCCCGCCAGCAGCGGGTCGTTCTCGAGGGAGACGTTGGCGCATACCACTGGAAACAGCACTTCGTCCAGAAGGAGCGAGAGCCCCTGGCTGCCCCTGTCGAACTCGTGGTTGCCCAGGGCCATGGCGTCCGTTCCCATGGCGTTGTAAACCGCTGCGTCGGCCCTCCCTCCGTAAACGGTATAGAAGAGGGTTCCCTGCACCAGGTCCCCTGCGTGCAGGAAAAGCAAGTTCTCATGTTCATGCCTGGCCCGTCTGACCTCATGTGCGATGAGGGCGGCCCCCCCGGCCTGTATCCTGCACGGGGCCGAACCCGGCTCAAGGCAGACCGGGAGCGATACAGGCTCCAGGTTGGAATGGGTGTCGTTCAGGTGAAGGATGTGAAGGGTGAACGCCTCACCCGCAGCAAGGGCTGCAAAGGCCGGCAGCATTGCGAAAGGCAGCCTGATCCTCATGGAATGTCCCCCGTTTGTTGGAAAACCGGTGTGAAGAGTGAAAAGTGCCGGGTCAGATCTCCGGCCAGAACCCGTTCTCGAACCAGATGTCCTCCATCAGCGCCCTGTCAAGCTGAGCGAGGGTTTCCAGATGGCCGTGCTCCCAGTCTGCAAGCCAGTTGAACAGGTCCCTCTCCTTATCGGACTCCGCCTCCAGGGCCTTGGCCCTGTAGAACTTCTCGGCTGAAGCCTCCATTCCCATGGCCGCCGAGATGGCCGCGGCCTCGAACCCTGCTGCAGCTATCTCGGCACGGACCTTCCCGGTGATGACACCCGTGGAAAGGTCCATGGCTTCCCCCATGGAGGTCACCGCAGCCAGCGACCCGTCCCTGACAAGCGACGAGTAATGCATGGCAAGGGCTTCCTCGTGCCTCTTCTCCTCTTCGGCCATGGCGGAGAAGACCTCTCTCACGCCGGCGCTTTCCGAGGATTCCGCAACCCTTGAATAGAACGCTCTTCCCCTTCTCTCGAGGAGGATCGCTCCCTTGACTGCTTCGATGGCCCTGGCGCTCACTTCTCTCTCCCTTCTTTCACGGCGGTCCGCTTCGAGTAGTGGACCGGATCACCCCACTCATCCACAGCCACAACCCTTCCGGCCAAGTTCACCCGCCTTGCAAGGCAGTGAAGACACTCTTCCCTGGTCTCGTCCACGCATGGTTTTCCCTCGTACAGCAGGTAATCCCTTCTGAACTCCCCGGGGGTGAGCGAAGGCATGAGTACGTTGGCCCCCCATGAGATACCCTTCTCCCGCCCCACCGGGTCAAGGGCCTGGAGCGCGGTGGTGGCGGCGATGTTGGTGTTCCCGGTCAGAAGCCGTGTCAGGCCTATCATGAGAAGGGAGAGCCTGAGCCTCTCGCCCGAGGGTGGTATGGCACTCCGCCCCATGGGAGTATCGTGATGGGGAATGTACGGCCCCATGCCGAACATGTCGAAGTCGTTGTCCCTGTAGAAAAGCAGGTCGTCGGCCAGCATTTCGAGGGTCTGACCCGGAAGACCGATCATAACCCCGGTCCCGACTGCGAAACCTTCCTCCCTGAGAACCCTCAGGCACTGAAGCCTGCTCTGGAGGGACTGGCCGTCGGGGTGTATCCTTCCGAAGAGCCCGGGATTGGTGGATTCTATCCTCAACAGGTACCGGTGCGCCCCTGCGTCCCTGAACCTCCGGAAGGTCTCCCTGGTCTGCTCTCCAACGCAAAGGGTAACACCGAGCCCGTGGGGAAGCCTGGGGCTCACCGTGCTCTCCTTTATCCCCCTCACGGCTTCCACGACGAAGTCCGCGAACAGGCCGTCGTTCCTCTCACCGGACTGAAGGACGACTGAACCGTATCCTGCTTCGGCGCACCACCTGGCGGCATCCAGTATCTGGGCCGTGGTCGCCGTGTACCTGCCGGGGGTGGGGTTGTCCTTCCTTATGCCGCAGTACAGGCAGTTCCGGGCGCAGATGTTCGAGAACTCGATGAGCCCCCTGTAGTAAACCTTGTTTCCCACCAGCTCCAGCGTAAGTTCCTCCGCGGAACGCCTTATCTCCTCAAGACCGGCGGTGTCCGTTGTGCCAAGGGCCGCTGTGAGCCATTCCTTCGTGTACCGGCTCATCTCCCCCTCCTGAAGACTTCCAGGGCCTCAGGAAAAGGCCCCAGTGCCCTTTCGAATATCCCCAGGCTGTATGCTATGGTGAGGCCGTAGTTGGTGATAGGCACACCTGCGGACTCCGCCCTCTGGATCCTGGTGAGCATGGTCCTGCGGTTGAACATGCACGCCCCGCAGTGGATCATCAGCCGGAACGACCCAAGGTCGTCCGGGAGTTCGGAGCCCCGCTGAAACACGAAATCAAGCCTGCCGCCAACGTACTGGGTGAGCCACCTGGGGATCTTCACCGTGCCGATGTCCTCGCCTATGGGGTGATGCGTGCATGCTTCCGCCACCAGAACCCTGTCGCCCGTCCTGAGGTCGTCGATGGCCATGGCGCCCCTGACCATGGAGGCCAGGTCCCCCTGGAACCTGGCGAAAAGAATGGAGAACGAGGTCATCGGAATGCTTTCCGGGGTGTCGCCTGCCACCTTCAGGAATGCCTGGCTGTCGGTCACCACTAGTGAAGGCGGCGAACCGAGGCCATCAAGGGCGCTGCGAAGCTCCCTCTCCTTCACCACCAGCGCCATGGAGTCGTTGTCAAGAAGGTCCCTTATGGTCTGCACCTGGGGAAGGATGAGCCTTCCCTTCGGGGCCTCCTTGTCAATGGGCACCACAAGGACGGCGACACCGCCGGGGGGGACCAGGTCCGACACGATCCCGGGTCTGTTCACGAAATCGTCGGGGGCCAGCCTTATCACCGCTTCCCTGAGGTCCCTGAACCCCTCCCCCGTCAGGGCGGAAACGGCGACCCAGGTCAGCCTCCTCTCCTCCATGGCGGATGCAAAACCCTCTCCGGGAGCTCCGGCATCGATCTTGTTCCTGACCACAATAACAGGTACGCCCCTGTTCCTGAAGTCCGATGCGAGGCTGTCCTCCCAGTCCCGCCAGAGATCGGTGTCGGTGACTATCAGGGCCAGATCGGTACCCTCCTGGACCCCGCGGGTGCGTTCGACCCTCTGCAGGCCCAGTTCACCCTCGTCATCGAGACCGGCTGTGTCAGTGAAGAGCACGGGTCCAAGGGGAAGCAGCTCCATGGCCTTTTTCACCGGGTCCGTGGTGGTCCCCGGGGTTTCAGAGACAATGGACACCCGGTGGCCCGCCAGGGTGTTCACCACGCTGGACTTTCCCACGTTGCGTCTTCCGAAGACGCTTATATGGAGCCTCATGGACTTGGGCGCCCTCATTTTCCTCCCCCCGGCATTCCAAGACGGGTCACGGCCTCGGGCTGCACCAGTTCGTCGAACTCATCGCCGGACATGCCCTTCTCGAGAGCCGCCTGCCTTACGGTCATCTTCCTTTCCCTGGCGTGCCGGGCGATCTCCTGGGCCTTGGCGTAACCGATCCTCTGGACCAGGGCGGTGGCCGAGGCCGTGGCCCCGGATATGTTGGCGGAAAGTGTCCAGGGGTTGGCGGTTATCCCCTCTACACACCTGAGGGCCAGCGCCTTCACGGCTGAACCAAGCATCCTCTGGCTTCCCAGCAGAGTGTGGGCCACCAGGGGCATGAACTGGTTCAGCTCAAGGTTCCCCATGGCGCAGCAGTGGGAGAGGACGGAGTGGTTTCCCAGCACCAGCAGGCCGGCCTGTATGGCGGCTTCCGGTATCACGGGGTTCACCTTGCCGGGCATTATCGTGCTGCCAGCCTGGACCTGGGGCAGGTTGATCTCGCCCAGCCCTGCGTCCGGTCCGGAGGAGAGCAGCCGCAGATCCCCGGCGATCTTCACCAGATCGGAGGCTGCGGCGGACAGCATTCCCGAAACCTCAACGAAGGCATCGCAGTTCTGGGTGGCTTCCACGAGGTTTTCCGCCCGGGCAAGGCCGACGCCGGTGTTCTTCCTCAGCACACCGGACACCATGAAGATGTAGTCCCGGGGAGCGCCGAGGCCGGTGCCAATGGCCGTTCCGCCAAGGTTCACCACCCTCAGCCTCTCCTCGCACTTGCCCATCCTCCACCTGTCCCTGCCCACCGCTTCCGACCAGGCGCCGAACGACCTTCCCAGTGTTGTGGGCACCGCGTCACGAAGCTGGGTCCTGCCCATCTTCACCAGACCGGCGAACTCAGCCTCCTTCCTCTGCAGGGATTCCTGAAGCAGAAGAAGGTCCCTTTCCAGCTCCCTGCCCCTGAGGATCGCAGCCAGCCTGAGCGCAGTGGGAAAAGTGTCGTTCGTTGACTGGTGAAGGTTGGCATGGTCAAGCGGGTCAACCGGAACGTTGCCAAGTTCCCGGGCCCTGGCGGCCAGAACCTCGCACACGTTCATGTTAAGCGATGTTCCCGCGCCCCCCTGAAGTGCGTCCACCACGATGTGCCCGTCCAGAAGACCGGCCGCCATCTCCCTGGCTGCTTCGATGAGGGGGCCCGAAACGTCAGGCTCCAGGTATCCGAGGAAAGCGTTGGTCTCGGCGCAGGCCAGCTTCACCTGGCCGTAGGCGTGAATGAGGAAAGGGTCAACAGGGGCGCCGGCTACGTTGAAATTCTCAAGGGCGAGCCTGGTCTGTTCTCCGTAAAGCGGCTTCTCAGCAGTACACATCGCGCTGGCCCGTCTCCACGGCCTTGAGCATGGCTTCTGTGCGTTCCCTGGCCGACGGCGTCATGGAGCCAAGGAACTCCCGGATCCTCATCACTCCCGCCTCCCTCGTTCCCGGGCTGGCGTAGTCCAGCAGGTACTCGAGGAAGGTGCTGGCTGCGTTGGGATCGCAGTGCATCCGAATGTCTCCGGGCTTGGCCAGGTCCATGAAATCGCTTCCGGTCCTGCCCAGACGGTAGCAGCCCGTGCAGAAACTGGGAATGTAGCCCATATCGGCCATGTCCCTCACCACCTCGTCCAGGGGGCGGTGATCGCCGAGGCTGAACTGGCTTCCATCGTCCTGGCTCCCCTCCTCGGAGTACCCCCCCGGGTTGGTACGGCTTCCAGCCGAGATCTGGCTCACCCCCAGCGCGAAGGTCTCCCTCCGCATCCTGGGAGTCTCCCGGGTTGACATTATGATGCCCGTGTAGGGCACGGAGAGCCGAAGTATGGCCACCAGTTTCCTGAAGTCGTTGTCGGTCACGGCATGAGGGGGATGAAGGGAGATGTCCGAACCGGTGGCCGGCTCCAGCCTTGGAACGCTTATGGTATGGGGTCCCACCCCGAACCGTTCCTCAAGGTGGGAAATGTGCTGAAGAAGGGCCTGTATCTCCCAGCGCCATGGGCTCAGACCGAAGAGCACACCGATCCCCACATCGTCTATGCCTGCATCCATGGCCCTGTCGATGGCGGTGATCCTCCAGTCGTAGTCCTTCTTCTTCCCTCCGGTGTGCACCTTTCCGTAAACAGCGGGGTGATAGGTCTCCTGGAACAGCTGGTAGGTCCCTATGCCGGCGTTCTTCAACCGCGAGAACTGCTCCGGCGTCAGTGGCGCAACGTTCACGTTCACCCGCCGGATCTCGCCCTTCCCGGACTTCACGCCGTAAACCGTGGCGATGCTATTGAGCACGTAGTCGAAGCCTTCCCTGGGGTACGATTCGCCGGCCACCAGCAGCACTCTCTTGTGGCCCTGGTCAACCAGGATCCCTGTTTCCCTTGCTATCTCCTCCTGGGTCAGGGCCCTTCTCACGATCGAGGGATTCGAGGCCCTGAAGGCGCAGTAAAGGCATTCGTTCCCGCAGAGATTGGATATGTAGAGCGGGGCGAACACAACCAGCCGTTTTCCGTAAATGGTTTCCTTGACGTTTCTCGCCGCTTCGTACAGGCGTCCCTCCATCTCAGGGTCGCTGACGCCTGCAAGCGCCGCCGCGTCCTCAGGTGGAAGGCCCTTCAACTCCATGGCCCTTGAAAGGATCTCATCGAACCTGGCGGCGTCAGGCTCGCTGTTCCTCTCCAGTATGCCTTCGATGCCTTCCGGGTCAATGATCCTGTCTGAATGGGCTGTCATGGCCATCTCCGTTCAACCGGTTGATGAAAGGTTCCGTGCTTTCCGGCAATATAGTAATAATTCCTGTTAAGATGGGCTGACACGTCTGGTCCAGGCAGCGGCGAACATGCCGTCCACCCCCGATTCTGGAGGGAACGAAACCATCGTTCCATCCTGCTCCAGAGCCGCGGGCAGATCAAGCGGAAGCCTTTCGAAACCAGGGTTTGCAAACTCGAAACGCCGGGCGACCTGCTGGTTCTCCTCCTGCTCCAGGCTGCAGGTGCTGTAGAAGAGCGCTCCGCCCGGGGCAACCAGCCTCGACGCTGCTTCCAGAAGCCTGCTCTGGATCCCCGCCAGCCTCTCCCCCGAACCTGGAGACCACTTCCACCTTGCCCCGGGCCTTCTGCGGAACACCCCGGTGTTGGTACACGGCGCATCAACTAAGATCTTGTGGAATCCGGCTGTGAAGGGCATCATGGCGCCGTCGGCCACCACCGGCAGAGCCCAGCCCCAACCCAGCCTGTCGCGGTTCTGACACCATGTCTCCATCCGCTTCCATGAGGAATCCAGGCTGACCAGCAGCGAGCTGCCATCCTGATGAGCCGTCTTCCCGCCGGGAGCCGCGCCTATCTCCAGGGCCGTTCCGCCCGGGATCGAGCGGAAAGCCCGGGCCACCACCGCCGCAGCCTCATCCTGTACGAACACGCCCTCGGGTGGAAGGGGAATACCCCGCTGGAACCGCCGGTAGCCCTGAAGGTACAGACCCGGTTCCCCCGGCGGGGGAGCACCGAAAGCGTACCCTCCCAGGGGGGGAGGCTGGTTGTTCCATTCCAGAAGGGCCCTGGTCCTCTCCTGTCCGAAGCGCTCCAGCCACCTTCTAACGAGTAGTTCGGGGTGAGACCATCGGATGTGGAGCGGAGCCCCTTCATCCTCGCCCTGTGAGGCAAGCCGTCTGAGTACCGCGTTCACCAGTCCCCTGGCTCCCGGGTTTCCCGCAAGCTTCACCGTTTCGGTAACCGCTGCGTGTGCCGGCGTTTCCAGTATCAGCAGCTGGGCAGCCCCGAGCCTTAGCAGCATCAGGGTTCCGGCATCGAGGCTCCGGAGCTGGCGGTGCAGAGAGCGTGAAATCGCGAAGTCGAGCCGCCCGCGCCATACCGTGGTTTCCCTGGCAAGCCTCAGGGCGAAGGCCTCGTCGCGGGGGGACAGGTCGAAGGATGTGCCCCCGCAGCCCAGAAGGACCTCGAGGGCTTTTCTCCTCGGGTCCGGTCTAACGGCAGACCGCGAGGTTCTCAACCCTTTCAAGGTCGGGAAACACCGCCTTGAGGTTCTTCTCAACCCCATGCTGCAGGGTGAGCGCCGCGAAGGCGCATCCGCAGCATGCTCCCTGAAGCTCCACCTTCACGATTCCCTCTTCCAGGGACACGAACCTGATATCGCCGCCGTCCCCCTGTAGCATCGGTCTGATCTTCTCGAGTTCGGCCTTCACGTTTTCTTCCGTCAGCGGGAGTGTGCCGGGCATTTGGTGTTCCTTTCCTATCCTACCTGGGCAAGAACCAGGGAAACGATCGTCATCAGTTTTATGAGAATGTTCAGGGATGGACCGCTGGTGTCCTTGAAAGGATCGCCTATGGTGTCGCCGATCACCGAGGATTCGTGGCAGGCTGAACCCTTGCCCCCCATGTGACCCTCTTCTATGTATTTCTTGGCATTGTCCCACGCGCCGCCGGCATTGCTCATGAACACCGCCAGAAGCACTCCAGTGACTATCGCTCCCGCAAGGAGGCCTCCGAGGGTCTGCGGCCCGTGCTGGCCGAAGCCGAAGAAAACAGCCACCGGGACGGCCACAGCCAGAACGCCGGGAACTATCATCTCGGTCAGGGCAGCCCTTGTGGCGATGTCAACGCACTTCTCGGTGTCGGGTTCTGCCTCCCCCTCCATCAGGCCCTTGATCTGCCGGAACTGCCTTCTGACCTCGGTAACCATCTTCATCGCCGCCCTCCCCACCGACCTGAGGGTTATGGAGGCGAACAGGAACGGCAGCAGGCCGCCGATGAGAAGCCCGGAGACCACATAGGGGTCAAGCAGATCGATGAAAGAAAGCCTTGTGGCCTGGGCGTAGGCGGTGAACAGGGCCAGGGCCGTGAGGGCGGCGCTGCCTATGGCAAAGCCCTTTCCCATGGCCGCTGTGGTGTTGCCAAGGGCATCCAGCCTGTCGGTCCTTCTTCTGACCTCCTCCGGCAGCCCGGCCATGCTGGCGATGCCCCCTGCGTTGTCCGCAACGGGACCGTAGGCATCAACGGACATCGTCATGCCCACGTTCATCAGCATCCCGATGGCGGCTACGGCGATGCCGTAGATCCCGGCGAAGTGGTGGCTGGCGAGAATGGCCGCGGCGATGAGGACCATGGGCACCAGAGTGGATTCCATCCCCACGGCAATGCCCTCGATGATGGTGGTGGCAGTGCCTGTGGATGTGGCTTCGGCTATCTTCCGCACCGGTCTCGCGCTCGTGATGTACTCGGTGGCAAGACCTATGGCGGTTCCCACCAGCACCCCGCAGACCATGGCCCAGAACAGGCCGGAACCGAGCCCCAGGCCCGAAATGGCTGCCCAGCCCAGGGCGACGCTCACCCCGGAGCTTATGAAGGTACCGTTCCTGAGCACCGAGTGCGGGGAGTTCCTTCTCAGTATCTTCACGAACAGGGCGCCGATGAGGCTGGCAAGGGTTCCCAGCGCCGCCAGCACCAGGGGAAGTGCTATGAGCGTCTGACGGCCCAGATGCTGGCTGTCGTGACCAGCGGCGGAGAACAGGCGTTCCACACTTCCCGGTTCGAGACCGAGCGCGAGGATCATGGCGGCGATGATGCACCCCACGAACGATTCGAACAGGTCGGCCCCCATTCCGGCCACATCGCCCACGTTGTCGCCCACATTGTCCGCTATCACAGCAGGGTTCCTGGGGTCGTCCTCGGGGATGCCGGCCTCGACCTTGCCTACAAGGTCGGCACCCACATCGGCGCTTTTCGTGAAAATGCCTCCACCGACCCTGGCAAACAGGGCTATACTGCTGGCTCCCATGCCGAAACCGGCCACGCTGTCAAGGTTCACCTCGATGCCCAGAAGGCCGGAGAGGAACTGCCGGACCGTCTCGACATCGTGAAATGCCAGAAAGAACACGCTCACTCCAAGCAGACCTAGGCCGGCAACAGCGAATCCCATCACGCTTCCCGAGCTGAACGCCGCGGCCAGGGCATCGGACAGGCTCTCTCTTGCGGCGTTGGCGGTCCTTACGTTCCCGGAGGTGGCTGCCCTCATGCCGGCGTAGCCCGCCAGCATGCTGAGCAGCGCTCCGGCGATGAACGCAAGCGAAGTCGCCCGGTTGACGAAGAAGAAGAGAAGGAGGGCCACCACGGCCACGAACGCGAGAAGTATTCGATACTGGGTCTTCAGGTAGGTCATGGCTCCGGTCTGAATGAAACCGGCGATCTTCCGCATCAGCTGGTCGCCCGGGGACTGTCTGTTCAGCCTGCTGTAGACTGCAAAGGCCACCGATACGGTAACAACGGACACCATGGGCGCCAGGTAAGTGAACAACATGCCTGCCTGCATTCACACCTCCGAGGAACTGGTTACGCGGTTTGCAGCGATATAGCTTCGCATTTCTAACCTAATGCGGCATTCCGGTCAAGCCGACCAGGGCAATCCTGGAGGGCTCGTGGGACGGGTTCCATTCCAGCGCCTTGCCGAACCAGAACTCGGCCTCGGCCCACTCCCGGTCCTCCAGTGCCATCACCCCAAGGTTGTAGAGCGCGTCGGTCCCGTTCAGGTCCATACCATCGGTCCTCGATGACGCCCTCTCCCAGGCGATCATGAAAAGGGCCCTGGCAGCAGCCCTGCTTCCCGAGGAGTAGTGAGCCATTCCATCGTGGAAGGGCATGTTCACCCCGCTGCGCTCCACACTGGGCCAGGACAGAGCTGCGAGGCCCATCCCAATGGCCACTCCCAGGGGAGAGGCAAGCAGCGCCCGCCTGGGCTTCCTTAGGAACCTGGGTACCAGAAGGAGCAGGGCGAAGGGAACCATGGGAAGACGGAACCTGGCAGTCATGAAGAAGGGCATCAGCCCGGCCGCCAGGACCATCATCCATGCCAGGGCCCTCTTCTCGTTCTCCAGCAGCCTTCCCGCGAGAACAGCGCCCGGGAGGAGCAGCCAGATCACCATGCCGGGCAGCGGGGCCGGGGGGCCGGTAACGAGAAGACCGGCGAAGGGCGACAGCCGTCTCATGTAATAGACGTCGTAGTTGCATGGGATCTCCACCGGGCTAAGCATGAACATGATCTTCGCGGCCAGAAGGCGAAGGGTGTCAAGAGGCCTTGACGCGATGTGCCGCAGGGTCTTGAGGGTCCAGCTCGATGAGACGGAAGACGGCGAAGCGCCTTCCGGAAGCGGACCCAGGCTGGAAGCCCAGACGTTGTCCACGTAGGGAAGCTCACCGGGGGGCACACGGCCGCCTGGGGGAGCGAATGCCGTCACTCCGTCCGCCTCGGGACCCGAGCCGATGTAGAAGTTGATGCCGCCCTGGCTGGAAATGATCGTTCCGGGGTCGCCCGTGAAGGCATTGACCGCCCAGACCGCCGCCACGGGTATGCACCAGGCCAGCCATGAACGGGCCCTGGGACGGAAGAGGTACAGGCTTGCCGGAAGCAGGAGGGCCGCTCCGGGTCTTGCGATGGCGGCAAGCCCAAGAAGGAACCACGAAGCAGGCGTGACGGGCCTTCTGCACAGGGCATGGAACGAGGCCAGAAGAAGAAGCACGTAAAGGGGTTCGATGAGCATGAAGCCGGAATAGACCAGCCAGGTTCCCCACAGGCTCCAGAGGGCTGCGGTCAGGAACGCTGTTCCACGGGATAAGGCATCAAGGGCTGTCCGGTGCAGCAGAACAGCCGAGACGGCACCTGCCGTCATGGAGAACAGGGCTCCGGCAGCGGTTCCGTTGCCAGTCAGGGCGTACCATGCCCCGAGGAGCCATGGGTAGAGCGGCGCCCTGAAGTACGGCGCGTAAACGGTGATGTCGCCCCTGGAGACCTGGGTGGCCCAGAGATGGTGCCACCTTGCGTCCACTACCGGGTAGCCCCCGAGGGGCGAGCGCAGAATGGGAACGTTCACCAGGACCCATGCCGCCAGGAACACCGTCAGGATCAGCGCGGAATCGCCCCAGGCCCTTTTCATTCCCCGAGGATGGCGGTAGTGGAGTGACCGGAAAGGGTGGGCACTATAACCACCCTTTCCACAAGCTCCGCGCCTGCCACATCCTGGGCCCGGTAGTCCCCTCCCTTGACCAGAACATGCGGATTGAGGGCTTTTATGAGTTCAACCGGCGTATCCTCGGAGAAAGGCACCACGTAGTCCACGGACCTCAGGGAAGCAAGGACCGCGGCTCTGGCCTCAAGGCCCTGTGCCGGTCTCGAGTCGCCCTTGAGCCTTCTGACAGACTCGTCGGTGTTGATGCCGACCAGCAGGAAATCGCCCAGTTCCGCCGCCCTGGTCAGAACCCGTATATGGCCGGGGTGCAGGATGTCGAAACAGCCGTTGGTGAAGACCAGGGTGCATCCCGCCTGGCGGAGCAGGGCGCACCTTGCAGCGGCTTGGGTCCTGTCGAGTATCCTTCCGGCATCATTCAAGGGATCTGGCCTCCCTGAGTATGTCATCGGGCTTCACGGCGTAAACACCGGGCTCGGCGCACACCGCGGCGGCGGCGTAGTTGGCCATCACCGCGGCTCTTACGGGAGACACTCCCGTGGCGTAGGCAAGGCCCATCACTGCGATCACCGCGTCGCCGGCCCCTGAGACATCGAAGACGTGCCTTGCCGCCGTGGACTGCACAAGGGGGCTGCCGCCTCCCTGGACGCAGAGGATAGAGCCTCCGGCCCCCAGGGTCAGAAGCACCGCGTCGGAGCCCAGAAGCTGCAGGATGTCTTCGCAGGCTTTGCGGGCCTGGTCTGGCGAGCAGTCCTCCAGTTCCCTGCCCAGCACGGTCGAGGCTTCCCTGATGTTCGGTTTTATGAGGCTCACTCCCGTGTAAAGCATGAAGTTCCTGAACTTGGGGTCGGCCAGGACGGGTATTCCCAACTCCCTTGCAGCCCCGGCGATCCAGGGGATGTTGAAGTCGCCGAGAAAGCCCTTGTCGTAGTCCTCGAAGATCACCGCCTTCACTCCCCCCAGTGCGCCGAGAATGGCGGAGTTCTCCTGGGATTCCCCCGTGACGCGCCTGGGTGAAGTGAACTCGCGGTCAATCCTTATGAGCTGGTGCCCCCTGGAGATGACCCTGGTCTTCCTGGTGGTGGGCCTCGAAGGGTCCGCGAACACACAGGAAACATCCACGCCGCTTTCCCGCAGCAGCCCCTTCAGGAGCCGGCCGTCAGGGTCCTCCCCCACCACCCCTGCTATCACCGGGCTTCCGCCCAGTGAAAGCACGTTCAGGGCCACGTTGGCGGCGCCGCCAGGAGCGTACCTTTCCCCGCCGTTGTCAAGGGTTACCACCGGTACCGGCGCCTCCGGGGATATCCTGTCAACCCGTCCCTCGAGGTAATGGTCAAGTACCAGATCGCCCAGCACCAGCACCCTGGCGCCCCTGAAGGCCAGAAGCTCTTCACTGTACAAGGAACCCTCCCAGCGGGTTGACCCCGGTTGCTCATGTATGCATAAGATACTGCTCTTTTTCCAATGGAGGAATAATGCAAAACCAGCTTCCCCGTATCAACATCAGGAGCGAGAAGGCCTCTGGGGTCTATGCCAACATCGCGATTGTGAACACCTCCCAGGCCGAGTTCGTCCTGGACTTCGCCAGAATAATGCCCGGGCTTCCCGCAGCCGAGCTGGAGTGCCGCGTGATCATGTCGCCTCATCGAATAAAAGGCCTCATCGGAGCGCTCAAGGCTCAGGTGGAGCAGTACGAAAAAAGGTTCGGCACCCTGGAGGATTCACTTGAACCAGCTGGAGCCATCGGTTTCCAGGTTCCACCGGCACATGAGGTCAAAGCCGTCGAGTAGCACCATCGTCATGTGGGTGCTCTCACTGACGGTGGCGCTTTTCATCTGGCTGTTCTCCATCCGGGGCGGGAGTTTCACTGTAAGGATCCCCGTGGCGGTGAACTACATCATTGATGCCGAGTCGGTGGTACTGGGAAACCCGCCGGAAAGCGTCACAGTAGCCTTCACCGCCGACGGCCTCAGCATGCTGGGTTTCCAGCTGACGGGAAGGGCCGGAAGACTGGCCGTCAACGCCGACCTGAGAGGGTTGAGCGCCGACGACCCGGAACAGACCACCGTGATTGTGTTCGATGGGACCCTGCTGGAGTCCCCTTCCATGTCAGTGAACGCTTCCGGGTTCATGCCGGCGTCCGCTGAAGTCTCGCTGGACAGGGTAGATCACCGGGCGCTTCCAGTGGCGCTGGTTTCCCGCCCATCGCCGTCACGATACATGAGCGTTCACCTCAGGCAGCCTTCGGTAAGGGTAAGCGGCCCGGCTTCAGTCATCGGCCTCATGGACAGCGTTCACACCTCCACCGCCTCATCCAGCATCCGGATGGATCAGCAGGTCGCTCTGGACCTTCCGGACGGCGTGGAAGCGGAGGTGACAACGGTCGTCGCCAGGATGAGAAACCCCGCGCCCGTTGTCCCTTCGGTTAGAAGGGCGTATTGACACGGGTCGAAACGGGTCGGTAAATTACCAAGACTGTCGGCAGTGCATCTTTGAAAGAAACACCAATCGGGGGGTTCTCAAGCCATGGGATCTAAGGTTCTTGTGAGGGTCATCATTGTTCTGCTCGCCGCGATTCTCATATTCCGGATCCACCAGCGTGTTGAAGCATACCGCATCCCCCGTGAGAACTGCAGGGAACAGATGTACGTGCTGGCCCGTGCCAACGTGCAGCACATGCTTGCGAACGAGGGGCTCTCGGCGCCCACCATCGATTCGCTCATCTCCTATGCCGGCCTGAGCGACTCCGTCGGTGTCTGCCCGGCACTGAGAAGCCAGGGGTTCGGCGACTCGACCTATTACTTCGACCCCAAGCTCTCACTGGGAACGCAGTTCGCGATCTCATGCCCCAACCACGAACGTCATGGCGGTGTCACCGGAGGCCTTGTGGAAAAGGAATACCCCGATTCCCTTTTCTACGAGGCCGACTGGATGGACACCTTCAGCAGGATCAGCTTCCCGGCGTACGCCAACATCAGGCGCACCGAGGTCTCCCGCTCGCTGCTGGTGCGTGTCAGCGAGGAACAGGCATCCTACATCTACAACAGGTATCCTGTCACCCTCAGGCCCTCCCGAATGGAAAACCTTGGCATTGACACACAGCAGGCCGTGGACCCCCTTGGGGGCCAGTACGTTTTCGAGATCCTTCCGGACACGGTGTACACGTTCTGGGAGCGTCCCAGCGCCACCACCGCCCGCGCCAGGGGGCAGTCGATGCAGGTGCAGACATGGCGCTTCGTCTGCTACACAACATCCAACCCGGACACCTCCCGGGTCGAGATATTCTTCAGACACCCCCTCAGGCTCCCCAGCAGGGCCGACGGCGCGCTTCCCGGTGATGCTGACATGCTTACCATAATCCGCTACTGGGACAGGTCCGAGCTTGGCACCCTCAGGGTCGAAACCCGGGAGATGGACCTGCTTGATCTGCCGACCTGGCAGTTCATCACCGAGAACAGGGTGAACCTGGAACCGGTACCGGAGCAGCAAACCAACTGACATCCATGAACATGCAGGAACGGGGGGAACCATTTCCCCCCGTTTTGTGTATACTTCTGTTATGTTTCGTCTTTCCGTCCCGTACCCCTTGTCAAGCCATGCGGAAGGCCTGTGGAAAGGTGGCTGCCATGAAGCATTTCGAGAAGATCGAACAGAGAGCCGCGTCCGTTGACAACCAGTACCTCTTTTCCATTGCGGTGGCAAAAAGAGTGCGCAGCATTCAGGAGGGAGCGCCGGTGCTGGTGGAGGGCATCTCGAACCCGGAAGAGCAGTCCTCGGAAGCCGCGATGAAGGAGTTCGCCGAGAGACGCCTCGATTACGAACTGGATGTCAAAGCGAAAAGGGAGAACCAGTGATGCTGAAGACCCTGTTCATACTCACAGCTCTCCTCCTGCTTGCCGCGGCCTGCGGAACCAGGCCCCTTGGCGAGGGGGAGGTGGCAAGGATCGGCTCAAGGATCATCACCATGGATGAACTTGAGAAGGAACTGCAGCGGATACCGCCTTACCAGAGGGCTCCGTTCGAAACCCTGCAGGGCCGCCAACAGCTTCTCAACCACATGATAGAGCGCGAGCTTCTTCTGGCAGCCGCCATTGACGAAGGGCTGGAGACCGACTCCGCCGTCCTGGCCCAGGTATCCCTGGCCGACGAGATGGTGGAGAGCGTGCGTCGCAGGGCAATGACACAGGCATTCTATCAGACCCACGTCATGGACGCGGTGCAGGTTCCGGACGAAATGCTCCAGAGGTACTACCAGGAGAACCTGGAATCCAGGTTCCGCACCCAGGCCACAGCTCAGGTGGCGCACATACTTGTGACAAGCCCCGAGGCGCTGAACCAGGCCCAGTCCATGCTCTCTCAGGGACTGCCCTTCGATTCAGTGGCTGCAGCCGTGAGCGAGCACGCCGTCACGAGAAACCAGGGAGGACGGATGGGGGCCGTGGAGGAGAACGGCTCCATACCATACATCGGGAACGACGCAGGACTTGCCGCCATGCTTCTGCAGGCCGGGGAGGGTTCGGTGGTGGGTCCGGTGGAGACTTCGCTGGGAACCCATCTCTTCCGGGTCACCGATATACAGGAGGCCGGGTACATCCCCATCGAAGAGGCCCGCAGAACAATCGAGTCGGTGCTGAAGCCCGCCCTTGTGAACGAGTATTTCAAGAACACGCTCATACCGGAGCTTCACGCAAGGTACAACGTCCAGGTCTTCGACGAGCCCGACGCACCGGTCCTGGCCAGCGTCGGTTCTGTCTCCATAACCAGGGAAGACCTGGAAGAGGCCCTTCAGGCCATCCCATACTACCAGAGGGAAGCCTACGACACAGCTGAGGGCCGCCAGATCCTTCTCGGGAACATGATCGAGCAGGAACTTCTCACCGCTGCCGCGCAAGGGCTGGGAATGGAACAGGATTCCTTCGTGGTGGCCCAGGTGGAGATGGCCCGGGAGCAGGCGGACGCCACGCTGAAGAGCGCCCTGATCCAGGAGTACTACAACCGGTTCGTGGTTGCCGCAGCGCCGGTTCCCGAGGCGAGGATCTCCGAGTATTACAACTCCCACACCGGCGACATCTATCACCGGAATGCCCAGACCCGTTTCTCCGTGGTGGTCACCGAGAGGGGGGCACCCGAGGAACTGGTGAACTCGCTGATACAGAGCGGCGTCCCCTTCGACTCCATCGCCTCGCAGCACAGCATTCACGTTCCCACGGCCTCGGTCAACGGCGACCTCGGATGGGTGACATCCGACTCCCCGCTCCCCTACATGGGAGGAAGGCCGGATTTCGCCGACCAGTTGTTCGAAGCGCCGGTGGGTTCCGTCCTGGGGCCGTGGCCGACCAGTCTGGGGATCACATGGTTCAAGGTCACCGACTCGGTCCAGGAGGGTCCAATCCCATTGTCAGAGGTGAGACAGTCAATCGAAGCGGCCCTTCGCCCGGAAGTGGTGAACGGCTATCTCCGAAACACAGTTTTTCCTGCGCTTCGTGAGAAGTACGGGGTGGAGATTAACGAAGAGGCATTCCTTCCCCCTCTCTCCATCGGCCCTGACAGCCTGATGAGCCTTGCCCAGAACGCCATGGGATCCGACCCCGAAACGGCGGTCCGCTACTTCTCTCTCTTCATCGACAGGTACCCTGACAACAGCAGGTGTGACCAGGCCGCATTCCTCAAGGGGTTCACCCTCAGCGAGAAGATGGGCGACTACGAAGCCGCTCGGGAGGCCTTCGCCGAAATGACCCGCAGGTATCCCGACAGCGACCTCGTTGACGACGCCGAGTGGATGATAGAGAACATGGACAAGCCCATCGAGATGTTCATACCCGCAACGGAAGACTCCGTTACCGTCCAGTGATCCCTTTTCCGGCCCCCCGGTTCAACCCGGGGGGCCGGAAACGGTGCCGGCGGCCGGCTGCCCTGCCCCGAAAGGGCAGGGTTCAGTATAGTTGCTTCGTACGGCATTCACCGCTTGCATCACGGGAGGATCTCTTGAAAAGCCTTTCCCCTATCATCCTGGTGGCGGTGCTGACACTTGCCGCCGGTTGCGGCCCGGTCACAACCCCATCCACCCCGCAGGAGAAGGCGGCCAGGGCTGATGAGCTCATGCGGGAGAGCAGGTTCAACGAGGCTCTCGAGCTTTACTCATCCGCTCTCTCCCAGGCCCCCGACTCGCCGCAGGCCCAGCTCTGGCACGCAGCCTCGGCCGAGGCGCTGGCGGAAATGGGCAGGTCCGCCGAGGCGGTAAACAGGGCCGACCGTGTGCTGAACGCATCCCGCGACCCCGTGGCCCTCTCGAGGGCAAACCTTGCCAGAGCGCTTGCAGGGTTGTCATCGCCGGCGCACGCCCTTTCGCTGCTTGCCCGGGTCGATACCTCGGTTCTGGACCAGCACAGGATAGACAAGGCCTTCGAGCTGGCCAGGGAACTGCTGGCGGAGACGGAACTGAACTCGGTGATCGCCCTCAGGGACAGGAACTGGCTTGAGGTCTTCGTTCTGCTGGAGCTCGAGAACCGTGCCGCCGCCTCGGGAGACGCGTCCAAGGCGGCGCTGTACGCAGCCGAGCTGGACAGGCTCTACCCTGGCGCCAGGGAGCGCTGGGGCACCCAGGTCACTCCACCGTTGACGGGAGAGAGCTACTTCGCTCTTGTTCTGCCGATAACCGGCGAGGGTTCGGAGTATTCGCAGCAGGTTCTGAGGGGAGTTACGCTGGCGTTCGACAGGTTCTCCGAGATGCACACCGAACCGCCCCTGCTGAAGGTTTTCGATATGGGCAGCACGCCGGGCGGCCTCACGGGGATATTCAACAGCCTGGGGCAGGACGGCGACTGCATGGGGGTCATAGGTCCCCTGACCAGTTCCTCCACTCTTCAGGCCGCCCCTCTGGCGAACCGCGACAGGCTTCCCGTCATAACCCCCACCGCCACCAGCGAGGAGGTTGACAGGGCCGGCCCCTGGGTGTTCAGGCTTGTGGTCAGCGAGGGGGACCAGGCAGCTGCGATTGCCGAGTACGCCGTTCTGAAGGCCCGCTGCAGAAGGCTTGCCATCATCCACCCCCACACGTCCCAGGCCAACGGAGAAGTGAGCCAGTTCAGGGCCACAGTGGAAAGGCTGGGGGGGTCCATCGTGACCACCGAGGGCTATCAGAGCGGCGCAACCGACTTCAGAAGCCAGATCATGCGTGTAAGGTCATCCGGAGCAGACGGTGTGTTCCTTCCCGTCTCGGCGTGGGACGCTATCCAGATCGCTCCCCAGCTCCAGTTCTACAGCGTCAGACTGCCCCTGTTCGGAACATCGGGGTGGGACAACGCCCTTCTTCTCCGCCATGGAAGCGACGCTGTGGAAGGGGCGGTGTTCACCGCGGCCAGCGGCCTTGAGTCCACCAGACCGGAGACAGCCGGGTTCGTTTACGCGTACCGCCGCGACTACGGTCAGTCACCATCCATAATCGCGGCCCAGGGGTACGACGCCGCTGGAATGATACTGGACGCATGGCATTCAGGAAGCCGCTCCAGGGAGGGGCTCAAGAGAAGGCTGGAAGGAAGGGATGCCTGGTTCGGAGCCAGCGGCAGGTGCGTGCTCGGAAGCTCCACGGTGACACGGATCTCCTGGCCCATGCTGACCGTGAGGGAAGGCGAGATACTGGGAATTGAGTAGCGGCTGTTTCTGGGGGGTTGACATAGGCGGGTCCACGGCGGTCATAGGTCGCATGGACCGCCGGGGTTCCTTCAGGGTGGCTGAAGTTCTCGAAACCGGCCCCTGCAGACAGCCTGCCCAGGTGCTTTCGTCGGTGGCGGACGTTGTGCGCGGGTCCGACCCCTCGCCGGCGGCGGTGGGTGTTGGTATCGCGGGCCTCGTGGACGTGAGGCGGGGTTTTCTCGCCTTCAGCCCCAACCTTCCTCTCTGGAACGGAACCCGGATAGCGGCGAACCTTTCAAGGCTAATGGGGGGGACGCAGGTCTTCCTTGACAACGACTGCAATGCTTTCGCGATCGGCGCACTTCACAAGGGCATCATCCCGGGCACGGGCCTGTGGCTTCTTGTTACCCTGGGCACCGGCATAGGCGGCACCGTCATCTCGGAGGGCAGGCTTGTGTACGGCACTGGAACCGCCGGTGAGTTCGGCCACATGACCATCCGCGAGGGGGGGAGGAAGTGCACCTGCGGCCTGCGGGGCTGCTGGGAAAGGTACGCCGCCCGTGAAGCCCTGATCTCGTACTACGACGGCCGCACGGAACCGAAGGTCATCGCCTGCAGGGCCGGCAAGGGCGACGGGAAAGCCGTTGACGCCTTTGCCGAGTTCGGGGCATGGCTGGGACGGGGATTGGCCAACCTTGCCAAGTGCCTGGCCCCCGACGGCTTCTTTCTGGGCGGCGGGCTGAGCTCATGTTTCCCTTACTTCCAGAAGCCTGCGCGAAGGGAGTATGAGTCCAGATGCCCCAACAGGTGGGTGGTTTCCGTACTCGAAGACTCGTCCACTGCCGGGGCTTATGGCGCTGCGGCCATGGCAGCCGGGAAATGCTGACGGCTCTTGTACTTCTGATCGCCCAGCCCCCGCCTATGGAAACCATGGGATACAGCGCCGACTCCCTGGACTACAGGGTCACGCCGGGCGAGCTGTCGCTGGTGGGTACCGCTTCGCTCAACTACCTTGACATGACCCTCAGGGCCGACACCATACACTACGACCCCGATTCCGAGGTGTTGAGGGCAACAGGCGGGCCGTCCATATCGGAACGCGGAGAGGCCGCGGAAGGGGCGGTGATGATCTATCACATACCTTCCCGGACCGCCCGAACCCTGGAAGCCAGGTCCTGGTACGACAGGGCCCTGTACACGGGGGAAACCGTGACGATGCTCAGCCGCCGTGAGTTCAACGCCCAGGGAGCAAGGTTCACCACCAGTGAGCGGGACACCCTTGACTGGTGGTTCTGGGCCGCTTCGATGAAGGTGTTCCCGGATGACAAGGCCATCGCCAGGCCCATCGTCCTGTACGTCGAGGAAACGCCGGTCTTCTGGTTCCCGTACGCAGTGTTCCCTATCCGGAGGGGAAGAAGCTCGGGTTTCACCCTCCCCACCATCGGCCAATCCGGGCGCGACGGCAAGTACCTTAGAAAACTGGGCTACTACTTCGGTTTCAGTGACTACATAGATCTCCAGATCAGGACCGACATAATGGAGAAAACCCGCTTCTCGGTCACGCTTCACGAGAGGCACCGGCTAAGGTACGTTCACGACGGCCGGTTCAGAATGGAGTGGCGCAGGGAGTACGAGAACAGCCGGGACAGGTGGCTCATTGACCTTGGCCACATCCACGAACTTCGGGACGGGACCATGCTGAAGCTCCAGGGCAGCTTCCTCAGCGACAGGAGCTACCTCGAGGACACACAGGGAGACCCGCAGGAGAGGATGAACAGGGAAGCCAGGAGCTACCTCTCCCTGACCAGAAGGCTTGGCAGGGGGTCGCTCTCTGCGGCGGTGGACGCAACAAGGTACCTCGACACGGACCCGGACAGCATAGACAACGAGCTGAAGGACCAGCTGGCTCTGCCGGACATTTCGTTCTCACTTCCTTCGGCCCCTGTGTTCCCGGGTCATGAGTTCCTCGAGCAGTTCTACTGGAACGCCTCGCTTCGTTATCTTGCCGAAAGGGAGGTGAGGGAGGAGACCGACAGGTACGACGCCGGGTTCAGGGCAGCCTCGGAGTTGACGTACTCCCGAAGGTTCCTGGGCGTCCTGGCCTTCTCCCCCAGGGCTCGGATCACGGGAACGGTCTATGACCGCGACGTTCACGGGAACCGGCTCCCGGCCTGGCTCCACGGTTCCGTATCCACCACGCTGGGAACCGATGTGTTCGGCGTGTTCGGCCCAGGGTTGGGCTACAGCTCGCTCAGGCACACCGTAAGCCCCTCCATTACCTGGTCGTGGGCCCCGGGCCGGTATCTGGACGAAACCGGCGCCCTGAGGCCGGTGGAGTACGCCGACAGCATCTACCCTGTGTTCGGTGGCTTCAGCCTTCCCGGGGAAGGCAGCATCTACACGCTGAGCCTGCTCAACGTCCTGGAGGGCAAGCGGACTTCCAGGGCGGGCACGGAGAGGAACACGCTTGCCACCCTCTCCCTGGCCACCACGTACGATCCTGAACCCGCACAGGATCAAAGGCCGTTCTCCAGCATTTCGGCGGCCCTGGACCTCAGTCCTGCGAGGGAAGCGTCCGTCAGGGCGGACGGGGCCTGGAACCCGTACGAATCCCGCATGGAGAACCTTACCCTGACCACGACCCTCAGGCTGGCCGGGTACGACACCTCCTTCACCCCGGACAGCGTCCAGGGAAGCGACATGCCCTGGAGGCTCAACGTATCACACACATGGTCGCCGGCCCTGTCCGGGCAGACCGGAGACCTGAACAAGCTGAGGTTCAACGCTTCGCTGGAACTCACGCCGAACTGGAGCGTGACTTATCAGGGATATTATGACATGGGTGAACACGAATTCTTAAGTCAGAGCTACACTGTGAAGAGGGATCTGGAGAGCTGGGAAGCCCTTTTTACCAGACATGTTTCTGATATAGATACGGGCTTCTACTTCCGCATAAATGTAAAGGTGTTGCCCGATATCAAAGTTGAACAGCACGCCAGCAGCTTCTAACCCTCCGGCCCCCCTTGACACGGCATTCTCTGAGCCCTAAGGTTGCAGGTAAACCGGTCCGGAACTCTTGAAAACAGAAAGGGGTGCAAGTTGAACAAGCGCGAACTCGTGGCACATGTTGCCGATCGGGCACAGATCACCAAGAAGCAGGCTGCGGAAGCCGTGGAGGCCATCCTCGGCGGCATCACCACCACCATCAAGACCGGCGACAAGGTCAGCCTGGTGGGGTTCGGCACCTTCAGTGTGAAGGAAAGGGCCGCCAGGAAGGGTATCGTCCCGGGAACCGGCAAGAGGGTTGACTTCCCCGCCAAGAAGGTCCCCCACTTCAAGCCCGGCAAGGCCCTCAAGGATTCCGTTCTCTAGGCATCTGTCCGCTATGGGGGGCGGAACTCCGCCCCCCATCTTCATATTACCCGGATGAAGACCGGAACCTGGTCCGCGGTGATCACCGCCTACAACAGCGGCGGCACACTTGGCGCCGCTCTCGACTCGCTTCTCTCGCTGCCTCCCTCCGAGAGCCCGGCAGACGTGATAGTGGTGGACAACGCCTCCACCGACAACAGCAGAAGGATAGCACTGAGCCGCGGGGTGCGGCTGGTGGAGAACAGCAGGAACCTGGGGCTTTCACGGGCCAACAACATAGGCGCCGGGCATGCGACTGGAGAGAGCCTGTTCTTCCTGAACCCTGACGCGATGGTGACACCGGGTGCGGTGAGCGCTCTCAGGACTTTTGCTCAGACACACGAAAGGGCGGCACTCCTGGGCCCGGCGATGCGCAGCGGCGAGGGTGTGGTGCAGTCATCCGCCAGAACATGGCCCTCGCTCTTCTCGGTTGCCGCCCGAAGAACCTGTTTCGGCAGAACCCCGACCGGGCGCGCAGTCCTCCAGAGGCACCTGCACCGGTTCTCGTCCGGGGTTCCCCGGAAGGTGCACTGGCTGGTGGGGGCCGCCCTCTGGCTCACCCCTGCGGGCAGGAGTACCGTTGGCCTGATGAACCCGGCATACTTCCTGTACTTCGAGGACGTGGAGTGGTGCATGAGGGCATGGAGAAGGGGAATGGAAGTCTGGCTCGTACCTGATGCGGCGGTGACCCACGAGTGCCGGAGACAGAGCGCGAACCCGTCCGACAGGGCAGCCCTGCTGCACTTCCGGAGCATGGTGCGCTTCTTCTTCAACAACCCTTCGGCGCTGTTCGGAAGGGGGCCGCAGGTGCCATGAACACATCAAGGGTTAAGTGGGCGCTGCCCCTGGCTCTCATGGACCTTCTGCTGCTCATAGGCGTATTCATGCTGGGGTACTGGGTAAGGCACTCGCTTCTGGTTCCAGTGATGGGAAGCGACTTCCGCCTCTCCGAACTCCACTACCTGGCCAGCGGTGCAGTCCTGGGGCTCATCCAGATATCTCTCATGAGCGTTTTCGGCGCCTACCGCAGGGAGTTCGGCCTGGGCAAGGTGGAGGAGGTGGCGGCGGTTATCAGGGCGGCCTTCATAGGCACGGTGATCACGTTCGCCATAACCTTCCTCACAAGGCAGCTCCTCTTCAGCAGGTTCGTGCTGCTCTTCTCGCTGCCAACCGGAGCGGTTGCGGTGAGTTCGTGGCACACCATCTACAGGCAGGTGAGCCGGAGACTGGCACAGAGAAGGGGACGGCCGAAACGGGTGCTGCTGTACGGAACCGGTCCCCTGGCCAGGGAACTTGCCGATTACATGACGACAAGGGCCCAGCTTCACTACTCGATAGAAGGGTTCGTGCAACCCGTCTCCACCACCCAGCCCCGGGTTGTCACCCCCACTCTTGATCACGCGGGATGGGCGGACTGGATGGAATCACACGGGGTCAGGGACCTTGTGGTGGCCGACCAGTCGCTCTCCCGGGATGAACGGGCTGCAGTTCTGATGAGGTGCGAGCAGACCGGTTTCACGTACCGGATGGCCGCCGACCTGTACACCATGGTCAGCCTCACATCCCGGCTTGTGAACATGGCCGGGAACACCATGGTCGAATCGGTCCCCTCCCCCCTGGACACCACCGGAAGGATCCTGAAGAGAAGCTGCGACATCCTGGGCAGCTCGGTGCTGCTCCTGCTCCTGGCGCCGGTGTTCCCGGTGTTCGCCCTGCTGATACTGGCGGGTTCCCCCGGCGGTGTCTTCTACCTTCAGACCAGGCTCGGCAAGGACAACATACCCTTCCGCATGATCAAGTTCAGGTCCATGAGGACCGGCGCCCACGGCGAGCGTGACCGGCTGAAGGACAGGAACGAGAGCTCGGGACCCCTTTTCAAGATGAGGGCCGACCCCAGGGTGACGCCGGTGGGCAGGTTCATGCGGCGCTGGAGCCTGGACGAGCTGCCCCAGCTGATCAACGTGCTTGTGGGCGACATGAGCCTTGTGGGCCCAAGACCTCCCATCCCCGAGGAAGTCAACGAGTACAGCCGGCGCGACTTCAAGCGGCTGCGGACCGTGCCCGGCATCACCGGGGTGTGGCAGGTTTCCGGAAGAAGCGAGCTGGGCTTCGAGGAGATGGTGAAACTGGACCTCTTCTACGTTGACAACTGGAGCATCTGGCTTGACCTTGCCATACTCCTGCTCACACTGCCCGCCATCCTCTCGGGAGAGGGCGCCTACTGACCCAGCTTCCCGATCCTGCTCAGCACGGCACCGGTGGCGGCGTAAACGGGTTCAACACCTGAATCACCAAGAGGGACGGAAAGGGTGTCGCCCATGAGAGGCGCGTCCGACGCGTAGTAGGCCACGCCCACAGGAAGGCCCCCGGGTATCCTCCCCCTGAGGACCGCCTGCGCCAGGGCCCGTACGTAGGGGATGCCTTCCATCTCCACTCCTATGGCTCCCCAGTTGTTCCGGAAGTATGAGAGCACGTCGGCGTTCTGCATGAAAGTGCCGTCAACGGTGAGCATGGGGCCGCCCGAGTGCACCTTGAAGGGAAAGTCATGAGGAAAGTCGTCCGGCGACAGGCAGTTCTCCACGCCGTAAACGTCTCCGGTGCCCTGTTTCACGAAGTAGGACGGCAGCATCACGTCACCCCGGGAACCAACCAGGGTTCCGGCCTTGCCGATTATGAACACCCCTGCCAGCCTGTTTCCCAGGGTCTCGCACAGCTCGTTGAGAATGAAGAAGCCTTCCTCCCCGAACGCGTAGTCCATGTTGACCACAGTTTCCCGGGGCGACAGAACGGCGGTCTGACAGAATGGCATGTCGTCCGGTACGGGGACGGTGAGGATGCCGGCCCCGGCATCGGCCTCCATACGCTCCCGGAGCGTGCCGGGATCCTCCAGTATGTGCCTTATGTGGCTCCAGTCCCTGCCTTCACTGCGCAGGGCGGCGACCCATGGCGACATCATGTTGACCAGGCTGTGCCTGTTGCTGCTCACAAGATGGATCCTGGAAGCATTCCCGACGGCCCCGGCCACTATCCCGGCCCACTGCTTGGCCTTGCGGTTGTAACTGCCCACCAGGCCGAACCTGTCGGTGAACGTTACCTTCAGGGCCCTGCTGTGGCTTCTCGAGGCGGTGTGCACGAAATCGGGAAGGCTGCCGCCCAGCAGAACGTCCAGCTCCTTCAGCTGGTCGTAGCCGCATCGGAACTCCACGGAAAGGGCGTGGAGCAAGCTGTTCCTCTCCTGGCCGGTGCAGGGGGAGCCAAGCCTGTCCCAGACCGATGCGGCACTGTCGGAGTCATCGTCCTTGAGAGCCGCGGCTGCAGCCTTGGCCCTCATCTTGTCGGTCTCTATCTGGTAGCACGTCACGGCGCTGATGAAGTCCAACAGGTCGCTCATTCCGCCCCTGAACGAGGTGACAAGGCTTCCCGGGCCTGTCCTGTACGTTGGCCTTCTGCGTGCGGCGGTGGCCACTGGAGTGAAGTCACGGGCAACCGCCGTTGAGATGCTCCGGGCAACGGTGAAGTCGGTTACTTCCCAGATACGGTCAGGAAGCCTCTGAAGAACGTATCGAAGGGCCTCCACATCTATCCTGTCGGGGTCCGCGGCGTGGGGGTAGAGCGATGGCGCAGAGAGTATCATCAGCCTTCTCAGGCCGGCTCCCGAATCACCGCCGGGCTTGTAGAAGCCCCTTAGAATGATCCCGCGGGCCAGGGCGGTGAACTCCTCCACCGCGAGCCTGTTCTCCATTCCCATCTTGCACCTCTTCTTCCGGCGCAATATGCTCCCGGGTGTTGCCGGAGAAAAGCCCCGTGGGCCGAATGGGCTCGAACGACCCCCAAGCGAGACAGTGATCGGAATGTAAACGCAACCAGCGAAGGGGTTTCCGGAAACGGTGGCTCAGGTACTCATATTGCTTACGTTCACGTGCAAACCCAAATCCGGAAGGAGTCCCGGCAAATGAAGAACATAACGGGCAAAGAAATGAAGAGCCTGGTGGCGGACACGGCAAAGCTGACCGTTGTGGATTTCAGCGCCTCATGGTGCGGTCCCTGTCAGATGCTGCACCCGGTCCTTGAGGCGCTGAGTACCGAGATGGCGGACACGGTCACCTTCTACAAGATAGATGTGGACCAGAGCCAGGACGAGGCGAGCGCCATGGGGGTCAGGGGAGTTCCCACCATGGTGGTGTTCCACGGCGGCAGGGAAGTTGACAGGCAGGTTGGTTTCCGTGACAAAGCGGAACTCAGGAGGATACTTCAGGGGCTCTCTGACAGGCATCTCTCCCAGGGGATACACTGACCGATGGACTTCCGGCTGATCCGTGAGCCCGATACGGAACACGCAGGGGAGGAACTTGACCTTTTGATAGCGGGAGGGGGCCCTGCGGCCCTCTCCGCCGCCATTTACGCCGCCAGGTACGGCCTGGGGCTCCTTGTGCTGGAAAGCTGGCAGCCCGGAGGTCAGGCGGCCCTCACTGCCCTGATAGAGAACTACCCCGGAGTGCCGGGGGTGGCAGGCGCGGAGCTGACACGGACCATGCGTGCCCAGGCTTCCGGGGCTGGAGCGAAGTTCACAAGCGATTCTGCTTTGGAAGCCTCGGCTTCCGAGGAAGGTTTCACTGTTCGAACCGATTCGGGAAGCTTCCGGGCGAAGACCCTAATCATCGCCACGGGCGCAGCCCCCGCCAAGCTCGGGGTGCCCGGGGAGGACAGGTACTACGGAAGGGGTGTGAGCTTCTGCGCCACATGCGACGCCCCCTTCTACAGGGGAAAACGCGTGGTGGTGGTTGGAGGGGGCGACAGCGCAGTGAAGGAGGCCCTTCACCTTTCAGGGGTTGCGGCGAGCCTGGTGCTTGTGCACCGGCGCGACACGCTCAGGGCCGAACCCCAGCTGGCCCGAAGGCTTCTTGACTGCCCGACGTGCACGGTCCGTTGGAAGTCCACGCTGACCCGGATCGAGGGTAATGACCACGGTGTCACAGGTGTGGAGCTTGAAACCCCCGAGGGCAGGGAACACCTGGAAACCGACGGAGTATTCCTCTACGTGGGCACCACCCCTGCCACCGGGCCGTTCCGGGGGCTGGTGGACCTGGACGGCCGGGGAGCGGTTATCACCCGGAACTTCGTAGAGACTTCACGGCCGGGGGTTTTCGCCGCCGGCGACGTGACTGCCAACGGGTTCCGGCAGGTGGTGACCGCGGCCTCTGACGGCGCCAGGGCCGCGTGGGCCGCATTCGAATACATTCAGGACCGGAGGCGAAACTGATGCCGCTTCTCAGCGAGGAAGACAGGAAGGCTATCGAGGACCACTTCTCCAGCATGGAGCGGCAGGTTCACATCACCCTCACCCACCCGGGCGCTGACCCGGGGGACAGCGGCGCGATCCTCGCGGAACTGGCCGGGCTGAGCGGCAGGATAAGCCTCTCATTGATACCCTCGTCCGGGGAAGCCCATCCTGTGATCTCGGTGGGCGACCATGGCAGGGTCCTCTTCTGGGGGACCCCTTCGGGATACGAGTTCAGCACCCTTCTCACCGCCATCATTGACGCAGGGCGAGGGCAGCAGAGGCTGTCCCGGGAGACCACGGAGTTCCTCCGCAGCCTCACGGAACCGCTTGAGATAATGGTCTTCGTCACCCCGACCTGCCCCCACTGCCCCGGTGCCGCCGTGCTGGCCCAGCGGATGGCGGCGGTTTCCCCCTTGATCACCGCCAGGGTCATCGAAGCCCAGGAGTTCCCGGAACTGGCGGAAGCCCACGGGGTCATGGGCGTTCCGAGAACCGTGGTGAACAGCAGGTACCACGGCGAGGGGAACATTCCCGAGAGGCAGTTCGTGCAAGCACTCTCGAAGGCCATGGCCGCCGCGTCCCCCAATGGCCCGGTGGATCTATCGGAGTACATGGTCTGATGGCGGCCATACTGACTCTGTCCCTTCTGGCCATAAGCTTCCCCCTCGAACCGTCGGGCGAAGTGAACCTCAGGTACTTCTTCGAGCACTCCCTGGAGCATTTCATGCGGGGCGAGGTCCGGGGACAGATGAAGACCATAGAGGCCGGCGGGGTCGAGTGGTCGTTCGGCCTCTCCACCGAGACCTTCATGGGAAGGCAGTGGAGTCACCCGGAAATGGTCTTCCATGTATGGAAGGCTCACTGGACCATCGTCTCCCAGTGGGCCTACAGGGTCGATCCGGTGGTCCTCAGGCTGTACTCCGAACACGAGTGCTACCATCACATAGACATGGCCGACACCCTTGGCCACTACCTGAACAACATCAAACTGGGAGCGGTCTACGAGCCGGCGCTGCCCTCTCCCGACCCCGGGCTTCGCTGGTTCCCCGAGGGCGGGGTGCCCAGGGGATGGGTGAGCGCCGTGAGCTACGTACCCAGAGGGACCGGCCTTCAGAAGGGGCACATCTACGACTGGGGGCTGGAGTCGGAAGCCACTGTGCTGATCACGTCCAAGGGAACCTCACGCACTGGTGTGACAGCGCGTTCGGAACTGATAGTCAACCAGGACGGCACCACCCTCGGAAGGCTTGAGGGCGAGCTTTTCTGGGGGCTCCAGAGGGAGAGGGGCGGTCTTCAGCTCTTCACCTCGTACCACTTCCTGGACAATCGCCCCATTGACCCCCTGCAGGGTGAAGGCTGGGTGGGTTTCAGGGTTCTCTGGTAAGCATCAGACGCAGGGATACCTGACGCCGCCGATCCTCACCGGGGGCGCGTAAGCGAAGGACCTCCGCACCGGCTCGCCCATGGCTTCAATCCTGCCCAGCAACTCGAGGGGGCGCCAGTTCCACCGGAAATCCGTCAGCGGCACGGTCACTTCGCCGTTCTCCACCAGGAACACGCCATCCCTTGTCATCCCGGTGAGCTTCAGGGTCCTCTGGTCAACGAACCTGATGTACCAGAACCTTCGGATGAGGATACCCTTCCCGGTTCCCCGCACCAGGTCGTCAACCGTGCCTGCGCCCCCCCTCATCTCAAGGCATTCCGGTATGAACAGCGGCTCCCTGCGTGTCTTCCGGGCCCAGAAGCGGTCGCACGGCAGGTTCTCCAGCACCCCGTCCCTTATCCAGACCGATGCCCGGGAGGGAAGACCGTCCTGGCTGAAGGGAACGCCCTTGACCGGGCCGTCGGGATCGGATCCGAGGGTCAGCCCCTTCCCGGAAACCCTCTTTCCGGTCATGGAGCTGAATACGGTTAGCCCCTCGTCGGCCCTTCTGGCGTCCATGCTCCAGTAGAGGAACGCCAGCAGGTTGGCCACTGCCAGGGGTTCGAGGATCAGGCTGTACTCACCCGGGGCAGGCTCGACCTGTCCCCGGTTCGCCAGCGCTTCCAGCGAAGTCTTCTCGGAGGCTTCTTCCCAGTCCATTTCCCGCCATGAACGGCCCTCGAGCTGGCGGTAGCTGGAGGCGGCGCCCTTGTCCAGTGTGAAGCTGAGGCCCACAGTTGTGGCCTGATGGCATGCCAGGTTCCCGGTGGATGTGGCCACTGCGGTGCTGATCACTGTGTTCTCGCAGATGCCTCCGGCCTCCAGGCCGTGCCCCTCGGCGGCGGCGATCACCCCTCTCACCGCTTCGACCCTGTTCTCCACCCTGCACTCCGCAGCTTCAGCGTCGAAAGCGCCGCTGATAACGGGGTAAACCTGTCCCCCCTCCGGAGGGGCGAGATACTCAGGGTCAGAGGGAGAGGCTTCCATTAGTTCCCTGGCCCTTCCGGCTGCACTCCTCATGGCTTCCGGCGACGCATCCTCGAAGCTCACAGACGCCTTTCTGATGCCGTCACCCACCGAGAGCATTATCGAGGTCCCCTCGGTGTCCTGGTTCTGGGTGATCTCGTTCCTTCCGAACCTGACCGACGCGCTCCTGCGATGGGTCACGAAGGCGGTGGCATCGGGGGTGCAGGCGGCCTCCACGGCCCTGGCCGCAAGCTCGCAGGCAAGATCGGGCGTCATTTCCCACCTCCCACCTGAACGTTGCGGAATCGGGTCCAGCTTGCTCCATGGGTCATTCTGGCGGACTGGGCAGGTTCGCCCTTTCCGCAGTTGAGAACACCCATGGTCGTGAGCCACCTGCTGTCGGCGATCCCGTCGCAGCTTCCCCAGAATGACGGTGTGCGGCTCCTGTAGATGACCTTCTTCAACGGGCCGGCGGGCTTCCCGTTCCTTATGAGCTGGAAGCGGTCGCCCCCGAACTGGAAGTTTATTCTGCGCTGGTCGATGCTGAACGAGCCCCGGCCCTCGATCATCACCCCGAGCCTCATGTCCTTCATCAGGTCCTCCGGGGTGACCCCGTCCGGGCCCGGTTCAAGTATGAAGTTGGGCTGCCTGTTTATGGGGAAGCTCGAGTAATCCATGGCCCTGCAGCACCCCCTGCTGTAGTTCCTTCCAACAAGGGGGCCGGTCTCCCTCACCGTTCCGAACTCCTGGAACACCCCGTTCCTCACCAGGTGCCACTTCTGACCCGGAACCCCGTCGTCATCCCAGCCCCACGATGCCAACCCATACGGCATGGTGTTGTCCGCCAGGAAATTAACTGCATGCGAGCCGTAAACGGCGCTTTTCTGGTCGCCGATCTCAAGGAACGACCTTCCGGCCATGTTGGACTCCCAGCCCAAAACGCGGTCGCTCTCAGTTGGATGGCCAACCGATTCGTGCATGGTGAGGCTCAGGTGTATGCCGTCAAGCAGCAGGTCCATGACCCCCTCGGGCGACTCGGGGGCAAGGACCTTCTCCAGCGCCTCCTCCCTGGCCTTTTCGGCCCACCCGTCCATGTCGCAGCGCCTTATCCACTCCCAGCCGGCGATCCTGGCGCCGTCCTGAAGGGAACGGCTCTGGGCGTCGTTCCCCGCAACGGCGGTGGCGCTCAGGAAAGGCTCGCTGAAGGTCAGGTCGGTTTCCACCAGGGAACCCTCGGTGGAGGCCAGCACCCGCTTCCTGTTCTCGAAGAAGAGCCAGGCCAGGCACTCCCTTATCCGGTCGTCCTTCATCGTCTCCCGGCTGACCCTGTCCAGAAGGGCCATCTTCTCGCTCTGGGACACGGAGAAGGGGTCTTCCTCCATGGGGCCCCGGTATGAACCCCTCTGGGGCGCCAGGGGAGCCAGCCGCTTCCCCCCGGAGCCTGCCGCGGCCCTGGCGGTGCCGAACGCCCTGAGAGCGGCTTCCTCCACTGCCTTCATGCTGAAGCCGGTGCAGGCCCCGTAACCCCAGGCTCCACCCACCACGGCCCTTACCCCAAGGCCGGCGCTGTCCCTCAGGATCCCCTGTTCGAGCCTGCCGTTCCGGAACATGATCCTTTCCATCGTGACCGTCTCGGCCCTGGCGTCGCCGTATGAGGCGCCAAGGGATTCGAGTATCTCCACCGCCTTCATCGCAGCCTGCTTCATAATGCCTGCCCCTGTTCCAGAACCCGTTTCACGGTCAGACCGAAACCCTGCCTCCGGCTCAATGTCCTGTTGATAAGCCATGCCAGAAGAAGGCCGGCAACCAGGCCCGCTCCCGCGCCGGCGGCTCCCTGTGTCACGCCTCTTCCCATCAAAAGGGCGTAACCCGCCCCCATCGTCAGCACGGGAACGATGAACGTAACCGAGATGACTGTCATGGTTGCGTGGACGCCAAGCTCCACTTCTACCCGTTCACCCACACTGGCGCCGGCATGGTTGTCAGCCTCAATGACCCTTTCACCGGGGCCTCTGCCGGAGAGGCCGTAGCATGCGCTTTTGGCCGAGCAGCTCCCGCACTGCGACTGGTCAACCACCACCAGGGCGGTCTTCCCCCTGAGCTCCCTTACGACCCCTGTATGAGTCATGGTCACCAACCCCCTTCGCCTTCATGAACAAAGGTAACCCGGAAGCGTCCGGTTGTCACCTGTCAGGTTCAGGTTCCGGGGATGGCCGGCCTATCTCAACCCGGCGCCGAGGTAGTACGGCCAGATGATGAGCCCGAGGACAGCGGTCCAGAAGGTCAGCTTGAGGTAACCGATGGTGAAGAGCCACCCGATGAACCAGATAAGCCCCAGGTCGCATTCGACCCTCATTTTCTGAGTTGACACGTCGGCCCCCTTCATAAAGTGATGCATCATCCGGGTCAGAAAAAGCTTCCTGACATCACAAG
>CAZIPI010000025.1:0-41965 GCA_964541235.1 uncultured bacterium | reverse complement strand
GTGTTCCAGGGAACCTCCCTGTACCTTTTGGCGCAATGGTCACGGATCATGCAGAACAGCAGCTCGATGTCGTTCAGGAACCCTGCCAGATGCCTGCTTCCAAGGACCTTTCCCATTATCGGCTCCCTGTTCTCGAGAGCCCTTGCCACATCGTCATCCGTCACGGCTTCCGTCCCGGCGGCCAGGGCTTCCTGCACCCTGCCGTTCATCCCTCCTGAGACCATTGCTTTCTTCCTCTCTGCGAGAGCCCACCTGACTTCAGCCTGAAGATAAGGGCCATGGGGAACGGGAGGTAGGCGTGAACATGGCGGAGTGCCCATCCCGGCTGTTCGGATTGACCGGAAACTACTGCCGGGGTTATAGTTTTCCTCTCAAGAGGGGTTGCCCCGGTGGCAACATCGCAGGTACCACCCGGAACAGTAAAAGAGGCCCCATGATCCTGATACTGTTGACAATAGCCGCTCAGCTCTCGTCGCCCGCCGCTTCAGCCGGAGCAGCCCTTGCGCCGCAGCAGGTGCAGTCAGTCCCGGACATTGCCCAGCAGCGTGTGGCCGTTGTTCCCGTGGACCGTGACATCTACCGGCTTGCCGCCGGAGATGTGATGCAGATAACCATCGAGGGCGGGGTTTCCGAATACCTTCTCTCCGTGGGTGTTCTTCCGCTTCAGAAATGCGAGGTCTCGCTGGACGGGATGCTGAACATCTCGGGGATCGGGGCGCTTCACGTGGGGGGAAGCACCATAAACGAGGCCCAGGCCGGTCTGGACGCCCTTGTAAGGCGGTACTACCCTTCATTGAGGGCGGGGCTTTCCCTCAGCTATCCCCGCATGGTGACGATTGATGTGCGGGGAATGATAGTGAACCCGGGCAGATATAACTTCTTCGCCACCCAGCGGGTTTCCGACGCGGTCCGCGAGAGCGGCGGCATCAGGCTGTACGGGGGCCAGTTCGGCCAGATCCTTCGTTCCGGGGGCGAAACGGTTCAGGTGGACCTTTCCCTCAATCCACAGACGGGGCGCTTCCGTTCCGACCCTATGCTGAACTCGGTGATAGTGCTCGAAATGTACCCGAGCCTGAACCCTCTCTTCATCAACAGGCTGGGTCTTGTCTCCACCTACGACATCCCCCCGGAAGGGGTGCTGCTTACCGATCTCTTCGCCGAGACCCCCATGATCACCGGCAATGTGGACCTGCCCGGCTCATACGTAGCCAACAGACAGAAGCAGCAGCTTCCGATCTGGAGCGAGACCGAGGGCTTCGCTCCGCACCTGTTAATGCCCGGCGACACCCTGAACCTGGTTCCGCACATGAACACGGTTTACGTTGCCGGAGCGGTGAGAACACCGGGGCTTGTGCCCTTCCGTCCCGGCGCCGGAGTGGAATGGTACATTCAGGCCGCGGGGGGGTTCCTGCTGGATGCCGACATCGGCGATGTCAGGCTGACCCATGAAGGGGTTCGTGTGGATGAGATAGAAGGCCATGTGGTCCAGCCCAACAGCTCCATCGAGGTGGGCTACAGCTGGATATCGAAGAACAAGGATTACGTCAGCCTTTTCGCCACCCTCGCCGGATTGACCTTCACACTGGTCCAGCTTCTCGACAAGTAGTCTCCAACCCTTCGTGGCAGGGAATGCAGACCGCACTGCCGCAGTGCATCCGTATCCTTGTTTCCATCACCTTTTCACCGCACCGGGTGCAGACGACGGAAGACCGGATCCTGGCGTGCCCGGGCTCCTGCATCAGAACAGGGGTAACGGATATCATGCTCTCCAGGGGCGCCTCCAGTATCCACTCCAGCCTTGCGTCCCGGTCATCGCCCGGCATGTCCGGCATGCCTCTCCCGTGGAACACCACCCTGACCCCCCTTCCGGTCCGCCTGGAGTAGAGGGTGTAAACGCTCTTTCCGTAATCCCGGAATACCAGGTTGCCCTTCCCGAAGGTGCATCCCGTCAGGCACTGCAGGGCGTCAACGCCGCATGCGTCGTTCTCCACCACCGCAACAAGCTCCTCATCCCCCGCCCGAGGGTCCGAGAGGGTCTCGAGCCCTGCCGCCGCCATCCTGAAGCCCATTGCCAGCCCGGGACATCTGTGTCCGTGGAACGCCGCCACCTCGTTGAATGTCATGCTCTCCCCCTTTCCGCCGGCATCAAGGGACCTCCACCAGCGGATCTATGCGGACCGGCCGTATCTCTCCATCACGGCCGTACTCCACCGGGCACAACACGCTGTCGCGGAAGAACGGGTTCCCGCTGCGGCTGAAGTCGTTGCAGATGAAGTACCAGCTGTCTTTCCAGATGAAGAACGAGCCGTGCCTGTCAAGCGTGATGTGCCTGTTCCCGTACCTCATCGCCGGGTGGACGCAGTCCGCGGTGATGATGCTCCCCATGCAGCGGTAGGGGCCGTGTATCCGCTCCGAGATCCCGTAGAAGCACCCCCATGACAGGTAGTACAGGCCGCCGTTTTCATGAAGGAAGGGCTTGTCGTCGGTCTTTCCCGGGCCATAGGGGCCGGCGGGGTCAATGATCTCGATACTCCTCGGCGGCCCCGCCAGTGAGATCATGTCATCACCGAGCCTGGCGATGTGGAAGTCCCACACTCCGAAGACGATGTAAACCGTCCCGTCCCTGTCGGTGAACACCCCGGGATCGTAGGCGCCCGTGGGTATCAGTCCGGCGCCGAGCATGGGACGCCCCAGCGGGTCCGACCAGGGCCCGGCGGGGCTGTTGGCCACCATCACTCCGGTTTGAACGTTCCGCTGGGAGAAGTACCAGAAGAACCTTCCATCCCGTTCCGCGGCATCGGTGGCCCAGCAGCCGTCGAATGCCGAACCCAGGTAGGTTGCTTCAGGCCGGAGTGTTGACTCGTGCCTCCAGTTGACAAGGTCACCGGAGGACCACACCCACCAGTCATCCATGGCATAGCCGGTGTTCCCGGGGGAACGGTCATGGGTGGCGAACAGGTATGCCCGGTCGCCGAACACCCTGACATGGGGATCGCATACGCCGAGGCCGGGAAGGATCGGGTTCTGCGTCAGCACGGGTCCCTCAGGATGTCAAACGCCCACTGCCGAGCCTTCTCAAGCTGGACCCCGGTGTCATTGGTGCGCGGTTCCTGCAGCGCCAGTTCACCAAGGAACACCGCGCCCGGAATGGCGGCCCTCATCTTCCGGAACACCTTTCCGGGCTGGCCTCCGTGACAGCAGAAGAGGGCGACCCGTTTGCCGGAAAAGTCGTGCTGGGAGAGGAAGGTCCTTACCGGCGGAGAAAAGGTCCAGGCCCATACCGGAGTGCCGATGAAGATGAAGTCATAATCCTCGGGTCTCACATGCTGCGGCCTGAGATCCGGCCTTTCCCCAAGGAAGGCTGAAGAGCCGCCCCTGAAGAAGGCCTTGAACCCGCCTGAGGGGAACTCCTTGCGGGGGACCAGTTCAAGGAGGTCCGCGCCTGCCGCCTCAGCCACGGCCCCGGCGACGAGCCTGGTACTGCCGCCCATGGAGTAGTAAGCAACAAGCTTCTTCACGACCCGCAACCCTTTCCGTTACCCGCCAGATCGAACCCGCACCCGGCGAGAATGGCCAGCAGCTTTTCCGGCTCGCCCCCCCACAGCCCCAGCTTCCTGGAGATGTGTTCCGTCCATCCGTAGCTGTCGAAGGTGAAGGTTTCCTCCATCCCCTCCTCGAGGGGTATCATGTAGTTCGCCCTCCTGTAGTAGTCCTGCTCCAGGTAGCCTCTGTCCATTTCATCGGCCGCCCCGGAAACCTCCTCGCCGGTCATCTCAGGGTAGGAGCCCTGGAAGAGGTGGAACGAAAGGGGATACCTGGGGCGTACCGGAGGGTCCTCATCGGGGTAACCCATGGCAAGCATCACAAGGGGGAAAACTCCCGAAGGCAGACCGTAGTCCTCCCTCAGCCTGTCCGCCATGAAGGGGGCGCCGCCTATGAAACAGCTCCCCATGCCCAGGCTCTCTCCCGCTATCACCATGTTCTGGGCCATGTAGCAGGCGTCCTGCACCCCGAACATGAGCGAGTAGAGGTCGGAGGCCTTCCGTGTCCAGCCCCTGTACTCCATCACCTTTTCCATCCGGTGGATGTCAACGCAGATGGTGAAGCAGAGCGGCGCCTTGAAAGGGTTCCTCTCGAGGTCGCGGCTGAGAAGCACGCTGCCCAGCTGCATCGCGAAGGGGGCCTGCTGCCCTGCCCTTACAACTGTCTCGATCTCCTCCGTTGAAGGCGGGCGGGTCTTGTACCTGCGTATGGACTTACGGCCCATCAGCGTGTCGATCACGGCGTTCCGCAACATTGTGCACCTCCTGTCCGCAGTGTATTGACAATACCGCCGGGGAAGTGCCCGTCAATTCCCGGTGTCCCGGCGCCTGAGCGCCGGGGTTTCCTTGTTGCCCCTCAAAGCGCTCCCTGCAATGTTATCCGGGTTGGCCTGCGACCAGATGGACCCGATACCGGACAGGGGCAGGAATGACCGATCCCGCGCCGGATCCCGTTACAAGGGCTGTATGCCGGTGGCTTCTGGATGGAGCGGCAGAGGGGTGTTACAACGGCCCTGAAGCACCACCGCGCCACGACCTGGCCGCTCTGCTTTCCCGGGAGAGCGGGAACAGGGAAACAAGGCTGGCGGCCTCCGCCGGCTGGTTCCACCTCGAGCAGACGGTGAGACCGGTCCTTGAGAGCATGGCCGAAGCGGGCATTTCAGTATGGGCGTTCAAGGGGTTCGACCTTGCCAGGAGCGTTTACCCCTTCCCGGGAGGAAGGCCCATGAGGGACGCCGACCTCTTCCTGGAGCCCCGCTGCTTCCGGAAGGTGCTCTCCTGCTTCGAAAGGGCCGGCTGGACCTGCATGACGCCGGGCGACGGGGTGCTTTCCTCGGGGATAGTCTCTGAGGTCAAGGCTGTGCGCCACGGAGCCATGGTGGAGCTTCACACCCACATCTTCTACTTTCCCGCCATCTTTCCGGGAAGGCTTCCCGCAGACCTGTTCCATGACGGCAGACAGCTGGAGCCCGGGCTAAAAGGGTTCGCGTGGCACAATGCCCTGTTGATGGTGATCCTGCACATGCTCACCAACCGGCTCACAAGGCCTGTTTGGTGGGCGGACCTGTGTCTGCTCTGCGTGAAGGTAAGCGAGGCGGGAACATGGGGCCAGTTCACAAGGAATGCACTGCTCACCAGGCTGGGACGTTCCATCGGAAGGATACTTGATTCTGTCGGCGCTCTTGGCGCGCCGGTGCCGGGCAGGGCTGTTCAGACCCTGGGCGCATCCGACTGCGGGTGTGACGCCATACTTGACGCCCTGAGGTCACGGCGCGGGGTGCCCACTCTTCTCAACCTGAAGCACCTGCCGGGCTGGCGGAGGGTTTCATGGTTCCATGCCATGCTCTGGCTTGCCATCACCCGCCAGAGTCCGCTGAGGGGCCGGGACGGGGCCTGAGCCGCCGGGCATCCGCGTCACAGGTACGCACGACCAGGTCGTAGGGCTTTCTGACCGTAAGAAGGCGCCTCTCCCGGCACCACTTCCCGATGGTCCTTCCCCTGTGCACAAGACGCACCACCGATCCCGGGTCCGTGCCCAGGGCAATCGTTTCGATACGGGGCTTCCAGAAGAGCCTGCAGATCCCCGACCTTCGAAGGATGGAGTAGAGGATGCGCCCGATCCTTGCCGGAGGATTGCCACGGGCGACCAGGGCTGCCCGTAGAAGGCCCTGTGTTCCGCCGCTGACGCTCCTTCTTGAGCCGCCCCTCCCCTCAACCCCTGTGACGCGGCCCAGTATGCAGGGGAAGGGTACTTTCTCCATCATCAGAGGAGGGTTGTCATCACCCCTGGCAAGAACGAACCCGTCACCGATGTCCACGATGCGGTGGATCACATCGGGGCAATCGGGGTGCTCAAGGTTGAAAACGATCACGTCGCCTTTCCTGAGCCTTTCGGGGCTGACCTCGCTGAAGAAGACGCAGTCCCCGGGCCTGAAGGCGGTTCTCATGCTGCCCCCCCTGTAGAACCGGAAAGAGCCCGGCTTCACGGTTCCAGGCATTTCAGAAGACGCTCCCGGTCCATGTACTCCCGGGTGAAGGTCATGAGATACACCGGTGCACTGGCGGAGAGGTCACGGTAAAGGTCAAGAAGGGCAGTGCGGCGGTTCCGGGGGACCAGCAGTCTCGACCCGGTGTGTTCATCCCAGAGGAAGGAGAGCAGTTGGAGGTGGCCGAGTTTCTCGAGGCTGAACTCATCGCCCTTCCTCAGAAGGAAGAAGGCGCCGGGAACGGAAGACACGGGGTCAGGCGGAAAGGTCGTCCATGGGGTTCCGTAAGCCGTCCACTCACCCACGTTTCGCCTTCTGAAAAGCACCTGGTCATCGGAGAGCACCTTACCGCCACGGCACAGCGAAGCGGCGGTGGTCTTCCCCCCTTCGTCGGTGGCAAGGAACACCGCCGACCTCCCGTCGAAGCTCACGCAGGCACAGTGAAGAAGCAGGGCCTGGAAATCGCAGAGAAGGCTGGAAAAAGTGAAGGGCGACAGCACGACCCTCCCCCCGGACTCCGGTGAGGAACTCTCGGGAACGCGGAACACGTCGGCCCTCCGCAGCATGAAATCATGTATCACCGCTGAATGTTCCGTTATGTCAAGCACCACGTGCTCGGCGCGGGACTGGCAGTCCTCGAGCTTCCGTTGGAACGGCTCATGGACGAAGAGGCTGCATTCTGTCCCGCCCGGCCGGACGTGGCCGGGAACCACGGGGATCCGGCCAAGGAGCTTTCGAAGCCCCTGCGGGACCCCGTCGGAAGCCCTGTCAACCGATGCAGAATGGTAATGGACGGTGATGTCAGGATCGCCGTCGTATGAGCGGAAGCCCTGGAACCTTCCGAGCCCGGTAACGACACCGGGATCTTCCTGTTCAACACCGAAACTGACGCCGGCTATGCTGAACTGGTACAAGTGCCCGGGAAAACTATGCTAGTGGGACGAACCGGAGACGCAGCCGGTCACCACTGTGGAACCAGTAATGCATCTGCCGTACTGGGGCAGTATTCCGTTTGGGGCGCATGCAGTTGGATCCTGCGTGACCTGGTTTCCGTTCTGGCAGACATTCGTCGTGGGAGTATCACCGGCTGAGCAGAAACCCAGAAACTCGTACCCCACCACACCGAACCCTGAGATGTTGACGACCTCGGGAGTTACGTACAACCTTCTATCACCCACGGCGGCCTCCTTCATTGCCTAATATAGACATGCGGGCAACGGGGAACAGCCCCAGCCTTTCCGCGGTGTCGCAGAAATGGTAGGGAGCATTGAGCCTCCCCCTGGTGCTGTAGTTCCCGGCCACGCACATTCCCTTGCAGAAAGCCTTGTGGATGCACTTCGAGCAGACACCTTCAAGCTCCTCAGGGATCAGCCTTCTGAGTTCCGCGAGCTTAGGCGAGTTCTTCCAGATGTGCGCAAGCCCGTCATTGTACAGATTTCCGTATTTCAGCTCCTCAACGGAAGTTCCAATGCCGCACAGGGCCAGGTCACCGTTGGCGAGCAGGCCAATGATGTGGTGAATGTCGCACCTTCCCGGAGAGCTTCTCAGGAACCTGGCCGGTTTCTGAAAGGCGAACGGTATGTCGGGCAGTACCCGTATGCCCGATGCCGGCACTATCTCGTTCTCGATGAACCTGTCCAGCTCTATTATCTCCGGCACCGTCAGCGACAGGCCGCGGTCGAAATCCTTGCCCCGTCCGGTGCACTGGACATGGTTGAACTTCACCGAGCCGCAGCCGAGTGCCTCGCCCAGTTTCACCACATCCCGTACCTGGGATACGTTGTTCCTGTGGAGAGTGCAGATGAGCTGTGGCCTTATCCCCGCGGCAACAAGGTTACGCACCCCGTCAACCGCCCTGCCGAATGCGCCCTCCACCCTCCTCAGGCGGTCATGGGTCTCTGCGTCGGCTCCGTCCAAGCTCACGGAGATGCATGAGAACCCCCGGGTCGCTGCCAGGAGGCCGGCGAACTCCCTGGTCACAAGGGTGCCGTTGGTTTCGATGGTGATGCTCACACCGTTCTCTTCCATGAGCCCGATGATCTCCCTGATCCCGGGGTTCATCAGGGGCTCTCCGCCGGTGAGCTTCACCGAGGAGAGACCGAGCGGCTTTCCCTGAACAATCGCTTCCCTTACCAGGTCAATGCTCATATGAAGCCCTTTTCCACTATCCTTCGAGTGGAACTCAGGGTCTATCCAGCAGTGGGAGCAGTTCAGGTTGCACGCGCCCGAGGTGTACATGTAGATGGTCCTCAGGGGCGGGACCGGCGGAACGCTGTGTTTCATCCCGTCATTCATGCCCGTACGCCCGCCTGGTTCATGCCGGCTATCCCGTTGGCCTTCAGGAAGTCCCTGTAGCATCCGTCCCTTCCGGGAGCGGCGATGGTCCTTCGAAGCTGCATCGTTATCCCGGGGCAGCCGCCGTTGCAGTAGTCAACCCAGGGGCAGTCCGCGCACTCGGGTATCCGGCGGAGAGGTACGGTGTAACGGTTCCTGACCTCGCGGATCGCCGGGCTGTTGTTCCATGCATCGGTTATGTCATCGGTGAGAAGGTTGCCCATCACAAGCTGGTGAAGCATGGAGCAGGGAACCATTGACCCGTCGTGCAGCACCCCCATCCTGCAGAAGACCCCGCCGCAGGATGACAGATGCCCCATCTTCCACCTCCGGGTCATCTCGCCCGTCCTCCTTGCCTCCTCCATCTCCCGGTACATTCTGAGCTTCGCAAGGGGGCCGGCCTCAGCCTTTATGCGCCCCGGGTACGTTCTGGACAGCTCCTCCAGTTCAAGGCCCGCCCTCAGGGTGTCGGCGTGGTCCAGGGCGACCTCGTCGGCGCAGGTACACCCAGCACCAACGGGCGACGCCTCGTTGCAGGAGAAGTAGGGCATGTTCAACCCGTCCAGAAGGAACCGGGCCATTTCCCGAAGGTCGTGCATGTTGTGCCTGCTGATGGTGACGCGCACGGTTACCGGAAGACCGTCCCGTCTCAGGAGTTTCAGGCCTTCCACAGCCCGGTGGAAGCTTCCCGGCCTGCTCCTGTCATGCACTTCCGCACAGGAACCGTCTATGGACACCTGTATGCTGTCCAGGCGCAGGCGCCTTCTGCCGGTCCCCAGCGCTTCCATGGTACGCCTGTCTATCAGGGTGCCGTTGGTGAGTATGCTGTAGCGCATCCTGTTCCCGATCACGGCATCCACCAGACTGAAGAAATCCGGCCTTGAGAAGGGTTCCCCCCCGGTGAGGGTCACCCGCATCACCCTGGCCTCGCCAAGCCTTCTGAACCCCTCCTCCCATTCGGCGGTGGAAAGGTCTTTCAGAGAGGCCATCCTGTCGGCGTAGAAGCAGTACCTGCAGGACAGGTTGCATCCGCCGGTGACCGAAACATCAACGGACGAGGGGGTCTTCTCGTGCCGGGGAACGGCAGATTCATCTGGAGGCAATGAAGCCGCCCTTCGCCATGGCCGTGACGAACCGGGACACCTCGCCGTGGATGTCCTCGGGCAGGTTCTCGTAGTTCTTCCTGAAGCCCAGCACCATATCCTCTATACTAGTCCAGCTGGCGCAAAGGTCCCAGATGAACCTTCCGGTCTCGTTTATGACAAGGACCTCGCCGGTATCGGGATTGAACAGCATGCTTCCGCTTTGGTCCTCGTCGCGGAGGGCCACATCAGGGTTCCTGAGGTATTCGACCTTGTTGTTCATGGATTTCTCTGCCCCTAATCTCTCCGGCATCAATGCGAGCCGGTCAGACGCCCGGTACTGGAAACTGACAATACCCTGTGATGCCCGGTTCCGCAACCTTCATAAGCATATGCCGGATCGAACCGCCAACGGGATCAGGGAGAGGCCGGGAGAGGGAAGCGCCGGAAGGCTCAGGTTACGCCCCCTCCGAGGTACCTGGCGATGTATGCCTTCCAGTCCGGGGCGATGTTCATCCTGTCCTTCCTGCTCACCCTGAGAGGCAGCTCCATGCCCTCCCTCAGAGTATGAGCGAGGGAATCCGGCACCATTACAAGGCTGCTGACAAGGTAGTTTCCCCCGTCCTGCTCCACCTCGACGGATACCCTGACACCGATGAAGCAGCCTTTCCTGCTGCGCACCGGAATACCTGTCGGCTCGCTCAGGGAGCGGATGATCCCCCGGGCAGCCTTTCCCCTTCTGAGAACCCGCTTCCCGTCCTCCCCGCCGTTCAGCACACGGGGCCAGTAGAAGACAGGGAGCACAAGGGAGTTGAGAACAGCTGTGACTACGGCAGCGCCAATGGCAATGGACCGGAATGCCCCGGTCTCACCGAAGGCGCCCAGTCCGCCGGAGCCCCCGAGGAACACCCATGTGAAGAGGGGTATCGTTGTGAGCAGCGAGACGAGTACTATCCTTGCGATCCTTGAAGGGTCGGGGATTTCCATTCGACTCCCGGAAGAAAAGAGAGTGTGGATCAAGGAGAACGGAGTTGCCGCCGATAACTCAGAGCACCTCGGCGCTGTCCACCGCCGAATTCACTATGAAGGCCCGGATGTTGTTGGAGTCAGGGTCAACAGGGGTCACGAAGAAGCCGGGACCTTCGGGATGGTATGCCTGGCTTATCCCGTAGAAGACCTCGCCGTCCTTGAATGTGATCCTGAGCTTCTTGCCGATGACCCGGACATCAGGATCGAAGCCCTTCCTGTCGATGTGCGAGGGATTTCCCTCCAGATCCCTGACGAAGAAGACCGCCTTCAGGTCCCTGACGTCCACATCCTGAATGGAGCCGGGGTCGTCGGGCGATATAAGGTGGAAAGTGCTCTTGTTGGGGAAGAAATCTCTGGTGAAGCCCTTCTCGATCCTGCCATCGGCGAAACGAACCACGATGTTGTTCAAGATCAGCTCCCTCCGTGAGTATCTCACTCTTTCCCGGCTGCCTGCCATAGAATAGGCTGAATGCAAGTCGCAGTCAATAATCCGGTCGGCACGGGTCCCGAACAGTTCCCCGCCCGAAGCAGCCCAGTACTCTGTACATCTGATCGGGAATGCGGCATTGTTTGAAAGAACCGCGGTATTCTGCACCGGAGGCAGGTAGAGGCATGAAAAGCGCAGCTCTCGTTCTTCTGGCAACAGGCATTGTCCTTGGGGCATCAATGGTCCAGACCGACTGGAGCAACGGCCCTTCGGGGGAGATCACCACTACGGACTGGGGATCCTCCTTCGGCTCCTGCCTGGGCATGGGGTGGCAGACCCAGGGTGTGCTGACTCTGGGGAAGGCGCTTGTGGGGGACCCAGTGTCATACAGCAGTGCATGGAGATTGAGAAGCCTGAACGCGAACGGGGATCCCTTTACGGATGTGATTTCCCGTTCAGGAAGCAGTATCAAGTGCTTTTACTCGACAGGAAGTGTCGGGAATTGGCCTTACGTGTTTGCCGCCTCCTCCTATCCGGACAGTTTTGTGACCTTCTTTCCCGGCGACCTGAACGGTGACGGTCTGGATGACATAATAGGAGGCAACGGTACACTCACCTGGTGGGAGAACCCCGGCGACACCCGGGCCTGGACGCAGAGGGTGATAGACAACATTGACCCCACAGGGGGCTTCGTCGTTGACTACGATGGTAACGGACTGAACGATATCATCTGTACTCACAACATCCTCAATCCAGGATACTTGTCAATGGAGTTAGCCCTCTACAGGAACCTTGGGGAAGGCCTGACCTGGGAGAAGACCGTGCTGTACGCTAAGGATACATATACAGGTCCTGAGATCACAGGTTCGTACATCACAGGCGACGGGTACCTGTCGGTTGCCATACTGATCAGCCAGTTCCCTTCTCCCATGATCAACATACTGAGGGACGGTCCTTCCGGCTGGTATGTCCACAAGGTTTTGGCGCCCCCTTACAGCCTCAGCGTCTATAACATTTATGTCAGCTTTGTTGACCTGAACAACGACGGGACAGCCGATCTGCTGGCCGGAGCCCAGGGTGGGACCCACGGGCGCATCCGCTGGTACCAGGGGCCGAACTTCTACCCGCACTACACCTTTGACATCGGAGAGAACATCCTTGGCGTGACAGCCGTCGACTTCGACAATGACGGAGACAAGGACATCATCTACCGGGGCACCTCAAGCCTGGGGATTTACGAGAACACACGGAGCCCCCAGGAGAGGTTCGTGCAGAGGGTGCTCATGGAGTACCCCTTTGTCGGAAGCGGTATTGATCTGGACGGCGCAGGCGGATTGGTTGCTCCAGGTGATTTCGACGGTGACGGGGTTGAGGATTTCGTGTGTTCGTTCTGGGCACCGAGTGGTGGTTACACGGCCCCCTACTGGTGGCGCCTGGGAGAAGACTACTGCAGCTCGGGCTGGCTCAACAGCGACATACTCTACGTGTACGATGCCTCATGGGGTGAGTTGAGCTGGGAGGCATCCGTTCCCGCCGAGACCCAGCTCTTCTTCCAGGTCAGGGGTTCCGATGATCCGGGGAACCTCGGGGAGTGGAGCGGGCTTCTCTATGCCCCTGTAGATCTGTCGGCCTACCTTGCTGAAGGTGAAAGCTACATGCAGTACCGGGTGACCATGCTCAGCGACAATCCCGGGGTATCTCCCCAGCTCAACTCGGTCACAGTTACCTACGACCCACTGGGAGTCGAGGAAAACACGGAGTCTGGTCTTCGAGTGTTCCCCAGCCCTGTTGGTTCCGTTGCCACGGTTTCCCTTACGCTGCCCGAACCTGCGGAATGCACTGTCGCCGTCTTCAGTCTCAACGGCAGGTTGGTCGGGACTGTATCCGAAGGTTCGCTTCCCGCCGGGGAGAACGCACTAGTGTGGGACGCTTCTTCCGTTCCTTCGGGGGTGTACTTCGTGAGGGTTTCGGGTGCGGGTGCTGACCTTGGCGCCAGGGTCGTGGTGGTCAGGTAGCGGGCTCCCAGGGGGCGGTTATCGAGAGCAGTATCACACCCAGGGCTCCAATCCCGCCGATGTACGCGAAGAGGTCGGGTTTCAGGGCGGTACCCAGCGGCACCCTGGGAATGAAGGCTATGGCGAAGGCGCACGCCGTGGATATGGACAGGAACAGGGTGAACCTTCCTTGCCGGCGTTTTCTGAGCGCCAGGGCTCCCAGAAGCGAGAAACCGGTCATCAGGACGCCCAGGCATCCAGCCACGGCCACCAGGGTGAAGTCATCCTCGGGGAACGCGGCGCTGTACCGGAAGAACTGGGTGAGGTCCACATTGACAGCGACGACTCCCACAACAAGAGAGAACCACATGTACATGAGCAGGGCCTGGATCATGATGCTGCCGATCACGGTATCCCAGATATCCCACATCACTCTTCTCATCGGGCAAAGATACAGGGTGGAGGGGGGGCGCACCAGCGCCCCCCCGGCCGTTACTCGAACGCCGACATGTCCATCAGTCCGTGACCGGAGAGGCAGAAGAGAATGGCCCGGGATGTGCCCGATTCCCTGGCCTCGAGGGCGGACTCAACCACATGGGCAACGGCGTGCGCCGATTCCGGGGCCGGAAGTATGCCCTCGCATCTTGCGAAGAGCCTTGCTGCGGAGAACACCTCTTCCTGTTCCCTGGCCGTTGCCCTTACTGCGCCAAGTTTGACCAGGTGGCTCACCAGGGGGCTCATTCCGTGGTAGCGAAGCCCTCCGGCGTGGATTGGGGGCGGTATGAAATCGCTTCCAAGGGTGTACATCATGTATCTCGGGGTGAGCCCCGACGAGTCGCCGTAGTCATAGCGCAGTTCCCCCCTGGTCAGAGTGGGGCACGACGAAGGTTCCACCGCCGTGAAGGAAACGCCGGCCCCGGTGGCCATGAAGGGGAAGGCCAGCCCGGCGAAGTTCGATCCCCCTCCTACGCACGCCACAACCTCGTCCGGGAAATCATCCATCTCGTGCATCTGGAGAATGGCCTCCCTCCCGATGACGGACTGGTGAAGGCAGACCGAGTCCAGCACCGACCCGAGGCTGTAGCAGCACGAAGGATCGGAAAGGACCATCTCGACCGCCTCGCTGATGGCGATACCCAGGCTTCCGGGATGCGACCGGTCGCAAGCCAGGAACTTCCTTCCTGCTGCTGTGCGCTCACTGGGGCTGGCATGCACCGAAGCACCGTGCATTTCCATGAAGATCCGCCTGAGAGGCTTCTGGAGATAGCTTGCCCGAACCATGTACACCTCCAGGGAGGAACCGAACCTCAGACAGGCCTGCGAAAGGGCGCTTCCCCACTGCCCGGCCCCGGTCTCGGTGCAGATCCTGCGGATGGATGCTTCCCCCGCAAGGAAAGCCTGCGGAAGTGCTGTGTTGCTTTTGTGGCTTCCCGCCGGTCCGGCGCCCTCGTACTTGTAGTAGAGCCTTGCCGGGGTGTCCAGCTCCCGCTCAAGTCCGGTGGCTCGCACCAGCGGTGTGGGCCTGTAGATGGAGTACGCATCCCTGACCGGGGCGGGTATCTCCACCTCTGGTTCCAGTGTTGTCTCGTGTTCGATCATCCCCTTGGGGAAAAGGCGCTCAAGGCATGACGGAGGCGCGCACTCCCCCGAGGGAAGGATCGGCGGCGGGGGCAGGGAGGGGAGAAGGGGCTTGATGTTCAGGTAGGATCCGGGAAGGTAAGAGGAATCCCTGGTTGCAAAGCGTTTCATGGCATGATCCAATCCTTTGGAGTTTCAAGTCACAGATAAGGGGTGCTGATGGAAAGGATCGGATTATGGACGGCGCAGGGCCGCCCACCAGAGCCAGGTGCGGCTGATGGGAAGGGGGGAGAGAAGGGGGCAGGGTGTTCCTTGCATGGCGGCGATAATGCAAAACACCGCCCGCGGAGGTCAAGGGAGCTTACTGAAGGGGCCGGCCGGACTTCTGCGGTTGAACCCCCCGGCATCTCCGTCTTATCTTACCCGCGGGGCGGAGCAGAGAAGAACCCATTTCCGGAAGCGGGACTGAATGAGAACGGCGGCCCTTGAAGAAAGCGTTGACGGAGCCCGGTGGGAGGAGCTGGTAAAGCGCTCGCCCAACGGGAACGTGTTCCAGACCCCCGGGATGATGGCTGCGTTCGCTGCCGACCGCAGGTATTCTCCCGGGGCGATAGGGTGCTTCGAGGGAGATTCTCTTGTGGGGCTGCTCTGCTGGGTCAGGAGGAGCGAGTGCAGGGGTCTTCCGGGTATCCTCACATCCAGGTCCACGGTGATTGGCGGCCCCGTTCTGTTGAACGACGACAGCGCAGTGGTCCGTCTTCTTCTGGAGGGCTACCTGCAGGCACTGGGAAGGCGCGCGGTCTATACCGAGTTCAGGAACCTCTTCGATCTGCGATGGGCGAGGCCCGAGTTCGACAGGCTCGGCTTCAGCGTCCAGCCCCACATGAACTACCTTGTGGACATCTCGGGAGACGATGACGGGATACTTGCCGGCATGTCCCAATCCCGCAGGAAGATGCTTCGCAGGATCGAGAGGGAGGGGCTTCTTCGGGTTGAAAGGGTGTTCTCGAGTGAGGACATGGAGCAGTTCTACCGTCTGCTGCGAATGACCTACAGCCGGGTTGGGAAGCCGTATCCGGGTCTGGAGCATTTCACGGCTTCGCTGGGGCTTCTGGATGATGCGGGAGCCTGCTTCCTGTGCACCTTCGAAGGAAGGCCCGTGGCCTCGCGGTTCGTTCTTCGCTACAAAGGCTGCGTTTACGACTGGTACGCCGGAAGCGATCCCGGGTTCGGCCACCTGAACCCCAACGAGTATCTGGTATGGGAGATAATGCGCTGGGGACGGGACAGCGGATGCCGCGTCTTCGACTTCGGCGGAGGCGGCGACCCCGGCAGACCCTACGGTCCCCGGGAGTTCAAGAGGCGTTTCGGCGGCGGGGAAGTGCACCACGACAGGTTCATGAAGGTTCACCGCCCGGTCCTCATGGCGGCGGGTAGGCTGGGTTTCGGCCTCATGCAGCGGGTACGCCCGGGCAGGGGCTGAAGGCGCCCTACCTTCCCCTGAAGAACTCCCTTACAGCGCGGGTCAGATGATGGCGCCCCGATTCGGTGCCGGGGCACGGAAGGCAGACAAGCCTCCGGCAGAGAGCCGCAGTTCCGGGGAAGTCTCCCTCGAGCCTGTGCCCCGCGGCTGCCATTGGAACCTCGTGGTGGAACCGGCTCACATCGATGCCCTTCCCCCTCATGAAGCGCTGAAAGGCGTCCGCGCAATCCTGCTGCAGGAGCACGGGGAAGAAAAGGCCGTTCCAGCCGGTGCTTTCGCGGGACGCATATGACAGAAGCGGAAGCCCTTTCAGCTCGTCGGCCAGCTTCAGTCCCCAAGCGGCTCTTTCCGCCATCCGGTCCGGGTAGCAGCTGAGCTTCAGCATAGCGAGCCGGCACTGGGCCGAACCCATTCCCGCCAGCTCCGAGGAGCCGCCGGGAATGCTTGCGGTGTCAACCACGCCCCCCCTCACCAGCAGCTTTCCCAGCTTGGAGCCCTTCGTAAGGGTCCTGACCGGGCGTCCGATGTACCTCATGAAGAAAGGGCTCAGCATCATGTAGTCGGCGAACACCCTGGCGAGCCTCAGCCGCCCCCTGACCGCAGGGCAGTCCCTGATCGAAAGAGGGGTTCCGCCCGGTTCATGAAGCAGGCCGGGGTTGTTGACAATCAGCGCCCCGCCTCCCGACGAGAGAGGCTTGCCGACCCTGAAGCTGAGTATCCCTGCGTCTCCAAGGGTGCCCGCCTGCTTCTCCCCGATCCGGCACCCCAGGCTGTTGCATGCGTCCTCCAACATGGGGATGCCCCGGGAATCGGCCAGTTCCCTGATCCCGGAAGGGTCGGAGGGGAAGCCGAAAAGCCCGGTGTGGATCACCGCCGCAGTGTTCCCGGAAAGGGCGCTTTCGACGGTGTCCATTCTTGGGGAGAAGTCCAGCGGAGATATGTCGAAGAACACCGGATGCGCTCCAGCGGCCCTTATAGTGTTGTGAACCACGTCGGTGGTGTAGGCGTTGACCAGGACCTGCCTTCCCCGGCAGCTCATTAGCCTGAGGGCGGCCAGAAGAGCCATCCGACCGGTCTCCATTGGGAAGACATGCCCGCAGCCGATGCTGGCCCTAAGGGCTCGGGCCAGGTCTCCGCAGGCGCTCTTTCCTGCGGGAACGAGAAGGCTCCGGAAACCCCGGTGGGAACCCAGGTCGTATATGCCCATGGGACGGGCGCTCACCTGGGAGCCCCCCGGGGCTTTATGCCCTGAAGGAAGCCGGTGACGAAGTCCCTGGCTGCAGGCGACACCTGCCTCAAAGGCGTCAGTTTTTTCTCCATCCTTATTCGGGCAATGTCTTCCGGCGAGCGGAGGCCGACCAGGTCGCCCCTTTCCTCGAGAAAGCGGTCAACCGCCCCCCACCTGCCGGAGAAGAAGCTGTATGAGGGAACTCCCAGGACCGAGGCCTCCCTCGTCATGGTTCCTCCTCCTCCTGCCACCAGGTCCACGGAGGCCATGAGATCAGCCGCGTTCACCAGCGGGGGGAAGCTGAAGCCTGCCTTCCCGTTCTTGAGAAGACCCAGGATCTCACCCTTCTGAACGTCATCCCTGGGGTATATGAGAAGGTGCGCCCGTTCAGATGATGCCAGGGCCGTCAGTATGGCCCTCTGGAGTTCCTGGCTGGCTGGCGACCTGTAATGGGCAGTCCTGCCCTCGGGCCGGAAGAGAACCCTTACACGCTCCCGAGACGCGCCTGTTATCTCCGGAAGGGGAACCCCGCCGGCGCCGCAAAGGTAGATCTCCTCCTTTATCCCCGGGTAGTGGACGATCTCCCCCTTGTTCCTCGGGAATGACGAAGCCGGTATCGGTCCGGGAACCAGCAGATAGGTGGAGAGGCCGTTGTGGAACTGGCTGGAGTGCTCGTAGTCCTCAAGTGAGACCGATGTAATGTTCATGAGATACGCCGCGATGAGCTGCGACCTGGATGCGTGGGCCAGGGAGAACGTTATCTCCCTTCGTCTGGGATGGATGTAACGCACCAGGGAAACCACCCTCTGGGCCACCCTCAGCGCCTTCGCCAGCGATGAAGCGGAAGAGCTTCCCCTTCCCATCATTCTCGCAGGCAGGCCGTGCTTCTCGATAAGCCCGCCCGTGAACGAGAACTTCCTTGAAGTCATTACGGCGGTGTATCCCCTGCTTTGAAGCTCCTGTACGATGGGAAGCAGTACGGGGATGTGGGGAGCGTTCTCGAAGTCCACCCAGATGGTCCTACCCATGGTCCTCCATGTTGCGGTAGAGGTCCACCAGGGTTCCGGGAAGCGTGACGGAGGCGTTCCTGGAGCTGATGAACCGGAGGAAAGCGGCGTATCCCGAGGCCACTTTCTCATCGAAGTAATCGGGGTGAACGATGATGTTCACCAGGCATCCCGAATTCAGGAGGTGTTCCGCCTGAGCAAACCACACCTCGGGCGACCCGTCCCTGAGCTCATGGTAGAGCGTGAAATCCTGCCACAGGGTCACCGGCAGTTCCAGTGTCTTCCCGTTCAGGAAGAACGGCGTGTACCTGCCGCAGCCGCTCCCCTGGGGCTGGAACGGGTCCCAGGCTGGCAGTGACGAGTCCCAGTCGAAATCGAGGGTCCTGAGCATTTCCATGTCATGCAGCAGAGAGGGTGAGCGAAAGCCCCTGATGCCCATCTCCCGCGCCATCCCGGCTATCCTTTCCATCCTGGCCGAGAACGTTCCGGTGCCGGAGAACAGCCTGCCGTCATGGAAGAGCCCGTGGGCACCGCATTCGCAGCCCTGCTCCTGAAGCCGTTTCACGTGGCCGTTCACCGGGCCGTACCTGTCCAGCACGAAGTTCCATGTGGAGAGGTAGCCGAAACCTTCCTCCACGGCCCTCACCTCGTCTATCCTGTCAAGTCCGGCCTTTGTCTCCACGTCATGGGTAAGCAGGACCCGGGAGCGGGCGCCGAAGGGCCCGGACGCGCAGGAGGCGAAACCGCCGCCCAGGTACGGAGGGGCCGTTCTTCTGAAGATGGCTTGCGCCCTCGCCCTTCGAAGGGCCATCTGAAGCCTTCGGGGAAGAAGCGGCTTTACGGTGTAGAAGAACCTCAGGAAGGCGGGCTGCATGGGAATGCCTTTCCGATCACGGTGTTCGCGTATTATATCCCATAACGCCCGCCGGGAAAGCCTGATACCGGGTTACCGGGCTCATCATGTCGAGATTGGGTGGCATGGAGAAGACAAGAATCACTTTCCTCGCCGATGGTCTTCGAAGAGGCGGGTCCGAAAAGCAGCTGTTTTCCCTCGTGGGGTCGCTCCTGGGCATGGGGGAATTCGAAGTCGCTCTCATGCTTCGTGATCCCCGGACCGGTTTCGATCTCTCCGGCCTGTCCGGGCTGAAGCTTGACGCGCCGAGTGCGGCCATGGGGAAACTGGAGTACCTGCGGCGGTTCGGAGCCCATGTCAGGGAGTTCTCTCCCAGCATCGTGCACACCTGGGAGAAGACGGTCTCCACCGCGGCCGCTGTGACAAGGGCCTTCGGGAACCGTTCCTTCATGCTTGTTGACGGTACTTCCCGCTTTTCAAGGCCGCTGTCCAGGATGAAACTCACCTACTGGGTCTTCAGGTTCAACCACGCCCTCGCCGACGCCGTGGTCGGGAATTCCGAGGCGGCCCTTTCGGTCCACGGCCGGAAGCCGGGTGGGAAGTTCCTGGTGGTTCGGAACGGCCTGGACATGGGTTCCTTTCTGGGTCCGCCAGCAGGCGCCGGTGACGATTCGCCGGTGTTCAGGCTGGTGATGACGGCCAACTTCACCAGCCCCAAGGACCATCGTCTGCTGGTGAACGCAGCTCAGGATGCAATTGGAACAGGGGTCTCCATTGAGGTCCATTTCCTGGGCGCCGGGCCGGCCATGGAAAGCGCAAGGGCCATGGTGCCGGATGCCCTTCTGGACAGGTTCGTTTTTCACGGCAGCGTTCCTGATGTGGAGCAGGTTCTGAAGAGGTGCCATGCGGGCGTTCTGCTCAGCGCACCGGGTCACGCCGAGGGGATGTCCAACGCTATCATGGAGTACATGGCCGCCGGCCTTCCGGTGATCTGCACCGATGCCGGGGGCAACCCCGAGCTTGTGGAGGAAGGGGTGAACGGTTTCCTGGTGCCCTTTTCAGGCAGGAAGGAAGTGGCTGGCGCCATCCAGGCCCTTGCCGAATCCCCGGGGCTCAGGGCGGCCATGGGCGCCGCCTCGAGGAGGAAGGCGGAAAGCTCCTTCTCCGTCAGCGGGATGGTGGGATCGTACGTTGCGCTCTACCGTTCCCTCTTGAGCCGCTGATGGGAGCGTTCTTCTACTCCGCTCCGGGAAAGGGGATGCCCGACGGCCTTCTTCCCGTCTTCCGGAAGCAGGGCTTCGGCGAACCGTACCAGTTCAGCCCGGGGGGCGGGAAGCTCTGGTACTTCAGTAAGCAGCTCACAGGCCAGCCGAGCTTTCTAACCCTCGAGGGGTTGACGGTCGCGACCTGCGGCACGTGTATCTACAAGGGACGGGCCCTCCACGGATGTCTCGCCGCGCTTGCCGAGGACTGCCTGGAGGGCAGGCTGGACCGCGACCAGTTCAGGGGGAACTTCATCGCCCTCTTCATGGACGGGAAGGGCATCTCCTTCCACGCCGACCGCATCGGCCAGTACCGCTTCTATTACGATAGTGGAACGGGCTTCTGCTCCTCATCGTTCCTTGCCCTGGCGGAAGCCGTCTCGATGAGAACGGGAAAGCTTCATCTGAACAGGCCCGCCGTGATCGAGACACTTCTCACGGGGAATCTTGTGGGAACAGGCACGCTTCTCGGGAACATCCGAAGGTACTACCCCTGGGCGGAATGCAGGCTTCCCGGCATCGAGCCGTTTTTCTCCTGGCGGAAGGGCGAAGAGCCGGTGGCTCCCGAGGCGCACCGAGGGGATATGGTGGACCTTCAGATCCGAAGGCTGAGGGAGCACTTCGAGTGCTATGAAGACCTCTTCCGTCTCACCGGAGCCTCGGCCGGGCTCACCGGTGGGTATGATTCCAGGCTCCTCTACCTTGTGGCCAGGGAGCATGCCCGTGACCTGAGGCTCTACTTCAACACCTCCGACCCCGGTTCCGGCGAGTGCCGCACGGTGAGGGGGTTCGCGAAAGCGGCGGGGACCGGTGTTGCCTTGCTGAGGGCACGGACACCCCTGGAGATGGATACCGGGGAGTACGGGGAGATGATCCGGAAAGGTTTCCACCTCTGGGACGGGGCGTGCAGTCTGCACCATCTCTGGCTGGAGGAACGGAAGAGCGGCGATCACATTCGAACCGCTCTTCAGGGCATGGGAACCGGGCTGAGCGGAGTGGGGGGCGAGAAGTTCAGGAACCACGACGCCCTGGTCTCAGGGAGCTACAGCGCAGGGAACTGGCTGAAGCATGAGGTGCTGTTCTGCAACTCAGGCAATGTGTTTCGCAGCCCCAGGGAGAGCGGGGCATTCATCAAAGGGTTCAGGGAAAAGGTCATGGGCCTGCTCGGCGAGGATCCCGGGGCGGTCAGAGTTCCCGTCGAGGCAGTCCGCAGGTATTACGATGTTCTCTACAACACCTCTAACAGAACCCTCCGGCACTGCATCGAGAACAGGATGGCGTTCTCGCTGTGCCCCTTCGCGGAGCCCGACGTTTCGGTCTCAGGCTTCCGCCGCACCGGCAGGCACGTGGAGTTCCAGATGGCGCTCGTGAGCAGGCTGGCTCCTGACCTTCGGTTCGCACCCTTCATTCACGGGTTCGGCCCGGGGCAGACACCAGCCCTCAGGACGAGGCTGATGCCATGGATGAAGACCGACCTCCTTCTCCCGCTCTTCCACATGGCCAGGCATCGCCTGACCCCCATGAACTCCCGTTGCTGCCGTGAACTGGTCACAAGGCACCGGTTCCTTGCCGAATACCTTGACAGGGTCCGGGACCTTCAGCTTCCGCTTGAACTCGACCTGCTGGCGGAGAACCCGGTGCTGGGCCCCATCGTTGTTGAGTTGGGTATGTTCCTGTCGGAAATGGAGAGCTGCATTGCGACTTGCTAAGTGGATGATCGGAAAGCTCGCGGATGCCCGGATAGAAAGGGGCTGCGCGGTGAAGCTCCGCAGGATAAGGCGGAACCTGGGGGGCAGCGCCGGAAGGCTGGAGAAGGGGCTGGCCCGCGAGTACAGGGCTCTCTGGCGGCCTTTCGGAGGAAAGCCCGATACCGGTTACCCTGCGGTCTGCGCATTCCTGAGCGGAGTCAACTCGCACCTCTACGTTCCCGAACCCCTTTACTACCGGCGCATAGAGCCTGTTCTGAACAACAGGGCGTTCTCACTGGCCTGCTCCGACAAGAACGGCTACGAAAGGCTCTTTCGCGAGGGTGAACGCCCTCTTCCCGAAACCTTCCTGAGAGGCATGGACGGTGTGCCGTACTCCGCCGGCTTTGAACCGGTACCCGATCTCACCCTGGCACTGGCATCCCTGCCCGCCGATGTCCCGCTGGTTCTGAAACCCTCCGTTGATTCCGCCGGCGGCGCTGGGGTGGTGGAGCTGATCCAACGGCCTGGGTCAGCCATGACGGTCAACGGGGTTCTCCGGGACGCAGGGTTCGTGGCGGAGCTTCTCGAAGACCGCTACCGCGCGGGCTTCGTGATACAGGAGAAGGTCCGCCAGCACCCCTGGTTCGCAGCGTTCAACGAATCCTCGGTGAACACCGTGAGAATGGTTACGTACAGGTCCGTTGCCGACGAAAGGGTGCATCTGCTGAAAGCGGTGGTCCGCTTCGGAAGGAAGGGCAGCCTGGTGGACAATCAGGCATCGGGAGGCTTCTCATGCGGGATCCTCGATGACGGCAGGGTCCGCCCCTTCTTCATTGACAAGTACGGGACCAGGGGCAGGCGGAAACCGCCTCAGGAAGGGGTACCCGGGTTCCAGGCCATGCTGGCCATGGCGAAGGACCTGGCGGCAAAGTTTCCCTACCATCGGCTTCTGGGGTTCGACTTCTGCGTGGACTCGGACCGGGCGGTGAGGCTCCTCGAGATAAACACGAAGAACCTCGAGATCAACTTCCTTCAGATGAACCTCGGCCCGCTGTTCGGGGAGCACACCGGAGAGGTGGCGGACTTCTGCGCAGGACGCAGAAGGACCATGGTGCTTGACTTCGAGGTCTGAATCACGCCTTCAGGACCCTTCTGTAAACCTGTATTATCCGTTCCGCAACGCTCTCCGAGTCGAGTCCGTTCCTGATGAGCGTGTTCCGCCCGTCCGCCTCCGGGGGCTCCGAGAGCACCGAAGCCAGCCTTTCCCCCAGTTCTTCCGCGCTGTATCCGCATGTATGGCAGCCCCGGGTCTGGTCAAGGAGGGCGCCCACATCACCCACCCTGACAGAGACCACGGGCCTGTTGCAGGCGAGGGCTTCCTTCACCACGTTGGGCGAGCCCTCCCTTATGGACGTGAACAGCAGGCAGTCGCAGGCATTGTTGTAAAGTGGGACCATGCGGGGTTCGATGTTCTTCAGGGGAACCAGCCTCACCGGTCTTCCCAGAAGGTTCCCCGCGTGCGACGCGCTCTTCGAGGCAAGAAGGAAGTTCTTGTTCCGGTCCGCCGGGTCGCCTCCGAAAAGAACGAAGCTGCCCGACTCCGGCCAGCCCAGCCTTCTTCTTGCCAGCGCCGGCTCCATCGGGGCGAACTCGCGCAGGTCCACTCCGTTGGGGATCACATCCGCCGGGACAGGGCTTATCCTTCGGGCCATCTCGCCGTTCTTGACTATGACCGCCGCCGCCCTTCCTGCGGCGGAAATGGATATCCGGTTCTCCACAAGCTGCCTCAGCCTGCAGGGGAACCCCACGGCGCCGGGCTTCAGGATGTCGCTTCCCATGAGGGAGATCACCACCGGAACCCTGCTCCCGGCCAGGGCCGTGTTGCCGCAGATACCGTAATGGGCATGTATGATGTGGAAACCCCTGGACCTTCCGGCAATGCTGAACATCGAGGTGAAGTGCTTCAGAAAGGGGATACCCGTAATGGAGTACACCTCAATCTCGGGGATCCGGTCTCTGAGCGAGTCTATCTGCCGCCCCACAGGAGCCAGGGTTCCGGCCCTGCCCTCGGTAGGCAGCTTTCCGGTCACCATCAGCACTCTCATGGCTTCCCCGACAGGTCAACGAAGAAGGTTTCCTTGCCTGCCACCGGCCCCGCGAACGGTTCGGCGGAGCAGACGAATGAGTGAGGCGCCTCGAGCGGGGCCAGCCTCTCCTCCATCATGGAATCCAGTGCGGCCAGGACTTCGCCGGACGGGTTCTCACGGCAGTGAAGCCTTGTGATGAACCCGCTGCCGGTCCATGCCGTCTGATACGAGACCAGCGAGGGCAGCCGTTCCATCAGCACCCTGCCCAGGGAATCGCCGAAGTAGGTTATGGGGTTGATGTACCTTCCCCGGAACTGGATGACCCGGGAGAGGCGGCCCAGAAGCCCCGAGAACGAGAGCCAGCCGGTTCCCGAGGGACAGGGAGTGCGGTCATCGCACCTGGATGCGATGTCCCCTATGCGATAGCGTATGAAGGGCATCGCATGGTTGTCCAGGTCGGTGACCAGGATGGATGCCCCCTGATTGCCTTTCAACGGCTCGAACTCCAGGTGCACATGGGGCGAGACAGCGTGGTAGAGCCCGCAGTCGGGACATTGGAAGGCGATTCCGTTGATCTCGCTGGAGCCGTAGATGTCCGTTGTGGGGCCGAAAGCAGCCTCGATGGATCGTCTTGCGGGTTCCAGAAGCGTTTCCGCGGTGGTGAAAACCCTTCTGCAGAAGGGGACGGCTCCCCTCTCGAGGGCGCAGCGGGCCAGAACCGCAAGGCTGTTGGAATAGCCCGTGATGAAGTCAGGGCGAACCCGTTCGATGGTCTGCAATGCCGATTCCAGGGCGGCCTTCGAGGACAGGCCGCAAGCAGGGATCCGGGTCTCGTTGCTCATGAAAGCGTTGAGCCTGGCTCCCGGCCGTTTCCATACTGTATTGACGGTCCTGGGGTTTCCCCAGACGAGCACCGTCCTGTCCCCCGGTTGCCAGCCGCCGCGCATCTGCATGAAGAAGAGCGCCGCCCTGCCCATGCCCAGGGATTGCCTGTCCTTGAGGAATGAGACGGGAACCCCGCTGGTGCCGCTGGATGTGCCCGAAGCGATCCCGCGCTTCCCTGCGGCGCTCTTCAGGGCGCTCTCCTTCAGCCGGGGCATGTCCTCCCTGGTAAGGCAGGGGATACCTTCCAGTTCCGACAGTGAAACGAGACCGGCGGGATCGAACCCGGCCGAGGCGAACCTGTCACGATAGAACGGAATGTTCCTCGAAGCGTGCACGAGAAGCCGTCTGAGCTTCACTGTCTGGTAACGCTCAAGCTGCTCCCTCGACCAGAGCCACCCTTCGCCCAGAGTGCGAAGATCGCTCATCACCGGCACATTCCTTGCCAGCTGGTAGAGGGGCAGGGCAAGGTTCCTTCCGATCAGTCTTCCGAGGAGCTTCATCTCCTCCTGAATAGGCGGTAGAGCCTGTCGATCCCGCTGAAGGGAAACGCGCCCCTTCGGGCATTGAGCCTGAACACGGTTCTAAGGAAGGAGAGCGACGAAAGCATCGAGTTCTCCGATACGCCGGTACGAACGAAGCTCTGCCCGGTCACCGGGCCCTTGCCGGGAACGGCGTGCACGAACCTGTAGCCGGACTTGAAGGCGGCGTCCACACAGTACTGGTTGTAGTCTCCGTTGGGCCAGCAGATGGCTTCCACCTCTTTGTTCAGGTGCCGCTGGATCAGGTCCCTTGATCCGGACAGCTCGTAAAGCACCCTGGCGCGGTACTGCCCGGGAGTTTCCACCCCGGCCACCAGGGAGCCTTCGCTGCCGTAACGGGCAAGCAAGGGGGCCGCCGTCGCCATGCATTCCCGGAAGGAGTAGTTCGTCCAGTCGGTCGTCGCAAGCCTGGCCACGCATTCATCGGAGAAGTCGGGGTTGATCCTGACCTCCCTGGTCACCAGCGCGGACGCCTCGCGGAAGAAGGGAGTTCCGAAAGGCAGAAGCCTCTCGAAGCCGGGGTCTTTCATGTAGTATGGCTTCCTGAGGGGGAACCTGTTCCCGATGGGGTTGAGACAGTCCGCTCCGGGATGGTGGAAGTCCCTGATCGCGGTGTCGCGGTACACCTTCGAGTGCGTGAGCCCGTGGGACTCCACCCGAACCAGGCCCGAAGCCTCCATGACCTCCATCTCCCGCCATGACAGGAAGCCGGAACGGGGAAGGTCGGACCGGGTGCACCTTCCGTTCCAGAGGTCTTCCAGATTCGGGCGCACCACGGATGACGCATCGACATACTCCGGGCTGACGAACACCGTTGCCCTGGCGCCGTAGCGCTTCAGTATCGGGAACGCGAACACGAAGTTGTCGAGATACCCGTCATCGAAGGTAAGGCAAACCTTCCTGCGGCCGGGATCGCCTTCCCCCGCAACCGCGCCGGCAAGGGTGACGAAGCTGAAACCCCTCCGGGAAAGATACTTGAGAAGGTTTTCGAACAGCCTGGTCGTCACCGTGAGGTAGGACTTGCTCCACCCGGGGTCGGGGCTTGGGGCGACGGAATGGAAGTACAGAACGGGAACCGGCGGAGAAGGCAACCAATGACCTCCAGAGGCTGCGAGGAAGAATGAAACATCATCCCGGCCAGACTATAATACAGGCAGACATGCTTTCCGATATGCCCCGAAGCCTGGCCGGGGAACATGGAGGTGCACCCATAACCGACGCTCTTCGATTCCGCCTGCCTCTGTATGCCAACGGAAGCTACCGCGCCGCAAGGTTCCTGAGGGAGCTGGAAATGGCGGGCAGGTTTTCGCAGGAGGAGCTTGACCGCTACGTCCGGTCATCGAGGCATCGCCTGCTGGACCATGCCGCAGCGAACGTGCCCTTCTACAGGAACGCTCTTGCCGTTCTGCCGGATACGGCCCGCCTGTCGGCCGATGATGACCTGTGGCGCCGGATTCCACTGGTGGACAGGGATGTTATACAGCCTGACGAGCCCGCCTTCATCTCCGTGACCCACGGGAAGCGGGACTGGAACGACACCAGCGGCTCCACCGGAAGGAAGTTCCGGTTCCTGAAGGATCCCTGCCAGAGGCTCTGGGCCCTGGCTTCCACGGCGTTCGTGAGAAGGGAGATAACCGGCAGGCTCTGCCCCCGGGAACTGACGGTCTGGGGCGCCCCTAGGGATTCCACGGCGGGGAGCGGCCTTCTCTCGAAGCTGAAGCTCCGGTTCACCCTGAAGCAGGTGGTTATCGCCTACCAGCTTGATGCTCCGCGGATCCGGGGGATACTGGAGAGCGTGGCGGCCTGCAGGCCCATGCTTCTGTCTGGCTACCCGAACATCATCAGCCTGCTCTGTGAGAACGATGCGTCGGGCATTCTGAGAACCCCGGCGGCGATCCTCTCCGCAGGAGAGTGGCTTCGCCCCGATCTTCGCCGAAGGATCGAAAGCCACACCCGGCGAAGGATCTTCGACTTCTACGGCTGCAGGGAACTGGGTTCCATTGCGTACGAGTGCCGGGAACACAGGGGGCTGCACATCCTGTCGCCGCTTGTTCATGTGGAATCCCTGAAGGAGGACGGTTCCCCCTGTGCCGCAGGAGAACCCGGGGAGCTGGTGATCACCTCCCTGGTTCGCAGGTCAATGCCGCTGATCCGGTACAGGATTGGCGACATGGGCGTCCTGACGGGTGAGACCTGCAGCTGCGGTTCGCCTTTCCCTCTCCTTGCGGAGGTATGCGGAAGGACAATGGATACGGTCACGCTCAGTGACGGAAGGAGGATCGCTGGCTACTTCTGGACCCATCTTGCAAGGGAGGTTGAGGGAGTCAGCCAGTTTCGCATCGTTCAGAACCGCGGGATAACCATGGAGGTGGTTCCGGAAACCGGAATGGACCCAGTCGCAGTGAAATCATCGCTGGAAAAGGAACTGGCGAAGAACGGGGTCAGGGGGGAGACGGAGATAGTATTCGTGGACAGGCTTCCGGTGAATCAGTCCGGAAAGACTGGGCTCGTGGTGAGCGGGCGCAGGGCAGAGCAGGACCGGCCATAGAGGTTTCGAAGGTTCTCTTCGTCACCGGCTCTCTCAATGCCGGCGGAGCGGAGCTGCAGCTGGCGAAGCTCCTGGAGGGTCTCGCACCGCACCTGCCCGAAAGACGTGTTGCGTACCTTCAGGCTGGCCCGCTCCTCGAAGACTACCTCGCCACGGGAGCCAGTCTCTTAGAGATACCGCGCGGGAAGGGCACGTTCGCGGCCAAGCTCTTGAGGGTCCGCAACGGCCTGAGGCGGTTGGCTGCGGAAAGCCGGCCGGATCTTGTGCACACACAGCTGCCCCAGACAAACGTTCTGTCCTGCCTTGCGCTCTGGGACATAGACGTTCCCCTTCTGGTCTCCGAGAGGGGGATGGGCAGGTCCCGCCCACTGTGGGAGAAGCTTTTAAGGCCCCTGGCCTACAGGAGGGCCGACTTCGTGGTGACCAACTCCACCGCCACCATGAACAGGATCCTGTCCAGGGAGAGGGTGAGGCCTGACAGGGTCGCATGCATACCCAACATCCTGGATGGCCGTGCATTTCACGGGGAACAGGTGATGACCGCTCCTCCGGCTGTGATCCCGGCCGATGGAACAAGGGTGATCGTATCGGTCGGAGGACTTCGACGCGTAAAGGGTTACGACCACCTGCTCCTGGCCATTCGTGATGTAAGGGCCCGTGGCAGGGACGTGAGGCTTCTCATAGTGGGAGAGGGGCCGGACCGGGGCCGTCTCGAACGGAGGATACAGGAACTTGGGCTCCGGGGGAGCGCCGTTCTGACAGGCCACAGGAACGATGTTCCCGGCCTGCTCCGGGCGGCGGATTGCTTCGTTTCCTCATCCCTCAGCGAAGGGCAGTCGAACGCCATACTGGAAGCCATGGCGGCGGGGCTTCCGGTGGTGGCCACCAGGGTCGGCGGCACCCCCGACCTGATACGGCACGGCTTCAACGGTATCCTGGTGCCGCCGGGAAGCCCCGGCGACATCAGGGATGCCCTGGAGTATCTTCTGGACGATCCAGTCAAGGCCTCCGACCTTGGGAGAAGGGCCGTTGAGAGCGTCGAACGGAAGCACTCCATGAAGGCTGTTGCAGATTCATACATGCTTCTGTACAGGAAGACGGCGGAGCTTCGCGGGAGTGGACGTGGGTAGAAGACCCGGAGTTCCGGTCCTGATGTTCCACAGCGTGCGGCCTGCCAACCTTGTGCAAAGCCCGCTCTCGTTGCCTGTTGAGAGGTTCCTCCGAAACCTCGAGGCCGCCTCCCGAAGGGGCTACAGGACCGTGACTCTTCAGCAGCTCTACGATCACAGGGCAAACGGGGCCGAACTTCCTGAGAAACCCCTGGTGATAACTTTCGATGACGGCTTTATGGACAACTGGGTCTTCGCCCACCCTGTCCTCGAAAGGCTGGGGATGTGCGCCACCGTATTCCCCACCGTTGACTTCATCGGTGAAGGCCCCCCGAGGAAGCGCTGGCCCCCCGGCGACGCTTCAGCACTGAACGGGTTCACTGCCGAAGACTGCAGTGGCTCGCTCAGATGGTCCGAACTGGAACTGATGAAGGATTCAGGGGTCTTCGATGTCCAGTCCCACACCATGACCCATGGCCGTGTTTTCTGCGGGCCTGCGGTGGAGGATTTCGTGCGCACAGGCCGAGACCCCCTGTGGCTTCGCTGGAACATCCACCCCCGGGGGAAGCCCTTCCTCCTGGAGGGCGGAGATGGGTACGAAGCGCCGGTTGGATACCCGGTGCTCGAGAACGGAAGGGCCCTCGGGGTGATCAGGTTCATCCCGGACCCGGAACCGTTGGCCGAACTGGTGAAGTACGTGGCCGGGAACGGAGGCCCCGCTTTCTTCAACGGGCACGGCTGGAGGGAGAGGCTTCTCGAGATGGTGGCGAAGGGGGGCGTGTTCCCCGGGCGCTTTGAAACCCCGGACGAGCACAGGGAAAGGGTCGCCTGGGAGCTTTCCGAGAGCAGACGGATGCTGGAGAAGAGGCTCGGCGTTCAGGTGAGGTTCCTCTGCTGGCCCGGCGGAGCCAGAACGGCAACGGCCCTCTCCCTGGTCAGGGAATGCGGTTATCTGGCCTCCACCTGCCCGTCCAGCCTCACTGGATCGTCAGGGGACAGACCCGAAGAGGACCCCGGCCGGATCGTGAGGGTCGGCTCATGCTCGAGGTGGAGTTTCAGGGGTATGGGAGGCTTTGTGAGCCCCGAGTGCTTTGCCGACTCCCTTGACAGGTACCGGGGTTCGCTGCCGGGCGCTCTGAGTTACCGGGTCCGGAAGAGCGGTTACGTGCTGAAAGGCTGGTTGACACGCAGGAAAGGGGCTGGTTCCCATGGCAATGAATAGGGTGGCCGTCCATTCCGGCCCCGGGGAGTTCCACGGGAAATGGTGCGGCTTCCTGGAGCAGGAAGGGGTGTCGGTATCCAGGGTGAACCTTCCGGGAAGGCATGCGTACGATGAGATCGCCTGCTGTCAGGGCCTGATGTGGCACCTCCCCATGGCTCCCTCCATTCTGCAGGCCGCCGAACCTGTACTCAGCCCTGCCGAGTTCGTCCTGGGGAAGAAGGTGTTCCCGAATTACGCCACTCGATGGCATTTCGAGAACAAGCATGCCCAGAAGTACCTTTTCGATGCCCTCGGGGTGGCGGCCCCGGCAACGGTCTGCCTGTGGGACCGTGAGGAGGCAAGGGACTGGATCGAGACCGGGGCGCAGTTCCCCCTGGTTTACAAGAAGGCCAGGGGAGCGGGTTCAAGGAACGTGAGCCTGGTGCGCAGCAAGGAACAGGCGCTCGGGATCGTGAAGAAGGCATTCTCCCCCCGGGGGGTATGGCACCAGAGCGGTTATTACGCAGTGCGGGGGAAACCCCTCGGCAGAAGGGCGGCGAGCCTCTGCGGGAACATTATGCTGAGGGTCATGGATGGAGCGGCCCACATGCTCCTGGGGACCATGCCCCGCCTTCCGAAGAGATTCTGGATGCCCGAGAAGGACGCGGTGCTGTTCCAGGAGTTCCTGCCGGGAAACGCCCATGACACCAGGATCACCATCATCGGCGACAGGGCCTTCGGTTTTAGAAGATGGAACCGTCCGAAGGACTTCCGGGCATCCGGCGGAGGCTCGCTCGACCATGATGTGAAAGGCATAGATGAGGAAATGGTGAGCATGGCCTTTCGCATCAGCGAAAAGGGGGGCTTTCAGTCCATGGCCTACGACTTCCTCAGAAACCGGGAGGGGAAGCCGGTGATATGCGAGATGAGCTTCGCGTATCAGAACACGGCTGTCTTCCAATGCCCCGGTCACTGGGATTCACGGCTGAGATGGAAGGCGGGGCGCATATGGCCGGAGCAGGCTCATGTGCAGGACTTCCTTGAGCGATCCTGAGTTTGGCCGCGGTGCATATCGCCAGGAAATGGTACATTATCCTGCTGAAGAAGGCGTCGCCCCCAAGTGCGTAGATGAAGAGGCTGAGCACCAGGAAGGCGCCTGAGTAGAGAAGGTCCTGATCGAAATCGCCCGTCGGTTTCAATCTGGTGCCCTTTACGTGAAGATAGATAAGGGCTGAGAACAGCACCGCCCCCACAAGGCCCATCTCGGCCAGGATCCTGATGTAACCGTTGTGAGTGGCCAGCCTGAATCCCTCGGTCTGGGTGAAAGTTTCGTAAACAGCCTCCTGCCAGTTGTAGTAGCCCACGCCGAATACGGGATGGGCAAGGAATGCCTGGAGTCCCAGCTGGATGTTCTCCCTTCTGAACCTGATCTCCTCGGGCGCCTGCGTATAGGAAGTGGCGCTTATGATGGTGTTGATCCGCTCCAGGCCATAGGCGGCGTGCCTTGAAGCAAGGAAGGTGGGAAGCAGGGTGATGCCCACCAGCAGGGTGAAGGCGTAACGCCTCAATGTCCTCTTGTATAGAAGGTAGATGAGGGTGAAGCCCAGCAGGGGGGTCCTTGCCCCGGAAGAGAACGCAACGAACCCGCTGAACCCTATCAGCAGCCAGAATACTATCCTGGCAGGTCTTGTCCTTGCGTGTTCCACCAGGAACAGCAGTATCGGAAGTGCGTACATGGCGGAACCGCCTGCGACCTGGTGGCGCGTGACCCCCCACAGGAAAGGCAGATCGCTGATCTTGAGTATGGCTGGCAGCCTGCCGTACATGTTCAGAAGAAAACCGGTCACGGTCACCACAAGGATGAATCTCACGAACCTTCTGTTGGCGAAGCCGATACAGAACGAGATGGTGATGTAGTAAAAAACATTGCCGAGTATCTCGTACACTTCCACCAATGAACGCTTCCCGGTCTGGATCAGAAGGGAGATGAGGATGTAGCCCACCCAGAACACGAGTATCCTCATCCCCTGGCTCGAGTGAAAGAGGCTGACGGTATGCCTGAACAAGGCTCTGCTCCTCGAAAGGGCCAGGATCAGGAAGAATGACAGCCTTGTGTTCGCCGAACGGGCGAAAGGAAGAAGGATGTAGTGCGAGGTGATGTTGTAGAGGATCATGAGTGCGAAGATGCCCAGGAACACGCTTCTGTGCCTTGCGGCAAGTACGGCCAGTGTAAGGCCGGTGAATGCCATGAGGAGCTGGGTTCCGTTCATTCTGCCACCCCGGAAAGGAAGCCGGACAGTTCCTTCGCCACCGAGCGCCAGAGGTACTGCCCAGGCGAAACGTAGTTTCCTGCTTTCAGACAGGACTCAAGGGCGTTGAAAAGGGATACAGGCTCATCAACTCCACCCCGGTACCCGATACTCAGCGCCGCCACAAGCTCCGCCAGTTCGGAATCCTCCGGGGTCGCGGCCAGGATCGGTATTCCGGTGGCCATGTAGTCGAACACCTTGTAGGGAAGGGCGTAGGCCACGTCGCCGCCGGAGGGGCAGAACAGCACGTCTGCATTCTTCAGTGCAGTGAGCAGCTCACTGTGGGGAACGGGCGGGTGTGTTTGAAGAACGCCTTGAAGGCCTCTGTCGCCGAATTCCACGATGTCTTCCGCAACAACCCTTCCCCAGTGGTGAAAGCTTATCTGTCCTCCGGTCTTCTGCATGTACATCCTGATGGGTTCGGCCATCATGGCCAGGTTCCGCCGGCCGTACAAAGAGCCCGCATGGGCGATTCGGATGCCGGACGAGCCCGGTCTGCGGTCCCCGGTTACGGGTTTCTCGTAACCGTTGGTTACGACTGCCGTCCTCTCCGCCGGGAAGCCCGGGAAGAATCCCAGAAAGGCCTCCCTCATGCGCTTCGTGCAGAAAACGGCCGCGGAGGCCTGCTCTGCGATCCTTCCTTCAAGGTTCCTGAGGGCAGGCGGTATCCGTCGTTCCCAGGCGTATCCGGTCCAGGGGTCCCTGTAGTCCAGTATCAGCGGAAGTCCGGCCCTGCGGGACACTTCCAGCGCTGCGGGGAAACTGCTGAAGGGCGGCCCGGAGACGATAACGGCATGGTGCTTCTCCTGTTTCAGGGCGCTTTCGGCTGCCTGCACCGCGAACGGCTTCCATCCCTGGAACCGGTCTATGGGGAAAAGAAGCGACTGGGCGCGCTCGGCAAAAAAGCGCCTGAGCCTTGCCGGCAGCCCTCCCGTGTACACTTCCACCGGGGGCAGGAAGACCGGTGTTCTGATGGTCCGGGCTGCTCCCGGAAGGAGTTCCGGGTCAAGTGAAGGGTAGTAAAGCGGTTGCACGGTTATTACCGTACATGAGAAGCCCCACTCCGGGAGATGCCTCGAAAGTGCTGTCCATCTTTTTGCACCGACTCGGCTGAAAGGGGCGTAAGCGTAGGAAAACACAAGAAGCTTCTTATGAGACAAACCCCGTCCGCCTCCCACGGTGATGGAGAGCCAAGGATACCGGTCGTCAACATGTGGCGGAGGGCATTCGGGGTCAATACCGGACCTCCGTCGTCATGGGCGCACGAGGGCATTTCCTGCATTATACCTGCTCACGGATGAGTCTCTGATCGAAAGGCGCAGATGTCAGCGGATCCCGTCCATTCCGAGATCAAGGAAGTCGCCAAGCACACCACTGTATTCGGCATCGGTCAGATACTTCAGCAGGGGGTGAGCCTTCTTCTGCTTCCCCTGTACGTTTCCAGGATCCCCACCGCGGACTACGGGGTGTTGAACCTGCTCCTTATCGGAGCAACCATGATAGGCCTTCTGTCCAAGACATCCATCGTGCCGGCGGTCTTCCGTTCCTATTACGACTACCAGGAGGAGAGACAGCGAAGGGGTGTGGTCACAACAGCCATGCTGTATGTGGGTGTGGCCGCTGCGGTCCTGGTGGGCGGCGGGTGTCTGTTCTCCCATCAGTTGTCATGGCTGCTCACAGGCGAAACGGTTTACGGAGAACTGACCCGGTGGGTGCTGATCTCCTCCTGGTTCACAACCCTGAACGATGTGGCCCTGGCCGTCTTCAGGGCGAAGAAGCTCTCGAGGCCGTACATGCTCATCTCTCTGGGGCAGCTGCTGCTTTCACTGGGAGCTGTTGTCCTTCTGGTGCTGATCCGGGGGATGGGCATCACGGGAGTGGTTCTGGGCAGGCTTGCGGGAGTTGCCGCCGGGACTGTGGCGACGCTGTTCGTGATAGGGAAGGACCTTTCCGGCAGGTTCTCTTCAAGCGAACTGAAGAAGATGCTGAAGTACGGTGTTCCGCACATTCCCGAGAACGGCATCGCGTTCGTATCCCATTCTGCCTCGAAGCTTATCCTAAGGGTTCTGGTGGGCGCCACAGGGGTGGGGGTCTTCGCCATGGCATACAGAATAGGATCAGTAGTGCAGACCCTGCTGATAATGCCTTTCAGCCTCATCGCGCCCTCGTCCATTTTCTCGATGGAGAAGAGCGCCGAGGCAGGCAAGTTCTATGGAAAGCTGTTCTTCAACTACGTTCTTGTCACGGGGCTTTTCACCGTGCTGGTCTCATCGGTCACCGAACCGGTGCTGCTCTGGTTCGCCAAGCCAGATTATCACCAGTCCTGGGTCATTGTGCCGTTCATCGGCTTCGCGCTGGTTGCCTACGGGGCACGGGGTCTGGTGAGTGTTCCCCTGATGCTCACGAGGAAGACTTTCTGGTTCCCGATAACCTACGTGGCAGGCACTGTGGTTGAACTGGCCACTCTTCTGATACTGATCCCCCTCGCCGGTCCGGTGGGTGCCGGTATCAGCATGCTGCTCGGCAACCTGGTCATCTGCTACCTGAGGAACCGCCTGGGCTCCCGTTACATGAAGATAGGTCTGGGCTGGAGAAGGATAGCGGGAGTGCTTCTGGTCCTGATACTAATCGGTCTTCTGGCAGGCATGATAGATGTGGGGGGATACGCCGTAAGCATCCTTCTCAGGACCGTGTTCACCCTGTGCGGGGCATGGCTCCTTCTCCGTGCCCTGTCGCTCATGGACCGGCAGGATGTCAGGCTTCAGCGGGAGATAGCCCTGGCGGTGGTGAACAGGCTGAGGGGCGGCAGAGGAAGGCTTTCGGGGCAGGCATGATCAAGAGGATAGGGAACAGGATATTCCGCCTTTGCGTACCCTACCGTGTGAGACGTATGAACCGCACCTACAGGGAAACCGGAAGGCACATCCGCGAGACCGAGTTCATGACCCGGGGTGAGTGGGAATGCTATCACCTTCAGAGGCTCAGACAGCTTGTTGAATACTGCAGGAACAACATACCGTACTACCGGAGGATACTGGGTTCGCTGGGGTTTTCCGAGAGAAGCCTGAACTCGCTGGACGATCTGAGAAGCATCCCGGTCCTGACAAAGAAGGACCTCAAGGAGAACCTGGATGAACTCACGGTCCAGGGCAGGCTGAGAAGGGGAGCCTCCTACGGGTCAACTGGGGGAACGACTGGCGAGCCGGTGGGGTTCTACAGTTTCGGTAGCAGGCTTCAGTCCATCGAGAACGCGTTCGTTGATGACATATGGGAGAGGTCCGGCTATGAGGCGGGCGATCCCCTGGCAGTACTCAGGGGGGCGCTGATAGGAAAGCCCGGAAGGGACGGCCGCTTCTGGTCCATGAGCGTCGGCGATCCTCGCTGCAGCCTGTCAACGTTCCATCTCACCCCCGGAAGCAGCGTCTATTACGCTGACCTGATTGACAGGAGGGGTATCAGGTACCTTCATGGTTTTCCTTCCTCCGTGCTGACGTTCTACAAATACCTGGCTGAAGCCGGGCGTCCGGCCCCGGGGATACGAGTGATCTTCACCTCTTCAGAGGTGTTGAGCCCTTCCGACAGGGAGTACATAGAAAGGGTCTCCGGAGCGGGGATCATTGATCTGTACGGATCATCGGAACGGGTGGTGATAGCCGGCGAATGTTCTGCATGCGGCCAGTACCATGTTTACCCCCAGTATGGCTACTACGAGCTTCTTAATGACGATGGCAGCCCCGTAACCGAACCGGGAGATGCCGGGACGGTCATTGGATCGTCATACGGAAGGCTCGCCACACCCCTTCTCCGGTACGAGGTAGGCGACATGGCCGTACACGCAGCCACCCGGGGGTACTGCGGCAGGAACTACTCATCTGTGGAGAGGATCCTGGGAAGGCGAGTGGAGTACGTCTATTCCGGGTCAGGCAGGGAAGTATCAATGTCGTTGATGAACATCCATTCAAGGGAGTTCGACGCCCTTCTTCGCTTCCAGTTCGTCCAGGAGAGCCCGGGAGTCGTGGAGTTCCACTATGTTCCCCTGCCTGGGTTCAGGGATGAAGACCGTACAGCTGTGGGAGCGCTCCTTCAGCAGAAGCTGGGCGAAGGGTTCCGTCTTGTCATGCACCCGGAAGAGACCATACCGAGGGCGGCCAACGGGAAGCACCGGCTGCTGGTCCAGAGACTGGGCCGGAATTGATCGTGAACAAGGCATGAAGAAGAAGATATGCATGTTCGGCTTCTCCGGGCAGAACACCAATGCCTGGGTCGAGTACTTCGATGCCGTGAGATCCTATGATGTTCATCTTATAACACCCACCCTTCACGGATCTTCCATGCGCAGTTCATGCGTGAGGTATATTCCCCTTGACCGGGTCTTTCCTTTCCTGCCCTCAAGGCTGCGGTATTATCTCCAGCACCTCTATCTCCGGTGCTTCCTCAGCCTGAGAAGGTATGATGCCTTCATTCTTCAGGGGCTTTACAACTGGTCCCTTTCAGTACTGGCGTTCCGCCATGTGCGGGCTTCCAGGAGAGTGGTGGTCATCTGGAACGATACCAGCCACCGGAGCATCGCCGGCAACCTTGACAGGAAGATCTGCCGGCAGATGAGGGATGTGCTGTACTCCGCCGACCTGATCCTTCCCACATGGAAGCAGACCATGGACGGTCTGATCGGTTGCTTTCCTGAGATCTCCCGCAAGGTTGTCTGCATGCCCTGGGGCATCTCGTCCCTTTTTGCCGGGCTGAACGATCCTGCCCAGGGTTCGGCAGCCTGTCCCTCGATTCCCGGGGATGTTGTTCTGATAATGTTCGCGCGGTCCCTGAGCCGGAATGTGCGGCATGACCTGGTCCTGGAAGCCATGGACCTTGTTGACAGCCGGGGACGGAAGCTCGTCTGGTATTTCGCCCTGGGAAACGTAACGGATTCGGAGTGGGACCGTTCAGTCATCGGGAAGCTCGGGGATGTCTCCAAACGTCATTCCACCCTGGTCGAAGCCGGTGGTTTCGTCCCGATATCGAAGCTGCTCGGTGTCTACAAAAGGGCGGACATCCTGCTGAACATAGTTGACACGGACCAGATGAGCGGAAGCATCCTGGAGGGATTCGCCACCGGTTCCGTCCCGGTGCTTTCCGACATTCCGGCTTACAGGCTGCTGGAAGAAGAGGGCTTCAGGGTCCTGTTCGCCAGGAACACACCGGAGGGCATCGCCGCAGTGATTCAGGACGCCATCGCCAGGGTGGGTACGGATCAGGCTGGACAGATGAAGGAGATCAATAGAACTCTGGTCTGGGAGAAGTACAGCGGGGTCCGCAACATCGGCTCCATAATGAACAGGATCGTGGATGGCTGAGACCCCCAAGCGGCATGCGCCACGGCGGGGTGGAGACACCCCTACCCATGTTCCGCAATGATTTCCAGCCTATAGGTGTTCATGAAGGGGAGCCGCACCCCGGGATACCTGAGGATAAGCCGCAGCGTTTTTTCCTCCTGGCCGTAACAGCTTGAATAGAACCCTGCGGCCACTTCCACCGCCGTCTTCTCCGTGAGTAGGATCCGAATCCTGAACTGCTCCTTCGGCGAGCTTATCTCCAGCCCTTCAGCTTCAAGTTCCACGTCCGGGTGCAGCAGGTATCCAATGGCAATGTCGTGCCGGCCTGATCCTTCCACCCGCTCCGTCACCTGAATACCATCCTCCAGGAAGCGAAGGCTTCTGAACACCCGTCCCACTCCATCCAGGCGGGCGTACCCGTCGTGCCATAGAGTGATCTCCCTGTCCCCCGACGCCTCGATGCCCGTTCGGACCCCCTCCATCCTGGTAAAACCCGAGGCCAGGTCCCGGGCGGACTGCTCCATACCGTCCACTGTAAGAACATTGTGGTTCAGAGCGGAACGGTAGTACCTCCGTTTCTCTCCCGGGCAGTTGTACATCCAGGTGCCAGGGTCCACGAAGACCGGCCTTTCCCGCACCTGCAGGACGAAGCTTCCCTTGTCTTCGTGGGAGTGCCCGGATTGATCTCCGGGTACCGAGGAGTTCATGCAGGCGCCGTAAAGGGAGGAACGGAAGTATCCGTAACCGGAGTCGGGGAACACGCTCAGCCCCTCAGGAGGTTCGGGCCGGAAGGGTGCAAGCAGGTGGCCATGGTCCTGAAGGGAGTTCCGGTAGTAGGCGAAACCCGGGAAGATCCTTGAGTCGCTGCTGTCCCCGAAGTTGGGTGAACGTCCATAGGCGCACATGTACAGCCCCGTGACCTCCCGGGCCCTAAGTGCAAGTTGCTCCAGTGCCTTCATGTCCTTCTCAAAGGGGACGAGCGGCTTCTGCAGTTCCCGTGAGAGGGGGACGGCCCCCAGGAACACCTTCATTGCCTCCAGGGCCAGGGCATGGTAGCCGGTGGAGCATTCCACATGGTGACCGTCGGGATGGAATTGTCTTCCGGAATGGAGGAAAAGCTCCTCTAAAACTCGGCTGTGGTGCCTCTTTTGAAGGGAAGGGTACAGGGGAAGCATCAGGGCCAGGGCGGTGAGTTCCACCAGGAGATGGTTATTGGGCGGGGTCCGGCCCTGCAGTGTGGTGTCCATCAGATGGAGGACGCATCTCCCCAGAAGATCCCTCGCCGTGCTCTGCGGAACACCGGTGCACCAGAGTGAAGCGGGAAGCAGGGAGAACGAACGGATGGCTGCCTCTTGTGGGACCCTCCACGCCAGGCCGTCCGGAAATGGGTTCCTGCGGTTCCAATGGGCCAGCGTGCGGGTCAGCAGATCCATGGCTTCACGGTCTCCCTCCCGGGAGCATCGGGCAAGGGGCGGAAGGATCGTCAGGCGTGACATTTCCCAAAGGACAACCGGGTCCGGTTTCAAGTCTTCCCTGTAGTCCCTGGCAGGGAGCAGCTGCCCGTTGTCAGGGTGCACCATTTTCCGGACGGGGTCCGTGAACCAGAAGGAAGGCACCTCACGAAGGTCTATCTGCCGATCAAACACCCGAAACGCTCCCCGGGACCTTCTCAGGTCGTCCAGGAATTCCTCCATTTTTCCGGAGCGCTCCATCAGAGCCTCCGGCCAGGCGTCATCTCCCTGCCACGAGGCCAGAATGCCAGGGGCGGGACGGCGTGTGAAAAGCCAGTTTAGGAGGCGCGTCAGCGACTTTATCCCGTAAAGAGCGAACAAACCGTAGAATGGCATCATGTATCGCCCGTTGGGGGTTTCCAGAAGCGCCACCGGCACCGAGTACACAAGGATCACCAGCAGGGGAAGTGCTTCTGCGGGATCAAGACGGAAGCGCCTGCGGAACATCCTTCCGAACCAGTGTATGTAGGCCGCCAGGGTGAGCAGGATCAGGGTTGCCTTGACCGCGCGACGGCTGAGGAATGACAGGAAAGCAGAGCCTCCCAGTTGCTCCAGAAAGGGCTGGTGAGGGTTTGCGGGGATGTGGTTCCATACAAGGGAGCGGGCGCCGGACCGGAGGTAGAGCAAGGGTTGCCTGTAGATGGCGGAGAGAGACATCCGGAGCAGCAGCCGGTTGTAGTCACTCTCCGGCAGGTCCGGATATCGTGCCCTCATTCGGCGCTGTGCCTGGAAAATTGCCATCTCATGCCTGCCCAGGGAGTCGCGGACCGCCAGGTACGCGTCCCTCATGGGGGCGAACTCCTCATCGGCATGCTCCAGGAAGGCTCCGGTGTGATTGGTGAGGTTCACCGGCATGAGAGTGGTAAGGGCGAAAACGCCGCTATGCCTCTGGACCGTGAACGCCCATGAGGCAAGAAGAAGGCCGGATATGGGAGCCCCGATCCAGAAGTACCTCCGGGTGCCTTTGCGGAAGAGGCATACCGCGAGAAAGACAAAAGGGACGGTGACCAGGGCCGGCCGGACAAGGGCGCTGTACGTGCTGAGAACAACGGCGGGGAGAAAGAACCTCAGGCTGGGGGTATGAAGGTGGAGTACCATCAGTGTGATGGAGATCAGGATCAGGGCAGAGGCGACGCTGTCTGTTAGAACAGAAAATGAATAGCTCCACACCGTCAGGTTCAGGGTGTGGAGGAGTACACAGGCCGATACCTGAAACATGCCCCTCAGCTCCCTTCGAGCCAGGGCATACAGGCAGACGATGGAGATCAGGGTCAGTGAGGTCTGGAGCAGGACGAGCAGGCTTTCATTGAAGCTCACAAGCAGTATCAGGAGCGGGTATCCGGGGGTTCGGGTAAAGGCGTACCCCTCCAGGCCATCACCTGAGAGCCGCCGGGCCAGATGGATGTAACTGCCGCTGTCCGGGGCATGTATCGGGGTCCTCACCGCCGGAAGCAGGGCTGCGAACACCAGAAGCACTGATGCGAACAGGAGCAGCCGGGCAGGGAAAGCCCGCCCGCCTTCCGCTGTTTTGCCTTTCATCGTGTAATCATACCGAAAGGCAACCTGGAGTGAAACCTCGGGCACGGGTTTTCCCCGATCGGTCTTATGATAGGTGGAACGGAACGGAGGAGCGGTGAAGGTTCTTGGATTTCCGGGTAGAACATGATCATGAGACGGGTGCGGCCATTGTGAGGATCGGTATCATGCAACCCTATTTCTTCCCCTACATTGGGTACTTTCAGCTCATCCACTCGGTGGACAGGTTCATTGTGTACGGTAACACCTCTTTCCGGCGCAAGGAGTGGATGGCCCACAACAGGATCCTTGAGAAGAACCGCGGACCCTGCAGGATCATCGTGCCGGTTCTGCACAGGAGCTCGTTCACTCTGACCAGGGATGTGGAGATCGATGAGAACCAGCCCTGGCGGGAGAAACTGATCAAAGCAATAGAGCATAACTACGCATCGGCTGTCGGCTTCCCGGAAGTCTTTCCGATGCTGAGGGACCTGATCCATTCGCCGTTCCGTCTGCTCCACGACTTCAATGCACACGCGGTCATTGAACTTTCCCGCTTCATGGGCATCTCCACAGAGATCGTAAGCGACAACCGGCGGTACCTTGAACTGGAGTGCGACCTTGATCGCCAGGCCGATGGCGACAGGAGCGTCCCTGGTGATCCTGGAGGCATCAACCCGGAGAAAAGGACGGCCAGGATCATTGCCATATGCAGGCGGGAAGGGGCCCTGGAGTATGTGAACGCCATCGGGGGCCAGAAGCTCTACTCAAGGGACGTGTTTCGGCAACTGGGCGTCGCGCTGTTCTTTCTGAAAACGGGAAACGTGCGGTATGAACAGCCCGGCCCCGGGTTCCATCCGAACCTGTCCATCATCGATGTGTTGATGCATGCCGGCAGGGAGGGTACCTGTAGGCTCCTGGACATCCACGACCTGATCTAG
>CAZIPI010000024.1:0-44224 GCA_964541235.1 uncultured bacterium | reverse complement strand
GAGGGTTTCGGGTGCGGGCCTGAACGCCGGGGTCAGGCTGGTGGTTGTAAGGTAGTTCATTGTAATCATGTACCTCTGGGGGTTGAGGTTGTAATCCTCAGCCCCCGTGAGCTTTCGCATTCAGCAGAACTCAATCCTTTGCGTTGCCGGAGTCATCCCGGTACGGCGAACTTGTTCGAAAAGCGTCCAATACGGACCGCCAGATGGGATAGAGGCCGCCGGGTAGTTCCCCGGCGGCTTTTTGTTAGTACTCGCAGTGCATACTCCAGTTGACATGTCGCATGGTGTAAACTATAGTTGACATATGGTCGAGATCATCAGAAGCGCGACATTTGACCGCTGGTTGAAAAGGTTGCGGGACTCCGAGGCAATAGTTCGGATTCTGATGAGGATCAGAAGACTGAGCCTCGGCAATCCCGGTGATGTTCAGCCGGTCGGCGAAGGTTTTCTTGAGATGAGGATAGATTACGGCCCCGGGTATCGTGTCTACTACTTCCAGCATGGTTCGATCCTTGTGGTGCTTCTGTGTGGTGGAGACAAAAGAACCCAGCAGAGGGATATCGAAAGGGCGAAGAGGCTCGCTGCAGAATGGAAGGTTGATAATGGCTGAGAAGTTTGGCCGTTACGAGACTTCGGACTATCTTGATTCCGAAGATGCTGTTCGCAGGTATCTCGAAGCCTGTCAGGAGGACGGCGATCCATCACTGATCGCTGCCGCTCTCTGCGATATCGCGCGAGCGCGGAACATGAGCCAGTTGGCCAGGGATGCAGGAATGACCCGGGCAGGCCTTTACAAAGCTCTCTCGCCGGACGGGAACCCGAGTTTTGCAACGATCTTCAAAGTGGCCAGGGCACTGGGGTTGAAGATCACCATTCAGCCTGTTTCCTGAAGACTATGGGGAACGGTTTCTGCCGGTTTGGATTGATCCTTATCCGCATTGCGCATGAGTCTCCGCATGTTGCCGTTCGAAGTGTGTCACAAGCCCGGTTTTGGGGTTTGTCTCATGGCGGTTTCTGGGCACGTGGTCGTTTCAGGTTGGTTCTAACCCCTTACCGGCAATGCGCGCGATGGAACTCCGGCAGCCCGCCTATCTGTACGAAGCCTTGATGGAACCGAACGTGCATTCCTCGAAGGAGCCAGCGAGTTCGTACTCCACGACCAGGTGAGGGTTGTCGGAGGCCGCTTCCCGCGAGTGGAAGTACTGGTACAGTCCCGTGCCGCCTGTTCCGAAGAAAACCGCTCCGTAGTTGGGGTGCGTTCCCTGAACCCACTCCTGGACGAGGTCCGTCAAGTCGAAAACGTACCAGCCGTTCCCGGTTATCACGATCTGGTCGTACGGACCGCTGGTGTCGTAGGCGATGCCGTCCACCAGGGTGATTTCCTCCCAGTCCTCGGTCACGCGGAAGATATGGCATTCCAGAGCGCTTCCTGAGCTGCCGTCAAACCTGTAGATGTTCAGGGATGCGGAGTTAACGAGGGCATCCTGCGGTATGGAAGACAGGTCGAAGCCGATGACTATCCTCTGGTCGAAGACTGCAATGTTGTTGGTCCTGAGCTGCTGGCTGTTCCCGAACGGTCCCTGGCCCGGCCAGACCCAGGTGTCCCTGCTCGGCATCTGATCGTAGGTGTCGGCAACTGATGCGGCAGAGAGCAGAACCGTCAACACACATGCGACACTGGCGCCTCTCATTATCCCCTCCTCAGTGCTGTTCCCGGGAGCCGGAACACCTGCGTGGTCCTACGCTCCCGGTCAACTATGCACTGTTACAAACGAATCGTCTATATGGCTACGTGTTGAACGGTCCGGGATAAAGCCTCTCAAAGGATGGATTCGCCATCGTGTTCGCCTGCCCGCCGGGCTGCGGGATCGCAGTGCCATTGACACCCGGTCGCTCCTATACGAGCATACGGGAAATGGAGGTGCCATATGTCAGGAATAGTAGTTTCCACGCTGTTACTGTTTTCAGCGGTTACGCTGGCATTCACCGCCGAGCAGTCGGACTGGTCCGAGGGACCCGGAGTCCAGGGACCGGTGGACAGGTTCGACCTCTCCTTTTCCAGCAGTGTCAACGTTCAGTGGCATGTGCCGGGCATTCTGAGCCTTTCCGACCATCCCGCCATCTACGCCGTGGACGATTCTCTGGACGGGGCCAACTCCCTGTTCCCGGCTGACATTGACGGCGACGGCGACATGGACCTGGCAGGCTCCGCCCTGAGCGCGGGCGCAATAGTCTGGTGGGAGAACGTTGACGGCTACGGCTTCACGTGGGAGAAGCACGTGGTTGACAGGGCCTTCACCGGAGCAAGCAGCGTGGCCGCCGCTGACATTGACGGCGATGGCGACATTGACATTCTGGGAGCGGCCAAGACGCTGTATGGCGGGAACGACGTGGTCTGGTGGGAGAATGAGGACGGTTCAGGGGAAAGCTGGACGTACCACCTCGTGAGCGGAAGCTTCGCGGGAGCCCATGCGGTCTGCCCTGCGGACGTGGACGGCGACGGCGACCTGGACATGGTGGCCGCCTCCATCTACAGGGATGAGATAACCTGGTGGGAGAATCTCGACGGGCAGGGTCTCGAATGGGAAACCCGGGCCATCGCCGGATCCTTCGACGGCGCGTGGACCGTTCACTGCGGCGACATTGACGGTGACGGCGACATTGATGTGGCGGCCGGGGCCTTCTACGCCGACGATGTGGCCTGGTTCGAGAATGCTGATTCCTTTGGAGGGGAGTGGACCAGGCACGACCTGGACACCGGGTTTGACGGAGCCTACTTCGTGCACACATTCGATGTGGACGGCGACGGCGACCTCGATGTGCTTGGCGCCGCCTCGCTGGCTGGCAAGGTGGTCTGGTGGGAGAACACCGCCGGAGGCTTCATCAGCCATCTGATAGACGCAGAGATCAACGGACCCGTATGCGTGCACGGATGTGATTTCGACGGTGACGGAGACGGCGACGTGCTGGCGGCATCCGTCCATTCCGACGCGGTGGTGCTGTACATCAACGACGGGGGAAGCTGGTTCGCCGTGTCCATAGACAGTTCGTTCGACGGGGCGTTCGCTGTGGTCGCCGCCGACATGGACGGCGACGGCGACCTGGACGCTGCGGGGGCGGCAATGAACGCCGACGCTGTTGCCTGGTGGGACAGGAACCCCGGGTCGGGCTATCTGGAATCCAGCATCCTCTACACCCGCACCGATCCGGTATGGGGCATCATAGACTGGGAGGCCGAAACCCCCCCGGGGTCAGTGGTCGCCTTCCAGGTCAGGGCGTCCGACGATCACACTTCCATGGGCGAATGGTCCGCTGTTCTCACCCAGCCAGGCAGACTCAGCGACCACCTGTCCGACGGCGACTCGTACGTTCAGTATCGGGCCCTGCTTCAGGCTTCAAGGCCCACCGAGATGCCCAATCTCTTCAGGTTGGAGATATCCTGGGTCTCCCAGGGCATAGGCGATCATGCCGAGGCCGTGGCCGACGGTTCGATGCTTCTGGCCTTCTCGCCCAACCCGGTCACCGCCGTTCCGGTGGTGCGGCTTGTTCTCGGTGTTGAAACCCTGGTGGCTGTTTCCATCTTCGACATCTCGGGGCGGCTGGTCTGGCAGGCGGAGGATTCTCAGATGCCCGCCGGTTCCCACCAGCTGCCGACCACCGAGTTCAAGCCGGGTGTTTACCTATGCAGGGCAACCGGTGAAGGGCTCTCAGCCTTCGAGCGTTTCGTGGTGGTGAGGTAGCCTTTCAGGGGAGCAGAACCACCCTGGCGGTGTTCGACACTGCACCGCCCGCGGTGATGCGGAGCATGTAGATCCCCGGCTGAAGCGGTTTTCCCGTGTCAGCCGTTCCGCTCCAGAGCAGGGTGTTCATACCTGTCCCTGACTCTCCGATGGCGGTGGCTCCCACCCTGCGGCCAGTCATGTCGAACACCTCAAGAACAGCCCCTGACAGCCCGGGTGATGTGAAGCTCAATGTGGCATGGGCATTGCAGGGATTGGGCTGCACCATGGAGATGTGGATGCCTGGAGGCACAGGGTCCGTGGTGATACCGGGTTCCACAGGTGTAAGATCGTCCCTGATCCCCAGGCTGTGGAACCATCCCGCAGAGATGGCTTTGTACCCCGAATTCGGAGAGGGCACCACGCACTGCCCGTAGTGGGGATAGCCTGACTGGCCGGGCGCTCCGGCGCCCCAGGCGGCCACCGCGCCAGTGGAGGTGAGCCCCAGGCTGTGGCTGCTGGATGTGGATATGGCCACGAACGGCGCGCTGTCAGGAACGTTGCACTGGCCCACATGGTTCATTCCCCATGCCACCACCGTGCCGTCGGCCTTCAGCCCCAGGCTGTAACCCCAGCCGCCTGCAGCGGCTACGAAATCGGAGTTCGGGGCAGGAACGTTGCACTCGCCCCAGTAGTTGCCGCCCCAAACCGCCAGCGAGCCGTCGGACCTTATGCCCATGCTGTGATAGACTCCCGCGGCGATGGCTACGAAACCCTGGTTGGGGCCGGGAACATTGCACTGCCCGAACTGGTTCCTTCCCCACGCCACTATGGAGCCGTCCATCTTCAGCCCAAGGCTGTGGTACTCGCCGGCAGCCACCTCAAGGAAGATGTCTGAAGGATCAGGAACGTTGCACTGGCCGTAGGTGTTGTCACCCCAGGCGACAACGTACCCGTTGGACTTGAGACCAAGGCTGTGGCTTCTTCCGGCAGAAACGGCGATGAAGTTGGAGTTCGGAGAGGGAACGTTGCACTGCTCGTTCTCGTTGTTCCCCCAGGCTGTTATCGTGCCGTTGGCCTTGAGCCCGAGGCTATGGAACTCGCCGCCTGCCACCTCGATGAAGTTGAGGTTGGGCTCAGGGGCGTTGCACTGGTTGTCGCTGTTCAGCCCCCACCCCACCGCGACCCCCACAGAACCGAATGCAGCCGATGCGGTGACCAGAGAAACGATGACAGGAGATCGTAGGAACCTCATACTCGAACCTCCGTTTCCCGGAATGGACCTCTCACAGAGTCAACCGGGCTTGCAGGGCAAGTGCGGTCTTTTACAATACTTTACATACAGCGGGTCCGGCGGTCAATGAGCGCTGCCGCGGAGATTACCCGCGTACAGGCTACCCTGGCCAGATGCCGAAGGAGACCAGTGCGACAGCCAGGCCGATGAGAAACCCGGCTAGCACCTGCAGGCAGCTGTGTCCCAGGAAGGTCTTCAGAACCTGGGGCTTGAAGCCCTGGTCAAGAAGCTGGTGAAGGTCCGCCATGAGCTGGTTCAGGATGTGGGCGTGCTTTCCAGCGGCCTGCCTTACCCCGCACGCGTCGTGCATGACTATCAGTGCGAAAACAACCGACAGGGCGAAAAGGGGCGAGCCGACTCCATGACTGTAGGCCGTTCCTGCGGCCAGGGCCGTCACCAGGGCGGCGTGGGAGGAGGGCATGCCGCCTGAACCGAACAGCCTTTCCGTGTTCCATTTTTTCTCGGACTGCAGGACCAGAACGGCCTTGATGAGCTGAGCCAGTGCGTTTGCCGCTATCGCCGTCCAGAGAACCTGGTTGGAGAACAACTCCCTCATTGTGCCGCCCCTCGTTCATCCCCGCCGGGGGAAAGAGAGCATCATCGAAATGCCACACAACTTCTTGGGCGTCAATGACGATAGCCTCAAGCGAAGCCGGGGTCAATCGGACGAAGGGGATGTGCGAACCTTGACATAGTATTAAGATGGTAGTAGTGTTTACCTGCTATGAGCGCTGGAAAGGAAGGCGGAATGGAACCGGATACAGATCCCACCCTGTCCGTTGACGACGGAATGCCGCCCGAAGACAGGAAGTTCAGAAAGGAGCTGAGCGCGGGCATAACAGCACTGGCCCTCCTGGCGGTGCTTCGAGAGGCTTCCGAGCCCCTTTACGGCTACAGCATCGCCAAGCAGATGGAGGAGAGGGTTCCAGGGTCCAGGATCGTTAAGCATGGAACGCTGTACCCCGTGCTTAGGTCACTGGAGGCGGCCGGGCTCCTCACCAGCAGCGTGGAGCCGTCGGTTGCGGGTCCCCCGCGGCGCTACTACGCCATCACCCCGCAGGGGAGCCAGGCTCTCCTGCGCTGGGCAGTCATATGGAGGGAGACCACAGTATTCATGAACGGCTTCCTGGGAGGTCCTGAGAATGAATAGGCACGTCGAACGCTACCTCGACCAGTTCCGCACGGAACTCAAGGATTGTGACAGGGCGCTTGTCCAGGATGCCCTGGCGGATGCCGAAGACCATCTTGCCTCGAGCCTTGAAAGCATGCTGGCCGCACATCCGGAGATGCCCCCGGCGGAAGCCTTCCAGGCCGTCATCGCAAGCTACGGCACCCCTGGCGAGGTGGCCGACAACTATCGAAGGGTTGAGAAGTACACAGGCCCGGTCCTCTCCGGGGCGGGCCGCAGAGGGGAGAGAACCTTCCTTCAGAAGTTCGCCGGTGTGATCGGGGAGCCTTCAGCGTGGGCCGCGTTCCTCTACATGATCATATCAATGGTCACCGGCACCCTCTATTTCGTCTGGGTAGCCAACGGCCTCTCTCTTTCCTTCGGGCTCCTGGTGCTCATCATAGGGGTCCCTGTGGCCTGGCTCTTCTTCCTCTCGTTCAGGGGCATCGCCCTGGTGGAGGGGAGAATGGTGGAAGCTCTTCTGGGGGTCCGCATGCCCAGAAGGGCCGTGCTGATACGCAAGGGGCCGGGCTGGTGGGGGACCATCAAGGGGGTCTTCACCACAAGAAGCACCTGGACCTCGGTTCTCTACCTAATGCTCATGCTTCCCCTGGGGGTGATCTACTTCTCCGTTTTCGTCACGCTCACCAGTTTCTCCCTGAGCCTGGTTGCCGGCCCCATCGCCCAGCTCACACTGGACCGGGCAGTGATAAACGGACCGGACGGCTGGTGGATCCCCGTTTGGCTCTTCCCGGTGGTGATGGCAGCCGGGGTGGCTGCATTCATGGGCACACTTCATCTCGCCCGTCTTATGGGAAGACTCCACGGGAAGATGGCCAGGGCCATGCTCGTGAGCTGACGGTGGTCAGAGAAAGCTTCTTACCGAAGTGGCCTTGAACGAAGCCCACACCGCAGAGCCCGGTTCAAGGCCCAGCCGTTCCGTGGATTCCCTGGTTATGGTTGACTGAAGCTCGATACCCTGGAGAAGGATGTGAACGGTGTCGTACATCGGCATCCTCTCCAGGTGGGACACCACTGCCGCGAAAGTGTTCCGCTGGCTTGACTCGGGCTTTTCCGGAGAGAGGGTTATCACCTCCGGGGGTATGGCGATGTAACCCTTGCCCTGCCCGGGCTCTATGACCGCAATGGCCAGTTCGCCCGCGAATGCGGCGCCGTCCCTGAACTTCACGGGAATGATGTTCTTCATACCGGTGAAAGAGGCCACGAAAAGGCTCTCGGGGTTGCTGAAGACATGGTCCGTATCCCCCGCCTGCATCAGCCTTCCCTGGGAGAGAACGACGGTGCTGCTGGATAGGGCAAGGGCGTCCGCAAGGTCATGGGTTGCCATGAGGACGGTCATGCCCATGTCGCGGTGAAGGCTCTTGATGAGCCTTCTCAGCTCGGGCTTGAAACCCTGGTCAACCGAGTTCAGGGGTTCGTCAAGAAGCAGAAGCTCGGGGTCCGTTATCACGGCCCGGGCCATGGCCACCTTCTGCATCTCCCCGCCCGAGAGGGTCCGGGCGTTCCTGCCCTCCATCCCGGAGAGCCCGGTGGCCGCAAGGATCTGTGAGATCCTCTCTTCCGAGGGCCTGATCCCCCTGACGCCCAGGCCGAACCTTATGTTCCTCTCCACCGTGCCGCTGAGCATGTAGGGACGCTGCATGACCATGGACATCCGCCGGCGTATCACTGTCCTTCCGTGGCCCCGGCTCCCCGTGCTGTCCCTCCCGTCAAGGATGACCCGCCCCGAGGTTGGCCTGTCCAGAAGGTCGGCTATCCTCAGAAGGGTTGTCTTGCCGCACCCGGTGGGGCCGATGAGCGAACAGAACTGCCCCTGCTCGACGCATACAGACACGTCGTGCAGTATCCGCTTCCTCCCGATGCTCTTCGAGATGCCCTGGAGTTCTATCCTCATGTCTTGCGCATTCCGGCAAGATGCACCAGCAGGTTCACAAGCAGGGCCAGGGTCATGAGAACGATTCCCAGTGCTATGGATTCGGCCACCTCGCCCTTGCCTATGCCCAGTGAGATGGCCGTGGTAAGGGTTCTTGTCCTGCCCGCGATGTTACCTCCCACCATCATCGCCGCCCCCACCTCGGAAACGGCCCTGCCGAACCCCATGAGGAAGGCCGAGAGAACGGCGAACCTTGCCTCGATGAGAACAACCCTGCCTGTCTGGAGCGAGCTGGCACCCAGTGCCCTGACAGTTTCCGCCGCCTCGCCCGCCACGCCTTTCAGGGCAGAGATCACAAGGCCCAGGATGACCGGGGCGACCAGCAGGACCTCGGCAATGACGATGGCCTCGTTGGTGAAGAGGAGCCGCAGAGCCCCCAGGGGACCGGCCCTGGAGAGCAGAAGGAAGATGAGGAGCCCGGCGAAGACGGTGGGCATGCTGTAGAGAGTCTGTATGAAGCCTATCACGAAACCCCTTCCGGGGAAACGGGCGAAGTGCAGCATGCACCCCAGGGGAGTGAAGAGAACGAAGGCGATGACAGTGGCGCTGGCTGAGATGGCAAGGGTGCGAAGCGTTATCTCCATTACCACGGGATCGCCGGTCACGATGAGCCTCAGGGCGATGACGAATGCCTCGGCCAGTTTGCCCATGGGCCTCTACTTTCCCGGTCCGGCGCCGGTGGCCGGTGGCGCGGCGAACAGTATGGAACTCATTGCACAAGCCCTTTCCTGCGGCATGAACCCGCCCTTTGGTCAGTCATGGAAAGGGATCATCACGCCCGAAACAACGGGCGGTGGATGCAACCGGCGTCCTTTCCCTTTCCAAGCACGGGAGGCCGAGCCGTTTCCAGCGCGACCCTTTCGCCCCGGTATCCATGGCGTTGCTACAGGATGCCGGGGTCGGGAAGCGGCCGAACAGTTGGAAGGTATAGTGAATGATCGCTATCGGGGCAAGCCGATCCCGGTCCGGCGCTTTCCCTCTTGTTCCCGAATGATCGAGTGGATAGGTTCACTCTCTTGGTCTCGGGAGTTAAACCAGGGAGAGAACTCATTATGACAGATCCGCAAATGACTGACGGGGCAGTAAAATTCTTGAGGTTTGCAGCCATTCTGGTCGGGGTCGGGATGATCGTCCTTGGATTGCTGGCGGACAGAATTGGTCTGAGCGCGGCAGACGGTATGAGCAGAAACCAGGTCCTCATCCTTGTGACAGGAACCGTCCTTGTGCTGTCGGGCATAATGGGAAGGCGTTTCCCCGGCGCCTATCGTCTGGTGGCCGTTTGCCTTCTGAACACCATTGTTGTTATCGTGATCCTCGAACTTGCCTCAGTGGCGGCAATCAAGCTGTTCCCGCCGGAAAGTTTCCTGCTGCATGCCCGTAAGGTCCAGGAAGGGCATCTTGATGCTATTGATGCCTCTGCGGTGCATGGTGTGTACGTACCCTTCGTCGTATGGAGAGGCAATCCCTTGTTCAACAACGACAGTGTGACCGTATCAGAGGATGGTTTCCGGGTTGTGCCCGGGTCTTCGGGGGAACCGGAGGCTTACAGTGTGTTCCTGTTCGGAGGAAGCGCCATGTGGGGCTTGAATGTATCCGACCGCAACACCATTCCGGCCTATCTTCAAACCAGGCTCGACGAACTCATGGACAGACCGGTTGCAGTGCGCAACTTCGCTCAGATTGCCCACAGCTCCAGCCAGGAAATGGTTGAGCTGGTGATCCAGTTGAGGAACGGCAACATACCTGACGCTGTGATCTTCTACGATGGGTTCAACGATGTATGGGGCGCATACGAATCTGGTGCGGCCGGTGGGCATTTTGCCCAGAGGCTTGTAGCCGCGAGGGTGATGGGAATGGCCGAGGCATTCGATGTACCGGATCCATTTGCTGCGCTGTTCCAAAGAACGAACATCGGGATACTGACATCCGCCCTGCGGGGCAGGATCAACCAACGGGCGCCTTCGGCAGCTGACCTGGAGACGTATGCAACCATGGGCGTACCTGTGGACGAACTTGCCAGTGACGTTGTGGACACATATCTGGGTACAGCAAATGTTGTAAGAGCGCTCGGTGAGCACTACCGCTTCTCATGCACCTTCGTCTTGCAGCCCTCGATCTGGTACGGTGACAAACCCCTGACGGAGTATGAAAGGGATGTTCTTCAAAGGGGGGATGAGTTCTTTCTGGCGGGAAGCGATCCGGCGTTCAGGGCTCTCTTTACGGCCACCTACGACCGCTTCCAGGTGGCGGCGGAGAACTCCGATGATTTCCTTAGCTATACGGGGGTTTTCAGCGATGTTCACTCGACAGTGTACAACGACTACTCCGGAGCCCATATTGAACCCTTCGCAAATGCCATGATAGCTGATTTGCTGGCCAGTGAGTTGACCAGGAGGGCGCAAGGGAGCAGATGATGGATCTTCCCATGACTTCCATGACCAGGTACCTCAGGCCTTTTCTGGCATTCCAGCTGCTTCTTCTCATGCTGTCAGCAGGTTGTTCCGGAAACGGCAGGGAAGGATCCGGGACAGCCCATATTGCGTTTCCTGTCCCACTGGATTCGGTGGGCGTCGAGATAGGCGACGCAGACTACGTGTTCGGGGTCATCGCCTCGGTGGAGTTCCTTCCCGACGGAAGGCTTCTGGTCCTGGACTCCAACACCCAGACACTGAGGGTCTTCTCCGCTGACGGAGGTTTCCTTGCCCGGTTCGGCGGTACGGGTGAGGCCCCGGGCGAGCTTCTGAGCGCCCGGGACCTGGCTGTGATACAGGGGAACGTTGTGGTCGTGACCGACCCCCGGGCCGCCGAGTTCGAGTTCTTCCACGCGGACACCGGCTACATCCGAACGGTGCAGGGATTCATGCCCAGGGCACCATTCACCATAGACGGCGCCGGCCTGATGATAGTGGGCCACCAGGGGCTTTTCGACAGGGACCAGGGCCTTACCGGCAATGCCCTCTCCGCCTGGACGCCCGAAAGCAGCCAGCCCGTTCTGGTCTTCATGGAGGAGTGGAGCAGGTTCGACCCGTCACAGATGACGTCACGGTTCTTCGATCCCGATCCGCCGCTCGAGGTGACGGACTCGGCCGTTTACTACTCGCCTCTCGGATGGGAGCGTTACGAGATACTGGTCTTCGATATGCAGGGCAACAGGCTGCCGTCCATCACCAGGCCGGGTTACGCACCCCTCAGGAAGACCGCCGCCGAACTCAGCGAGGAGGCCGCCCTGTATGAACAGAGGCGGCAGCAGATGCTAGCCATGGGAAGGGGTGGGCCGGCCATGGCCAACACCGACTACACACCTGCCGAGTATCATTTCGCAGTGACATCGCTTGGAATGGACGCTTCCGGAAGGCTCTGGGCCAGGCGCGGCGGCGAGCCGGTGTTCGACCTCTTCGACGGCTCTTCCGGTGAGTGGCTCGGCACTGCCCAGTGCCCGCCCGGCATGGAGTCCTGGGCTTACGTTGTGACTCCCTACGGCGTGGCCGCCTTCGATGAAGACCCGGCGGACTACCCGAGAGTCGTGATCCTGGAGTACTGACAAGTCAGAAAAGGGGGATGCGGATGAAGAACGCTCTTTTGCTGGTTCCCTTGTCGGTATGCCTGGCCCTTGCCGGTCATATCGACTACCTCGGCGGACGCAGCGCCGACTACTTCATGGCGGTGGCCAGGAACGCCGCGGTGGACGGGGCCGACCTTGTGTCGTACAACCCCGCGGGGCTTGTTCACCTGGATCAGGGCTTCCACCTGAACGCCAGCACCCAGTACATCGCGAAGCACTACACCATAACCGCTGTCCCCATCGGCGCCGCGGAGGAGTCGGAGTACGAGACCACGAAACCCACGTCATTCCTTCCGAACCTCTACGCGGTCTTCCGCACGGGAGACTTGGCGGCCTTCGGGGCCTTCACAGTCCCCGCGGGCGGGGGCACCCTCGAGTACGACAACGGGCTTCCCATCATGCCGGTGCTTCAGACCGGACTTGTGCAGTACCAGTACGGCCCGGGTTACGCAGCCGTGATGACCGACGGCTACATAAAGGCCGGGGCCGCGTACTACGCCGGAACGGCGGGGGTCGCCTACGCCTTCACACCTGCCCTGTCCGGCTCCATCGCGGGACGCTGGACAAGCGGTGTGAGGGATTACGAGGGCAACGCGGACTTCGCCATAGTGAGGCTGGACAGCGGCACCGTGGTAGGAACGACCCAGGCCGACCTGGAATGCACCCGCAGGGCATCGGGCTTCGCGGGGATCGTGGGCCTGAGCTACATGCCCGCCCGGGGGGTGAACCTGGCTGTGCGCTTCGAGACTGCAACCCCCCTGGAGTGGGAGGCCGAAACCGCCCAGAACACCTGGGCCCCCCTGCTCCCCGAGCTGGCCGACGGCGCGCTCCAGCGCAGGGACCTTCCCGCCATCCTGGGCATGGGCATGCAGTTCGATGTGAACCCTGAGGTCACGCTTGGCGTAACGGGCAACTACTACTTCACCGGCGCCGCGGACCAGGGGGAGGACGACGGGCTTTCCGACGACTACGACGACGGCTGGGAGGCGGGTCTGAGCGCCCTCTGGAGGGTGAGCCCCAGGGTCGAACTGGGAATGGGCTACATCTTCGCCGACAACGGCGGCGGAACCGAAACCTTCACAGATTTCGAGTACATGCTGAACTCGGGAATGATCGGCGGCGGGATACGCTACGCCGCCACCGAGAAGATGGGCGTCGTGTTCTCGGCTGCCCACGCTTTCCTGCAGGACGGCGAAGGAGCCGGCAGCTTCTCCGGCCACCAGTACGCGAAGAACGTTTCCTTCGTTGCCATAGGAGTTACAGCGGGATTCTGAAAGCGCAGGCCGGGGCGTCAGTGCGCCCCGGCCGAAGCCCTCCTCAGGAGCCGGTTCACCATCTCATCCATGGCCTGAAGGAACCTGGAGCGGTCCGACCCGCTCATCGGGGCCGGCCCCCTTGTTATCATCCCCTGTTCACGAAGGTCGGTGAGAAGATCGCGGGTGGCCAGTACATCGCCGATGTTGTCTTCCGTGAAGGGCCTGCCCGTGTTGCCCAGCGCCAGTGAGCCGTTCTTCAGGCACCTGGCAGCCAGGGGAATGTCTCCGGTGACCACCATGTCCCCCTGTCCGGCGTGCCCGGCTATCCAGTCGTCAGCGACACCATCGCCCTTTTCCACCACCACAAGTTCGATCCTGTCCGAGCCCGGCGTCCGCATCCAGGAGTTGGAGACCACAACCACCCTCAGGCTGTACCTTCCGGCCACCCTGTAGATCTCGGCCTTCACCGGACAGGCGTCGGCGTCAACGTAAACGACGGGTTTCCCTTTCGGGTCGGAGTTCACCGTATCCCCCTCAGGCTGCGAAGCGGCACGCGACGGGTGAAGATACCGTCGGGGCAGTGTCACTGCAATCTGCGCCCCTTTTTACATTTGGTTACATTACCGTAACAGCGGAGAATAGAGGGACCTTCATGTTCCCTGTGCGCCACGGCGCATGAAAGGAGTTCTGGAATGAAGAAGACAATGTGGATCGCTGCCGCCGCAGCCCTGCTTCTCCCGTCGGCCCTGCGGGCCCAGCCCGGCCCCGGCCGGGAGGGGGTTGGCCACCCCCTCATGGGAGGTCTGATCCAGGCCGTGAACCGACTGGACCTCACCGACTCCCAGAGAGGCGATGTGCACAGGATCATGGAAGACGCCGAGAGCCGCCTTCTGATGCTTGCCGAGCCCGGGGAGGAGCGCCCGGGTTTCACGGAGTACTTCTGCTCGGCTGAGTTCAGCTCCGCGGGGCTCGAGGCCCTGCTGAACCAGAGGCTCGAGAAGATGCGCCAGGCAAACGCCATTGTCGCAGGGGCTCTGGGGGATGTCCGCGCCCTTCTCACACAGGAGCAGATCGACGAGCTGTCACGCATGTTCCAGGAGCGTCACCGGGAAGCCGGCCCTCACGGGGGCGGGCCGCACCGATGGGGAAGCAACTGACAGATGGGGACCGGGGCGGGCGGACTGCCCGCTCCGGCTTTCACTCCGTGGTCTCGGAAGTCTCCGGCTGAAGAACCCGTCCAGCCCTGAGCATGCCTCAACCCCCCCCGTCCGAGGGAATGCACCCCGCCAGCAGCAATGCGGCGGTGAGCGCAAGGATCGCCAATCTTCTCATTCCGGCCTTTCTTGCCCGCTCTCCGGTTCATGGCCATATATGCCTTACGGAGGTGAAATGGTATTCAGCGAACTGTCGGAAGCCCTGGATCATGCCCGAAGGAAGGCAGAGGCCTCCGGGGCTCCGCAGTGCGTTGTATCCGGAAGGATTCGCGGGGTTCCCGCGTTCGCTGTGTACCCCCTGGCCGGTTTCGGGCTGCCGGCCGGGGCGGTTCTGGAGGAAGTTGTTCACCCGGCCAGGGAGCGGGAAGTCAAGGAGCCTCCCGAGAAGACCAGTACCAACGGCTTCTAGAAAGGCGTGAAATGGGTTTTCCCACCGACATGCAGATCGCCGCCGGCGTGAGGATGCGCCCGGTGGAGGAGATCGCCGGTGTGCTGGGGATTTCCCCTGACCACCTCGAGAACTACGGACGTTACAAGGCCAAGGTTGACCTTATGGCAGAGGGAGGTTCTCCCGGAAGACTTGTGCTGGTGTCGGCCATCACCCCAACCCCGGCCGGAGAGGGCAAGACCACGACCACCATAGGTCTCACCGACGGCCTGAGGAAGCTGGGAACCTCGGCGTGCTGCGCCATACGTGAACCCTCGCTGGGGCCGGTTTTCGGCATGAAGGGTGGAGCCGCCGGAGGCGGGTATTCCCAGGTTGTCCCCGCCGAGGACATCAACCTCCACTTCACCGGCGACATCCACGCCGTCAGCGCCGCCCACAACCTGCTCGCAGCGTCCCTGGACAATCATCTCTACTGGGGAAGCCCGTCGGGGCTCGATTCCCGCACGGTGAACTTCCGCAGGGTTCTGGACATGAACGACCGCTCCCTCCGCTCGGCGGTGATAGGCCTGGGAGGAAGAAGGCAGGGGGTTCCCCGCGAGACCGGTTTCGACATCACCGCCGCCAGCGAGGTGATGGCCATACTGTGCCTGTCCAGCAGCCTCTCCGACCTCCATGAAAGGCTGAACAGGATACTGGTCGGCTACACCAGCTCAGGCCAGCCGGTGGTTGCCAAGGACATCGGGGTCTCCAGCGCCATGACACTGCTGCTGAAGGACGCCATCAAGCCCAACCTGGTGCAGACCCTCGAGGGCTCCCCCGCCTTCGTCCACGGGGGGCCGTTCGCCAACATCGCACATGGCTGCAGTTCCATCATCGCCACCAGGATGGCCATGGCCCATGCGGAGTGGACGGTGACCGAGGCCGGCTTCGGTTTCGACCTGGGCGCCGAGAAGTTCTTCGACATCACCTGCCCGTACGGGGGTTTCGCCCCGTGCGCGGTGGTGCTTGTGGCCACCTGCCGCGCCCTGAAGATGCACGGCGGAGTGAAGAAGAAGGACCTGTCATCCCCTGACCCCGGGGCGGTGGAAAAGGGGCTTGCGAACCTTGAGAAGCACATCGAGAACATCCGGAAGTTCCAGGTTCCCGCCGTGGTGTGCCTGAACAGGTTCCCCGGCGACACTCCCGGGGAGATACAGGTGGTGCTTGACAGATGCGGGGCCCTCTCGGTCCCCTCGTCGCTGGGGGAGGGTTTCCTGAGGGGGGGCCAGGGGATGACCGACCTGGCGGAAAAGGTGATGGAAGCAGCCCGCTGCCCGGGGAAGGGGTTCAAACCCCTCTACGACTGGGCACTCCCGGTGGAGGAGAAGATAGGGATCGTAGCCAGGGAGATCTACGGCGCGGCCCACATAGACTTCACCCCCGACGCCAGGGAGGATCTTGAGCGGGTGACGAAGCACGGTTTCGGAGGGCTGCCTGTATGCATAGCCAAGACCCAGAACTCCCTGTCCGACAATCCCGACCTTCTGGGCAGGCCCAAGGACTTCATAGTGACCGTGCGGGATATCGTCGTGAGCGCCGGGGCGGGCTTCCTGGTGCCCATAACCGGCGACATCATGAGGATGCCGGGGCTTCCCAGAACTCCGGCGGCGGAGACCATGGAGATCTCCGCCGAAGGTGAGGTTACCGGGCTGTTCTGATCAGGGGAGGACTATGAGGGAGACCGCGTCCATCCCCGAACCTGTCTGCGCGACTATCCTGTAGAATCCAGCGGGAAGGCCGGCGGTGTTCACCTGGAAAGTGTGAACCCCCGATGACAGCGACCCACTGCCCAGGTTCCGCACTGCCCTGCCGGCGATGTCGAAGAGGGTCAGTTCCGCTGTGCCGCCGATGGGCATGGAAAGCGTTACCGATGAGCCGTTCCTTGCCGGGTTGGGGCTGGGGTTCCCCAGCACCGGGGTTGCGTCCTGGCCCCATTCCTCCCCCTCCACTCCCAGCTGGGAGGGTGCGAAGAGAAGGGCGGGGTCGCCCAGCAGGTTGTTCTCCTGAAGGACCCAGAGCTTCATGGGTACACTGGGTCCCGCCCGGAACGCGTCCTTGGCCAGGGCCTGGGTAACGCCTATCTCGTTCTGGTTGTACACCCAGAGCTGGTCGGCGAAGAACAGCTCGAGCCACTCGCTTGCCCCCATGTTGGGGGGGCTTCCCCATCCGTTGTCGCTGTTGAACATCACTGCGACGCCGCCCCCGTTGGCCCACAGCATGAGCCTCTCCGCGATGCACGCAGGCGATGAGAGCTTGCCCGCCAGACACGCGATGCTGTGGAAGATGGGCAGCATTTCAATGTTGGTCATGCCGGTGTAGTTGGCCGCACTCACAAGGTCGGCGGGGTTGTAGTACCAGTACACGCCGTTGTTGAAGCCGTGGCCGTGCGGGCCCACGAAGGAGACACCCTGGTTGATGATCTCTATCTGGTTGTTGGGGTGGCCGGCGTAGGTTTCGTAGAGCTTGTGGATGGTCCAGCCGGAGGGTATCCTGGCGGCTATGGTGTCGCAGATGAAGCTGCCCCAGTAGCTGTACTCGGGCCAGAGGCCGGCGCCGGCCAGCAGCGCGGTGGTGCGCCACGCTCCCTGGGGGGCCGTGGTCTCGTAGGCTATGGTCTTGTTCACCATTGTGGTTATCCAGGTTGGGTTGTCGGCGCTGAACCGGCCGACGTAGATGTCCGAGTAGTAGTCAATGCCGTCACCCAGCTCGCCGTAGAGACCGTTGCCGTTCGCGTCCCAGGTGCCGTCCAGATCGCTGTAGTAGAGATCGGCAGTGGAGTTCAGGACGTTCCCGCTGATGTTCAGGCTGCTTATGCGGTTGGTCTCGCCGAAATCGCCTACGATAAGGGCGTAAACGAGCCCCTGGTTCTCATAGGCATCTATGAGGTAGTTCCTGATCTGCTCCTGCGTGTCGGCTCCGGTGTAGTTGGCGTAAATCCACTGCCGGGTTCGAAGCGCCGCCGAACCGTGGGTGGCCATCCGGTGGTCCACAAGGGGCTGAAGGATGGCCTGGTGTGCCTCGTCAACGATCACCACCCACGGGGGGCCGTCGGTCTCGCGGGCCTGGGGCGCGCAGGCCGCCAGCATCTCCGGGTTGTCCACCAGGGAAGCCAGGGCCTCGGAAGCAGTGCCGATCTGCCTCGGGGTTAGGGCAAGGCGCCTCACCGATCCGTCGGCTTCGCTGCGGGCCGTTACCACCGCTCCGGTCACGAGCATCAGGGTGCCGTCGGAAGGGTTCCAGGACAAGGGCGAGAACTCGAAGGAAGCCACCCTGAAGCCGGACTTCGTGCCGGTATGGAAGCCTGTCACCGGGTTCCCGGGAAAGAACGAGTCGCTCCCGTAAACGTAGTTGCGCTCAATGAAAGATGGGATAGGCTCGGAAAGCTCACCCGCGAACGACGGGGCGATCCTGTAGGTCCCGAGGTTCACCGAGGAGGTGACCTCCACGGTGACCTCCTGAAGGGTCTCCCCCTGGGGGATCACGAAGCTTCGGGAGAGTGCGGGAAGCGACGGGAAGCCCGGCTCGAAGCCCAGGGCCCCCCCGGGAATGAAGACCACGGTCTCTCCCATGAAGTCCATTGTCTGGACCTTGGAAGGGTCCATGGAGAACTGGAACTGGTAGGATGCCGCCAGTGCCGCGGTGGCGGCTACGGCAACGAGCAGGAATTTCATCGGCAGGATCCCCAATCAGTCTGGGCCCGGACGGGCTGTTTCATGAAACCACTCAGAAGACTTAACTTTCAATATAGTGAAAACCCTTCGCAAGTGTTCCCTTTCTTGACGAACGCGAAGACGGTTCTATGTTACTTACCAGTAAGTAAGAAAAGCGGAGGTTTCATGGCCGATATCAGGGGAAACCGCGAGAAGCTCCTCGATGCAGGGATCGAGCTGCTATCGCGCAAGAGGTTCACAGACATCAAGATGGAGGAGGTGGCCGCGCTGAGCGGCGTCACCAAGCCCATGGTTTACTACTACTTCGGCAGCAAGAGCGGATACTTCACCTCTCTGGTGGAGCACATGTTCGACGTGGCCAGGGGCATCTTCAGGGAGGTCCTTCCGGACAACATCACGGTAAAGGATGCCCTGCGAAGGTTCATGCTGACCAGGCTCAGGCTTCAGAAGGAGAACGCAAGGTACACCGAGGCCTGGGACAACCTGCTTCAGGAGAGCTGGCGGCTCTCCGACATGGAGATAACCGGCAGGAAGTTCTTTCACGAGGTCTTTCAGCCCGTGTTCGACAGGGCCGTCCGGGAGGGCGAGATACGACCGGACATAAAGCCGGGCCTCGTGCTTGCGGTGCTGGCCTCGGTCATCGAGGGAGCGCTGGAGAAGCAGCATGTTGACACATCGAACCGCCTGCTGATGGAACAGCTTGTAGAGGATGTTACGGACATGGTGTTCAACGGCATAAGAAGTGAAAAGGGTGACAGAGCGATATGATAAGAACAGCACTGATACTGAGCGTCCTTTCAGGAGTCGCCATGGCCCTGACCCTGGACGAGGCCGTGGAGGCCGCCCTCTCGGCAAGGGGCGACGTTTCCGCGGCCAGGCAGGCCCTCGAGAGTTCCCGATGGACAAGCAGGGCCGCCTCCGCATGGTACCTTCCCCAGGTGAACGCGGTCCTTGCCTATCAGAAGAACGAGGACGTGTCCGGCATCACCATTCCGGGCCTGGGCGAGCTGCGCACCGGAACCACCTACCAGAGCCAGTACGGCCTCACCGCCGCCCTTCCCCTTTTCGTGCCCCAGGCCATCACGGGGTCATCGCTGGCGGGAGTTTCCCGAGACCTGGCGGTTCATTCCCTCAGGTCCACCGAGATCAGGGCCGTCCAGCAGGTGATAGCCTCCTTCTACGGAGTCCTGCTCTCGGAGATGATGCTGGATGTTTCCACTGAGGCCCTGGAGATAGCCCGCGAGGGGTACAGGCTGGCCGAGGAAAGGTACGACGCCGGCACCATCAGCCGTTTCGAGCTTCTTCAGAACCAGGTGGCCTACGAGAACAGGAAGCCCGACTCCATAGCAGCCGCCGCGGGGCTGGAGAACGCCTGCGCCGCGCTGGCGGTGGCCATAGGGACCGGCTGCGGGGCGCCCGCCGTGGTGGAAGGCGACCTGACCGATCCATTCCCGGTTCCCCTGCCCGCAACCCTGGAGGAGGCCAGGGCCTTGATGCGGCAGAACAGCCCTGACCTGGCCACCGCAGGCGCCCTACGTGATCTCGGGGACGCCGGGGTCAGGCACGCCGAGGCGGCATTCGGACCCACCATCGCCTTCCAGACCTCGCTGATGTACCAGGGGGGCGCCGATGAACTTGATGAGATTGACCGGACGATCTACAGCAGGAACCTCACCCACTCCATTTCCGTCTCGATCCCCGTGGTGAGGGGCATATCCGACTACGCGGGCTACCGCGGCGCAAGGGCCGACCGCATGGCGGCCAACGCCCAGGCGGCTGACCTGGAAAGGTACGCCGAGCTGGCCCTGGTCCAGGCATGGAACCGGCTTTCCGAGGCGAGGCAGACGGTGAGCGCCGCCTCCGCCACGGTGGAACTCGCCAGTGAAGCCCTGGGTATTGCAGTTGTTTCATACGAGGCCGGCCTGATAACCCGCCTCGAGATGGACCAGGCCTTCCTGGCCCACACACAGGCAAGGACCAACTACGCATCGGCGTTGTACGGGATGAAGACCGCAGAGGCCGGGCTTGCGGCTGCCATGGGTGTTCTGACCCTGAGCGGAGAGCAGGAATGAGAAAACAGAAAGCCTTCGTCTGTGCCGTGTTGCTGACACTGCTGGCCGCTTGCGGTCCGGGTGCCGAAGACACATCGCTTAGGACCGTGAGGGTCATGGTGGAACCCGCCACGGCCGGGAGCATTTCCACCGAATCCTACGCCAGCGCCAGGCTGGAGGGGGCCGAGGAGGCCTTGATCTACCCTTCCATGCCCGGCAGGATAGAGGAGGTGCTGGTCTCCGAGGGCGACTTCGTGGAAGCCGGACGCAGACTGGTGAGGATGGACTCCGACCAGCAGGCGGGGGCCGGCTCTTCGGCCGCCCTGGCCGCCCTCAGCGCGGCAAGGGCCAACCACGAGAACGCCCGGGCCAACTTCGATCGAATGAACGCGCTATACGAGGCGGGCGCCGTGAGCGCCCAGGACCTCGACGCCGTAAGAACGGGGCTTCAGGCGGCCAGCGCTCAGATGGCGCAGGCCCAGGCCGGCTACACCCAGGCAAGGACCGCCCGGGACAACGCCTGGATTGCGGCGCCTTTCTCGGGCAGGGTCGGGAGGGTCTGGGCCAGGGCCGGCAACTCGGCCTCGGGCGCAACGCCCCTTCTTTCAGTGACGGGGAACGGCGGGGTCATAGCAAGGATACTCCTTCCCGAGCGGGACATCTTCCACCTTGCCGAGGGCCAGCCCGCCTATGTGACCGTGGGCGCCCTGGACAACATGTCCGTCCCCGGCGTGGTAACCGCCGTTTCGCCCTCGGTTGACCCCATAAGCGGACTTGTCTCTGTTGAGGTCAGGTTCGACGACCCCGAGGGAGTGCTCAGACCTGGGTTAAGCTGCCGGGTGGCCGTGGTCACCCGCACCGTTGACGACGCGGTGGTGTATCCCGAGAGCGTTCTCAGAAGGACCAGGGCCGGCTTCCAGGTTGCAGTGGTCGAAGATGGCGCCGCCGTGCTGACTGAGGTCACCGTGGGCATTCGAAGCCACGGGATGGTTGAGATCGTCACGGGGGTCTCCCCCGGCGACTCGGTGATCGTTGTTGGCCAGCACAGCGTTGTAGAGGGAAGCCCCGTGGAAGTGGTGCAGGAATGAGCATCTCCAGCGTATCGGTCAGGCGCCGCATAACTTTCCTGATGGTCTTCATCTTCATACTGGGCATCGGGTTCTTCGGCCTGATACAGCTCGGCATCGACCTCTACCCGAAGGTCCAGTTCCCCATGATCATCATCATGAGTTCCATGTCCGGCGCCGGCCCCGAGGAGATGGAGAACCTTGTGACTGTTACCCTTGAGGAAGCCGCATCAAGGGTGGCCAGCGTGAAGAAGATCACCTCCACATCCTCCAACGGGATCAGCGTAGTCATGGCCGAGTTCGAGTGGGGGCACAACCTGGACCAGGCCGAGACCGACATAAGAAGGCAGCTGGACATGTACAGTGACCTTCTGCCTTCCGATGCCTCCGACCCGCTGGTGCTGGCGCTGGACCCCAGCCTTCAGCCCATAATGTTCATCGGCTTCTCGAGCCCCCTGCTTGATGACTTCGCCCTTCGGCAGCTCCTTGAGGACGAGATAGAGCCCAGGCTGGCCCGACAGCCCGGTGTGGGTTCGGTGAGCACTCTCGGGGGGCTGATAAGGGAGATAAAGGTGGAGGTTGACCCGGCCAGGCTGTCAGCCGCGGGGATCACCCTCTCCCAGGTGACCGGAGCCATAGCCATGGTCCGCAACAACATGCCAGCCGGAGACCTGAAGTCCGGCGGGGTGAGCATGAGCATCAGGGTGGAGTCGAGCCTTGCGGAGCTTGACGACCTTGAGCAGCTGGTGGTGGGCCATGGCATGCACGGGCCAGTTCTGCTCAGGGATGTGGCGGACATCATAGACGGCGAAAAGGAAGTTCTGCAGTACATCCGCATGGACGGCCAGCCCTCCCTCTTCGGCATAGTTCAGAGGAGGAGCGACGCCAACACCGTGAACGTCTGCAACAGCGTCCGCCGGGAGCTGGGGTCCGTCGAGACGGAGTACGCCGGACAGATCGTGCCCTACATCATGTGGGACCAGTCGGACTTCATTCAGCAGTCCATCTCGAACCTGGCCAGCACCGCCATACAGGCCTCGATACTGGCCTTCCTGGTGCTGCTGTTCTTCCTGCGCTCTCCAAGGGGAGCGCTTATCGCCGGTGCGGCCATCCCGGTCTCCATCATCGCCACGTTCGCGGTGATGCACTTCGCCGACGTTGACCTGAACATGATATCGCTGGCGGGGCTGGCGCTGGCGGTGGGGCTTCTGGTTGACAACTCCATCGTTGTCCTCGAGAGCATCTACAGGCACAGGACTTTCGGCGAAAGCCCATGCTCCGCCTCTTTCAAGGGGTCGGAGGAGGTGGGCATGGCCATCACCGCCTCAACGCTCACAACCCTGGCGGTGTTCGTGCCCATCCTTTTCGTGCCCGGCCTTGCCGGGCAGATGTTCCGGGAGATGGTGCTCACCATCGTGTTCAGCCTGATAGTCTCCCTCTTCGTGGCCCTCAGCCTTGTTCCCCTTCTGGGGTCCTTCGCGGAGAAACTGGTTCCCCGCCACCGGGAAGGGAGCCTGGGCGCACGGATCAAGAAATGGCTCGAGGGGAGGGAGGAGGCCTACCACAAGCTGGCGGTTGGCCTCGTCCGGAAGAGGAAGATGGTCATCCTCTCCACACTGGGCCTGCTGGTGGTTTGCCTGGCGCTTACGCCCCTGATCAGGACCGAGTTCATCCCCCAGAACGACAACGGTTTCATCAGCATAGACATGAACGCCGCCATCGGGACAGGCCTTGCCGAGACCGACGCCATGGTAAGGGCGCTGGAAGACACCCTTCCCAAGCTCTTCGAAGAGGGCGACCTCATCACATGGTACGCCCAGGTTGGGCAGGAGGAGGGGTTCGGGGCCATCTTCGGGGGCTCCAACGGAAGCTGGTCCGCGGAGATGATGTTCCGCATGGTCCCCGTGAGCCAGAGACGCCTCTCCCAGAAGGAGTACGAAGAGAGGATCCGGGCGGTCCTCGACCAGGTTCCCGGGCTGACCTACGATATCTCCGGCGGGAACTTCATGGGCGGGAGCCCCATCGAGGTGAAGATCTACGCCGACGACATGGAACAGCTGGCCGTCGAGGGTGAGAGGATCCGTGACGCCATTGCCACCATAGACGGTGTCCGGGACGTGAAATCCTCCATGGATGACATGATGCCTGAACTCTCGTTCAGGCCCGACAGGAACGCCATGGCTCTCTACGGCCTGAGCCCTTCGCTCATAGCGGCGGAGATGAGCACGGCCCTGCGCGGCAACACCGCCGGTGTGCTCCGTGAGGGCGGAGACGAGTTCAACATCGTGGTAAGATATCCTGAGTACCTCCGTGACTCCAGGGAAGACCTTGACTACCTGTCGGTGGCCGGCGTACCCGCCTCGGGCATCGGCGCCTTCAGGGAGAGGCTGGTTTCCACCAGCATTCAGCGCACCAACCAGCAGCGCTCGGTGACCATCAGGTGCGATGTTGCCGGAAGGTCCCTGGGCCAGGTGGCCGCCGACGTGCGGAGGGTGGTGGCCGAGGCCAACATCAACAACCTCCGCATCGAGTACGGAGGCGACATGAAGGACCAGCAGGAGACCTTCCTCTACCTCGGCATCGCCATAGTGGTGGCGGCCATACTGGTTTACATGGTGATGGCCAGCCAGTTCGAGTCGCTTCTGGAGCCGTTCATCATCATCTTCACCGTGCCAATGGCAATCATCGGGGTCATCCTGGGGCTTCTTGTGACGGGGATCCCCCTTTCGGTGATGTCGCTGATCGGAATGCTGATGCTGGCGGGCATAGTGGTGAACAACGGCATCGTTCTTGTTGACTACGCGAACCAGCTTCTTCGAAGGGGCGCCGCCACCATCGAGGAGGCTGTGACCGAGGCTGCACGCACCAGGTTCAGGCCCATACTCATGACGGCCCTCACCACCATCCTGGCCATGCTGCCTTTGGCCCTTGGTATCGGCGAAGGGGCCGAGTCATGGGCTCCAATGGCGGTAACCGTGATATTCGGTCTGCTGGCGGCCACAGCCCTTACCCTCCTGGTGGAGCCCTGCATCTACGTGGTTTTCGGGACAAGGTTGGCCCGAAGGGCAAGGAAGGAATGTGCATCCGGGATTGGTGAATAACAGGTTCCTCTTTGAAGGGAGCACCAGGTGAACCCGTTGGAGCATTACGCCAGGTTCATGGACGACACCGCCCTGGCCACCTTCGACGGGCACCTGAAACTGGTGGACTCGAACCAGGCCTTCAGGACTTCCTTCGGCGATGACGGCGATCTGACGCTGGACAGGGTGATGGCGGCGCTGGAGCAGTCCGAGGGGGTCCTTCCTTCCCTGCTCTACGAGCTTGAGGTCCAGGGGAGGACCTCCCCGGTGAGCCTGGCCCTCAACACCGAGAAGTACCGGCATCTTTTCAAGGTGACGCTCCACAGGCTCGAGGAGCCCGAGGGTAACCTGGTCCTGGCCAGCTTCAGGGACGAGACCGAGAAGGGCTTCATGGAGCAGACCCTGAGGGACAGGAACCTTTCCCTGGTCACCATATCACCGGGCATTCCGGTGGGCTTCTTCAGGGCCGCCCGCTCAGGGAACATCATCTCCGTGAACAGGCCCCTGGTGGACATGCTGGGCTACGAGAACGAGTACGAGCTGTTCAACGCCAAGATACCCGATACCTGGGTGGATCCCTCCGACAGGGAGAGGATGCTTCAGACCCTGATGGACAGCGATACGGTGTCGGGCATGGAAGCGCGATGGATGCGGAGGGACAGGAGCAGGATCTGGGTTTCCATAAGCGCGTACGGAGTTTCCGGGGAATCGGGCGAGACCATACTCTTCGACGCGGTGGTGCTGGACATCACAAAGCGCAAGGAAGCGGAAGAGGAGCTGACGAGCTACAGGAACCGCCTTCAGGAGATGGTGGAGGAGAAGACGCTGGAACTCACCAGGGCCAACGACATGCTCCTGATGGAGGTGGCGGAGAGGCAGATGGCCGAGACCGTGCAATCCGTCCTTCACTCCATCACCGACGCCTCGGCCACCGCCCAGTCCATGTTCAGCCTACTTGAGAACATGCACGCGCAGATCGCCAGGCTCTTTCACACCCCCAACATCTACTTCGCCTTCTACGACCCGTCCGACAACTCCTACGCGTTTCCCTACTCCATTGACCAGAGGGACGGAGCGGTGGGGTTCACCATCCCCGGCTACATGCAGGGGACCCTGACCGACCTGGTCCGGTCCCGGGGCGAGCCAAGGCTGGTTTCGGAAGACGAGTACAGGGAGATGGCGGCAAAGGGGCTCCTGAGGGAGGTGGGCACCGTTCCGAAGCAGTGGATGGGAGTCCCTCTCAGAGACTCTTCGGGGGTGTGGGGCGTTCTGGCCATTCAGAGCTACGACATGGAGAATGCCTACTCCACCGACGACATGGTGCTCTTCGCAAGGATAGCCGAGCATGTGGCGCTGGCGATCGGCCGGCACAGGGCCGAGCAGGAACTCAGAAGGAACGGGGCTCTCTTCCGGGCTGTCCTCGAGGCGGAGAACCGGGGCATCATCGTCACCGATTCCGACGGAATGGTGGTTTACATCAACCCTGTCCTGGCCAGGGAGATGGAGATCCCGCCGGAGAACGTCCGGGGGAGGGAACTCTCCAACATCCTGGACTCGGACCACCACCTTCCCCTTGCGGAAGCCGTGGAGGGGTGGAAACGGGGGGGCACCCGGCCGGTGCTTCTCAGGATCCTTTCAGGCTCGTGCACGGTCAATGCCCAGCCGCTCAGGGACCCGTCCGGCAGACTTCTGGGCATGATAGCCATCGAGGACCACCTTGAAGAGCTGCATCCGGGCGACCTGGCGGAACCGCTGGAACACTGAGCCTGCCTTTGGGTAGAAATCCGATTCGTCTCACTTGTCGTCAGTTCTATTCCAAGGGGGAGCCATGAAACGTTTCTGTTTTACATCGGTTGTATTATTTGCATCAATTATCATTAACGCTGGTTGCTCAGAGCAGGCCGGTGCGGCTCCCATGTTCCGGGGAGGCCCACAGAGGACCGGTGTGTACGGTGGAACGGCTTCGCGAACACTTACCAGGCTCGTCTGGCGGTTCCAGGCCGGGGGTGAGATAAGCTCAACGCCTGCAGTGGACGGCGGATCCGTCTATGTTGGAAGCTGGGACGGCGGTCTCTACTCCGTCAATACCGAGACCGGAGGCAGGAACTGGGTGTTCCGAACCGACGGCAAGGTGTCCTCATCTCCGGCGGTCGCCCGGGGCCTTGTGGTCTTCGGAAGCTGGGACGGTTTCATCTATGCCGTACACTCAGAGTCCGGCGAACTGGCGTGGAAGTTCCGTACCGAAAAGGAAGTGGTGGCATCCCCGCTGATAGATGACGGGAAAGTTTACATCACCGGTTTCGACGGCTATCTGAGGGCGCTGGAGCTGGACAGCGGGCGGGAACTCTGGCGGTTCGGGACGGAAGGCGAGATCTTTTCGTCCCCATCCATCGCTGACGGGGTGGTGTTCTTCGGGGGTCTTGACGGGCGTGTGTACGCCGTGAACGCATCCACCAGCCAGGTTGTCTGGAACCATGAAGCCGGGCATGAGGTGTTCAGCACTCCCGCCGTGCACCGGGGAAGGGTGGTCTGCGGCACCTACGACGGCGGGATGATAGCCCTTGATGCCCTATCCGGGCGGCAGTTGTGGAGGGTCGAACTCCAGGGCGGCGTGGTGTCTTCCCCTTCGGTATCCGGAGAGGCCGTGTTCATAGGCACAAGGGATGGAAGGCTGATGTGCCTCTCAGCTGAGGACGGCACGCAGAAGTGGAGTTTCCAGTCGGGCGGAGAGGTGATCGCGTCGCCTGCGGTATCGGGAGGCACGGTGCTCTTCGCAAGCCTCGATGGCCGCCTCTACTCCCTCGACGCCGGCTCGGGCGAGATGCTCTGGAGTTTCGCCACTGAACTGCCGGTAAGCTCCTCCCCTGTCCTGGCAGACGGAAAGGTGTTCTTCGGGGGGTTGGACGGCGCGCTCTACTCGCTTCTCTAGAAGTAGCCCAGGTCCCTCAGGATGGAGCTGGCCGCCATGTCCCTCTCCACGGAGATTGGCTCCCACAGCCTTGGCTTCAGAAGGTAGGCGTCAACGTCTGCGGATAGCAGTGTTGCAGCCGTGTAGTTCCGCTCCAGCCTGTCCGTCCTCAGGTCGGTGGTAAGGTCAGTGTAAGCGCTGTCGGCGTCCAGGCGCAAGGTCTTCACACCGTCAATGACAACCGAGCACACCCAGGGCTCCGGCTGACGTGACGGCGGGTCGAAGAGGCCGTTGCTGGGTATCGCCCTGGAACCGTGGGCGGACGCCAGAACATCAACTCCCTCAATGAGGGGGTCGGGCTCGTATGAGAGAAGGCCCAGTATCGTCGGAGAAAGGTCGAAAAGACCCACCCATGATGAATCAACGACCCCGCGGGGAACACCCGGGCCGCTGATTATCATGGGAACGTGCACCACCTCCTGGTAGAATGCGTGGCCATGGAACGTACGGCCGTGCTCCAGGAACTCCTCGCCGTGGTCAGCTACAACGACGACGATGGTGTTCTCCCCAAACCCTTCACGTCGAAGCCTCGCCAGAAGCCTTCCTATCTCCATGTCTGTATAGGCTATCTCTCCGTCGTAGAGGGACATGTAGTGATGGCGGTTTTCGGGGTCGAGTACTTCGCCTTCCTCCGAGGCGAGCCAGCGTGTCCTGAAGGGGTCGGCAAGGGGGCCGAACATCGTGTTGAAGGGGGCGGGGGGATCGTATGGCATGTGGGGGTCGAAGAGATGCAGCACGGCGAAGAACTTCTCGCCGTCCTCCAGAGAACCCAGCCAGTCCGAGAAGCCATCCACCACAACACCGGCCGACGCTTCCGCCTCCCTCTCGCACATGAACGAGTCGAAGCCTCGGTTGAAGCCGTGGTCGCCGTCGAGGTAGATCACGTTGAAATGGCCGTAGGTGCGGTAGCCCCGATCACGGGCGAGACTCGGCAGAAAGGGGGCCTCGGGATGAAGCATGAACTCGGTGTCGTCCCTGCGGCCAGCCCCGTGGCTTCTTACGGTGAGACCGGTGAGTATGGAGGTCATGGAGGGGAGGGTCCATGATGACTGTGAGATGCAGTTGGCCCAGAGCGTGCCTTCCGCCGCCAGGCTGTCAATGTTGGGTGTGGTGTTCCTCTCGTAGCCGTAGCACGAAAGGTTCCTTGCCCGTAGGCTGTCTATCACTATCACAAGCACGTTCGGGGGAGGGGATGGAACGGGATGAGCGCATGAGACAAGCATGGATAGCCCCGTAAAAACCAGTAGGATCCCCGTTAAGCGCATGAAGTGTCCTTCTTCCCTTGTAAGGTAAATATTTCCATTCACAGTACTTCATTTGGAGATGTTTGTTCCAGACGGGTCATGCCTGTTCTGCAGGTTCCTTCCTGCCCGCGGCCGATCAGAAGTAGCCCAGGTCCCGCAGTGCGGGGTTGACCGCCAAGTCCCTCTCCACCGCAATGGGTTCCCAGCGCCTGGGCGTCAGAAGGTATTCGTCCGCCTCGGAAGACAGAATGTACGACGGGCCGTAGTGCAGTTCCAGATCATCCGTCAGAAGGTCGGTTACAAGGTCGAGGTATCCGCTGTCGGTTTCAAGGCGCATCATCTTGCGGCCGCCGGCCACCATTGCGCATACCCAGGGCTCCCTGGTGTCTGCTCCGCCGAGCCCGCTGCTGGGGATGGAACGTTCGCCCACAGGGGCTCCGCTGATGATGTCCATACCCTCCACTGTTTCCGGAGCGTCGAAACCGCACAGCCCGAGAAGGGTCGGAAGCAGGTCGTACTGCCCTACCCAGGCCGACTCGCGTGCACCCTTTGGAACACCGGGCCCTGCCATTATCAGAGGAACGTTGATGATCTCCTGATAGAACGCGTGGCCGTGGAAGACCCCTCCGTGCTCCAGGAACTCCTCGCCGTGATCGGCCAGGATGACGATGATGGTGTTGTCGGCATGCTCCATCTCCCGAAGGTACTCGAAAAGCTGTCCTATCTCCCGGTCTGCGAACGCGATCTCGCCGTCGTACAGGGCCATGTAGGAGTCCCTGCTCTCCGGGCAGGGATCCCCATTCTGGTCGTAGGCCCACCTCTCGGGCAGTCCTTCCACAACCGGCGAGTACATGGAATTGAAGGGAGCGGGAGGATCGTACGGGGCGTGCGGATCGAAGAAATGGAGGACGGCGAAGAACCTGTCTGCCTCCTCAAGATCACCGAGCCATGATGTGAACTCACGGCGCATCACATCAGCCGGAGCCACCTCCATGCGTTCGCATCTGAAGCTCTCGAAGCCCCGGCTGAACCCGTGGTCCTCATCCAGGAACGCCACGTTGAAGTGCCCGTAGGTCCTGTACCCCCTGTCCCTGAAAAGGACTGGAAGGAAAGGCGCTTCCGGGTCCACCGAAAGCACTTCTTCCCCGGCGAACCCTGCCCGGTGGCTTCTCTCGGTGAGACCGGTGAGTATGGAGGTCATGGAAGGGAGGGTCCAGGATGACTGGGAGATGCAGTTGGCCCAGAGCGTGCCTTCCGCCGCCAGGCTGTCAATGTTGGGTGTGGTGTTCCTCTCGTAGCCGTAGCACGAAAGGTTCCTTGCCCTAAGGCTGTCTATCACTATCACAAGCACGTTGGGGGGCGGGGACAGAACGGGATCGCTGCATGAGACAAGCAGCCCGGCTGCCGCCGTTACGGCAAAGCATACCCTGGTTCGCATTTTGTGGAGTGCCTTTCTTCGGGTGTTTCATCAAATCAACCACCCCATTTCTTTACCCGTGATTGCCGGGAATGTTCCAAGTCCCCCGCCTTGGAAGCGGGGGACTTCAGGATTGGGAGCAGGCTCAGTTACTTCAGGATCACAACCCTCGCCGTTCCGGTTCCGGACTGCGATACGGCCTTCACAAGGTACAGCCCCGCAGGGGTATCAGGCATCCAGACCGCAACTCCGTCGGCGGCCTCCATGGAGGCAACCCGCCTGCCTGCCATGTCGTAAACGGCTATGGTAACAGGACCCTGAAGATCGCCCCGGAGGGCGAGGCTGACCGGACCCCGTGCGGGGTTGGGCCACGCGGTCACGGTGAGCCCTTCGAATGGAGCGCCGGGAACGCCCAGCTGGTCTTCCGTAAGCTCGAACACCCCGAATCCCCGTAGCCCGGCGAACAGCTGCCCCGGGCTGGAGCCGTACGCCATGTCCCACACGCAGCGGTTCTCTATGCCTGTGTTCAGGGGCTGCCAGGTTTCGCCGAGGTCGGGGCTCCACCTGACCCCAGACGAGCCCGTACCGTTGAAAACGTTGTCGTCCAGTTCGCCCAGGACCGCCCATGACATCCCCGAGGAACCCGGGCAGGGCTCCCAGGTGGCTCCCCTGTCCCAGGAGCGGTGGATACCGGTGTCCGTGGCCAGGTAAACCATTGCGCCGTCGCCCCACCGGGCCGAGAGTGAGGGGTGGTAGGAGCCTGACACTGGTGCGAAGTTGAAGGTGACGCCTCCGTCGTCGGACCAGTAAACCCCGGTGCCGCTCTGCTGGAACGATACCAGGACCCTGAGCCCTCCGCCCTCAAGATCAACCAGCTCGATTGAGGGGTAGAGAGCGAATGAAAGCCCTCCGGAAGCGGTCCAGGTCTGGCCCCCGTCGGTGGTGTAATGAACTCCGGTTGTGGCAGTTCCGGCCCAGGCCCTGTCAGGGTCGGCGGGGTCGAAGGCCACGGCGGTGACCTGTGTCCCGGGGAACCCGGCCGGAGCCCAGCTGTCGCCGTGGTCGTCAGACCTGTAAACCCCCCCTGCGGTGCCCAGGTACATCACCGGCCCCTGATAGTGAAGGTCCGAGCCGGGAGCGATGTCGTAGATGACCCAGTTGCCCGGCCCGGGGGTCACAATCTCCCAGTTCTGGCCGTGGTCGGCGCTTCGCCAGAGGCCGTGGTGCTCGCCGCCGGCGTACAGCACTCCCGTGGAGGAGATGTAGGATACGGCGTGTATGTAGGCGTTCCCGACACCGGTCTGCGACACCTGGTAGGTCATGCCCGGGGCTTCGGTCCTGTAGATGCCGCCGTAGTGCCCCGCAAGGTACCCGGCGGACGAGACGCAGCCCGCCTGCCAGTAGGAGGCTACGATACCCGAGGTGTTCAGATACCAGTTCACACCCCCGTTGGTGCTCTCGTAAACCCCTCCCGCGCCTATCACGGGAGCGTACAGGTTCGAGGCGTCGCAGGCGGCCGGTGCGTAGCTGGTTCCCGGGACAACAAGGTCCCAGGTGCTGCCGTGGTCGCCGCTCATGTAGAAGCCGTCGCTGTGGGTGAGCAGAATGGTGTCGGAGAAGCCGAACGGGGCAACGAGCAGCCCCCAGCCCGAGCCACCGGGACCCATGGGGCTCCAGGTGGCGCCTGCGTCGGTGCTTCTGTACAGGGGCTGCGAAAGACCGGACATGGCCACATACATCGTGTCGGGATGGTCGGGGTCCGTGCCGAAGCCCTTCATGAAGCCCGTGCTTAGCCCCACTTCGTGCCAGGTGGCCCCGCCGTCTGTGGAGCGCCTGATGCCCGAGTTGGAAGAGAGCCCGGCGATGAGCAGGTCCGGGTCCGCCGGCGAGGCGCCGATGCCGATCACGTACTGCGAAGGCATGCCGGACACAACGGACCAGCTCTCCCCGTTGTCGCCTGAGACGTAGAGACCGGTGCGGGTGGCGGCGTAGAACGTGGAGGGGGGCGCGGCGCAGGCGGCGTTGACCTGAATGCCGAAAAGGTCGGTGGAAGCCCAGTTGACCCCGCCGTCCACGCTCCTCCAGACCCCGCCGGCGTCGGCGGTCATGGAGAAGCCGCAGGCGGCTATCACGATGTCGCTGTTCTCCATGGATGGCACCAGAGCCTTGAGGTTGCCCCCCCAGGGGCCCCCGCTGGTCCACTGGCCCTGCCCGAGAACGAAAGGCGCGGAAGGCTGCCACGGTTCGTACCCGTTCAGGCCGCCCGGGACCGGGGAACCGGTTTCCGGATCCAGCAGCCCAAGCATCACCATAAGGACAAGATACATGATTACCACCTTTCAACGGCTTTTCATACCATTAATGGAGTTCACCATAAGTATAGGCTGCGCAGCCACTTGGAGGCAAGGATGCGACATGGCGGTCTCAGACGGTGAACGGCAGTGTCCGAATGGCCTCCAAAGGCCAGGCGGTCACCCTCTCATCCATCTGGAAGGCGTACTTTCCGGGGTACAGCACCCACACATGCCGCAGCCCCAGTTCATCCACGGCGATCCTCATTGACCTTGTGACTCCCGGTGCTTCCGAGAGCTTTACCTCGATACCGAACCTAAGGCCGTTCCTTATGCAGACAAGGTCTATCTCAGCTCCCTGATGTGTTCCCCAGAAGAAACAGTTCCTGCTTCCGTGAAACCTGAAGAACTGCTCCAACACGAAGCCTTCCCAGGAAGCTCCGGAGACTATGTGCCCCTTGAGCTGGTATAGCGAATCGATCTGCAGAAAACTGTGCAGGATCCCGCTGTCTCTGATGTAGATCTTAGGCGACTTCACCAGCCTTTTCCTTGAGTTTTCATACCAGGGTTGAAGTCTCCTTACCATGAAAGCCCCCTCGAGAAGGTCGAGGTAGCGCTGAACCGTTTTGTAGGAAACTGAAAGCGAAGTACCCAACTGCGAGCTGTTAAGCACCTGCCCCTGCAGCGAAGCGAGCATTGTCCAGAGGCGCCTCATAAGGGATGCGGACTGGAAGTCTCCCAGTGAAGGCAGATCCCTTTCGATGAACGTTCTTGAGAACGACTCGAGCCACATTCCTGAATCCCTGTCGTCATCGGCCAGGAAAGAACGCGGAAACCCCCCCCTGAACCAGAGGCGCTCAATCTCCGCCGTTCCAACCTCTTCGATATCAAAGCCCTGGAGATCGATAAAGCCCGTTCTGCCCGCGAGAGTTTCTGCGCTTTCCCTTAGCAGGGAAAGGGATGAGCTGCCTAGAATGAGAAAGGTCGCAGGCCTGTGCTCCCTGTCCGCAAGGGGTCTCAATACCTCCATAAGGGAAGGCATACTCTGAATCTCATCAATCACCACCAGACCACTCAGGGCACCAAGGAAAGCCTCGGGGTTCGAGAGCCTTGCTCTGTCGCTTCTTCTCTCCAAATCAAGGTATGTTCCGCCGTGCTTTTCGCATAGCCTGCGGGCGAGTGTTGTCTTTCCACATTGCCTCGGACCCAGCAAAGTGGTAACAGGCATCAACCTGAGTGATTCTTCAAGCGCGCTCAAGTATCCTGGTCTGTTGATCATGACGGTGTTATACCATGAAAAATAGAAGTGTCAACTCTAATTTTCATGGTTGGTGGAACGGCCGGGAAAGAGAACGGGGAGCCCGGGCTCCCCGTTACATCTGGCTGGCGGGCAGGGATTCGAACCCCGATAGGCGGATCCAGAGTCCGCAGTCCTACCATTGGACGACCCGCCAATGGAGTCGCAATTATCACAAAGCCGTATATTCCTGTCAAGCATTCAGGGAAGGGGAGGCGCATGAACCCTCGAAACGGCGAAAGAAAAGGCGGGCTGCTGATAGCCTGGGCGGTCTCGGGCCTCAGCCTCTACCTCACCAGTCTCATACTTGGCTCGGGGATGGAGTTCTCGGGTTTCTGGAGCGTGGCCCTCACGGCTCTGGTGGTGGGGCTTCTCAACTTCCTTCTCAGGCCGCTGCTCTCGCTGATAACATGCCCCCTGATCATCCTCACCCTGGGGCTTGCCAGGTTCCTGGTCAGCGGCCTGATACTGATGATGGCCTCGTGGTGGCTTCCCGGCTTCCATGTGGCAAGCTTCTGGTGGGCGGTGCTGGCGGCGGTGCTGGTCGCGGTGCTCAACGGAGCCCTCGAGAAGATGCTGGGGGTCAGGTAGCGGCGGGCCTCAGCACCCCCACGGGGGTCTGCTGTGTTCCCTGCCCCAGGGGGTTGTCGGAAAGAAGCTCCAGCAGCAGCCTGCGGTCGGCCTTCCTGGGCCATACTCCAAGGATGTTGCCTCCCAGATCGTTGATGTCCACCACTGCCGCCCCGCAGCCGAACTTCTCCGCAAGATGCCTGGCCACTCCGCCCGGGTCCCTGGGCGCCAGGCTCACCGCCCTGTTGAACGGGGGTATGGTGCCGCTGGTGGGGCCGTCTATGGACCTGGCCCTGGCGCCGGCGACCCTGTAGAAGTCGCCCTTCCTGCCCAGCAGCTTTCCCAGGGCTCCCGCCGCGGCCGCCAGCAGTATTCGCAGCGCTCCGCACTCCCTGATGGCGCACTGCATCGTCTCGGGGATGCCCAGACCTATCCCGGCAGGGGTCCTGGTGACCCGCCGGGAGAGCAGTACCGCAAGCCTGCCCGGCTTGATCTCGCCGTTGTCAATCAGGTAGTACCTTCCCTGGCTGGCGCCCACCGCCTTTTCGCTCACCACCAGGAAATCGCCGGCCGCCGGCGTTACCCCCGCGTCGGCCAGCCCTTTGGCCACCGCGTCCACAAGGCTGTCCCCCCTGAGGATCAGGCTGGTCCTTACCGGTATCCGCAGCCAGTCCCTTCCCCCGGCGCTGACCTGCGTTTGCATATATTCACCCCCATGGAATACGAACTGCTGTTTTCGTGGCAGGCGTCTTCGTTCCGGGAAGGCACGGTGCTGCTTCCTGCGGGAAGCCTTGAGCAGCACGGCACGGAAGCCCCGCTGGGGTGCGACTGCATCATAGCCCGCCGCCTCTGCGCAGATGCCGGAGAGGCCACCGGAACCCCTGTGCTGCCCGCGGTCCCCTACGGCGATTCTGAATGCCACGAAGGTTTCCCGGGGACCTTCTCGCTGGAGCAGGGAACACTGGTCTCGGTTTACTCCCACATCCTCCGGTCCGCCGCCAGGAACGGTTTCCGCCGATGCCTGATTATAAGCGGTCACGGCGGCAACAGGAGCGCCGCGCTGAAGGCCTGCTCAGACGGCCACGGGCTGTTGAGCGCCAGTTACCACGGCTGGTGGCAGCTTCCGGGCGCCGATGAAGAGGAGAGGCGCCTGTTCCCCCGCAGCGGCTGGCATGTGACCGCCGCCGAGGTCTCCATGGTATGGCACCTTCTCGGCAAGCCCCCTCCGGCGCGGTTCACCGGGACCTACCCCCCCTGGAACGATGAGTTCAAGGACCCCGCCCTGTTCAGGAAGGCCTACCCCGACGGCGGTGTCGGAGGCGACATGTCTCTGGTCTCGGTGGAGAACGGCGCACTCCTCTACCGCTTTCTCGTGGGAGCGCTGTGCGAACTGATAGGGGAGGGGCCGTGAGCGGGCAGGCCGCCGTCATGAAGAACGTCCATGTTAGCTACGGGCCGGTGAAAGCCCTGGACGGCTTTAACATAGACATTCCGTTCCAGGGTGTCCACGGCCTTCTGGGAAGGAACGGGGCGGGAAAGACCACTGCGATAAGGGCCATGGCGGGGCTCCTTGCCGTCTCGGGGGGAAGCGTGTCGGTGCTGGGCGCCGACCCCGGGGAACACGGCGAGGTCAGAAGACGGATATCGGTGCTGTTCGGTGAGGACGGGCTGGTCCCGTCCCTTACGGTCCTCGAGAACCTGGAGGTCTGGTGCGGGTTCTACGGCTTCTCCCGGGCGGACTCGAAGGCCCTGGCGGAAAGGTCACTGAAGTCGTTCGGCATGCTCCGTGAAGCCGGCACCCCGGTCAAGGGCCTTTCAACGGGGAACCGAAGGGCTGTGGCCATGGCCAGGGTGTTCGCCGTCCCCTCGGAGCTTGTGATGCTGGACGAACCCACTTCCTCCCTTGACCCGGTGAAGGCCGCCGAGGTGAGGGAGATGCTGGCCGCCGCCGCCGGTGACAGGCCGGTGCTCCTCTCCACCCACAACCTTCACGAGGCCCAGGCTTTGTGCGATACAGTGACGATAGTGCACAGGGGGCGCACCGTTCTTGCGGGCGACCTCGGCTCGCTGACCAGGGCGCCGGGATTCCTGGTGAGGACCGAGCAGGGTATGCTGACGCACCTCGGGGAACTCGTCTCCCCCGGGCCCGACGGGCTGGTGCCCGTGGAGAGCGATCTTCCCCCTGCCCGGCTTCTGGAGGAGCTGATCGGCCAGGGGAACCGTATCACCGAGTTCCGCCCGGCGGGCAAGGGACTGGAGGAGATATTCATGGGGCTGGCCGGAGAGCCGGAGGAATGATGGGCGCCCTGTTCCGCCGGGAAGTCCTTTCCTTCGTGCGGTCCCTGGGCCGCGGGGGATTCATCCGTCTGCTGATCATATACCTGGGCCTCTTCGGGCTCTACCTTCCGTCATCCATAGAAAGCCCCGACCTTGCCCTTCTGCCGTTCGTGTTCTTCCCCCTGTACATGTCCGGCCCGGTGGGGATAGACTCCATAGCGGGCGAGAGGGAAAGGGGCACCCTGGAGACCCTGCTCTCCTCCCCCCTTGCCGCGGGAGCCCTGATGTGGGGGAAGTTCCTGTTCAGCGTCGCCGCCGGCACGGTGTTCCTCATGGCGAGCCTGGGGGTCTCCATCGGCTTCAGGGCCGTCCGTTCAATGGCTCTGCCCACACTGAACGCCGTCGCTGTGGTGCTTCTGGTCTGCCTGGCCTCCAGCGCCTTCGGGGCCGTGACCGGAATGCACGTGTCCATCAGGGCGCGGTCGTCCCGTTCTGCTCAGCAGTGGTTCGCGGCGCTTATCGCCGTGTTCTTCGTGGGAACGGGCGCCATGCTCAAGCTCTTCGCCGACAGGCTTTTCCCGGGCCTCAAGGGCCTGATCGAGACCGTGTTCTCCATGGGGTGGGAATCGCCGGCCGTGCTGGTCGCCGCCGGCATCTCGCTTCTTGTTTCCCTTGTGCTGGTGATCCTGCTTGCGGAAAGGATGAAGGTCCTTTGGAAACTGAATTCGTTCAGGTGACCAGCACGGTTGACAACAGGGACATAGCCTTCCTGCTGGTGAAACGGGCCGTGAAACAGCGGCTCGCAGCCTGCGGAACGGTCTCCGGCCCTGTTTCCAGCGTTTACTGGTGGAAGGGCGACCTCAACTCCTCGGACGAGTACCGGATGGACTTCAAGACCACCTCCGCCTCACTGGGCGGGCTGCTTGAGTTCCTGAAGGCCAGCCACACCTACGAGAACCCCGAGATCGTCGTGACCCCCATCATAGGGGGGTCCCCGGAATACCTCGAGTGGATCCGCAGTGAAACCGGGGGCTGAGGTCAGGTTCCTTCCGGTCCGTGAGGTGGAGTCGGCCGTGGCGCGTATGTGCGTCGAGGCCTGCAACAGGCCGTCCCCGGGGCTCGGGGAGCTGCTGGGCAGGGCCGTGGCCGCATCCCCCGAAGGCCCGGGCAGGGCCGCCCTTGAGCTTTGCGTCAGAAACCTTGCTGTGGCGCAGGAGCTGGGCCTCCCAATCTGCCAGGACACGGGTATAGCTGTGGTGTTCGCGGAGAGGGGGAACCGCCTGGTGATAACCGGCGGCTCGCTGGGGGAAGGGATAGACCGGGGCGTGGAGAGGGGCTACAGGGAGGGGCTTCTGAGGAACTCCCTCGTCTCGGACCCACTGGAGAGAAAACCTCTCATGACCAACTCACCTGCCGTGCTCCACATCGAGGAAGTCCAGGGCGACTCCCTGAGGCTCCGGCTTCTTGTAAAGGGGGCCGGATCGGAGAACGCTTCGGCGGCCTGCATGCTGCCGCCCCTTTCGGGCAGCAAGGCGGTTGAGGAGTTCGTTCTCGGAACCGTCCGGAGCGGAGGGGCCTGGGCCTGCCCCCCTCTTTTCGTCGGCGTGGGCCTGGGCGGCAACATGGAGACAGCGGGGATACTGGCGAAGAAGGCGCTTCTGCGGCCTCCCGGCACCCCTTCAGCGCACAGCCGGCTTGGAAGGCTCGAGGAGAGGCTTCTCGGGCTTGTTAACTCCACTGGAATAGGGCCACAGGGGTTCGGGGGACCGGTGACCGCCCTGGAGGTCAGGGTGGAGAGCGCCCCCTGCCACATGGCTTCGCTTCCTGTGGCGGTCTGTCTCGAGTGCCATGCGCACCGCACCGCCGGGGTGATCCTGTGAACAGGATGGATACGCTGTGCGGTGACCGGAGGCTTCAGGAACTGGCCGCCGGGCAGGCCCTTCTTCTTTCGGGGCCGGTGATCGCCTGCAGGGACAGGGCTCACCGCAGGATGGCGAAGCTACTTGAAAGAGGGCTGCCCCTGCCCTTCAAGCCCTCCGGGGCCGCCCTCTTCTACGCCGCTCCCACTCCCGCTCCGCCCGGAAGGGTGTGCGGCTCCGTGGGGCCCACCACCTCCAGTCGAATGGACCCATACACCATCCCTCTCATCAGGGCGGGGGTCAGGATCTTCATCGGCAAGGGGCCCAGGGGTTCCCATGTTGCCGAAGCCCTGGCGGGGTCAGGCGCCGTGTATCTCGCCGCGCCGGGAGGGACAGCCGCCCTTGGCGGAACGTGCGTGGCGTCATGCAGTGTGCTGGCCTGGGACGACCTCGGCGCGGAAGCGCTGTACTCAATGGTGCTTGACGATTACCCCGTCTTCGTGGCGATGGACGCTTCGGGAGGAAGCATTTTCGGAAGGACAGGCTGCGAGTGAAACCCTTCGGTCTAAAGGAAGCCCTGGCCCGCATAGACGCCATGCCCGGATCGGGGAACGTCAGGACCAGATTTCTCAAGGAGCTGGCGCTGGCCGCCCACGCCCGGGCCAGGGGCAAGATCAGGGTCATCCCCTCGGTTGCCCGCATGGAGCCGGAGTGGCTGGGCGTGTGGTACACACCGGGGGTCTCGTCGGTCTCCACCGCCATAAGGGACGATGCCGCCGCAGGGCGCGCGCTTACCGCCAGGGGTTCCATGGTGGCCGTGGTCAGCGATTCCACCCGCGTGCTGGGAGACGGCGACTGCACTCCGCCGGGAGGCATGGGGGTCATGGAGGGGAAGGCCCTGCTCATGAGCTGGCTCGGGGGGCTGAACGCGGTGCCCCTGTGCGTTCACACCAGGAGAGCCGACGGTTCCGGCGACCCCGGGAAACTTGTGGATTTCGTCATGGCCGCGGCGCCTTCCTTCGGGGCGGTGAACCTCGAGGACATCTCACAGCCCAACTGCTACGCAGTCCTCGACCGGCTGAAGGAGAAATGCCCGATCCCAGTCTGGCACGACGACGCCCAGGGTACCGCGTGCGTGGTCCTCGCCGGGCTTATCAACGCCCTGGAGATCGCCGGCAAGCCCCTGAAGGGCGTTCGGATAGTGCTTCTCGGGGCGGGCGCGGCCTGTTCGGCCACCGCCAGGCTCCTGATAGGGGCCGGGGTCGAGCCTGGAATGATCTCGCTCCACGACTCGAAGGGGAGCCTCTCGAAGGACAGGAGTGACTACCGGGGCGAGGGTTTCCAGTGGCACCGCCAGCTCTGCCGCATCACCAACGCCGGGGGGTACAGGAGTTTCGAGGAGGCGGTGGCGGGTGCGGACGTGCTCATAGGGGCGTCGGGTCCCGGACTGGTCCTGGGCAGGCACGTGAAATCCATGGCGGACAGGGCCGTTGTCTTCGCCTGCGCCAACCCCGTACCCGAGATCTTCCCCGAGGAAGCCCTTGACGCCGGCGCGGTGGTGGTGGCCACGGGCAGGAGCGACCTTCCCAACCAGGTGAACAACTGCCTTGGTTTCCCGGGCATACTGAAGGGCGTGCTTCTTTCCGGCGCTTCCGCCATCAGCGACGGAATGGCGATTGCCGCCGCGGGGGCCATTGCGCGGGAGGGCAGGAAGAAGGGATTGGAACCGGGGCGCATCATGCCGGAGGTGGACGACCCCTTCGTTCACGCCGCGGTGGCTTCCGCCGTGGCCGGGCAGGCGGCGGAGGAGGGGCTTGCCAACGGCTCCCCAGGCCCGGAGGAAGTGTTCAGGAGAGCGCACGAAGACATCACTGCCGTAAGGGCCGCTCATGAGACCCTGCTTAGGGAGGGGCTGCTGGCGGAGCTGAGCCATCGGGAGATCACCGATGTGTTCAATGCGGTGGTTTCCGGAGGCACTTGCCATGCCCCGGGCGGGGGCGGATTATAGCCTGAGCGAAGCAGCCGGGCCTTCACACAGTCGGAGAACCCATGAGGGACAGCTGGACGGAACAGCTCAAGAACGACCTTGCGGGGTTCTCCCGATCCATAGAGAAGCCGTCAAGACCGCCGGAGAGGCTCCGGGTGGGGGAAAGGCGCGAGACAGCGATCCTCTTCCTCGACCTTTCCGGGTTCACGGCCCTTTCCGAAAAGCTGGATCACGAGGAGACACACCGGCTGGCGAACAGCCTTATGGGAGCGCTGGGAACCGTTGTTGAAGCCCACGGCGGTTACGTTGACAAGATAGAGGGCGACAGGATAATGGCCCTGTTCGGGGCCAGGGTGTCCGGTGAGAACGACTGCATAAGGGCGGTTGCCTGCGGTCTGAGGATGCTGAGGCTGGTGGAGGAGGTGCACCACTTCCTCTCCCGAAGGGGGGCCGGCATCTCCGCCAGGGCCGGGGTGAGCTACGGCTCGGTGACCGTGGCCCCGGACGCGGCGGGTCATCTGACAGCCATGGGCGACGAGGTGAACCTGGGCTCCCGGATGCAGGAGATGGCCCCGGTGGGTTCCATGCTGGTGAGCATGAGGGTGCGGAGGATATGCGGAGAGGGGTTCGAGTGGAGGGATGCCGGCGAACTCCCCGTGCGGGGAAGGAGCGGGGGGGTCCACGCGTGGGAGCCGCTGGGAGTGAGCCGGCTGAACACCCAGCGATGGACCGCCAACCCCCTGCTGGAGAGGACGGCCCTGTCGGGAAGGGACAGCGAGCTTGAAAGGCTTGCCCGCACGTTCTGCCGCATCGGCGGGGAAGGCGGTCCGCCGGCGCTGGTGTGCGTCACCGGCGAGGCCGGCATAGGAAAATCCCGGCTTGCCCATGAATTCCTGCAGGGCCTGGACCAGGGGTTCACCGTCCTCCGGGGCAGGGCTCTCTCCTTCGCCCAGCCTCCCTACTGGCTCTGGACCCGGATGTTCAGGGACCTGTTCGCCCTGGAGGGAAGCCCCGGGGAGCACCCCCTTCTGGAGGAGGGCCTGCGTTTGCTGGCCGCCGCCGGGGAAGACCCCTGTTCGGGTGAGCGGGTGCAGGAGCACCTTCCGGCGCTGGCCGAGATTGCCCTGGTGAGCTCCGAGACATGGATCCCGAGCGACACCGACAGGGAGTCCAGGAACCTCAGGCTGCGGCTGGCGGTCTCCTTCGTGCTGGAACTCATCACCCGGCGTTCCGGTCCGGTGGTGCTTTTCATAGACGACGCGCAATGGCTGGACTCTGCCTCCCTGGCCGCACTGCTGCATGCCTGCTCCGCGGGAGGGGCTGCGGGCCGCTTCTCGGTGCTCGCCGCGTCGCGTACCGATGATGTGCTGGAACAGCTTGCGGCAGCTTTCCCCTCCCCCCTGGTGGAGCGGATACCCCTGGCCCCCCTGGGCGATACCGCATGCAGCGGGATAGCGGCTTCGCTGATCGGCTGCTCACCGGACGACATTCCCGGGGAGGCCCTGAGGTTCCTGCTGGACAGGGCTCAGGGCGTCCCGTACTTCCTCGAGGAGCTGCTGATGGACATCCTGGACCGGGGGCTGCTCAGCAGGGGTCCTGATGGGTGGGTCTTCTCGGGGCAGGGCGATCTGCCGGTACCATCCTCCATATCGGGAATAATCGCCGCCAGGTTCGACAGGCTGCCGGGAGAGGCCAGAAGGATCCTCTCTGTGGCGTCAATCCTGGGGCAGCCCTTCGACCTTGAACTACTGGCCGGCACCGCCGGGGCGGAACCTTCGGAACTGGCCGGGACCCTGGATGTCCTGGTACGCTCCTCATTCCTCAGGACCGCCGGGGAGACCGCGTACTCGTTCAGAAGCGAGCCCGCCAGGCAGACCATTCACGACATGATCCTCCGCCACAACAGGATGGTGCTGCACCACAGGGCCGCGGAGGCCATGATCTCCCGCAGGGGCAACGACCTCGACCGTTTCGCCGGGGCCATTGCGTGGCACGAGTTCAGGGCCGCAAGGCACAGGGACGCCCTGGAGTGGGGCATAAGGATGCTGGATGCCCTCCACAGGGGGTACCAGCATGAAGACGTGCTCCGGTGGGCGGCAACCCTTCGGGAGTGGCTCGTTGACATTCCGCAGGGCGGGGAGAGGGATTCGCTTCTGCTCCGTGTGTCGCGGCTCGAGTCCAAGTCCATGGAGTACCTCGCCAGCAGGGGCGGCCTCGAGAAGCTCTACGAAGAGAGCCTGGAACTGGCCAGAAGGCTCGGCGATCAGGTGACCGTGGTCACTGTGCTCACCGAGATGGGAACCATGCGCAACAACCAGGGCAGGTACGGCGAGGCGGTCACGATCCTCGAAGAGTCGCTGGGGATGGCCGTGGAACTCTCCCTGAGGCAGCAGCAGGGAAGGGCCACAGCCAACATCGGCCTCGCCAGGGCCTACATGGGCAGCCTTGAGGAAGCCGCCGTGTACTTCCATGACGCGCTCGCCATCTTCGAGGAGCTTGGGGACCTTCACGACATAGGGGTCACGCTTCAGAACATGGCCTTCATAGCGGGACAGCAGGGCGACTACGATGAATCTCTCAGGATACTCACCCGGGCCCTCGACATCCACTCAAGGCTGAGCCCTTTCCCCCGCGGGGAGGCGGTGGTCCTTCACAACCTCGGCGTGCATCACGCCCTGCTGGGAAGGATACCCGAAGCACTGGAGTACTACAGAAGGGCCCTTCGCATTCAGAAACAGCTTGGCAACAGGCGGGGCGAGGGTTCCAGCCTGGGGAACATCGGGTGCTGCCTGAAGGACATGGGCCGCATTGATGAGGCCCTCGAGGCATTCAACGAGGCTGCGGCCATCAGCCGTGAAGCCGGCAACCTCAGGAGCCTTGCCGTGGTGCTCACGAACCTTGCGGCGCTGCACGAGGAGAACGGCGACCATCACACCGCCGCGGATTGCTACCGCGAATCCCTGACCCAGAGCAGCAGGGGCGGCTACATGGTCGGTGTGCTCACGGGCAGAAGCAACCTTGCGCGGATGTCCATGAAGGAGGCGCCGGAGGAGGCCGTCTCGGAGTACCGCCAGGTGGTTCGGGCGGTTGAGGATTCGGGTGTGTCCAAGGGCTACATGCCCTCGCTGTTGAAGCTGAGGGAGGCGCTTCTGGAAGCCGGACGAACCCCGGACGAGCTTGCCCTTCCCCGGCATTGGAAGGATGATTGAGCCGGTCCGGTCCCGTTGGAGCCATCGGAACCGGCATGTTGTTTTCCTGTTGTGCGCTGAATAGTTGCCAAAGCCACCGGGCGTGAACATGGGGTCAATGGGGGTCGGGGTGAGTGTTCCCGTTGAAGGTGGAAGTATCAGTCAGAAGGGGGGGATTCGGTGAAGAATGTAGTGCTTGCTGTGTCGTTGCTTTTCACCCTCTACTCGTTTGGCTGTGGGGGTGAAAGGCAGGAAGAGGGGCCTGAATCGGTACAGGCTCCGACTGTTGACCCTGCCAACCCTATTCATGTGGCCGAGGCATTCTATGCTGAAGTTGACCGGGGAAATCTTGAAGGAGCTGTTCGTTGGGTGCTTCCTGAACAGCAGGATGAATTCCGCTCCGCAGTGCAGGCGGGAATGCCGCCACTTCCGGATGACTACCAGGTAGTGGTCTTACGCCAGGGCGATCATGCGGAAGCTTCCATTGCGGGTTCGGGGATCGAGGTTGACCTGCAACTCCACGAAGGCCGGTGGTGGGTAACGAACTGATGTATTATCTGCCTGCTCCCGGGGTTTTCGGTTCAAAGAAGAGGGGGGAGAATATGAAGCCGCTTGTCATTGCCCTGGCCCTGGCCGGCTGCGCGCTGTCGTTCGGGGTTCCCG
>CAZIPI010000023.1:11638-45413 GCA_964541235.1 uncultured bacterium | reverse complement strand
ACGGACTGGAACCGGGAGGACGTGGAAGTGAGCCTGAGGAAAAGGATACCCTGGCTGTACTGACGACCGCTGTTTTCCACAGCCCCCTTCATTGAGTATCATCCCGGATACGGAAGGGGGCTTTTCACGATCCATGGCTGATCCCAGCGACAGCTGTCCACTGGGCACTCCTGCCCAGGAGGGAAGAAGCGTAGCCAGGGCGACCGGGCTGCTGGGCCTGCTGACGGTCGTCAGCAGGCTTCTGGGCCTTGTGCGCGACATCGCCCAGGCGGCATTCCTGGGAACGGGCCTGGCCGCCGACGCCTTTACACTTGCCTTCATCATACCCAACATCCTGAGACGCCTCTTCGGGGAGTCCACCGTCTCCGCGGCCTTCGTTCCCTCCTACACCGAAACCCTGGTGAAGGACGGGCAGGAAAGGGCGGGAAGGCTATCCGGAAAGGTCCTCACCTTCACCTGGTCGGTGCTCCTTGTGACTGTTCTCGTGGGCATGCTGGCCGCTCCGCTGCTGGTGAGGGTCTTCGCTCCCGGCTTCTCCGGGATACCCGGCAAGCAGGAGCTTGCGGCGGACCTTCTCAGGCTGCTCTTCCCCTACATCCTCTTCGTGGGCACCGCCGCTGTATGCATGGGCATACTCAACAGCCACAGGCACTTCGCAGCCCCTGCCCTGGCACCGGTGTTCCTCAACGTCTGCGCGCTGGCGGGCCTCTTCCTGCTGGCCAGGGTTTGGCGCCCGGATGCCCCTGTATGGGGCTTCTCCGCCGGGATACTTGTGGGAGGCCTGATGCAGTTCGGGGTTCAGCTCCCGTTCCTGAAGGCGAAGGGGATCTCACTGAGACCCGACTTCCGCTTCGGGGACCCGGGCCTGAGATCCGTTCTCAAGCTCGCTTTCCCGGCCCTGATCGGGCTTCTTGCCGCCGAGGTGAACATCATGGTCGACCAGCTCGTGGCATCGCTGCTGGAGCCCGGAAGCGTGGCGGCCCTTGCTTACGGCCAGAGGGTCACCCAGGTGCCCCAGGGGATATTCGCCGTGGCTCTGGCCACAGCATTGCTGCCCACCCTGAGCCGCCAGACGGCCCTGGGCCGCCTGGACGACGCCGGCAAGACCCTGGGTTTTTCCACCCTGGCCCTGTTCGGGGTAATGGTCCCCGCTTCGCTTTACATGGTGGTGATGGCGGAACCGGTGGTCATCACGGTTTTCGCCAGGGGGGCCTTCAGCCAGTCATCCGTGGCCATGACAGCCGCCTCGCTTCGATTCTATTCGCTGGGCATGGTCTTCTTCTCCGCGGTGCGCATCACCGCGCCCGTGTTCTACTCCCTGAAGGATACCCGCTCCCCGGTGAAGGCCTCCGTGATCTGCATGGGCATCAACATACTCCTCAACGGGGCGTTCACCTGGCTGTTCCTGGTCACCCGCTGGGCCCAGCCCCTTGCGGGGCTTGCCCTGGCAAGCAGCGCCGCCAGCATGATAAATTTCATGCTTCTCAGAAGGTGGCTCAGGGGCAGGATAGGCCCCGCAACGGTTCCCTCCAGGGGCTGGAGGGCATTGGTGTCGTCCGGCGTTTCTTCGATGCTTGTCCTGATGCTCCTCAAACCCGCGGTATCCGGGTACGCCGCCGCGGGACCCCTTCACGGAGGGATCGCGCTCCTTCTGTCAGGCGCCGTTGCACTGGGAGTCTCGCTGGGCGTTTTCGCGGCCTTCGGAGGGGGAGAGGTGAGGGCCACCCTGGGAAGGCTCACAAGGCGTGCCCGGTCATGATCTGAGGACCGCCGCCGCAGGCGCCCCCTCCCTGCCCGGTGTGTACAGGTTCCTTGGTCCCGGGGGAAAGATACTCTACATCGGCAAGGCCCTGAACATAAGGGCGCGCCTGCAGGGCCACCTTTCCAACCCCGGAGACAGGCGCCACAGGCTTCTGCTGGCAAAGGCGCAGAGCATTGACTGGACCGTGACCCCGGGGGAACTGGAAGCACTGGTGCTGGAGGCGGAGCTGATAAGGCTCCACAAACCCGGGCTGAACGTTGACCTTCGGGGCACCAACTTCTTCCCCTGGCTGGTGATGACCACCGACGAGGAGTTCCCAAGGCTGCTGGTCACACGTAATCCCGACATGAGCAGGAAAACACCCCGGTTCGGGCCTTATCCCGACGCGTCGAACCTGAGGAAGCTGATCGCGTTCCTCCTGGAACTGCATCCCCTGAGAAGGTGCGGATCGTCGCGGCTGGCCCCCAGACGAAGGCCCTGCCTCATGGGCCAGATGAACCGGTGCCCTGCGCCCTGCACCGGCGGCGACACACAGGGCTACATGGGAGCGGTCAGGGCCCTGCTGAGGATACTGGGCGGCAGGTGGGAGGAGGCCCGGGGATCGATCCGCAAGGGCATGCTCAAGGCCAGTTCCGAACTCCGGTTCGAAGACGCAGCACGGTACCGGGATCTGCTTCACAGGCTCGACTCGTTCGGATGGCCCGCCCGGGAATCGGCAAGGGACGCGGTCTCAAGGGACGTGTTCGCCGTGATGGACAACTGGGGCATCGTGCTTCAGGTCAGGGGGGGGCGTTCGCTGGGTACTCTCAGGCTGCCCTTCGGCTCATCCTGGAAACTGGCGGAACCCGGCGAGAGGCTTTCCCTTCTGATACGCTCGTACTACTCCGACAACAGCGATGTGCCCAGGGAGATAGTGTGCGGACAGCCTCCGGACGACATGCGCGCCATCGAAAGCTGGCTGTCCTCCCGAAGGGGGGGCGCGGTGACGGTGAGGGTTCCCGGGAGGGGGGCCGCGAAAACCCTTGTGGACACAGCCGTACGCGACCTTGAGCACTTCCTGGCCAGGCTTGCCTGGAGACGGCCGGCGGGAGGTCCGGAAAGGCGAAGGGCGGCCCTTGAGGCCGTGGCGGACATTCTGGGAATGAAGAAGCCCCCATTTTGGATGGTGTGTCTCGACGCCTCCACCCATCACGGCTCGAACCCCGTGGCCGCGCTTGTGAGTTTCAGGGACGGTGTTCCCGACAGGGGCGGATACCGGCGTTTCTCCATGCCGGATGAGATGGGCAGGAACGATCCGGGAATGATAGGGAACGCTGTGCGAAGGTTCATAAGCCACCTTGAAGGGCCCGGACCCGATCTCTTTCTGGTTGACGGAGGCCTGACCCAGCTCCGGGCCGCCTGGGAGGCCGGGGGTGAGGCGCTCCCCTCCACCAGGTTCGCCGCGCTGGCGAAAAGGGAGGAGGAGATACTCACCGCGCCGGAGGAGGAGTGGATTAGACTGCCACGGGACGCGCCCCCGGTGCTGCTTCTCAGGGCCATCCGCGACGAGGCTCACCGCTTCGTGATACACTTCCACCGCCAGCGCTCCATCAGGGAGGCCACACACTCGGCCCTGGACGACATACCCGGGATCGGGCCGGCGCTGAAGGCCTCGCTCCTCAGGGCGCTGGGGAGCGTGGAAAGGATCGCCGCCGCGGACGAGAAGGCACTCTGCGCGGTGCCCGGCATCGGGAGGGAAAAGGCAAGGCTGATAATGCGGGCCCTGAGGGATGAGCCTTGATACTCCTGCTGGCGCTGCTCTCGCTCTCTGACCCTTCGGGGGTGGGGCTCTTCCTGGCGGATCTCGAGCCTGGCATCCCTGTTCCCGAAGCCGCCTTCATGGCGCCCTTTCAATACCGGGGCCCGGCCGCTCCGGGCCTTTTCTTCAGGGCCGGGTTCACGGCGGGGAACACCGGCAGTTTTCACTGCAGGGGCAACGGAACCACGGGAGAAAGGACCTTCTTCACCGCCGGTCTGTTCTCCCGGCAACTCTGGGGGTACACTCTGGAGTCCCCCGGCCTTCCCGGCCTGGGGGTCTGGGTGGACTCACTTCGCGAAAGCGCCTTCCTTGAAGCGGTCGAAGGCCGTCTGGGGCTGGGAGTGATGGGGGACTCATCCGGGCTTCATCCCGGGGTCCTGTGGGAGTCGACCGGCATCACCGCAGCCGCGGGACCGGGGGGGAGCGGGGTGGGGTTCTCGGTACGGCTTCTTCCCGGTCTGTACATGGGGCCAGCCCTGGCCGGAGGCAGGCCATGGCTGAAGTCAGCCTTCTCCTTCCGGGGGGTAAGCCTCCGGAGCGGCCCGGCCCTGAACAGGGACGGCACCGTCACCGGAAAGGCGGTGGCCCTCATCCGGGGCGGCCCGGGTCTGTTGGCGGTGGTCCATTCCAGCGATTCCACACGCTTCGGCGGAACATTCAGACTGGACTCCCTGCTGGAGTTCGGGGTGGTCTGGCCCGGCCCGGGTTGCGTAGCGGGCTTGAGGATCGGGCCGCTAAGCCTTTCGGGTTCGGCGGCGAAGGGCGGCGACTGGAGCTGCGGCACCATCTTCGACCTGCCCTGGGGAGCCTTTTCGGCATGGGTGCGCCGGGGCGGCGGATGGACCCTCGGACTGGAGCTGGGCATGGGGGCTGCGGAGGGAACGGGGCTTCTTCCGGGACGTTAGTGTATATTCGTGCGTTAACAGACAGCCTGGCCGTGCCGGGGTGGTGGAACTGGCATACACAACGGACTTAAAATCCGTTGCCCATCGGGCATGAGGGTTCGACTCCCTTCCCCGGTACCAGGCCGGTAAGGAGATACGCATGCCTCCGGTAAGACGCCTGTCCGATTACATGATCAACCTCATCGCCGCCGGCGAGGTGGTGGAGAGACCATCATCGGTGGTCAAGGAACTCCTCGAGAACTCGCTGGACGCAGGGGCTCAGGAGGTGATCGTCGAACTCCAGAGGGGCGGACGCAAGAGCATCGTCATCCGTGACGACGGAACCGGCATGAACCGTCACGACCTTCTTCTCTCGGTGGAGCGCCACGCCACCAGCAAGGTATCCGATCCGGGCGATCTGGACAGGATAGGGACCCTGGGCTTCAGGGGCGAGGCACTGCCCAGCATCGCCGGGGTGAGCCGGATGACCATCCTGACCTCCGACGGCAGGGAGGGGTGGAAGCTGACAATGGCCGGAGGCGAGGTGAAGGACCTGGTCCCGGCGGGCAGGAGCCGGGGAACCACGGTGTCGGTGGAGGCCCTCTTCTTCAATCAGCCCGCAAGAAGGAAGTTCCTCAGTTCGGAATCCACCGAGCTGTCCTGGATCGAGAGGGTGGTCACCGGCTGCGCGCTTGCCCACCAGGGCACGTCCTTTGCACTCAGCCACGAGGGGAGGGCCATTTTCGTCCTTCCGGCGGGAGAATCCCTTGAACAGCGGCTTCGAAGACGCTACTCCCTGGCCCCGGCCGACCCCTTCGTCGAGGGCTCCGGCGAATCCGGAGGCGTAGGGGCGCATCTTCTGGCGTTCCCGGGAAAGCTATGGAACAGCAGGAGGCACCAGTACGTCCTCGTGAACGGAAGACTGGTCTCGTCCCCGCTTGTCTCCGGTGTTCTCAACGATACACTGGAAGGCCCCGCCGGAAGCCCCCTCTTCCTCTGCAGCATCGTGCTTCCCCACGATTCCGTGGATGTGAACGCTCATCCCACGAAGAAGGAGGTTCGCTTCCGAGACCCCGGGCACGTGAGACGGGCTGTCTCGTCCTCTCTCGATGCAATGTCTGCCCAACGGGTCCGGGAGCTTGCCGTGTCGTATCCCGCCGTTGGATCAGCATGCCGCCCGGGTCCCGGGGCAGTGCAGGCCGCCCTTGACCTTAACTCGCCCCATTCACCCATTCAGGCGCCGCTTCCGGCAGAAGCCGCGGAGGACTGGGCTGAGGCTGTTCCGATCATACAGGTCAACAACTCCTACCTTGTCACCGCTTCCGGAAACGGGCTTCTTGTGGTGGACCAGCACGCGGCGCACGAAAGGGTCGTCTTCGAGCAGGTGCTCAAGGCCATGCAGGGCGAGTCCTCTGCGGGAAGGCAGCAGCTCCTTCTGCCCGAGGTCATTGAGCTGGACCATGACGAACTGGCCCTGGCCGGGCTGTACGGTCCGCTGATCATTCAGGCCGGTTTCGACATAAGGATAACGGGCAACACCCTCGAGATACTCTCCGTACCTCTGGGGATTCACCGGGGAACCCAGGCCGTTCGGGAGATACTTGCCTCGTTCGCCTCGGGGCTCGATGCGAACCTCTCTCAGCAGGAGGTCCTTGCCGCGGCCACCGCCTGCAAGGGTTCGGTGACATTCGGGCAGAAGCTGGACAGGGAGGAGATAAGGACCCTCTTCCACAGGCTGTTCGCCACCTCCGACCCCTTCCACTGCCCCCACGGAAGGCCGACGCTTGTGGAGATAACCTTCGAGGAGATGGAGAAGCGTTTTGGCAGGTGAGGCCGTCCCGGTGCTGGTGGGCTGCACTGCCTCCGGCAAGAGCATGGCTGCCATGGACTTCGCCCTGCGGCACCCCGGCGTGGAGATCGTGAGCGGCGATTCCAGGCAGCTCTACAGGGGAATGGACATCGGCACCGCAAAACCGGGCGCACGGGACAGGGCCCTGGTTCCCCATCATCTTTTGGATGTGGCGGACCCCGATACCATCCTTTCCGCGGGCTGGTTCGCCGAAACCGCCTGCCGCACCGTGTCGTCCATCATTGAGAGAGGCGGCAGGCCCCTGGTGGTGGGGGGAAGCGCGCTCTACCTCATGGCCATGGCAGGCATGACCGACAGCCTTCCCGGAAGGAACGACGGCTTGAGGAGTGCGCTGGAAATGCTGGAGCAAAGCGTTCCCGGCTCACTTCACCGGATACTGTCAACCCTGGACCCCGAAAGCAGGGTAGCCCCTTCCGACAGGGTCCGGCTGCTGCGGGCGCTCGAGATCTGTCTGGAAAGCGGCGAGAGGGCCTCAGACCTTCGAAGAGGGGGCTCGTTCTCGGGTTCCTTCAGGTTCGTGATGCTGGATGCCGGAAGCGGAGCCCTGAGACCAAGGATAGACCGCAGGGTGGACGAGATGGTCCAACAGGGCCTTGTTGACGAGGTCAGGGGACTTCTGGCCAGGGGCTTCGGCCGGGAGCCGGTACTCGGGAACACCATAGGCTACAGGGAGATCCTCGACCACCTTGAGGGGCGCCTTCCGCTGGAGGAAGCGGTGCGGGCCGTCAAGGTCAACACCTGGCGCTACGCCAGGCGCCAGCGGAACATGTTCAAAAGGCTTCCCGGCCTGCTGCGGGCCGACTCGCCGGAAGCCCTGGAGCGTTTCCTTGAAGCAGGAGGGGAAAATGGAAAGGGATACTGACAGGGCATTGGAGCACCTTCCGCTGGAGGAGGTGAAGCTGTCGGACATCTCCGTCACGCCGCCGCCGGGCGGGTGGTCGCCTTCGGCGGGGGACGATGGACCCCAGCCGCCGCCGGTCCTTGTGGAGTTCGACAAGGGGCTGACCCTGGTGGGGAACCACCGAACCTTCTGGCGCGCGGCGGCCCAGAACAGGAGCACCATCAGGTGCCTTGTGGTGAGAAGCGCGGTGCAGGTCGGCCCCGCCCATGAATCCATAGGCAACGCGGCTGAGGAACCCCTTCTCTTCCAGGGTCTTCTCAGGGCGGGTATCATCGAGAACCGCAGCAGGCTCGCGGACATGCTGGGCTTCTCCAGGGCCAGGATAACCCAGGTGCTGAACCTGTTGAAACTCCCCGAGGAACTCAGGCGCGAGGTGCTGGCCGATGACTCCATAACCGAGTACCAGCTCCGGCCCCTTATACGGATCGAGGACGGGGACAAACAGCTGAGCATCTTCAGGGAGCTTCAGAACAAAAGGCTCACCGGAAGGCAGATGGCCCTCTTCGCCGAGGGATCCGCAGCCGACCATCCCGAGGCGCCCCAACCGGCGCCGGCGGCAGTCACCACACGGGACGAACTGGAGGCAGCCTTCACGGAGGAGGCCGCCTTGCGCCGAAGGGAGGAGAAGCCCGCCCCGAAACCGGCGCCCGCCACCCCAAGGTTCACCTCGGTTGACGAAACCCCCGCCGGAAACATCCTTCAGCTGCTGGCCGGCCTGGGAACCCTGAGGGAACAGGGGTGGAGGGCCGCGGCAGCCGAGGCGGGCGCCGACCAGCTGGACATGAGGTTCCTCGAGGGAGTCTCCCTGCTCCGCCGGGGTCTCTTCTCCCAGGCGATGGACACCCTGAGCGAGGTCATCAGGCGTTCCCCCGACTACAGCGCGGCATGGTACTTCATGGGGAAGTGCGCCAACATGACAGGAGCCCTCGCCGAGGCCGAGGAGTACCTCAGGAACGCCGTGGAGAGAGATCCGGGCCAGCCGGACTTCCACATAGAACTGGCGGTGGTGCTGGAGAAACAGAAGCGGGACACCGAGGCTCTCACTCTGTTCAGAAAGGCCAACACACTCCGGAAAACGGCCCGCAGGAATGAAAGACCTTAGCCTCTTCGCCGTGATCCTTCTTCTGCCGGCCGGGTGCGCCAGGGTGGTGGCCCCGGGAGGGGGCCCCGAAGACAGGGACCCTCCGGTCTTCGTGGAGTGCTTTCCCGCGCCGGGGGCGGTGAGTCGGCTTCCCGAGCTTCTGGTCCTGCACTTCAGCGAACGCCTCGAACCGTACAGCGTGGTGCCGGTCATGTACCCTCACTGCGCCCACTCCCTGAGGTTCAAGGGGAACACCATGGAGTTCAGGCTGTTTGAACGGCCTTCCGTTTCCACCTTCACCCTTCTTGTACCGCCCGGCCTGAGGGACGCCAGGGGCAACCCCTCCCCGGAGGCCCTGAGCCTGGCCTGGACCACCGCCGACACCGCCCTCACGTCCACTCTCACCTTCAGCGCCTCCATGCAGGGCGGAGGCAGCGCACCAACCACCACCACGGTAAGGCTCCAGACCATGACCGACACCCTGACAAGCATCCGCGGCGCATACCCGGACACATCCGGACATGGCCGGATCGGATGGCTGGAACCCGGGGATTACAGGATACTGGCCTTCGACGACCGTGACGGCAGCAGGACCTGGGAGGACCAGACCGAGCCGGGGGTGATGAAGACCTTCAGCGTCCTGCAGGGAGTTCCGGTCCACCTCGATCTTGTGATGGCGGTGGTGGACACCGTGGGGCCCAGGATGGTGGAGGCGGGTCCGCTGGACAATCACCACGTGTTCATCCAGTGGAACGAGGAGCTTTCCAGGGTTCCACCGGAACCGGGCCTCTTCCGCATCACGGGCCCCGGGGGGGAAGCCCTCGGAATACTCGGCACTTCGCTCATCCCGGGAAGGGCCAGCATGAGCATGATCCTTTACACCGAGCGTCTTCCGGACACGCTGCTCACCCTTTTCACGGGAGGCGTCTTCGACCTGATGGGAAACCCGTCCAGGCCCGACAGCCTCTCCTTCTGGGGAACAGACACCCTTCCGGCACAGGAGTTCGCGGTGGTCATCGCCTTTCCCTCGGACGGACTGGCCGAGGTCACGCCGGCGGGGCCGTACAGCATCACCCTGAACGCATGGGTGCCCCTGGACAGCGTGGCGGCCAGGTACACCGTGACCCGGGTTTCGGACGGCGCTCCGGTCCCGGGGACGATGGAGCGCTTCGACGCCGTGACCTTCAACTTCACCCCTGAACAGCACCTGAGCGGTCAGAGGCAGTACAGGATCGACCTCGGGGACGGGTTGACCACACTCTGGGGCGACACCCTGCAGGGACAGAGCTGGGTGTTCACCACGGCGTGGAGCACTCTTCCGGGCGGTATTGAGGGAACCCTGACCGGAACGTCCAGGGAGGCCACGCTGATCCTTGCACCCGCAGGCTCGGCGGGCGAGCCCAGGGTCCTGGCGGTCCCGCCGGGTCCCTACTCCATCACCGGGGTTCCCGGGGGCAGGTACACCCTGGCGGCGTTCGTGGATGCGAACGGGAACGGGGTCTGGAACCCCGGGGAACCGTACGGAGCATGGCCCGGGGTGGTGGAGGTGCTTCCCGGGCTCACCACATCGGAGGTTCACATTGCGATTCTGCCCTGAGAGCCGTTTCGAACGGGATGCCTGCACCGGATGCGGCACCTGTTCAAGGGTATGCCCGTCCCAGTCCATAATCCTTGATCCCCGGGGTTTCGTGGCCGGTTTTCGAAAGAGCTGCATCCATTGCGGCCACTGCGGCGCATTCTGCCCCGCCGGGGCCTTCGGCCTTCCCCCGGCGGTTCCCTGCCCGGTCCCACCGGAAGGGCTTCTTGCGCTCTGCAAGGGAAGAAGGAGCGCAAGGACGTTCCGTCAAGGGGAACTTTCCGAAAGCGAGCTCAAGCTCCTTCTGGCTCCGGTCGGCTACGCCCCCACGGGCACCAACTCACAGGGGAACGCCGTGGTGGTCATTCAGGGGGTCTCAAGGATAGCCGGGCTGGTGGTGGAGCCTGTGCGCAGGTTCCTGCGCCCTTTGCTTGCTCCGGCGCGTCTGCTGGGGCTGGACAGGTACGTCAGGCTCATGGCGGAGGGCGGCGACCCTGTTACGAGACGGGCCCCGTGCATGCTGCTGTTCTTCACGCCGGTCAGGAACACCACTCCGAACCACGACGGCGTCATAGCCGCCGCGATGGTGAGCCTGCAGGCCGAGGCCATGGGGCTGGGCTGCCTCTGGAACGGGGTGGTGAAGATGCTGTTCCCCCTCCTTCCGGGGCTCAGCAGGACAAGACCCCGCGGGACCAGGCTCCGGGCGGTGCTGTGTGTTGGGAAAAGGGAACTGAGCCCCCTCCACGAGGTTCCCGAAAGGGATTGGAAAACGTTCATACACTGAGGCAGAAGGGGAGAAAATGCTGGCAAGGTACATCGCCGTTGGATGCTATACACTTCTCATCGTGGTGATAGGGCTTCTGGGCCACAGGAGGACCAGGAACTTCAACGATTACCTGCTGGGCGGCGGGAAGGTGGGCCCCTGGATGACCGCCTTCTCATACGGGACCGCGTACTTCTCCGCGGTGCTGTTCATTGGTTTCGCCGGAAGCATAGGCTGGGGCTTCGGCCTTTCCGGCCTCTGGGTGGCCCTGGGCAACTCCGTCATCGGCGTGCTGGGTGTCTGGCTTCTGCTGGGCAACCGCATCAAGCAGGCCGCGGTGGAGTACGACGTTTACACCATGCCGGGCTTCCTTCAGGCCAGGTTCGACTCCCGGGCCATCAGGCTGTTCACATCCATCTGCATATTCGTGTTCATGATACCCTACACCGCGGCGGTCTTCATGGGCCTGAGCTACCTCTTCGAGGTGACCTTCGCCCTGCCCTACACTTACGTTCTGCTCTTCATGGGGGTTTTCACGGGGGTCTATCTGGTCCTGGGCGGATACAAGTCAATGTCCATGATAGACGTGTTCTTCGGCATGATAATGACGGCTGGCGTGGTTGTGCTTCTCACCTTCACCCTCAGGGAGGGCGGGGGGCTCCCGAACATCGTCCAGGAACTCAGGGCCATCAACCCGGCCCTGGCTGCGCCGGTGGGTCCTCCGGGGCTGGTGCCGCTGGCTTCCCTGGTCTTCCTCACCAGCGTGGCCCCCTTCGCCATGCCGCAGCTGGTCCAGAAGTTCTACGCCGTGAGGGATAGAAGGGCGGTAAGGATAGGCATGACCGCCTCAACCGTTTTCGCCCTTCTCGTCACCGGGACCGCCTACTTCATCGGCTCACTGACCAGGCTCTTCCTGTCCCCCGGGAACAACCCGGCCGCCTTCACCGCCGCCGGAACCCCGAACTTCGACGCCCTGATGCCTGAGATGCTTTCCACGGTGGTCCCCCAGGGGCTGTCCGTGGTGATCCTGCTGCTGATACTCTCGGCGTCCATGTCCACGCTGGCTGCCCTGGTGCTCATATCCAGCTCCACGCTCACCGTGGACTTCTACCGCGGCATGATGAAGCCCGGGGCCAGCGACAGGACCCTCACCGGGCTCATGAGGCTGGGAAGCGCCTTCTTCATCGTTCTCTCGATGCTGCTGGCCATGCTCCGGCCGGCGGTGATAGTCACCATACTCTCCGTCTCCTGGGGGGCCATCGCTTCCGTTTTCCTGGGGCCCTTCATCTGGGGCATCCTGGGAAGACGCACCGGCAGGACCGCCGCCCTGGTCGCCTCGATCCTGGGGCTTGGAACCTGTGTCACGCTGTTCTTCACCCTGGGTCCGGGCAAGACACCCCTTGCGGGCTCGGTTGGAATGCTGGTCTCACTGGCGGTGCCGGCGTTCTTCCTGCCGTTCGGCGGAAGGAAGGCTGCGCAGTACCGCTGAGAGACGGAGGAGAGGATGGTCCGCATGAAGTGGTGCATGGTGGAGCTCAGCGTCAGGTGCCCCCGTTGCGACGCGCCTGTCCACCTCGACGGGCCCCGCCGCAGGGCCATATGCGGCGCCTGTATGGGGGAGTTTGATTTTCCCGTTGAGGTCTGGCGGGATACGCTCAGCGAGGCGGTTGCCGCGTCAAGGTCCATGCAGGCCGGAAAGGGCTGTCAGAGCACGATATTCGGCCATTTCAACATGACCCTGCTCTACGGGAACCAGGTTCCCTACTGCCCGGAATGCAAAGAGGACTTCGATACGGAAGTGGACAGGGCGGGGGAACGGCTGGTCTGCAGGGCCTGCGGCGGGGCAATGGGGATCACCGGGGCCCCGGAGTGGTTCCGGAGCGCTGTGAAGAAGGCGAAGCTCATCGCAGGGGGACGGACCGACGGAAGCATGCCGGGATCCCAGGCAATTGACACGCCCCCGGGCAGCGGCCCGGTCGCCCTGGGCTGCCCTAAATGCTCGGCTTCCCTGATGATCGACGGAAAGGAAAGGCTGGTTCCGTGCGGGTACTGCGGCACGAGGGTGTATCTGCCCGATGACCTGTGGCTCAGGCTTCACCCGGCAGGCACGAAACGCCGCTGGTTCATAGGCTTCTGAGGGCTCAGTCCCCCAGCTGCACGAACATGGCGCCCAGTATCCCCTCCGGGGTCCTGGCAACCGCAACGTAAACCCCCGCGGGCAGCGCACTGCCATCGTCCCGGGCCAGAAGCGCAAGGCCGCCGGCCGGCACCGGCGGGCTGAGCACACGCCTTCCGGTGAGATCGTAAACGGCAAGGTCGAGGACCAAACCCTGAACCGACAATGCGGGCGGTTCGGCGCTGGGGTTGGGGAACACCGAGAGGCGGCCCGGCGGAACCGGCTCGGAAGGGTCCTCCCACGTACCCACGCCCTGCAGTATGGAGAAGTCGCCGGGGGAGACGTGCTGGTGGCTCTGGCCCCCGGCGGAGGCCGTGAGCCTGAGCCGGCAGGCCGTTGAGTTCACCTGGGGCGCGGTCCACTGGAACAGGCCGTTGTCCGGAAGCCCCAGGGCAATGGGCTCCCATGGGCCTCCGGGCCCGGAGATGGAGAGATGGATGTCAACAGCGGCCTTGCCCAGCGCCGGCGGAACCCCTGTGAGCCACTTCACGAAGCGGACCGAGCCCGCCATGAAGGTCTCGCCCCCCCGGGGGGTGACCAGCCTCGTGGCCAGAACAGCCGGCTGCTGCCAGGGGGAGTAGGCCCTGGCTATGTTGGTGTAGTTGTAGGCGGTGCCCTCCGCAGCCTGGACTACGATGTCCTCACGGCCGTCATGGTCGAAGTCCCCTCCCACCCTCATGGCCGAAAAGTGGCCGGGGGTGGAGTAGGAGAACGTGGCGTCCGCGGTCCAGTTGCCCTGTCCGTCTCCCATGTAGGTGCGGCCCATGGTCCCGGAATAGGTCACGACGTCGAGGTATTCGTCGCCGTTCAGATGGCCGAACTGGACCATGGTATGGATCAGCCCGAAGGGGAGCCCCAGGGAGTGGTCTATCCACTGCTGGGATGACGTGTTGAACGAATAGACCCTGACCCCCGAGTCGCTTCCCATCGCGGCAAGGATATCGTCCGCGCCGTCGTTGTTGAAGTCCCCCGCGTCAACGGCACTCACGTAGTTGGAAGGAAAGCCCGTCTGCATCAGGGTGAAGCCGAAACCACCGTCGCCGAAAAAGATGTTCGTGCCGGGGCGGGTGCATATGAAGTCCATGTTGCCGTCGGCGTTGAAGTCACCGGTCTCCACGGTATAGAAAACGTTTCCCCCGCCCATCTCCCACTCCTGGGTCCAGGTGCCGTCGCCGTGGTTCCTGTAAACCCTCACCCCGTTGCCCGACCCGAAGGACTGACAGACGATGTCCAGCAGTCCGTCGTTGTCGAAGTCGGCAAGGTCGGTGGCGAACATTCCCCATGTCTCGCCGTTCTCGGCCAGACCGTCGTCCCAGGGTATCCATCCGTTGCCTGTACCGTTGCCCAGGGCGGCGCCTATGAGCCTGTCGCCGAAACCGCCGCTCCCGTAGTCGTGGTGGATGCCCCAGGCGATGTCCATTGTCCCGTCGTTGTTCAGGTCGCCCAGGGCGCATCCGCCGTACCCGAAGTTACCCTCCTTGGCAACGCTCCAGTTTCCCAGCCCGTCGCCGAACCAGACCATGATGCCCAGCTGACCCCCGCCGGGGTTTCCGTGGTCGCCCACGGAAACGATGTCCGGATGCCCGTCGCCGTTCACATCCGAAAGCTCGTACTCGGTCCTTCCGTTCTCCTTTGGAGGGTTGTCCAGGCCGTTGGCCTTGAGGATAAGGGTCACCGATGCGGGAGTGAACATAAAAAGAACTACTGCTATTGCCATTAATGTCATGATTGCTACCCCCTTGAAGGGTTCAATGCCTTGACGGGTTTCCAGTGTGAATGATACGGACAGCAGGGTTACGGCAGCAAGTGACTAGGGCTTCCAGGCCAGGGGGCTTCTTATGCTCGTCCTTCCTTCGCCGGCCACCATCAGGTTCCTCCAGCGGAGGAGTTCAGCCACGGAATACATGCTCATGTCAATCCTGCCAATGGAGTAGATGCCCAGTTCCCGGCCGTAAACCCGGGAGAAGCTGGTTATCATCCCGTCAACAATGTACGCCGTGGTCACCGATGGCCTGCCGTTCCAGTCCAGGGAGGCCATGCTCCTCTGGACCGAGGTGCCTGATGGAATGGCTCCGCCGGGGTACGCGAACGCCCTGACCTCCCCGGTCCGCATTCCCAGCCTGTCCCTGAAGCGGTCCAGAGCTCCGTTCACCTGGCGCTTCCATCCGTCGGGGGAGAGGCCCAGGAACGAGGAATGGCTCAGCGAGTGGTTCCCCAGTTCGTGGCCCATGTCCAGAAGGGCGTGGAACTTCTCCAGCGTTCCCTCGCCGAAGGGCACCTTGTCCCAGCTCACGAAGAATGTGACGCCGCCGCCGAAATCAGGGTGCTCCTCGAGAAAGGCCTGGACTATTCCCAGGGCGCTCCGGGGGGCCGGCTGAAGGGTTCCGGGCATGAAGCTGAAGTTGTCCTCCCAGCCGTCGTCGAAGGTTATCATCACCGGTCTCTTCCCCGCGGGGACATGGATCAGGCGGTTCTCCACGTCCCGGGGAGTGATCAGGAAGAACCCGTTGGCATAGAGGGCCTCGAGGTCGCTTCGAAGCCTGTACGTGGAAACGCCGTACTGCACCGGGGGATCGCATACATGATGGTAGCACAGCACGGGTATTCCGCTGGGGTTCTCGTCCTGCGCGGGTTCCTGATGATCCAGAACGGCTGTGGAAAAAAGCCCGGCAGCGGTGATGACGGCCAGGAACGGAAGGCTCATTGGACCGGTACCACCGTGAACCTGTCCAGCTCGGTCCTGATGCCGGCATCCGCAAACACGCCGGTCACCCCAAGGGCTGGCATCCTAAGCCTAACCACCTGGATGAGCTGGCCGTTGACGGAGAGGTCAACGTAGCTCCCGTGGACCAGGGCCGAGAGTTCCACCGAAGGCTGCGAGAACGGCAGCAGCCTGCTGCGCTCGAAGCTGCCGAGCCCCATCACTGTGTACCAGAGGCCGTTCCGGTACTCCTGAACGGTGTACTGCCCCCGGGAGTTCACCCCAAGGAGGACGAAGTTGCGCTCGTCCGCGGCCCGCAGCACTATGCCCACCACGGTGTGCAGCGGGGCTTCCACCAGGTTGAAGCGGGCTTCAACAAGGCCGTCCCGAAGGAGCCCGGCGTTGCTCAGGAGGACCACCGGCTCGGTGCCGTAGGCGTTGTCTATCTGCAGCGCGCCTCCGTAAACCTCGTATGGAACCGTTCCGAAGGGCCTGTCCTGGGGGGATGTGAACAGGCAGTTCACCAGTGTGTCGGAGGGGACCAGGGGAGCGGCTTCGAAGGTCTCGACGGTTCCAGGCTGATAGGCGCCTGTGATCCCACCTGCGAAGAAGCCGCTGGTCCTGGCGGGCCTGCCGCAGGAAGCGGAAACTATGAGCAGGGCGGTGAGCAACGGAAACTTGTATCTTTTCATGTCGGGTGTTCCATCAGGGTTGTGGTGAAGGGACGTGACCAGTTGCGAAAAACTAAGCTTGTCCTGCTTCTATGTCCAGTGCTTTCCTGCGGGCCGGGGAACGGGCCGGGCACAGCGGAAGTCCCGGTACAGGCCTTGAACGTTCTGGCAGCCCCCGGTGTCCGGCTCTCCGCAAGAGCCCTGGAAAGCAGGCCTGTTCCGGTGCTTCTGGCCGGAAGCGACCAGTTCCTTCTTGACTCTGTGGCCGCTATCGGGCGGGTGGAGCCGGGGGACACCCTTGCAAGGCTCATGGATCCCGTAGGCGCCTTCCTTCGATCCAGGACCGAGATGGAGCTTGCACTTGCCGGGGCCAGGGGGGACACAGCCTCGGCAGACAGCCTGCGGGCAGTTCTGGCTTCCCCCCCCTGGGTCCGATGGGTGCTGTCACCCCTTGAAGGACAGGTTTCCTTCCCTCCGAGGGGACTTCTGCTGAACCCCGGCGACACCCTGGCTGTGATCTCCGCCAGGGCGGAATCGCTCTGGGTGCTCACGTCCCCGGTCCCTCTCCCGTACTGGCCACCCATGGAAGGGCTGACCATCCTGGGCTTTTCCGCCGACACCGCTCTGGTGAGGGGCATGGTGCCCGAAAGCGCCTTCTGCCTTCCCGGATCATGGACCGTGCCGGGAACAGCCCTGAGGGAGTCGGGGCTTCATATATTCGTGGTATCGGCCTCCGGCGACAGCATTCCCGTGAGGGTGCTGGGCGAAACCGATTCGGGGGTGCTTGTCTATTCAGGGCATTCGCTGGACTCGCTGCCCCTGGTCCCCTGGGCGGCCGGAAGGGAGTGACGGAGCATGAAAGGGATGTGGTTCAGGACCTCATTCGACTACCCTCTTGTCCCTCAGGATGTCATCGCCCTTTTTCACAGGTTCAGGGAAGAGGGCAGGCTGGGGTTCGCCGACCTTCCGCATGACAGGGAACTGCTTCGCCTGTCCCTGAACGCCGCTGAAAAGGCCGCATCCATGGGAGACACGCTGGCCGTGTGCGGCATCGGAGGCTCATCCCTGGGGCTCAGAGCCCTTCTGGGCGCCCTGGGAAACCCATCGGGACGCAATGTGCCAGTGCTGGAATCCCCTGATTCCAGGCTCATCTCCGGCTTCATGGGCTCGTGCGACCCGGCACGCACTTCACTGGCGGTCATCACCAAGTCCGGAGGCACCCCCGAGACCCTTTCCATCCTCATGGGTCTTTACCCTTGGCTGGGTGACGATTCAAGGATCTTCGCCGTCACCGACCCTGAAAGGGGCGACCTTCGAAGGCTGGCCGCGGACAGGGGCTGGCATACGCTTCCGGTCCCTCCGGCCGTGGGGGGGCGGTTCAGCGTTCTGAGCCCCGTGGGGCTTTTTCCGGCGGCCTTCGCCGGGATCGACGTGGAGTCGCTCCTGTGTGGAGCAGGGGATGTCCTCGACGACTTCCTGACCCACGGACGCGAGAGCCTGGCCGGACGGGTTTCATCCGCATGCCTTCACTGCTTTCACAGCCATCCCGTGAACGTTTTCATGCCCTACACCGACCTGCTTTTCAACACCGCCCTCTGGTTCTCTCAGCTATGGGCGGAAAGCCTGGGCAAGGCCCGTGACCTTGACGGCAATCCCGCATGCACCGGGCAGACCCCCATTGCATGCCGGGGTCCGGCAGATCAGCACTCCCTGGTGCAGCTCTTCATGGAGGGACCGCCCGACAAGGCGGTGACCATCATCGGCGAAACCCCGCCCCCCGGGGGCAAGGCGATCCCGGGGCCGTTCTCGGCGTACGCATCCATGGCCTACCTTGAGGGGCGCAGCCCGGACGAGCTCAGGGCGGCGGAGGAGGAGGCCACGGCTCTTGCCCTGGCCGAGCGCGGTCTGCCTGTGTGCCGGCTGGAGATCCCCCCGGTGGCTCCCGCGTCCCTGGGCGCCCTGCTGATGCTGTACCAGCTGGCCACTGTCCTCACCGGTCTTGGCCTGAACGTGGACCCGCTGGACCAGCCGGGTGTTGAGCGGGGCAAGGTCCTCACATACAGGGCGATGGGCAGGGAGGGGTTCTGACGGTCTTCCTGCTGCTGTCGCTTCTCTCCTCCGGCGAGGGGCATCCCTCGCAGGACTGGTACATGCTTCTGGAGGAGGGATGGGAATGGAGCGCCGCCGCGCCGTTCCTGGTCTCAGGCGGGACGGAACGGGTGATCCTTGACGGTTTACCCCTGGTTCCCTTCGGCCCTTCGCCCGTTCCACCGCGTTCATCGAGGGTCGCCACCGCAGTCTCGAGCCCTGTCGAAGCCGGGCTCTGGTCACGCGGGGAGTGGTGCCTGACCATGTCTTCCCGCCCGGTACCGGACAGCTCCCTTGAGAGCGGGTTCTCACTGCTTCAGAACACGGTCGGCAGAAGCCGGTACGAGGTGTACCTTCGAAGAAGGCTTCCCGGGTCCGTCCTCGGAAGCTTCGGTTCGCACAGGGGAGACTCGTCCGCGGTCTCCGTGGCGGCCCTGCGAAGGAATTCGCTCTCCGGCGGAGGAGTGTTCTGGGAAAGCGGCTACTCACTCAACGCCGGGTTCTCACAGGATGGCCTTCCCAGGCTGTACGGCGGTTTCTCCAGGCTGAGCCCCGGGGACAGAAGACCGTTCCTTCTGGGCGAGTTCACCACTTACCCCGGCCGGGTATCCATTGGCGCCGGGCTGGGCGCCGCATGGTCCGACCCCGATCTGCTCTGGCGGGGAGCCTTCAGGGCCGGCCTGTCCCTTGGCGAAGCCATCATCTCATTGCATGGTGACATGGACGATTCTTCCCATGTTCTTTCCGCGGGGCTCTCAGTACCGGGAAGGCTGTCGGCAGGCGTGGTGCTTCCCGACTCGGGGCCGGTTGGAGGCCATGCGACCGGAGCCCATGGCCCCTTCAGGGTTGCCGGGAGGTTCAACGACGTGAACAGGGCCGCTGTCTCCTTCCATGAGAGCGGCTCACTCGTCCGGGGCGCAGCCGGCCTCTGCTGGGACTTCGACCGTGACTCCCTCTCACTGGCGGCCTGGGCCCTGCCCGGCATGAACTGGTACAGGGCCAGGGTGGAGGCCGGCGGCAGAGTGTCCGGCGGAGTTGACGCGGAAGGCGGGTGGACAGCCACTTTTGACGCCCTGGCGGGGTTCACGCTCAGAACCTTCTCATTCGCCCTGGGGTTGCAGGACCTGACCCGTCCCGAGGACAGGTCATGGACCTTCGGGGTTACATGGAGCTTTACAGACGAGCCTCCGGCCCCTCCGGAGGAGAGGGAGGGACCCAGATGACCCGGATACCGGTTGGTGTTCTGGCGAGCGGCCGGGGCAGCAATTTTCAGGCTCTGGTGGAGGGCGACACCGCCCCGGGCCATGTGAGGGTGCTGCTGGCCGACCGGCCCGACGCCCCGGCCCTTGCACTGGCGGGAAGGCTGGGAGTGGAGGGGATCTATCTCGACCCCGGCCCCCACAGGACAAGGTTCGGCGTGCGGGAGGAGGGTATCTGGGCCGAACACCTTCTGGAAAGGGGCGTGGAGCTGGTCTGTCTGGCGGGGCTGATGCGCATTCTGAAGGGTCCCCTGCTCGAGGCGTTCCCCGGCGCGGTCATGAACGTCCATCCCTCGCTTCTTCCGTCGTTCCCGGGCCTCAAAGCCCAGAAACAGGCCCTGGAGTACGGCGTCAAGGTCACGGGCTGCACGGTTCACTACGTTGACCGGGGAACCGATACGGGGCCCATCATCATGCAGGCCCCGGTGGCGGTTATGCCGGAGGATGACGAGCAGACGCTCTCCGCCCGGATACTGGAGGCCGAACACAGGCTGTACCCCCTTGCGGTCAGCATGCACTGCTCCCGGAGGCTGTCCGTTCATGGCCGCATCGTCTCCGCCCCTTGAAGCCGCGGTGAAATCCTTAGATATTCCATAGTGTTCAAGCAACGTTGGAAGGACGTTCCGGTTGGCGTACTCGATCGCGGGTTTCATCTGGCTGCTGCTTCTGGGAGTTCCGGACGACCCTGTTCCCCAGTGTCCGCCCTTCGCGCTCACCGTGAACGGAGACCCCCTTCCCGGGCAGATCACCGCGTTCATTGCCGAGCCCGGCGCACGGGTGCTGGTTTCGTCCCCCGGACCCATGCGCTGGAGCGTTCTTGACATGCGCGGCGAGGGGAGCGAGTTCGAGTTCACCCTTCCACGGTCCCACGGCATCTTCACCCTTGCAGCCGTTGATTCGGCTTCAGCGCTTGAATGGGCCGTCATCGTGCCGGTGCAGGGGTGCAGGATGCGCACCGCCACCCTGAATTCCTACCCCATGGGCTTCTTCGGGGGGACGGAAGCCGCAACCCGCGAGCATGTTCCGGACTTCTTCATAGAACTCAACAGCGCCACTTACAACACCAGGATCTCCACCCATTTCGCAATAAGCGACTTTCTCTGCACCATAAGGGGTGACTGGCCGCAGTACATGGCCTTCGACCTCGACCTTGCCTGGAAGCTGGAAGCCGTTCTCTCCAGTGTCAGGATGCACTACCCCGAGGCCAGGTCCATACACATCATCAGCGGCTTCCGGACACCGGCCTACAACGCGCAGATCGGCAACGAAACGGACACCTCGCTTCACCTGTACGGCAAGGCGGCGGACTTCTGGATCGAGGGCTGGCCTCCCAACGACCTGATGGACGATGTTGACAGGAACAAGAGGATAGATGTGTACGACGGCGAATTCGTCGTGGACCTGGTAAGGGCACTGGAGGCCGCGGGGGAGGTGCCCGCAGGAGGAGCGTCAGCCTACAGGTGGACCGAAGCCCACGGGCCCTACGTCCATGTGGACACAAGGGGCAGACCTGCCCGCTGGCAGACAAGGCGCAACCTGGTGGCCGACCCGGTCATCTGAACCACCGGAAGGAACCGATTTGAGACCCCATGCAACTGTGCTGTTCTGCTGCCTGGCGGCATGTCTGGCGGTGGCCCTCTTCACCCTGGCCCATTCAGCCCGAAGCGTCAGCCGCTGGAGCGATTCCATGCTGCTGCAGGAACAGGAGGTCCTTCGCGCCTCGAGGCTCTGCGACACCCTGGCGGCGCTCAACGCAGCGCTTGCCGCAGGGTACGATTCCCTGTCAAGGCTGGGCTATCAGAACGACAGCCTTCGCATGCGCATCACCGAGGCCGAGCTTGCCCGGGACTATCAGGGCTACTACCTTGTGATAGACACCTTCCAGAACCGTTTCCATCTTCGCAGGGGGGACCTTCTGGTCAGGTCGGGGTTCGTGGGCACCGGCAAGGGGTGGACCGAGAACGCCAGCGGCCACAGCTGGGACTTCAGCACTCCCAGAGGCCTTCGCCGGGTTCTGTACAAGACCGCCAATCCCTACTGGTACCGGCCCGACTGGTACTGGCAGGAGCAGAACCTGAGGCCGCCCTCAGGCGGCCAGGAGATACGGATACCCGATCACCTGTCGTGGCAGGAGCAGATAAGCTTCTTCAACGATTCCCTCACGGCCTCCGAGAGGGTCTGGGTCCGGGTGGTGCCGGGCGCCCTGGGAAGCTACGCCCTTGACCTGGGGGGCGGCATCCTTCTTCATTACGGTGTGGGACGGGGCGGAAACGTGAGCCATGGCTGCATCCGCCTGGGATCCGATGATCTGGAAGCCATTTTCAGGACCCTCGAACTGGGTTCGCCGGTCCTGATATACTGACGGGAGCCTGATTGTCGTCAACTCTGACAGGAACGGAAAGAAGGGCGGAACGGTCCGTAGCGGCCCTTATCGTTCTCTGCGCCCTGGCCGCCGTGCTGGTGCTGGTGTTCGCCGGCGGCAGGGGAGGGGAGTCGGCGGCGGGGGACGAACGCCGGTCCCAGGGCCTTCAGGGGGTGGTCCCGGCACAGGAGCCGCCTGCGGTATCGGCGGACCTGCCACGGGTATGGCCCCAAGCCGGCTGCACCTCCACCGGCAATCCCGCGTGGGGGCCGGGTGTGAGGGGGCCCTTCCGGCAGCTCTGGCAGCTTGAGACCGGATACGAGTTCTTCTCCCCGCCGGTGCTTCTGGACGGAACGCTCTATGTGGGCTGCAACGACATGCGCTTCAGGGCAGTCAATGCATCCACCGGAGAGGTGGCCTGGAGCCACTCCGTCGTGTGCGGCCTTTCCGGGGGCGTGGCAGGCGACGGGACCCGGATCTGGTTCGGAGGTCAGGACGGCCGGGTTTACTGCCTGGACAGGGCCACCGGAGCCAGGGTGTGGGCCACCGGGCTTGGATACCATGTCTTCAGCGACGTGGTGCTGTTCCGCGACACCATCATCCTGGCGGGGACCAGCATGGGGGGCATAGCCGCCCTTCACGCCGGCACCGGCAGGCTTCTCTGGAACCGGACGATGGAAGGCCTGGTCCTGGGGCCGGCATTCCATGACACAGTGGCCGTGTTCGTCACCGAGAGCGGTAAGGCCGCCGCCTTCTCACCGGAAGGCCGGGAACTGTGGAGCAGGAGTTTCGCATCGCAGCCCTCGGCGCCCACCATATGCGATTCAACGCTGTTCATCGGGTTCGCTAGCGGCAGGATACTCGCATTCTCGCTCCTGAGCGGCGGTACGCTGTGGGAGACAGGCCTGCCCGAAGTCTCGGGAAGGACCCTGATCTCCAGGCCCGTGGCCGCGGGCTCCATGCTTCTGGCCGGAACCTGCGACGGCAGGCTTGTCTGCCTGGACAGGGCTACCGGAACCCTTATCTGGAGCACCGCCTTCGAGAACTGGGTGCAGGTCCCGCCGGTGGTCTGCGACACCCTGGTGTACGCCTCCAGCGACGACAGGCGTCTTCATGTGCTCAGCCTCAACTCCGGGGAGATACTCGAATCGCTTGAGATGGGCAGCTACTCAGGCACCCAGCCCCTGGTCTCCGAGGGAGTCGTGTACCTGGGAACAGCCGGGGGAAGGTTCATGGCCCTGAGGGGCACGCCGCCCCAGCTTCCGGAAACTCCCTGATGGGTCCTTCCCGGCTGGCCAGCGGCTACGTTCTGATAACAGGCCCTGCCAACACCGGCAAGTCCTCGCTCTTCAACGCGCTGACCGGTTCCACCCTTTCGCCCGTGCACCACAGGCCCAATACCACCCGTTTCCCGATCACCGGCATCTCCTGCACTGACGGGTCGCAGGCTTGCTTCATTGACTCGCAGCCCCTTGAGAACCCGGTTGACGATAACTGGTTCAGCAGCTGTGACGTGGTGATCCTGGTGGTGGACGCCAGGCGTTTCGCCCGGGACCTTGAGACGGAGCAGGTCAGGGAGCTTTTCGGCATCTGCCGAGGCGTGCCCGTGGTGGTGGCCCTGGGCTTCGGCGACCATCTTCCCGAAGACCTGAGGGTACCGGTGGCCCTTCAGGCCGGTTATGACCTGAACGCCGCCGGGGTGGTCACCGTATGCCCACCTCTAGGCATGGGCATACCCGGGCTTCGAACCCTGGTGGCCGGCCTGCTCCCGGTAAGGGAGCAGCTGTTTCCCGATGGTGTCCCCACACTCAACTCCAGCCGCTTCCTGGCCGCGGAGAGGATAAGGGTGAACCTGATGTCCGTTCTCCCCGAAGAGGTGGCGGACACGACCGCCGTACAGATAGAGGAGTACACCCGGAAGAACCGGAAGCTCTACATCAGGGTGAACCTCCTGGTGTCCAGGCACTCCGACAAGGGCACGGTGATAGGCAGGAAGGGGCAGACCCTTGCAAGGATCCAGAAGGACTCGGAAACCCTTCTGGAAAAGCTGTCCGGTGTACAGGTGCAGGTGGAGCCCTGGGTGAAGGTCAGGGAGGGATGGCCCGACAAACCGTCGGACCTGATGGAGTTCGGCCTTGGACGCTGAGAGAAGGCCGCCTGAGTCCGGCGCATGCAGGGTAACGCTTTCGGACTTCGAGGGTCCGCTGGACCTTCTTCTCTTCCTGATCCGCCGTGACGAGCTGGACGTAACGATGGTGCAGATGGCCCTGGTGGCAGGCCAGTACCTTGCCTACATCAGGAACGCCGAGAAGCTGAACATAGACGTGGCGGGGGAGTACCTTGTCATGGCTGCCACCCTGACCCGGCTCAAGAGCCGCTCCCTGCTCCCTTCCCGCAGCGACCAGTCGGAAGACCCCGACGACCCGGGCAGGGCCCTGCTGAGGCAGCTGATACTTTACAGGGCCTTCAGGGAGGCCGCCATGGAACTCAGGGACAGCGAGGAGGCATGGAGGGACGCGTTCCCCCCTCCCGGCGAAAGGCACAGGTATCAGGAGTCAGCCAGGGAGCCCGAGGCCGGCGGCACCGGATCCCTTCTGGACCTGCTGGAGGCCCTGGAATCCCTGGCCCGGAAGGACGCGCCACCCGAACCCCACCTTGTGGAGAGGCCTGTGCTGTCCATCGCCGAGTGCATCCATCTGATCTCCGCCGCCCTTCCCCGGGGCTCCGGGGAGTCTTTCAGGGGGGTTCTCGGCGAGAGACCGAGCCTGCAGCGGGTGGTGTCCTTTTTCGTGGCATTGCTTGAACTGGTGCGCAGGGGATGGGTGTCCTGCAGACAGGACGGCCCCTTCGGCGGCATCACACTGGAGAGAACACAGGCATGGGAGTAACGCTTGACAGGCTGGCCAGGGAGGTGGAGGCCCTGCTCATGGCCTCCGACCGTCCCCTGTCCATCGAGAGGCTCTGCGAACTCACGGGAGCCGGAACGGAAGCAGTGGAACAGGCGGTTTCCAGGGTGGAGAAGGCTCTCATCCAGGGAGGCCACGCAATGGAGATCGTGTTCCTCGCCGGAGGGTACAGGCTGGTCACCGACCCTGAGCTTGGACCGGTGGTCTCACGGCTCTTCGAAGGCAGGCGCCCCGGCAAGCTGACCAGGGCCGCCCTTGAAACCCTGGCGGTGGTGGCATACAGCCAGCCCTGCACCCGCGCCCATGTGGAGGCGGTAAGGGGCGTGAACTGCGACAGCGCCATGAAGACCCTTCTCGAGAGGGAGTTCATTGCCATCTCCGGAAGGATGGAGACCCCGGGAAGGCCCCTTCTTTACTCGACCACCCAGTCCTTTCTGGAGTACTTCGGGCTGGCCAGGCTGGAGCACCTTCCCCGTATGGAGGAGATAGGGAACCTGCTGGCCCTGGGAGCCGAAGACCTTGAGAAGGCTGCCCTGGACCTGGCACGGGACGAAGACCATGCCTGACGTGGCAATGCGGCTCAACAGGTTCCTCGCCAGATCGGGCCTGGGCGCAAGGCGCTCGGTGGAGGAGGGCATCCGCGAGGGGCTTGTGACGGTGAACGGGATCGTCACAAGGAATCCGGCCGTGAGGGTCTCGAAGGGCGACTCGGTGAGGTGGGACGGCTCCAGGGTGGAGATACCGCCTCTGTTCGTCGCCGCCATGAACAAGCCGGTGGGGATCGAGACCACAATGGACACCGGGGAGGCCAGGGGCGTGCACACGCTCTCGGGGGGCATGGCGCCCGGAGCCCTTCCGGTGGGAAGGCTGGACATAAGGACCGGAGGCCTGCTGCTTTGGAGCAACGACGGTGAACTGACCTACCGCCTCACCCATCCCAAATGGGGGGTGGAGAGGGAGTACATCCTCCTGCTCCACGCACCGGCGGACCAGAGGTCCATGGAGAAGCTCAGAAGGGGTTCCCTGATCGGTCCGGGGCAGTTCTCGAAACCCGTCTCCGTGGCCAGGGCGGGGGCGGACTCCCGTCTGAGGCTGGTGCTCACCACCGGAAGGAACCGGGAAGTGAGAAGACTGGCATCCATCGCCGGAATAAGGCTCTCGGGCCTTGAGAGGGTCCGCTACGGCCCTGTGCACCTCAGGGACATTCCAAGGGGAAAGTGGCGAAGGCTCACCGAGGCCGAGGTCCATGAGCTGTACAGGCTTGTGGGGCTCGATACTTGACTGTTTTCCCCGGATCAATGATATTCGCGCCACTTTCAACGAGGGGATGTGAAGTTGCCTGCATAGGGTAATAGCAATAGACGGCCCCGCGGCCAGCGGAAAAAGCACCACGGCAAAGCGTGTTGCTGATCTCCTCGGTTTTTCTTTCCTCAACACAGGTTCAATGTACAGGGCCTCCGCCCTCGCCGTATCCCGTGCGGGTCTTCCCCTCGATGACGGGGCGGGTGCGGCAGCCCTTCTGAACACCCATGAATTCAGCTTCTCGCAGGAAAACGGCATACTCCTCGACGGCGAAGACGTCACAGGTCTCATCAACACTGCGGAGATGGGGGAGGCGGCCAGCGTCATCTCGGCTCAGCGCGAGGTAAGGGCGTTCCTCGTGGGGCTTCAGCGTCTCTTTGCCCGGGGCGGGAACACCGTCGCCGAAGGCCGGGACATGGGGACGGTGGTCTTCCCCGATGCCTTCATGAAGGTTTACGTCGTCGCCGACGCTGCCGTGAGGGCCCGGAGGCGCGTGCGCGACCTGGGCGGAGGCAGCATCTCCGAGATGGCCCGCCAGGTCCTCAGACGCGACAGGCGAGACCGCTTCAGGGAAGACAGCCCCCTCAGGGCGGCACCCGGGGCGGTCTGGCTGGACGGCACCGCAATGACCCTGGAACAGCAGGTGGAAGCGGTGGTCAACGCCTACAGGGCCAGGGAGCGTCAGGTTTGAGAACAAGGCTGATCCCCGCGGTCCACGGCATCGTAAGGCTTGCCGCAAAGTTCCTTTTCGGCCTTCGGGAATGGGGGCGCGACAACATCCCCCGGACCGGCCCGGTCATTCTGGCATCCAACCACATATCCGACTGGGACCCGCCGGTAATGGGCACCGCCTCCACAAGGGTCCCTTACTACATGGCCAAGTCCGAGCTTTTCAGGGGAGGCGCCGCCCGTTTCCTGCTGGACAGGCTGGGCGCCTTCCCGGTCAACAGGACCGGGGTGGACACCGGCGCGATCCGGACCTCCGTAAGCCTTCTTGAACAGGGCCATGCGCTTGCCATGTTCCCCGAGGGTACCCGGAGCCGCACCGGCCTGCTCGGAAGGGGCAGGCAGGGCATCGCCCTGATCGCCAGACGCAGCGCATCGCCCATGGTCCCGGTCTATATCAGCGGGACCGTATCACCCGGAAAGGCGCTGTTCCGCCCGGGAGGCTTCAGCGTTGCCTTCGGACCGCCCATCACCCCGGCCGAGACGGAGTCAGCCTTTCTGGCCGGGGGGAACCAGGGGGTTTCGAACCTTGTGATGGAGAGGATCGCCGATGCCGGGAGAAGAGCCGGCATTTTCAAGGGATACATTGACGAAGATGATGAAGGGAGAATCAATGAGTGATGAGAAGGAGTTCATCGTAGGTCTCTCCGAAGAGGACATCGAGGCCATCGAGGGACAGGACTACACAAGGGAGGAGAGGCGCCTCCTCGAGACCCAGTACGACAACACGCTGGGCCAGACCGTTCTGCGGGTGGGCACCATAGTCCCGGGGCGGATCATCACCGCCAACGACAAGGAAGTCCTGGTCAACATCGGCTACAAGAGCGAGGGCGTCATCCCGCGGCAGGAGTTCCGCAGCGATGAGCAGGTCTCCGAGGGGACCAGGGTTGACGTGTTCATAGAGAAGCTTGAGGACGATGACGGCAGGGTCTCCGTAAGCAAGGAGAAGGCCCACTTCCACAGGGTCTGGAACGACATCAAGGCAGCCTACGACGAGAACACGGTTCTCAAGGGAACCGTCATCAAGAGGATCAAGGGCGGTCTCACGGTGCGCATCATGGGCGTGGACGCCTTCCTTCCCGGCTCTCAGGTGGCCCTCAGGCAGGTTCCCAACCTCGAGAAGTTCTGCGGCGAGGAGCTGGACTTCAGGGTCATCAAGCTGAACAAGAGGCGCCGGAACATAGTGGTGAGCCGGAGACAGGTCCTCGAGGAAGCCCGCAGCGAGCTGAAGGAAACCCTGATAAAGGACCTTGAAGAGGGCCAGGTCAGGACCGGCATAGTGAAGAACATCACGGACTTCGGCGCTTTCGTGGACCTCGGCGGGATAGACGGCCTGCTTCACATCACCGACATGAGCTGGGGCCGTGTGAGGCACCCGTCCCAGCTTGTGAGCATCGGTGACGAGATAGAGGTCAAGGTACTGAAGTTCGACAAGGACAAAGAGCGTATCTCCCTGGGTACCAAGCAGCTTCAGCCCTTCCCCTGGGAGGGTGTCGCCGACAGGTATCCGAAGGACGGCGTAGTCAAGGGCGTGGTGGCCAGCATAACCGATTACGGCGCGTTCATCGAGCTTGAGCCGGGCGTTGAGGGCCTTATCCACATCAGCGAGATGTCCTGGACCAAGCATGTCCGGCACCCGTCCAAGCTGCTGAACGTGGGGGAGGAGATCGAAGCACTGGTCCTGAGCGTGAACGAGGAGGAGCGCAAGATCTCCCTGGGCATCAAGCAGACCATGGACAACCCCTGGGAGAGCATAGAGGAGCGCTACCCCATAGGCTCCCAGATCAGCGGCAAGGTGAGGAACCTGACCAGCTTCGGCGCCTTCGTCGAGATCGAGGACGGCATAGACGGCCTTGTGCACATCTCCGACATGAGCTGGACCAAGCGCATCACCCACCCCTCCGAGGTCCTCAACAAGGGCGACGAGCTTGACGTGGTGGTGCTCAGCATCGACAAGGAGAACCACAGGATAAGCCTGGGGCTCAAGCAGACCTGCGAGAACCCCTGGGACAGGATGAAGGAGCAGTTCCCCGAGGGAACCGAGGTCCAGGGCGAGGTTGCCCAGCTCCTGGACAGGGGAGTGGTTGTCAACCTGGACCAGGACATCGAGGGGTTCGTCCCCCTGAGCCAGCTGGGCTGGGATGAGCTTCAGAGCCCCGACAAGGTGCTCAGGACAGGCGACACCATACCGCTCCGGGTCATCGAGGTGGTTCCCAGCAGCCGCAGGATCGTTCTCAGCGTCACCAGCTATTTCAACGGGAGAAGCCAGGAGGAACTTGACGCCTTCAGGTCCCGTTTCGAGGGCCGTCCGCCCCTGGAGCCCTCGGAGGAACAGCCCGTCCTCACGCTTGCCGAGTCCCTGGACGACCCGACGGTCCCGGGTGATGACCAGGAAGAAGCAGGGGAGGAGTAGGAAGTGAGCGCGGGGGACCTGCCGTTCCCCGCCCTTACCCCGGAAAGCCGCCCGAGGGTGTTCGGATACACCCTCGGGTGCAGGCTGAACGCCTGCGAGACCGACGCCATGGTGGCCTCACTGGTGGAAAGCTTCAACGGATGCGTCGTGCCTGGCTTCCACGAGGCCCAGGTGATCGTGGTGAACACATGCACCGTCACCGGCCGCAGCGGCGCCAGATGCAGGAAGGCCGTCAAGGGCTTCAGGGCCGGCAACCCGGATGCGGTGATGGTCATCACCGGCTGCGCCTCGGAGATTGATCCTGAAGCCTTTTCCGGCCTGGGCAAATGCATCGTCCTGGGCACTGAAGGCAAGCAGGACCTTCCCGGTATCCTTTCAGGGAAGCCCCGTTCCGAAGGCGCGCGCGGCCTCTTTCCCTCCACCGTCACCCCGGGCAGGAGGACCAGGGCCTTTCTCAAGATACAGGACGGGTGCGACAACAGGTGCACCTACTGCATAGTTCCCCTGGCCAGGGGCCCTTCCAGAAGCCAGCCCCGTGAGACCGTCCTTTCGCAGGCTTCAGGGCTGGCCGCCTCGGGCAAGCGCGAGATCTGCCTTGTGGGGGTGGACCTGGCGGCCTACGGAAGAGACCTTTACGGTGATGGATACAGGCTATGGAACCTGGTGCGCGACCTGCTGAGGCTGGGAGGCTTCAGGCTGAGGCTGAGTTCCCTTGAACCCAACTCGCTCACACTTGCCGCGCTCTCCCGCCTTGCGCTTCCCGGCGTCTGCAGGCACTTCCACATACCGGTCCAGAGCGCGTCCACCCGGATGCTCACGGCCATGGGAAGGAAGTACACCGCCGAAGGCGTCCGAAGGCTTCTCCAGAGGCTTCACCATCTGTTCCCGGGGGCTGCGGTGGGGGCAGACCTCATCACTGGTTTCCCCGGCGAGACCCCCGAAGACCACGCGGCAAACATCTCCCTGGCCCGGAGCGGGCTGCTCTCGTATCTTCACGTGTTCCCGTTCTCTCCAAGGCCGGGAACCCCAGCGGCAATCATGAAGCCCCTTCATACGGAAGTCGTCACAGCACGGGCGGATGAACTGCGCCGGGTGTCGGCGGAGCTGAGGAAGGGTTTCAGAAGGTCCATGGTGGGCAGCCAGGGTCTGATCCTGGTCGAGGGAAGGAAGTACGGAGGCAGGCCGGTGGGACTCACCGACAATTACATTCCGCTCACCGCTCCCGAGGGAGCGGAGGAGGGGACCATGGTCCAGGTGGCGGTCACCGCCGAGAACATCTGCTGGGGGCTGCGCTGATGCTAGTGGGGCTCACCGGGAACAGCGGAACCGGCGCAAGCACGGTGGCTGGCTTCTGGCGGGGCGCGGGCTGCAGCGTCTGCCACCTCGACCACGCCGGTCACAGGCTGATGGAGAAGGCCCGGGTCAGAAGGTCTCTGGGCGTACCGGGGCTGGAGAGCATGACTGGGAGCGAGGCCAGGAGGCTGGTGGGTAGCAGGGCTTTCACCGATGCCCCCCTGATGGAAAGGCTCCGAACGACCATGCACCCGGTAATGGCCAGATGGGCCCGGATCGCCGCCGGTGCCCGGCGCGGTTCACCCGGAGTATGGGCCCTTGAAGGCGCACTTATCTACGAGATGGGGCTCGGTGGCATCTTCGACATCGTGGTGGCCGTGGTTGACACCCCTGAAAGGGCGTTTTTGCGTATATTCCAGAGGGACGGCGTTCCGCTGGGGCCGGCAAGGTGGAAGCACCAGCTGCCCATTGACGAGAAGGCCGCTCGAGCCGACTACGTGCTCAGGAACTCGGAAGGCATTGATCACCTGAAGAACATCTCTTTATCATTGTATGATATGATCAGTAAAATGGAGGTCCATCGTGGCTAACAGAACCCGTAAGCGCCTTTCAAAGACCGAACTGAAGAAGGACCCGGTGTACGACAACCTCGAGTCGGCGCTTGTATTCATCAAGGCCAGGTACAAGGAACTTCTCGGAGGCCTTCTTCTTTTGATAATAGCGGTCGTGGCCATGAACGCCGTCAGCACGGCCTCCAAGCGTTCGGAAGAGAGCGCCATGGCGGGTTTCATCACTGCCTCGGGTCTCTACGACCAGGCCATGAGGTTCGCCGCCGGCGGCGACATGCAGGCAACTGTCCAGGCCCTGGACGCCTGCAACGCCATAGCCACTGAAACCTGGAACCAGCACCCCCAGAGGAGCTGGGGCCGAAGGTGCGCGGTGCTCTCCGCAAAGGTCATGATACTGCAGGGATACACCGATCAGGCCATGTCCCTCCTGGGCGACCTTCTCGCCACCAGACCCGCGAGGGATGTGGAGATCGCGGCGCTGGTCCACATGGCCACGGCGCTGGAGAACCGCGGAAGCCCTCAGGACCTCGTGAACGCCGCCGATTCCTACAGGAGGATCATAGACATCACGTCCGGCGCCGACGACTTCACGCTGGTGACCGCCGAGGCCATGAAGGGCCTCTCCAGGGTGTCCTGGGAGCAGGGCGACCGCGAGGCGGCGGGTGAGTGGCTCCACGCATCGCTGGAGCTCAACCCGGATACGACGGAATACGTGGGATATCAGCTGGCCAGATTGAATGTCCGATAATAGATATTATGTATAGTTGCAGGTCCGCTGCAGTTTCATGACCGTTTGCGGGCCATCTCCTCCGCCAGTTCCCCAAGAAGCCTCACCGCCGTTTCCCTGAGGGCCAGGAAGGCCTCCCTTCCCGGCTCCCTTCCCGATATGTGCTGTTCCATGTCCTTCCAGAACCTCTGAATGCTTCTGGACAGAAGGGTGCCCGTCTCCATGGAGTCCAGCAGGTCCGCCAGCTCCTCGCAGCCCATGTACTCCGGCTTTCCCTTGAGGATCACGCAGATCTCGCCCTCGAAACGGTTCAACAGCTCCTCGAGGTCTTCCGCGCCCGCCACCGACTCCCGGTGGTTCCTTCTTCTGCCGCCGGCCAGTATCAGCACCGTGCTCATGACCACCAGCGCGCCGAGGGAAAGAAGGATCCATGTGGTGACAGGCAGACCGCCGTCTCCGGGGTCCGGCACCGTTATCTCCCGGTTCTCCCTGGGGATCAGCGCAATGCTGAGCGTACACGGTTCCAGCACTGTCATGCCGTAGCGTCCGTGCTTCCTGTCCAGCCATGTCAGGGTGTCGGGTCCCAGCACGACCGTGCCTGTGTCGGCGGGTTCCACTATGAAGTCCCACCAGGCGTGACCGTCTTCGGCTCCCCTTGCGCTTTCCAGCAGCCTGGCGTTCCCGTGAAGGGTCACGAAGCCCGGGTCCTTCAGGTATCCGGCGCCGGGACCGGCAGCGGTAAGCCGCACCGTCTGCTCCCCGGCCTGTCCAACCGCGAACCCCCTTCTCTCAAGGCTCAATGAAACGCTGTCCAGCAGCGTTCCGTCCCAGCCATCCGGAACAGGTTCGGGGAACGGATAGACATCAACTGTTGCGCTGTCGCTTTGCAGGTAGTCCTTGGGGGCCGTCACCAGGGTGGCCATACCGGTGTATGTCACAGTGGCGCTTACAGTTGGAAGCGGCAGCACTCCGGGGCACGCCGGAACGAACAAAAGGGTTATGAACCTGGTCCTGTTGACCCCCGGCACCTCGGAGTGTTCCCACTCGAAGGTGAGCTGCTCCTCCACGCCCGTTATCACTCCCCTGTCCGATCCCTGCCAGCCGTACGTTATATTGGTAGCGTTATATGTTGTGTATAAATAGTAATCCACAGTCACTGGAACTCCGGGATACACCCTGCCCCGCGTGTTCCCCCGTATCGCCGGCTGTATCCAGGCGTAACGCCTGGACTGGACCGGCTGCTGCACCGGGGAGGGCACGCCGCCCGTGCCGGTCACGGTCACGGTTCTGGCGGGGACCGTATGGCTCCCGGCGCCCGCGGCGTTGACGGCAATGGGTCCTATGGTCCAGTCGCCGGGAGACACGGCCGTGAAGTTCATCGTGAGAGTGTACTGGCTCTGGCGGGTGGTTCCCTGGGGCGTGTTCACGATGGAGACCGAGCTGGAAGTTGACGTCCCGTTGAAAGCCAGCCCGGGGCCCGTGGATGGAGTGCCGGCGTAGAGACCTGTGCATGAGGTGGAAACGCACCTGATGGTCAGGCTGAACCGCTGGCCCACCGCCACTGTGTCGGGACACTGGACGTTCAGAGGCATGGTTCCGGCGAGAATTGCCGTGAAGAGGGCCAGCGCTACCAATTCGGGGCTCCGGGGACCCCGGTACCCGAGGCGTCCTTGTCGCCCCTGGGTTCGGCCTCCTCAACCATGTCCAGTATCCTCTGGGCCTCCTCCGGGGTCATCTCGCCCTGCTCTGGAGGCTGAGGCTGCCGGGTTTCATCCTGTTGCTCGTCCTGCTGGTCCTGCTGCTCGTCCTGCTGGTCCTGCTGTTCGTCCTGCTGCTCGTCCTGCTGCTCGTCCTGCTGCTCGTCCTGCTGTTCGTCCTGCTGCTCGTCCTGCTGCTCGTCCTGCTGGTCCTGTTCAGGGGGCGGCTCCCTTTCCGAGAGCCATCTGA
>CAZIPI010000023.1:0-11538 GCA_964541235.1 uncultured bacterium | reverse complement strand
TGCTCGTCCTGCTGGTCCTGTTCAGGGGGCGGCTCCCTTTCCGAGAGCCATCTGAGGGCCACCTCGTAGTTGTGCCTTGTGAGCGAGTCGGCGGTGGCGGAGGCCACTCGGGGCAGCGTGGCGTTCAGCTGCTCCAGCACACCCTGGTAGTCCTCGGCCTCCATGGCTGCCCCCAGGGAGGCCGATACGCCGGCGTTGTATAGAGAATCGCCGGAAAGGCCGTCCCAGCCCGACAGGGCCGTCATGAGCGTGTCGGCCCTTCCCCACAGCCCCGATTCGCCCGCAAGGGCGGCCAGGTTGTAGAGGGCCCTTGGCTGGTGGGGCATTCTTTCGGCGATCTGGCCGAAGAGCGCCGAGGCGCCCTCCCTGTCGCCATCAGACCACAGCGAAAGCGCTTCCAGGTAGATGCCCAGAAGGGGCCTCTGCACTGAAGCGGACAACAGGCAGAGGATCAGGGGCAGCAGGGTCACAGTCCCCGCCTTTCCAGCACCATGGCCGCGCACATCAGTATCAGCGAGGCGCCCAGGAAGAGCTGGTACCTTCTTCCGGGGCCGATGTTTGCGGACTGGAGCCTGGCCTCCCTGGAGCTGAACGCAAGAAGCCGCGCCAGGGGGTCAGCCAGGTCCCCCGCTTCCGATATGCGGGTGTAGAAGCCACCTGTTTCCTCCGCGAGCCTTCTCAGGGCGTCCTCCTCCAGAACGGTCCGCACCGTGTCGCCCTGGAACACCACCACTCCTCCCCTGCCGTCGGGAACCGTCACCGGGGTGTCCCCTCCTGTCCCCACGGTCACCAGGGCTATCCCCCTGCTTCTTGCCGACTCTATTGATCTCTCGATGTTCAGGTCGTGAAAGCCGCCGTCGCTGAAGATCATGCCCACCCTGGACTCGAGGTCCTGGTCCGGAAGGGCGTCCGCCATCACTTCAACAAGGTTGCCCATTGAGGTGCCCGGCGGAAGGAATGCCGGCTCTTCGCTGCTCATGGGGAGGCGGCTGAAAAGGAAGTCGGAGTCAAGGGTGATGGGAACCGCCAGCCTTGACTGGCCGCTGAACAGGATCAGGCTGAAACGGGTGTCGGGCATGGCCCTCACCAGCCGCCTGATCTCCGCCGAGGCCCTTCCCAGCCTTGTGGGGACCTCGTCCCCGCAGCCCATGGACCTGCTCACGTCCAGGGCTATGGCCACGTTCCTGCCGCCCACGGGCAGGAACGCCTCGTCCCTGCCCCATGTTGGTCCCGAAAGCGAGAACACAGCCAGAAGCAGACTGGCGGTCCACAGCCAGCGGGTGAGAAGCCTGGAGGGAGGTGCCTCTATCCCCACCCGTTCCCAGAGCACGGGACGGACGAACCTCCTGAGCCTCTTCTCCTCGTCGCGTATCCACGAAGCCCTGAGCCAGTGCCAGAGCGGCACCGTCACCAGCAGCAGAAGCAGCATGGGGCGCTCGAACGTCATCATTCCCCGCCCCCTATGGTCTTGAGCACCCTCCACTTGAGGAAGGAGCCGAACAGGACCAGTATCAGCCCCGCCCACAGCCATCCCACGTACCTGTCGATGTAGATGAACAGGCCCTCCGGAGGCAGCGTGGAGGCTTCCAGCGAGTCAATGGAGTCGTAAACCCGGGAAAGCTCAGTGCTTGAGCCGGCATCGAAGAGCCTTCCATTGTTGATCTCTGCGATCCTGGCCAGGGTTTCCCTGTCAACCCCGTACGGGTCGTTCTCGGTGCCTATGGCCACGGTGTACACCGCGATGCTGTCTCCGTGAAGGGTGTGCACGGCGTTGGCCACGGTTATCGGGTCAACCCTGCCGGCGGTCTCCATGCCGTCGCTGAGAAGCACTATGACCCGCCGGGTTGTGGCCGAGCCTCCCAGTCCCCTGGCCGCCGCCGCAAGCCCTGCGCCTATGGCCGTTCCGTCCTGCAGGTGGCCTATGGAGGCCCGGTCAACGAACCTGCAAAGCGTCAGATGGTCGAAGGTGGGCGGACATATGATCAGGGGCTCGGCGGCGTACAGCACCAGTCCTATCCTGTCGTTGGGCCTTCCCGCTATGAACTCGAGGGCCGCCTGCTTGGCCGCGGCGAGCCTGGTGGGCCTGAAGTCCGTGGCCAGCATGCTGGTGGACACATCCAGGGTGATCACGATGTCCAGCCCCTCGGTCACGTCAGGGAGCCTCTGGTAGCCGTACTGGGGCCTGGCCAGGGCAATGAAGAGGCAGAGCACCCCGGTCCATATCACCAGCGAGGCGGCGCCGCCGGAAACCCCGGAAGTCTGTATGTCTGCAAAGGGGCCGGTGAACACCACTCCCCTCCCCCTCCTGCTCCGGATTATCCCGTGGACGAGAAGCAGCAGGGGGAAGCCGAGCAGGGCGGGCCAGAACTGAAAGCCCGTCATGACCCCTCCCCCCTCACGAGTTCCGCCAGGGTCTCGATGAAGCCCCGGCTCCTCTCCCTGGTGCTGCCCCTGTTGGCGTAGATCTGCAGGACTATCTCCCTCATCAGGGGTCCGGCCTTCTCCACGAACCTTCCGGCTTTCATCTCCCTCGTGAGAGTTCTCTCCATCTGGTACAGGGTGAGGGCCGGGTTCCCCAGTCCGAAACGGGCGGCCACAAGCGCCCTGAGAAGGATCTCCATCTGGGCATAGAGGGTCTTCCAGTCGCCGTGGACGAAGGCCTCGCTCTCCAGCAGCAGAAGCACCCGGCTGTCCGCCGGGACCTTCCGGGCTTCTTCCGCTTCCCCGCCTGTGTCCGTCCTCCTCTTCCGTGCGGCCAGGAACCATGCAAGGCCGCCCAGGAGCAGGACACCGCCGGCGACGGGAAGCCAGGGGAAACCCGGAGGGCCTCCCCAGGTGAGCCAGAACGACCTCTGTCGCAGGTAGTCCAGGGGAAACCCCGGGGGAATGTCCATCAGGGCCGGGGCCGGGAAGAAGGCCGGGGAGAGGCTGGTGTCGGGTATCATGGGAAGCACCAGAAGAACCGGGCCGGGTACCGTGACGGTGTCCTCCCCGGTGAAGGCCCTTGCTTCAGGGAGGAACAGCGTGTCCAGAAGAAGAGGGACCAGGGTCACCAGCCCCTGCTCCTGCCCGATGACCGAGAACGAGTCGCCGGAGGGCACCTCCTCCATCACGTAGCCCGGCGGCGGGCCGTAGTCAACCGTCAGCGGAAGCCCCAGGGGGGCCTGGACAACGGCCGTCAGGGCCGCAAGCAGCATCAGTGCCTTCTCCTCTTCTTTCGCATGGAGAAGAACCTTCTCAGGGGGAGCACAAGGTCGTCGGTGGTGGATATGCTCACAATGTCCAGCCTGGCGCTGCGGCACAGGGCCTCCCGGGCCGCGGAACGGGCCTGCACCATGCTGTTGAACTCGTCCTGCCAACGCTTTGAACCGGTGTCGGCCACCCGTTCGGCCCCGGATTCGGGGTCGCGGAAGAGGATCCTGCCCACCGGGGGGACCCTGGTCTCCCTGGGGTCGAACACGTGGATACCCACCAGATCGTGCCTTTTCGAGAAGGACCCCAGCAGCTTCCTGGCTTCCTCGCCGTACCTGAAGTCACTGATGAGGAAGACCAGGGCCTTTCTCTTCAGAATCCTGCCCAGATAGGCCAGGGCGTTGTTCAGGTCGGCCTTCTCCCTGTGTTCCGAGGCCTCAAGCACCTTCTTTATTATTCCCAGCGCGTGGGAACGGCCCTTGTCGGGCGGGATGTAATCGTGAACGCGGTTGCTGAACGAGAGCATGCCGACCCTGTCGTTGCTTCTCACAGCGGAAAGGGCCAGAACCGCAGCGGTCTCCGCCACCCTGTCAGCCTTGGTTAGGCTCACTGAACCGAAGTTCAGGCTCCCCGATACATCCACCAGAAGCATCACCAGCAGCTCCCGCTCCTCGGTGAGAACCCTCACGTGGGGGTGGTTGCTGCGGGCAGTCACGTTCCAGTCAATGAGCCTGGGGTCGTCGCCCTCGGTGTAGCGGCGGAACTCGCAGAACTCCATGCCCTGGCCGCGGAAGATGGACCGGTAATCCCCGCCGATGAGCTGTTCCACCAGCTTGCGGGTGTGGATCTCTATCCGCCGTACGCGGCGGAAAAGGCTGTGGGTGGCTTCCATCTACCTTCCGCCCACCGGCACCTTGTCGAGGATGGTCCTTATGATCTGCTCTACGCTCACCTGCTCGGCCTCCGCCTCGAAGGAGCGAATGATCCTGTGCCTCAGCACCGCCGGGGCCACTTCCTTGATCAGGTCAGGCGTGACGAACGCCTGCCCCCCCATGACCGCCATGGCCCTTGCGCAGGCTATGAGGGCCAGGCTCCCCCTGGGGCTTGCCCCCACCGTGACAAGGGTCTCGAGGTCCTTCAGGCGGGCCTGCTTCGGGTTCCTGGTTGCATCCACAAGCCTCACCGCGTAGTCCATCGCCTCCGGTTCCACGATGATGCTCTTCACCGTGTTCTGAAGGTTCACCACATCCGCCGGGGTGAGCACGGGCTCCGCAGGCGGAACACCGAACCCGCCCATGCGCTGAAGGATGGTCTTCTCCTCGTCAATGGTGGGGTAGTCAACCTTGAGCTTCATGATGAACCTGTCCACCTGGGCCTCAGGCAGCGGGTAGGTGCCCTCCTGCTCTATGGGGTTCTGGGTGGCCATGACGAAGAACGGCCTTGGAAGCGGATGGGTGGTTCCCCCGAAGGTCACCTGGCGCTCCTGCATTGCTTCCAGAAGCGCGCTCTGAACCTTGGCAGGCGCCCTGTTGATCTCGTCCGCCAGTATGATCTGGGCGAAGATCGGCCCCTTCCTCTCCACGAACTCGCCGGTGTTCTGCTGGAACACCATGGTGCCCGTGACGTCGGCAGGCATCAGGTCCGGCGTGAACTGGATGCGGCTGAACGAACCGCTGATGCACCTTGAAAGCGTGTAGGCCGCAAGGGTCTTCGCCAGCCCGGGAACACCCTCGATGAGCACGTGGCCGTCGCAGAGCAGGGCCGCAAGAAGCCCGCTTCTCAGCTCCTCCTGCCCCACCACGATCCTGGAGAACTCCCCGGTCACCCTGGCCAGGCGCTCCACCGCCAACTCTACACTGCTCTGGATCTCGGCTATGGGTCTATTGGACATGACAGCCCCCTCCGGCTTCATGGATGAGTTTTCTGACATACAGCTCATACTCCCGCAGCTGTTCCCGGGTTTCAGCCTCGAAACGCATCACAAGCACGGGCTGGGTGTTGGAGGCCCGCACCAGCCCCCATCCTCCCGGGAAGTCCACCCTCAGGCCGTCCATGGCGTTGAAATCAACGCCCCTGGCCTTCAGTATCTCCCCTGCGGCCTCCACCAGGGCGAACTTCCGGCTGTCAGGGCAGTCCTCCCTTATCTCTGGCGTTGTGAAGGTCTCGGGCAGGTGCGCGGTGAGAGACGACACCGGACCCGGGGCCAGGCAGGCCGTTTCCAGGAAGCGGAGCGCGGCGTAGAGAGCGTCGTCATACCCGAAGTACCGGTCACGGAAGAAGATGTGCCCGCTCATCTCACCGGCGAGCAGGGCGTTGTTCTTCTCCATGGCCTCCTTGATCACGGTGTGGCCCGTGGGAACCATCAGGGGTTTGCCCCCCAGCCTGCGCACCTCGTCGAAGAACACCCTGGAGGCCTTCACCTCGCTTATCACCACCGCCCCCGGGTTTTCGCCCAGGACTTCCCGGGCCAGCACAGCCAGAATCCTGTCGCCGTGTATCACCCGTCCCGTCTCGTCAACTATCCCCAGCCTGTCGGCATCGCCGTCGAATGCGATCCCAAGGTCGGCCTTTTCCCCCAGCACAGTCTCACGAAGGTCTTTGAGGTTCTCCAGCACCGTGGGGTCGGGATGATGGTTGGGAAAGCTCCCGTCCGGCTGGCAGTAGAGCGGGATCACCCTGTGCCCCAGTTCGCCCAGTATGGCCACCGCGCAGTCGCCGCCGGTGCCGTTCCCGGCGTCAACAACCACCTTCAGCGACCTTCCGTGCGCGAACTCGGCCCGCAGCCTGTCGAGGTAGCTCTCCCGCACCGACACGGGTTCAGTGACCGGCAGGGGATCGCAGCCTTCCACCCCGGCCTGTTCCATGAGCCCCTTCAGCAGTTCCAACTCGCGGCCCCAGACGCAGCGCCTGCCCCGCATGATCTTGAACCCGTTGTACTCGGGCGGGTTGTGGCTTCCGGTGATCATCACGGTCACCGGAAGGGAAAGCTCTATAGCGGCGAAGTAGGTCATCGGGGTGGTCTGCACCCCCAGGTCAACGATGCGGCTGCCCCTCAGGGCCGCGCCGGAGGCCAGGTCGTTGAACAGCCGCCGGCCCGAGAGCCTGCAGTCCCTTCCAACGCCTATGGCGCCGCCGTCCGAAAGCTCTCCGAGAGCCCACCCAAGGCGCCTCACCGTGTCGGGGGTCAGGTCTTCCTCCACCAGCCCCCTGATGTCGTACTTGCGGATTATCTCAGGGTTCACTGCCTGCCGCCTTCCGCCAGGGGCAGGCTCATGGAGAGCAGACCCCTGTCATGGTCTTCGTTGAGCCATCCCCCGAAGGAGGTGACGATCAGCCGCGCCATACCGGTGCCCAGCACGGGCTCGGTGACGCTCCCGCCCTGGGATTCGTAGTTGATGGAGAGCCGTGCAGCCATGTCTTCCGAAGTGAGGACGGCGGTGATCATTGAACCCGGGGCCGCCCGTCTGAGCGCCTCTTTGAAGAGGTTGTCCATTGCTTCGGAAAGGTGCTCGCCGGAACCCCTGACCCTTATGGCGGGGTCAAGGCTCACCGCAAGGGAGATGCCCGACTCGGCAGCCTGGTCGGCGGCGGTCTGGACCGCGGCTGCCGCCAGCCCGTCCAGCTCCACCACCGGCAGCTCGGCGGCAACCGTGTCTTCCCCGTCACGGGAAGCCATCTCCTCGAAGACGCGGAGTATCCTGGTTATGGAGGAGACCTCGGCGGTCAGGTCGGCGAGACCCGCCCTGATGCCCTCGGGCAGGTCGGCCCCCTGGTCCGTGAGCCGCTCCGCAGAGTCGCCCGCCCTCTTCAGTGGGATGGATAGGGCCTCCCCCACCCTGCTCAGAAGCCGCGACTTCAGAAGCTCCAGGGAGGCTATCTCCCTGGTGAGCTCGTCGTTCCTTCTGTGAAGCCTCTCGATGGTCCTTCTGGCGCCCACGTCCCGGCGGTGAAGGGTGCCCAGTACGAACAGCACCAGCGCCAGAACCAGGGCGATGATCCAGGTGGGAAATCCGTTCATGAGAGCCGACCGATCCTTACCGAAATGGCAATGGGCCCATCACTCCAGCGAAAGCGCCCGGGAAAGCACCGGGTCAAGGGCCGCGGCCGCGTCAAGCTCCGCTGCTGCATGGCTGTCCCTGCCGGTGAAGGAGTACACCTTGGCCAGATTGACGTGGAAGCCCACCATGGCCCTTGAGTCGCCGGCGGTGAGCGCCATCCCCTTTCTGAAGTGATCCTCGGCCTCATCGTACCGCTGCATGCTGAAGGCGCACCTTCCCAGCATCTCCCTTGCGCGGAGCCTGAAGGCCGGGCTGGTGAGAACCTTCTCGAACTCGGAGACCGCCTCGCGGAAGAGCCCCATCTCCATGTAGGCTATGCCCAGATCGAAGTGGGTCTTGTAGTCCTCTGCGGGAATGTAGGCGTTCACCCCCTCCTTGAACTCCCTTATCATGCCAGCCAGGAAGCCCTTGGAGGAATCGGTCTTCACCTTTTCGATGTCGTCCAGTATCTCGGCCATGTCGGCCAGGTTCTTGTGGTCTTTGTAGTCAGGGCAGATGCCTGTCATCAGGTTCCTGGCGTCGGTGTACGACGGGTCAACGTCGAGGGCGGTCTGAAGCGCGGCCATGGCCTCGTAGTTGCTTCCGTTGAGCAGGTATGCCACCGAGAGCCTGTAGAACGCCCTGGCCTGGCCGCTGCTGCCGATGGTGTGCCTTATGCGTATCAGCTCCTTGGCTGCGGAGAGGGATTCGGGGCAGATGTCCAGCACTCCCTCCAGAAGCTCGAAGACCATGTAGTCGCGGTCTTCGTTGCGGTAGATCTCTGCTGCCTGCAGGTATGCGCTCACCGCTCCGTAGAAGTCCCCCACGTCAAGAAGAAGGTTGGCCATCTCAACATGGCCCAGGGCGTCACCGGGGTTCTTGGCAAGGTTCGCCCTTATGTCGGCAACCTGCCGGGACAGCGCCTCGCGGACCTGCCTCACCGATACGAGCCCCATGGCCACCAGCACGTCACCCAGCCTGGAGTCCTTCATCTCGCCGTTCTGCTTCTCCAGGGCCCTGAGCACGTCCCCGGCCTTCAATAGACCGCTTGCCACGAAGTACTCGCCGATCCTCCTGGGGCCTTCCAGGATGATCCTCTCGAAGGGGGTCTCGCGGTCGGGATCGGGATTGACCCCGATGATCTCGTCCACCACCCTCTGTTCCTGCTCGAGCTGTTCCCTGGTGCCGAGGTCGGCCTCGCTGAAGTCAAGGGTTTCGAGGATGCTCTCCTGCGGCTTCGGTTCCGGCGCCTTCTTCGCCTGAGGCTCGGGCTTGGGCGCGGAAGCCTGGACGGGCTTCTGCGCGGCGGTCTGCACCGGCTTCTGGGCCGCGGCCCTGGCCGGCTCGGGCGCGGAAGCCTGCACCGGCTTCTGGGCCGGGGGCTGCACCGGCTTCCGGGCCGGGGGCTGTGCCGGTCTCCCGACAGCGGGGCTCGTTCCTTCCTTCCCGGTCCTGGCGGCGGCCACGGACTCGAGGCTGTTCCTGATCTGGTTCTTCCTCAGGGTGGTGAGCATCCCGTGCATCTTCTCGTGCTGGGGCATGTCGCGTTCGAGCGCCAGGCCCACGGCGTAGTCGAGGAATGCCTCGTTCTTCTGCTTGTATGCGTCCTTCGCCAGCAGGAGGACCCACTTGTCCTCATCGGGGTCGAGCACCGTAAGGGCCCTGAGAACCTCTCCCACCGTGCCCTGGTTCTTCCTGCCCTGGCTGGAGAGGAACTTCACGTACTCGCGCCTGGCCTGGTCGGCCTTGTCCTGGGCCTGATAGCATCTGCCCATGATGTAATGGGCCTGGGGAACGTCCTCGGTTGCCCTGAGTATCTTCCTGCAGACCGAAAGGGCCACCATGTGAAGGCCCTCGGCGTAGTAAAGCTCGGCGCTTGTGATGAAGTGGGAAAGGGCCTCCTTCTCGTCGTGGGTCTTGAGAAGGATGTCGCCCACCTTGTTGTGCACGCTGGCATCGGTGGGGTCCGACTCAAGTATGAGGGTGAAGGCGCGCAGGGCGCTGTCGAGCTTGCCCTTCTGAACAAGGTCGTGGGCCTTTTTCTTCAGTACTTCAACAGTCTCGTTCACGAGACACTCTCCCCCGTGTGGTGAAACTCCGATCCGCAACAGACCGTGCCGATGTCCGGCACGGCCATATGGTAGGGAATGCACCTGTAGTCGTCAAGATTCCATACGACGAAATCCGAGTCATGGCCCTCGGCGAGGGAGCCCTTGGAGTTCGAGAGCCCCAGCGCGGCGGCGCCGTTGGCCGTGGCAGCCACCAGGGCCTCCTCCACGGTGAATCCGCAGGCGCACACGGCCAGGCTCACCATGAAGGGCATGGACTCGCAGTAGCAGCTTCCGGGGTTGAAATCCGAGGCCAGGGCCACCGCGGCTCCCGCGTCAAGAAGCTTCCTGCCGGGAGGGAAGGGCTTGTTGAGGAATAGGGCGGTTCCCGGAAGAAGCGTGGCGACCGTGGGTGATGAAGCAAGCCTTTGGATGTTCCTGTCGGAAACGGAAAGGAGATGGTCTGCGCTCATGGCGCCCAGGTCCACCGCCAGGCCCGCCCCGCCGGTGTCGTGGAACTCGTCGGCGTGAAGGCGCACCCTGAAGCCCAGCCTGATGGCGTCCTCGAGGTGCCTTCTGCTCTCCTCCACCGTGAACGCGCCCTTCTCGCAGAAGATGTCAACGAACTCGGCGAGCCCTTCACGCGCCACGGCGGGAAGCACGCTCCGGGCCAGGTGGTCGAGATAGCCGCCGGGATCCCCGGCGAACTCAGCGGGAAGGGCATGTGCGCCCATGAAGGTGCGCAGGATGGTCTGGGGGACCTTCGAGGAAATCCGTGACGCTATTCGAAGACAGCGCAGCTCGGTTTCTTCATCAAGGCCGTAACCGCTCTTGGCTTCAAGGGTTGTGGTTCCCAGGCGAAGCATGCTGCCAAGTATTTTCAGAAGGTTCTTCTCGATGGCTACGTCCGGGGCTTCACGGGTGGAGCGCACGCTGTTCAGGATGCCTCCGCCTGCCGCGGCTATGGCCTCGTAATCGGCTCCCGCGGCCCTCATGGCGAACTCGCCCTGTCTCGTGGCCCCGAAGAGCGGGTGTGTATGGGAGTCAACGAATCCCGGGGTCACGACCCTTCCCCCGGCATCGAAAACCCGCTCCGTTCCGGAATAGAGCGAAGGCAGCCTTTTCTCGGGCCCGACCCAGGCGATCCTGCCGCCTGAGCAGACCATGGCTGCCTTCTCTACTATGCCAAGCTCCCCGGCCAGGGCGCCTCTGCGCGGACCCCGAGGCCCGGCGATGGTGAGAAGCTGCCCAATCCCCCTTACCAGGAAACCGGCGCCGGGCTCCACTACGCCTGGGTGTCTGGGACCACGGAAGCGACTTTTCTCGCCCCCATCATATGGAACCTGACCCTGCCTTCGACCTTGGCAAAAAGCGTGTCGTCGTGGCCCTTGCCAACATTCACGCCGGGATGGATCCGGGAGCCCCTCTGGCGGATGATGATGGTTCCAGCACTCACCATCGCCCCCGCCGGTGCCTTGACGCCAAGCCGCCTTCCGGCGCTGTCACGGCCGTTCCTGGAGCTTGAACTGCTTTTCTTGTGTGCCATCGCAAATGCCTTTCAGCCTACTCCGCAACCACGAGCCTTGTGGATGCGGCCTGCCCGCCGGAGGTGTACACAAGCATATAGACCCCCGCCGGGACCGTTGCACCCGCGTTCCAGGAGTAAACCCCGGTTCCCGCGGGAGTGGTCGCCTCGTGAACCAATCGGCCCGTAATATCGTATATGGCCAGCCTTCCTTCAAGCCCCCCTCCGGGAAGGAGGACCGAGCAGGTGCCGGTGGCGGGATTCGGGCTGGCGCTGACACCGAGAACAGGCTGTACACCCGATACATCGCCCTCTATGCCCGTGGAGAACACGAAGTTCACCTCCACCTTCTGGGAGGCGCCCACCACCACTCCGTTCTGGCTCTGCGAGCCCATCCCGGCCACGGTGGCTGTCACGTTGTAGGTCCCGGGAAGAAGGCTCTTGGAGTATCCGGCGTTCACCACGTCGCTTCTGGTGAAGCGCAGGGGCGTCGAATCCGACGCGTCGGGAATGGAGATGTCGATAACAGCGTCCAATGGATTCCCCAACCCGTCCTTCACGGTCCCGTGTATGCCGTAAACGGAGCTCAGGGCCCACTGCAGCATGGGCATGTAGTTCGCGGACGCGACTCCGGGCCAGTCCGCAGGGGCTTTGGCGTTGGACACCTCGATGGTGTGGTCAACGGTGCCGCACTCGCCGTAGCTCCAGTCGTTCACGTCGCCGTTGGTGGGGTACC
>CAZIPI010000022.1:36036-45621 GCA_964541235.1 uncultured bacterium | reverse complement strand
TGCTCACTTATCATTCTCTTCTCCTTTGCTGTTAACTTCCGGGTTTCTCTCGCTGCTTCGCTCCTTTCTCGGGCATCACCTGTCCGCAATGGGGGCAGATCCTCTTGGCCGGGGGCTTCGTCCACCGGATCGGATGCGTGGCGATGCGCTTGGCTAATGCCTCCACCCTGTCTGGGTAGAGCACGCTCCAGTCCGTGAGATCCTTGCCGTCCTCGCCCAGAGGCTCGACCACTTCCAGCCTGAACACGATGGGCTTCAGCAGATCGACCAGCATCTTCCGGGCTTCGATCCCCGTCTGGTCCTCGTCGTACAAGACCCACACCGCCTTGCCCCGCAGCAGTTGGGCCTCGTCCAGATCCCACGCCCGAGCGCCCCCGGTCCACGACACCGCCGGGAGATCGAACTGACGGCCCACCATGGCGTCCCACTCCCCTTCCACGAGCAGGATGCGCCGGTCCAAGACCAACTCGTGCTCGGGGAAGAGACGGTTTCCGCCGTTCCCCTTCACGTTGATGACCCTGTACTTCGACATGCCCCGCCAGTCGAACCTCCGCAGGTTGCGGACCACCCGGAACTGGTCGGGGATGGGAATCACGATGCGCCCGGTCGCGGGTTCCAACCCGATCCGGTAACGCTCCACCGTGTCGGGGGACAGGTTGCGGTCGGGGCCGGATAGGTAGTTCCGGGCATCAATGGCCATGCGGTCGCTGCCGTTGAGCACCTTTTGGTACGCGGCAACTTCCGCATCGGGTATGGCGTTGACCGCCATCCGGTACAACTTGTCCACCGTGCGGTCGTAGGGTTCCTTGTCCATGAACGACACGAGCGCCGCGATGTCCGAGAAGGCGTGGCGGCACCCGTGGCAGAATCCCCGCCCGTCCGGGGCGATGTGGAAAGAGGGCTCGATGTCGTCGTGGACGGGGCACTTGACCAGCCCGTCCCGCTCGTATTCCGGGAAGTAGGACTTGACAATCCCGACGACATCGAGGCAGGCTGTGATCCTCGATAGGCGTGCGTCCTTGATCCGCATGTCCGTCTCCAGTAGTTGGAGCCCCGGCAGTTATCTGGTCTGCCGGGGCTCCTCTGTTTTCAGCACGCGGGGTAACGCACTTCATCCGAAGATGCCGCAGGTGCGGAACCTTCGATCTCCTCGGGCTTCAACGTGGGGGCCAGTTCGACCACCGGGTTGAGGTACTGCACGCGGGGCCAGTACAGCCGGGGCTTGCCCTTGCCCGAGGGACTGGGCACGGCCACGAAGTAGGACTCGACTTTCCTCGTGACACCCAGCATCCCGTAGAGCGTGTGGTTGACCGCATACTGCTGGGCCAACTCCCGGCCCTCCGATTCCGTCAAGGCGGTGAACGCCGGGATCACCCGGACGATCTCGCCCTGCTTCCGCTTCAGCGTCGAGTTGGCTTGACTGAACCACCACACCTTGTCACCGATCTTCATGTTGTTCTCCTTCTGGTTGGAATGAAGCGGAGGCGTCCTTGCTTGAACGCCCCCGCCGTTTCATGGACGGACGACTACCGAGCCGCCCGCCGCCGAGCCGCCGGGGGAAGCCCCGACCTCGCCATCGAACCGCCCGCTGCTCGGGTCTCCCGCTTGGCCGTGGGGCCTGCCGCCTTGTCGCCTTCGAGGTACGCCTTGCCGTCCTCCCCGAGCCCCCGGTTGATGTACACGCTCTGGAAGAACGTGCCATCGTCCCGAGTTTTCTTGGAGTCCTTCACGGTGATCTCGACCACCTCGCCAATGGCAGACTTGGCGAGCCCCTCGACTTCATCGAGGAACCCCGCCGCATCGAGCACGAACTCCCCGTTCGCTTCCTTGCCGGGGATCTTGTCCCCGAGGATGACCCGGAGGTTCCTCGCTGCGTTGGTGATGCCCTCGATCTGGTCGAGCCGGGGGCAGAACGGGAACACGTTCCGGCCCTTCGCCTCGCCCGTCAGGATCTTGAGGTACATGTACAGCACCGGGGCCGTCTGCTTGATCGTCTCGCCCGTCTCGTCCTTGACCTTGATCTCACGGTCGCGGACGGTGGACTCCACGATCTTCGCCATGTACTTCCCATTCGGGATGGGCGAGTTATTGAACCCCGTGGCATCGACCTTCGCCGTCTGGCCCCGGAACTTCCGCTTCGCATCGAGCAGTAACTTGCTCACTGGCATGTCCGTCTCCTTCTGATTATGACTCGGGAGATCTGGTTCTTGATCCAGTCCCCCACTTCCACGCCGACAGCCACCATGACTGCCAGCAACACCAACATGATGAGTCCGCCCAACATGGGTCAGACCTCGTAGAAGCACCGGAGGATCTGCTTCGCCCCCTCCAATGCACTCTCGCCCCGGTTCAACTCCTCGGGGAAGAGACCCCAATGGTCCCCGGCTTCGACGCCTGCGGTGGGGCGGGACAAGACCGAGTAGACGTTCTTGCCTTCGCCCCCCTCCGCCACCTCGAAGTGCAGGATTTGGTTGGCCAAACCCTGAAGGTACTGCTGGGACTTACCCGAGATGTTGAACTGGGCGACTTGGACTTCGCCTCCTTTCACCCGCTTGGTGCGGTAGTAGACGTGCATCAGGACGATGATCGCCTTGTTCGAGATCGTGGCGAACAACTCTCGGACGTGATCGTAGATGTCCCACCACGCCACGCCATGGTCGGAGAGCATGGGGCTGTCGATCCCCAGCTTCACGCACACGGCATCGGAGATCACTTGGAAGAGCCCGTCCCCCGTGTCGATCACGAGCGGATTGAAGGGGGACTGGCTTGCCCAAGCAAACCACTCGCGGGCCTCCTCGATCTCGGTGAGCACCTTGCGAACCACGCCACGCCCGCCGCACTCGGGGCACTTCTTGGTCCCCTCCTTGCACTTGCACGGCTCGCTCGTGGCGTTGACCTCGAACCCTCCGCTCCCCCGCTCGAACAGCAGGAAGAACGGGTCGATGGGATCGGTGATCCCCAGTTCCCGTGCCGCCTGCCCGAGCATGGCTGCGGTGCTGGTCTTGCCCGTCTTGGGCGCACCCTGCCAGATCTGGAAGGCGGACGTGAACGAGAAGGCGGGCTCCATCGACTTGATGGGCACGCCTCCCGGCCCGACCAGCCCCGTATGCACGACCGGAGCAACGGGCTCGGGCTTCTTCTCGGCTTTCTTCTTCGCCATGGGTTACTCCTTCTCCTTCGCTTCCTTCGACCAGTCCTCCTTCATGCCCGGACTGTCGAGCATCTCCTCGTGCTCTTGCACCTTGCGGGTGTAGAGCCCGGTGCAGGCTGCGTGGTTCCAGCCCTCGGGGTGCCCGCGCAGGATCTCGGCGCAGGCTTCGGAGAACGGGCACTTCTGGTTGTACTTCCCGAGACAGGAGTTGAAGTTCATCCACGGCTTGACCGCACCCTTCATCGAGATGAGCGCGGAGATCCGCTTCTGCACCTCGGTCAGCACCCGCATGTCCACGGGCAGCACCGGGGGCCGGAAGAACTTCTCGCCCGCTTCCTCGACGTACTGGGTACGCACCCGCTCCCAGAACGCTTCCCACGTCTCCGGGGCCTTGCCCTTGGCTTGGCTCCTGCGTAGCCGGGACTTGATGATGTAGTCCCACGCCCGGAAGTCCGGGTACTTGCCGAGGATGGTGCGGGCACCTTCGAGGTAGATCAACCCCTGAAGGTCGATGGGCAGGACGGCATACTTGTCCGGGCTCACGTCCGAGACGAACTTGTTCTCCCAGATCGTGACCTTGCCCGTCTTCTTGTCCTTCGTGATGCGGTCGATTCGGAACGGGATCTCCGTCCCGGCGAGGGTGAAGCTCCCCTTCACCTCAAGCCCCAGCACTTCCACGTCTTCGAGGTGCTTCCGGTACACCTGCGCGTACCCCAAGCACGCCCCGATGAGCGCGTTCATGCTGGTCTCCAACTTGTCCGCCACCTCCGGTTCGAGCCCGGACTCCGGGGTGTTCTCCTCGATCATGGCGCGGGTGCGCTTGATGAGGTTGGCCTTCAGCATCCGGCCACTCCGGTAGAAGTGGTAGAGCGCGTAGTGCCCGAACTCTCCCTCGATAAACGGGATGAACGGGGTCTTCGGTCGGATACCGCAGCCACCTGCGGTGTACTCGAAGTGCTCCTTCTGGGGACACTCCAGCCACGCCATGAGGCGTGAATACGTCATGCTTCCACTCATTCTGGTTCTCCTTCTGCTGGGTTGGTCAGACCACCACGGTCTTCCCGTTCAGCTTGAACGAACGACCCTGAGGAATCTCACGCTTGAGCGTGTCCATGCAGGCCATGATAGCCGCGAGGAACACGCCGGATTCCCGGAGTTTGTAGGAGGCGAGGAAGGTACGGAACTCATCGAACTCCCTGTGGAGTTCAGCCGGGACGACGAACTGCTTCGTCATCTTGTTCGACTTCACGCTCCCGCTCCCGGTCCCGCTTCCGCTCCCGCTCACGCTCTCGCTCACCACCGGCTTCGCTTGCTTCTTGCTCATCGCTCACTCTCCTTCACACACGCGGCATGATTGCCGCAAGGGTTGGTAATGTCAAACTCAGATCCTTCTTCCCGGACAACTGATTCAGCAATACTTCATCAGCACCTCCATTCGTTGTTATGTCATAGTAATACACCGCATTGAACGGGCTTGTCAACCTCCGGGTTCGACCTTCGGCCTGCGCCCTCCTCGCATAGGCGAAGGGGTTCGACCAGAAGATCGCCATGTCCGCATCGACCAGCCGGTTGAGCCCCCGGCCAAACGACGTGCGGATCAGGAGCACCGTGCCCACCGGGGCCTTCTCCCATTGGGGCCAGTCCGGGGACATGGGATCTTGAATGACGACGTGGGGCACCCGAGCCTTGAAGAGCAGCTTGGCCAGTCGCTCCGTCTCCGGGATGTACGTGTGCCACACGATGATCTTGGCATCCGAGTTCTCCCGGATCGCTTGGACCAGCACGTCGTCTTTGTTTGAGGGGAGGCTGGCATACCCCTCCGTTCCCCGGAAGACCCCTCCCGTCAACTGGTGGCGCTTGATGAAGAGCGTGGCGTGGGTCTTGATGTCCATCACCTGCTGCTCATACGCCGCCCAGAACTGGGCGCACAGATCTGCGTCGATCTTCCGCTGCTCCTTGGTGGGGTCCACCTTCACCGTGACGTAGCCCACCTCGGGCAGCTTCACGTCCGGGACCGACTCCTTCCAGTACGTGCAGAACTCGACGGTGCGCTTCACACGGGAGAGCGCCCCCGGCTTGGCTTCCCACCCCCAGCCGAAGTTCCCCGGCATCATGTACCGCTTGCGGAAGGCCGTGATGTTGGGGCCGAGGGCTTGGTTGAGCGGGTAGTACTGGCCGAAGAGATCCTCGACCCTCTCGGTCATGGGCTTGGCGTCCATGATGAGCCGGTGCTCCACGTCCTTCACCATGAGGTAGAGGTACTCGCTCTTCTCCGCTTTCGGGAACTTGAACGAGGCGGACTCGTCGCCCACCCATGCGTCGAACCGGGGGCTCTCACCCCACAGGTAGATCTGCCGGATGAACTCGTAGTTCGCCACCACGCACAGTACGCCCGGATGCTGTGCCGCCATCTTCTTGAACTGCTTCTCGGTAGGTCTCACCAAGTAGTAGAAGTCCGAGTGGCGTGCGATCTGGTCCGGCCATGTGTTCACCACGTTGTTCTTGTCCGACGTGATGAGGAACAGGCGGAGGCCCTTGGTGCGGTGGAGATGATCCAGCCACATCAGGGCAATCAGGCTCTTGCCCAGTCCCATCCCGAGGAAGAGGGCGCTCTTCCGCTGGCGGAGGAGGCTCTTCAACGCATCGGTCTGGTGGGGCAGGGGTGGGGTCAGGATCATAGCGTGTCCGCGATCTCCTTCAGTTTTTCCCGCCCATCCATGACGAGCTTCGTCTGAAACGCAAACTGCTGGGGGTTGGTCATCCCCTTCAGTTTGCTGTCCACCAATTCCTGAATCGTGGCTGGGTCCAAGGCGTCCAGTTCCCACGACTCATGCCCGTACTTCTCGATGTACTGCTCGTATCGGGAGTCCGTAGTCTTCGCCGGATTCGGGGGTGGGTTGTACCGCTCCACCTGCTCCATGGTCAAGGCGATCCGCTGCACGCGGAACCGCTGGAGCAGCCCTTCCTCGTGATACCCGATGAACAGGCGGAGCCGATCCTCGATGTCCCGAGTCATGTCGATCCCCGAAGGATCATGGTCCCCGAGATGCACGATCACCGCATCCGACAGGCCGGGGTGGTTGTTCCAGTACTGGATGATGCGCTGTGCCGCCACCCACATCTCGGACTGGGACACGTACCCACGGCACGAGAAGAAGGGCACGTCCCACCTGCGGCAGGGTTCCTCGATCACGCCCACGAGGGCGTCCTTCTCGATCCAGACCTCCACGTAGAAGGCTTGGTTCAGCCTCCGGTCCATGTCGAACTGGTTGGCGCAGGCCCGGATGATGTCCGCCGGACTGCTCCAATGCGTGTTCTTGCGGACGAACCGGGTGCGGTCGGTGATCGCATCCCAGTCCACCATCCCACCGAGGCGGGCATCCGAGATGGTGTTGCCCAGCTTGGTGTAGTTCTTCTCGGTGTTGGGGAGCAGTCCCCGGCTCACGAACTGGTAGTACAACTGGCGCAGGGTCAACTCGAATCCCTGCTGCTGGTACTGTTCCACGATCTCGTTCGCCAGCTTGATGAGCCGCACCGACTCGTCCCGGAATGACTTGGGTGTGTAACAGATCTTCATGTGGTCTCCTTAGTTGTGGCGATACGCCACGGTGGGGAAGTACCCAAGATCATCCACCATCTCGGACAACTCTTGCAACGCCGACTCCAACTCGGACAGATCCCCCTCATCGTCTTCCTTCTGCTTGAGATCCTCCAACTCGTCGGAGGTGAAGATGTCCCCGACCGTCTGGACCACGCCCTCTTCCACGAGGAGTCGATCTCGGGCGCTGAGTGGGCACCCCTGCCACACGTCGCCCACGCAAGGGGACTCAACTTCTTGCTCATCCCCATCGTAGGACGCCCATTGTTCCTCGGGCGTGGTGAGCCAGAGATCCAGCCACTCTTCAAGAGACTTGACCTGCGTACTACCGGGTCCGGCACATCGCCCTAGCCCCCATTGGATGAGCGTCTCTTCGCCCACAATGCAGGCGAGTTCCTTCGGGTCGTTCTCCGCCATATCCTTCCAGTACTTCTTCGCCTGCTCCCCTGCTTCATCGGAGTCCTTGGCCACGTACCACTCCCTCCTTCCACAGTTGAGCATGGGCAGGTAAGAGCCCCGATGATTCTCCAACTCCACCTCTTCCAATGATCCACCGATCTTGATGTACATGTCTTGTCTCCTTCCTGTTTTGTCGGATACCCGACAAATCGTTTCAGTCATCCGGCCCATCGAAGGATACCGTGTGGCATCCCCACGGGCACATCCATGCGTTGTACCCACCGTTGTCGCACGTCCGAAGATCTTCCGATGCGTACTGCCAGATCGCATCGGCTGTGTCCAGCTCGCACAGGCCCACGTCGAGGATGTTGGTTATTTTCCAACCGTTGAACATTTTTCTAACTCAAGGCGAGCGATTGACATGCAAAGTGCAAGCACTTCGCCTTTGTCAGTGTTTTCAGTAATTTGCATATTGGCGATTGCCCACAAAGCATCATGGGCCGATTTTAAGGCGTGTTCCGTAAGATAGACGACGAGGGTATTGATCCGCTTCTTCATGGTTCTTTCTCCTATGGATGAGGGGGAGACCCGTCGTGGGCCTCCCCCTTCACTACCTTACCGATACAGCACGACCGAGATCTTCGGGTCTCGGTCCATCTTCAACTGCACCATCGGCCCGGACTGCACCGCCACGCTGAACTCGGTGATGTCAAGGGGCGACACCATCTTGCGCTGGAGCACCTCGGTCTTGACTTCCCGGTCCACCGCTCGGGACGAGAACCTCACGGGGTTCACGCCATGTCTGGTCTTGGTCTTCATGTCTCTCCTTCACACCGGGCAGGGTGCCCGGAACTGGAACGGAACGTGGCCTCGGATCATGTCCTTCAGGTACGCCCAATGCTTGGCACGCAGGCTGTCGATGTGGGCGTCGATGTTGGACTTCGCCTCGTTCACCACGTAAAGGAACCCGTACAGGTTGCGGCTCGACCTATCCTGCTCGGGATAGAACCCAGCGCACCCGTCGATGACATTTCCATTCTCATCCTCCACCGTGTACTCCACGATGTCATTCCGCAGGTAGGCATCGAACATGTGAATCTCCGACCGAAGGCAAGCCAACACTCTCTTCCGAATGGTGGGCGTGATGCGTTTGCATCCGTACTCCTTCTTCACTTTCTCGGGTAAGATGTAGATCCACCCCACCTGCCCGGAGTTCCAGCCTCCGGGGTCGACCGGGTGAGCGCCAGATCCTTCGTACATCGAGATCCCCGAGTGGTCGATCAACGCAAGCGGCAGCATGATCGCGTGCTTCCGCTCCACCTCTTCGAGGAACGCATCGGGCGAGGAGTAATTCTTTTCTCCGTCTACATCCCCGAGGTTGTACCGGCGATGCCAGTACACCATGGTCCCGAGGTTGTCGCACTCTACCCGAGGGGAATCAAGTTGCAGATCGTTCGGGTACAACTTGATTGTGAACCCACGGTACTTCTCTTCGTGTGTCGCATCCATATTGGTCTCCTGTTTTGTCATCGCTGTGACAAAGTTACTGCGGTTTCCCATTCACGAGGATCTCGTAGAGGTGGGAGTAGATCCACCGCTGGAAATCCTTGCGGAGCCGGTCATCCAGCCGCATCCTTGCCTCTCCCCCCGGTCCTGACTTGAACCCGTAGTGGAACCAGATGTTCCCCCGGATTCCATGCGGATCGCACCCCCGCTTCACGAGGATGTTCCACAAGAGGGCGGGCACGTAGTACTTCTCCTGCACATGGGAGAGCAGGTGATCCACGTTATTCCCGTGCTCACCCATGGTCTTCCCATCCTCCGACCGGAGGGCGCAGAACCAGCAGTTCCCCCCGTCCGGCAACTCCACGGGCAGAGCAGCGGCGAAGCCCTTGGCATACGCCTTGATCTGCTTCACGAGGGCGGGGCTGGGCGGGCGACCCGCACCCGTGATCGTCCCGTCCGGGTGCCGGATGAGCCCATCCTTCCACGCCATGCGGTTCTCCCTGATCCACTCCCACCTGTTCTGCCACGTCGCGGGGACGGTGGGAGGCACAGGCTCATGCACCCACCACACCCGCTTCTCCTGATGGAGCCCGATGTCCGGGCCAAATCGCCGCATCCGGTCCTTCGTGGTCACGGTCTGCCACCCGCCCGAGTTGAACTCCACGTCCCCGTTCGGGCGGAACTCCATGATGTCCGTGTTGTGGAACCGAATCACCCGTGCCCCGGACGGGCGGGTGTACTCGACGGTATTGCCCGTGAGTATCTTGGCCGAAGTGAACTCCCCGTCCACCCCGGACATGATTTCCTTCTTCGTCTGCCTGCTCATCTTCCTACTCCTTCCTGTTTTGTCGGGTATCCGACAAATCATTCAGCGTCCATGATCTCGATCTCGGCGTGACAGGATTTGTCCGCCGCTTCATTGATGGTCACG
>CAZIPI010000022.1:32134-35936 GCA_964541235.1 uncultured bacterium | reverse complement strand
CCCTCGAACTCCGCCCGGACTGAGCGGAGGTAGCAGTAATCGCTCAGTTGATGGATCATCCTAGAACTCCTCACATCGCTGTGCTTGAACGTCGAACTATTCGAGGTGGTCAGCACCACCTCCACGCCCCGCATGAGGGCGGGATCTCGCGCCACGCTGGACGCGACCGTCAACCCGTCGATCTGCATACTGCCTTTCCGGTACGGTCGAGCCGTACCTATGCCCCGCCCACCATAGGCGGTTTCCTTCGCCACGGTTTTGTCATCCTCGTGACAAAACCGGGGAAAAGAAAACCGGCGGGATGATCCGAAGACCACCCCGCCGGGGTTGTAGGTTTCCGCTTTGCGAGGCCCCGATGTCGCACCCTACGGTCGAGGGTGCGGACGGCCATTGGCCATTCCCCGCACGGGCACAGGCCCCATGCGAGCGGAGAACGTGAAGGACATCCCCCTTCACTACCTTGGCCGTGACGTACTAGGCCACCGGGCTCTCGCCCGCCGTGTTATGCCGTTTCCGCCACGCACATTGAATATGGATTTGTGTAACGGGTGCCCGGTCGCGCCTTGCAACGTCATTCCCCGCGCCCACGCGCCCCGGCTTTCGACCTAAGACGCGCCAGCGTGGGGAAGTCACCGGTTGACCCGCCGGGCCAGAAAGCACGCCCGCGAGGGCTTTCATCGTCCACCCGCCGCCCGCATGGGATTGCCAAGGGGTTGTGGCCACCGTTACAGGCTCGACGCCCAATCGTGGGGACCGACTACGCTTCCCGTCTCACCGCCAAGAGGGGACCGGAAAACATTGCACGCACAACGGACTCCATTAGTCCGCCCCGTGTGAACCGACTGGCCACGGCCTCGCACCGTTTTGTCATCGCAATGACAAAATGACCGCCACCGTCGCACGGGCAACATGTAAAGAACGTCTCGCACCATCCCCGTTTCCCACGCTCGACGCGCAATCGCTGGAACGGTACAAGAATCGTACTACTATACCATACAAGGTAATACTTGTCAATACCATTTCAGCAACTTTTTTTGATCCATCCCGGACCCCTTCCCGGATCTTCCCCGGAGGTGAGGGGGAAGCCTGCCGGGTCTCATCCCGGAATCTTCCCGGATGGTGCGCGGGGGTGGGCGGGCGGGGGTCATGCGGGAGCGGGGTTTCTAGGGCAAGGCACAAAAAAACCCCGCCGGGGTTTGTTGACCGGCGGGGGCGGGGGCGGGGGCATACGGGCACAAAAAAACCCCCGGAATTACTTCCGGGGGTTTCTTTGTTTCTATCTGCTACGCACTACGTTCAGCAGCGAGTTTCTGCACAAGCGCGATGGCGTCCGCGACGAATCGACGGCCAGCGGAATCCGCCGTGTGCGCAGCCAACAGGGTTTCCAGTGCCGCAACAGTGGCCGCGGCCGCGGCGCGGAGTGTAAACGTGCCCTTGCCCGCGTTTCCGTTGCCCTTGCCCTTGCCCTTGCCCTTGCCGTTATCGGCGCGGGGATCAGCGGGCAATTTCATCCAAGCGCGGAGCTTGGCCAGCGTATTCTGCACACTCCGCCGGTTCGCGCCAGCGGTCTCCGCCGCGTCCGCGATTGCCTTGTGCCAGACGTTCACCATCTGATACGTGAGACCGGTCTCCGCGTGCGTCTTTTTCAACTCCGCCGCGCCATCGCGGTACGCTTTGACAAGCGCATTGCGATGTTCGCGGAGCGTTGCCCGCGCCGATTCAAGCGCGGTCTCCGCCTCATTGCGTGCGGTCTCCGCTGACAGGAAACCGGTCAGCAAACGCACAATGGAGGAAACATCGGGAATATTCGTTTTCATGGTAGACTCCGAACAAGCGCGGGCATCTGGGGTTTGCCCTTTGCCCGCGTGCGAACATTGTGAACCGTTGCCCGATATTGACGGCAACGCACTAGTGCAGTTTCCCGCCCCCGTTGCCGTGCATTCGATTGTCAAAGAACATTCAACAGTAATATCCTACGCCATATGGCATTACTTGTCAATACGGGCAATGCCATTATTTTGCCCCCCGGTTTTTGTCATTGTTATGACAAAGCGCGGACGTGGGCAAGCGCGGCGGGATCCGCGCCAAGCGAACCGCGCCGCGTGCGATTGAACCGTGCCCCCGCGCCGCGCTTTGCACGGGGGGCAATCGGGGGCAAGGTACGGGGGGAATCGGACCCGCAATCTCCTTCCCGTATTGATAACGGATTCTCAATAGCTTACTGATAACGGATTCTCAATAACGTATGGCCAGCATTGCATGGCATTTGTTGACAATGCCCGATCATGCTAGGCAATGCCACCGGTTCGCGGGGGGCGGGAATGTTTCACGACGCGCCGACGCGACCCCGCGACCACAACCCACCCCTAGCGCCCAAAACGTACCGCAGCGACGGGGGGGCCTCTCACGGGAGAGGGAACCTCACACACCCAACCGATCCCGTAGCGATTCAGGTATTACTGGGCATGTTACCGTGACACGGTTTCGGGGGGCGGGACCAAGGACCACCCGAAAACAGCCCCGAGGGAACCCCTGTCACGGTAAAATACCCAGTAATACCCCAGAGCGCCCAAATCAAAAAGGGCCAATAAAAAGGGGGTTTTTCATATTATTCTATTGACTTGTATTACCTAGTATGTTACCATGACAATAATATAGATAGGGTGTATATACAGATATAGTACTATTGCAGGGACATATCTGTCACACTACCATGCCGGGTATTACCACATTGGTACACCCCCCGGCACGACGCCCGGAAACGGGGGCGGGGGACGAGACGGGGAACGAGGCTCCCCTTCATCCAAAAGAACCGTTGACACGCCCTGCGTAAGTAGTACTATAGGCGGCGCGAAAACCCGCATGGTGCGGGAGAAAGGCTGGTGGACCATGGCAAAGACGAAGAAACAGGCGGTGCAGGAGCGTAAGCGGGGCCGGGTGGAACTGGCACAGGGCCTCGGGCTGGAGGTGGACAGCCAGAACGTGGCATGGCTGTGGTTCCGATCCTCGGACCAGCAGATATGCCTCGTGAATCTCACGGCCTACGCGCAGGAGCGGAAGGGGACCGTGATCGGGCAGGCGATCCTCGGGTGGATCGAGGACACGAAGCGGAGGATGGGACTGTGATGACCAAGATCCTCGTGCTCGTGCCCGTCCGACCGACGCAGCACCCCGGCCTCCTGAAGGTGCTGGAAGAGAAGATCGACGCCATGGTGGAAGCCTGCCGGGACAGGATCGAGTTTGCCGTGGTCTACGATCACTTCCGGGAGCCCAAGCAGGAAGCGGACTCCCGCCCGTGGTCCAAGGTGACTCGCGTGCGGAACCGGATGGTGAAGATGTACGTGTCCTTGGGGTTCACCCATGTCCTGTGGGTGGACTCGGACGTGGTGGACTTCCCCCCGACCATGCCCCTGCGCCTGCTGGAAGCTGGGCACAACGCCATCGTGGCCCCCCTCGTCCTCGTGGAGGGATCGGAGCGGTTCTACGACTGGGCGGCGTTCGTGATGAAGGGGAGGTCAAGCCACAAGCCAGAGGACCGGTGGGACCGGGATGGTCGGCAACTCAAGCACGACCCCCCGTACTGGGACGTGGAGCCCGCGACGGAGATCGTGGAGATGGATTGCGTGGGGACCATCGTGCTCCTGCCCGCCATGGCGCTTCGGATGCGGGCCGTGGAATACACGGACCATCCGGCCTTCACGGACCACTATGAAGTGAGCAAGTGGGCGGGAGCCGCCGGTATCCCGACCTTCTGCCACCGGGGGGTGCGGGCGTACCACGCGGATTTGCCCAAGTGGGGCGA
>CAZIPI010000022.1:0-32034 GCA_964541235.1 uncultured bacterium | reverse complement strand
GTGGAACTGTCGCGGGTGGTCACGATGACGAAGGAGTGCAAGCTGATCCCCAAGCGGACGTTCGTGGGCGTGGTGATCGGGGTGGCCGAGATGTACTACGTGAACATCCTGCCCAAGGACGAGGACGGGAACGTGTACGTGGTGCCCAGTCACATGACGTGGCCATGGCCACGCCCGGAGCAGGCCAAGGAGGAAGCCCAAGTGATCGCCAAGAAGCTCGGCTGGGAGATCACGGACTGGGCATGAAACCAATACCGTTCGAGCGGGTGCGGAAGACCTTCGACAAGTGGTTGGAGGTGCCGGATCGGGGGATGCTCGACGTGACCTTCGGGTCCGTGGTGGCGAACCTGTTCCGGGACAACCCGGTGTGGCTCTTCATCGTGGCTCCCCCCAGCGGGATGAAGTCGGAACTCATCAACTCGATGAAGGACACCTCGTTCGTGGTGCCCCTGTCGGACCTGACCCCGAGGACGCTGGCCTCGGGGTATTCCGGCGGGACGAGCAGCCTCATCCACCAGATGGACGGGAAGGTGATGACATTCAAGGACTTCACCACCGTCCTGTCCAAGCCCTCGGACGACATGAACCAGATCTTCAGCCAGTTGCGGGAGATCTACGACGAGAAGTTCGACAAGTCCTTCGGTAACGGGACGCACATCCACTGGGAGGGGAAGATGGGCGTGGTGAGCGGGGTGACGCAGGTGATTGACTCCGTGCGTACCCTTCACTCCGTCCTCGGGGAGCGGTTCCTGCTCTACCGTCCGCAGGCCGAGGACCGGAGGGCCATCGCACGAAGGGCGCTCGGGAACGTGAACAAGGTGAACGAGATGAGGGAGGAACTGGCCCTGTCGGTGAAGGAGTACTTGGAGCAGTTCGTGAACCAGAAGGTAACGTGCCCTCCCCTCACCACGGCCTACCGGGATCGGATCGTGGCCTTGGCCGACCTCACGGCTTACGGACGGGTGGGCGTGACACGGGCGCGGTTCGGGGACGACATCGAGTTCGTGCCCAAGCCCGAGAACCCGGCGCGGCTGGCCCAGTCCTTCGCGCTCTTGGCGCAGGGGATTGCCGTGGTGAACGGGAGGACCAAGATCACGGAGCACGAGATGGGGATCGTGAAGAAGGTGGCGGGGGATACCATGATCGCCGCACGGAAGCGGCTGCTGGAGGTGCTGTACCACAAGGGCGAGATGGACACGAAGGACGTGGTGGAGGCTTCGGGGATTCCGGGCCGCACCACGTTACGCAGGCTGGAGGATCTGTGGGTGATCGGGTGCTTGGAGCGCGTGGCTCCCCGAGGGCAGGTGTTCGAGATCGGGGGCCGGAAGATCACGATGTCCCAGTCCGGCCAGTCCTACTCGTGGCGCATCGCGGATAGGTTCAAGAAGGAACTGGACGAGGTGGAGTTCTTCGCATGAACGTGATTTACCTGAGTGGGTACAGCCGAAGGAAAGCCCGGTGGCGCACCACGCACCCGAGGGCCACGGAGCGCAAGGACGCGAAGGTGTGGCAGATCTACCCGGACCCGACCGTGTTCACGGAGGAGCAGCGGATCGCCCGATGCACGCCGAAGTACCAGAGGATGCTGAAGGCGTGGCAGGCGTTGAAGCCGGGAGAGGGGTTCATGGAGTTGGACAATGAATATACATACTATCGGTTTCGGAAGTTGGTGCGGTGGGTCTTTCCCGGAGCGTTGCTTGCTACTCTCGTGGACCGCGCTCCAGATAGCCCGTCTGGAAAAGCCGGAAGGGTTCGATACCTTTTCGGCAAGGGAGAAGCTGCACCTGCCACGGACGAGGGCGAAGCGGGCGCTGTGCCGGAAGGCCAAGTTCTGGATGGGGATTCGGAACACGACGTACATGGTGCGGCGACGGCTGCTGGCGCACCGGAAGCGAGGAGGGGCGATCAATGACACGATCTTCGGGATACCGGGGACCAAGGACGCCCGGAAGAAGTTCTGCCGGTACTTGGATCGTGGGGGAACGCCCATTGACAAGTGGTTCACAGAGGGGTTCGTCCATTTCTACAAGTCCCTGCCGGAACTGTGGAGGGAGATGATGGTGAAGCGCATGAAGGCGAAGGAACCGGAACGGATGAAGAAGTGGGTATCGTTCGTTCACAAGACCACTAACAAGAAGAAGGCGAGGGCGAAGTTCCTCCAGCGGCGCAGGGAGGAGGAAGACAAGCTGGCCGTGGAAACTGAAGTGCTCGACAAGGGCGTTCGGATGTTCCGCTTCGTGCCCTCGGACACCGTGAAGAACATGTGCTCCGCGCTCGTGGCCTCGGGCTACACGCACGCCGAGGTGGGCGAGAAACTGGGGCTACCCGTGGAAGTGGTGCGGCAGCACGCCACGGCAGACATGGTGGCGAAGATGAGGAGGAGCCTCCCGGAGTTGATCGTGGAGGCGGGGAACCAGCGGGTCTACAAGGACATGCTGGACGGCATGGTGACGGACACTACCATAGCCACCGACAAGATCGTGGAGCGAAGGCAGAAGACCATGATCGAGGCCGCGAAGCTGCGGCACGAGATGACCAAAAGGCCCCCGATGATTGAGGGGGAGGTGGAAGAAGTGAAGCGAGCGTCGTACCGGGACCGGTTCGGCGTGAGCGTGGCGGAGACACCGATAGGGAAGGAGAAAAGCAAAGAATGAAGATAGCGATGCCGAATCGTCTGATTGCGTGTGATGGGTATTACTACAAGCCCTACAACCGGTACGTCGTGTCGGACTGGGAAATGGGCGTGTTGATCGAGAACTCCCCCAACACCAACTGGCATTGGAGTTCCTTCAACTCATGGGAGCGCAGGTATGGCGGGCAGGATCTCAACGGGAAGAAGATCTGCATCTACCGGCACAACGCATGGGGGGACCAGTTGATCGTGAGCGCCCTGCCCCGGTATCTGAAGATGCTGTGGCCGGACGCGCATGTGCATCTGTACTGCCACCCGGACGTGATGCCCCTGTGGATAGGCGACCCCAACGTGGAGATGAGCGCGATCTCGCTGCCCATCCCGTTCGATGCGGTGTCCCATGCCTACAACTACCACGCCTTCTTCGAGGGGATGCTGGAGGGGAACTCCGAGCGGGATCAGAACAACTGCTACGACGATCTCTTCGCGTGGTGCGGGCTCAAGGATGTCCCGGCGGAGTACAAGCGCCCCAGCGTGATCGTGCATCCCAACGACTGGAAGGTGTTCTCGGGGCTCGGGTTCAAGCCCGCGACGAAGTACGTCCTGTATCACGTCCGGCCCAACAACCTGAACCGGATGTATCCTCTGGGACAGGGGTTGGAAGCCATGCGGCTGTTGCAGGCGAAGCTGGGCGTGATGGTGGTGTTCGTGGGCCACAAGCTGCGGGCCACGGACTACACCATGCTCTCGGCGTTCATGTACAAGCATCAGCCTCGGGCTGGGAAGCCGCCCCCCTTCATCAATCTGGTGGACAAGACACCGGGGTTCCGGGATCTCTTCCCGTTTGTGAAGCACGCGAGGCTGGTGGTGTGCCCGGATTCCTCGATCCTGCATCTGGCGGCTGGGTTGGACACGCCCACGGTGTCCATGTGGGGGCTCTTCCACCCGGACGACCGGGCGAAGTACTACCCGAAGAACACCGCGATCTTCCGAAAGAACGCCTGCCCGTTCGCCCCCTGCCATGACCACAACTTCGAGTTGCCCGAGCACCAATGCAAGGAGTCCGGGCTTTGGAAGGACGCGAAGATGACGACGGGGTTCGGATACTGTGGAGCATTAGCCAGTATAACCCCGTTGGAGTTGGCCGAAACCGCAATGCTGGTATGGGACAAGCACCGAGGAGAGCAGCCGTGACGAGGAAGGATGCCATTATGTTCGTTCGGGGGTTGTTCAAGCTGCTCCCAGATGCGCCGCAGGCCGTGGTGAACACCCCGGAGGAGGTGCATGAACTGTTCGAGAGCACGGCATCGCTGGCCGCAGGACAGCCCGTGCAATTCTTGTGGATCAGTCAGAGCGCAGGGTCGCCGGAAGACCGGGCGTACCTGTTCTGGGTGCTCCGGGAGCAGGGGGCGCTCAAGGATGGGTGCGGGGTGTTCCTAGAGTGCCAGCAGGACGGGGCGCACCCGTTCTGGAACGACTTCAAGTGCTACGATTGCGTCCGGTTGCCGGGGGCCGTGATCTTCCGGTACTCCGACATGACCGACCCGAGCGTGGTCCCGTCGATGCGCGGGATGTATATGAGGTAATGCTATGTATGATGCGAAGAGATACCCGTCCTTGGCGGCTCTGGACGAAAAGGTCCGGCTGTTCCTGCTGAAGCCCGAGGTGGCGACGTGGGAGACCCCCCGGATCGAGTACGAGATCTGCCGACTGCACCCCGTCTACTGGATGGAGGAGTACGGTTACATCAAGGCGGGCGAGATGGAGGGCGGGTCGGACCAAGTGGGCATCATCCGGTTCAAGTTGAACGATGTCCAGCTTCAGGTGGCCGACCGGATCTGCTCCCACTTCGTCCCCGAGAAGTGGACGAGGGTTCAGACGTTGGTGCTGAAGCACCGCAAGGCGGGTATCTCTACGCTCATCGCAGCGTTAGACTACTGGCACATGAGGTTCATCCGGGACAGCACGACCTTCGTGATTGCGGACCTCGGTGGCCACACGGATAACATCGCGGCCATGGTCACGCTCTTCTGGGAGCGGGATCTCTGCGGGCAGGGATCGAAAGACCCGAGGACTTGGCCCCTCCAGCGGGTGCCCATGCCCAAGAACAAGAAGGGGCTCAAGTTGTCGAACGGGTCCATGATGGAGATGGACTCCGGGGAGAACGCGAATCCCGGAACGTCGGGCACGATCAACTGCTGCCACATGTCCGAGAACTCGAAGTGGAGAGACCCACTCTCCGCCGAGACCTCGCTCCTGAACTCGATCCCCCGCAAGGGATACGCCTTCATCGTGAAGGAGAGCACGGCTTATGGGCTCAACAAGTTCGCCCAAGACTGTGAACTTGCCGAGCGCGGGAAATCGAACTGGGAGTTCATATTCATCTCGTGGCGGGACATGATCGACTGCCGGAAGGAACTCCTGCCGGGGGAGAAGTTGTCACTCACGCAGGAGGAGAACGAGTTGGTGGCGACGTACTCCCTCTCGGACGAGCAGATCAAGTTCCGCCGGTCCCAGATCGAACTCCTCGGGTCGATCCAGCAGTTCAAGCAGGACTTCCCCCTGAACTCGCGGGAGCCCTTCCTGATCTCGGGGGCGAACTACTTCGACACGTCGAGGGTGAAGGCCCGGATGGACGAGGTGAAGTTCTACGCGGAGTGGAAGCAGGACGGATTGGACGAGGCCCTCGTCCGATTCCCCGAGCTTGCGGCCAAGATCAAGTACCACCCGGCGGGACTCCGGGAGGCACTCAGTCGCATCGAGGATCGGTGCGTGGCCCCGATGCCCGTGGCCCTGTCGGGGTCCGATGGTATTACCACGTACACCCGGCTCCCCTCGCTGGGGTCGGACGATGGTTCCGGGGTGATGTTCCGCCCCCCTTCATCCCACCGGAGATACCTCGTGTCGGTGGACGTGGCTGAGGGTATCCGGTCCTCGGAGTACACGTCGGATCTCTCCGTGATCGAGGTGTTCGATACGATGCGCCGGGAGCAGGTGTTCGAGTGGGCGGGGATCTACGACGAGGAGATCACGGCGCATTATGCCGTCCTGCTGGGCAACCTGTATGGACGGGCGACCATCGTGGTCGAGATGAACAACAAGTGCGGGGCGACCCTCTGGGCTTACTTGGAGAAAAGCGGGTATTCCCGGCTGTTCTACCGGGAGAAGGTATCCTCCCAGCAGACCAAACGGGAGCCCGGATGGTACACGTCGGCGGGCAACAAGAAGGAAGTCTGCGCCACATTGAAACTTGACTTCAAGAACGAGGACTGTGTAATCCACAGCCTGAACCTACTGGAAGAGATGTTTTTCTTCTTGGACGACCATGGAAAACTGGCGGCAGCATCGGGGAAGACGGACGACAGGATCATGGCGGCAAGCGTGAATCTTACCGTGATCTCCCTGTCGCCAGAACTTCGGCAACCCATCAACCGGGTAGGCCCCCGGTTCCTGCCGGACAAAGCGGGGTGGGAAACCCCGTACATGGATAAGCCCACACCAATGACGAGGAGATTCCCATGAGCCCGATGGATGATTCCGCCATGCCCGTTGACCCCGCCATGCTCGCCTCGGAAGAAGCGAGCGTTGCTGTTCCTCCCCCCGTCGAAGCGCCCGAGGAGATGGGGGAGGAGGAAGAAGTCGAAGACTCCTCCGATGTTCGATCCCCGGATAGCATGTCGTTCGAGGATTTCTTCCCTCCGCTGGATCTCAGCGAGAAGAACAAGGAGCACCTGCGCCGATGGTTCGACCGGGATCTCCTCGCCTGCGTGCGGCACAACCAGCGGCAGCAGGACGAGTGGGCGAAGTACCGGTTGATGTACCTGCTCGATTACGTCGAGATGTTCTACCCCTCCTCCGGGGCGCACTTCGCCTCGGGCCTCCTGTGCGAGCGGACGCTCGAAGCCATGGACCGCCTGCGCCGAGCTATCTTTACCCCCCGGCCCCTGTTCGTCGTAGACACGGAGATGTCCTCCAAGATGAAACCCGAGACGCTGTGGAGACTGGAGTGGGTACTCCACACGATGTTGATCCGGGAAACCAAGGTCCAAGAGACGCTGGGGATGGGGGCGCTTTTCGAGTACGTGATGGACGGGAGCCTCATCGTGGAGGCGGACAACACGGTCGAGATGATCCCGCAGCGGACCATGAAGACCGTTATGTCCCTCATGGAACTGGAGGGCGTGGCGGACAAGGCGCTCGACGCGAGGCAGGTGCAGGATGCCGAGGCTCTGGTCGCGCAGGGAAAGCCCGCCAAGATCCTGATCGAGCAGGACGTGGTAACGAAGGAGGGGCTGTCCTACTTCATCGTGGACAAGCAGGACCACCTCGTCCCGCCCAACGTGACCAACGAGAGCGACCTCCGGTTCCGCGCCCGCCGGATGTACATGACCGAGGCTGATCTTCGGCTGCTGGCTTCCGAGGGGGTGAACTGGTACAGCAAGAAGGACGTGGACCAAGTGGTGCGTTCACGGAACGACCAGCGCACCGCCACGCTCGCGGCCCAGTCGGACCCGAAGGCCGAGCAGGTGAACCCCGCGACGACGGAGAGTTCGATCCTGTTCCACCCGTGGTGGCAGGACCAAGACTCGCTGGCCCCGGACCAATCCACGCTGCCGTGGAAGAACACATGGAACGTCTACCGGATCACTTGCAAGTACGGGTATCGGACGAAGGGCGACCCCTCGGCGTTGATCCCGAAGTGGTGCGTGTTCGACTACGAGCCCGAGAGCAAGACGATCCTCCGGGCGAGGGTCTACCCGCACTTCCACGAGCAGAAGAACTGGTTCCACTTCAAGCTGGGCTACGCGCCGGGGAGCTACTGGGGGTTCGGCTTCGGCAAACGGCTCTCCAACGATGACCAGTTGGAGTCGAACGGGGTGAACCTGTTCATGGACACGTCGGCCATGGCCACGTACAACCCGTTCCTGTGCATCCACCCAGACCATGGCGGGATGATCCCGTTCGGGGGCGGGTTCGGCCCCGCGAAGATCGGGTACGTCCGGCAGATCACGGACTTCAAGCCGCTGGAGATCCCCGCGCCCTCGGAGGGGCTCCTTCGGATGCTGCTTCCCCTCATCCAACGCAGGGCGGACAACCGCACGTCGGTCACGGCCTACTCACAGGGTCATGTCGAGTCGAGCGATCCGCGCTCGCCTGCGGCCAAGACGCAGATGCTTCTGGCGGAGGCCAGCCTTGGCATCGAGTCTATGATCCTCGACTGGAACACGAAGGGGTGGGAGCCCTTGGCGGCGTACACATGGGCCGTGATGAAGGAACTGTCCGTGTACCAGCACGGATCGAACCTGTGGGGTGGGCTCGTGCTGTGGGATGAGCCTAAGGAGTCAGACGAGGAGGAGGCCCCGCAGAACTACGTCACCTTCGAGGAACTTCAGGAACTCGACGTGACGTGGAAGTCTCAAGCAGCTTCCACCTACCTCAACACGGAGTTGAGGAAGCAGGCGTTCTTGGAGAACTATGCGTTCTTCGCGCCCATCCTTCAGGGCCTCGCCCAGATCAACCCGGAGATGTACAAGAAGTATTTCATCCGGTGGATGCAGCGGGCGGGCCGGGAACTGGACATCCATCGGGCGGAGGAACTGATCCCGTCCGAGGAGGAGATGAAGGGGATGTCCACCGAGGCGCTTCAGGGGATGCAGGAGTCCCTGCTTCAATCCCTGCGGGCGGGGCAGACCCCCGGACAGATAAACGTCCAAGGTGGCGGAGCGCAGAACCCCGTGTTGCCGGGAGGTGAAGGATGAACCTGAAGGGGTCGAACGTAGGCCCGATGTTGCGTAGCCCCATCGACCGCATGGCGCTTCGTAAGGCGCAGCAGACCCCGGCGACGGAGGCGCTGCTGGCCCAGTTGCAGGAGGCGCAAGCCTTCCTGCGGACTCCCCACGGGCAGGCGTGTGCTCGGGTGGCCTCGGCCCAGATCGCCCGTCTTACGGGGCTCCTGCTCGCTCCCAGCCACGCTCTGGCGATGAAGCTAGGTACCACGGATTCTGGGATCATAGCCGAGTACCGGGCGGAGATCCGGGGGCAGATCGCCGTGTGGGATGAGATTCAATCTATGCCTCAGACTATCAAGGTTTTGAAGGAGCAACTGGACGAGCTTGAACAGGGGGAGGAGATAAAAAAGAGTTGACACCCTCTTGAGATGTTGTCCATGGTGGACATAACGGAATGTGGCCGTGCCTCCACATGAAGGGTTCCGACCACCCCAAGGTCGAAGGAGATAGAGAACATGACGACTCCAAACGGACAGCCAAACCAGCCCGCGAACGTGGACCCGGAGGCCAAGGCTTTCTTGGACTCCCTGCCTGCGGACATCGACGTGGATGGCGAGGATGCAATCCCGGCGGAGGTGAAGGCTCTCGATGACGGAACTGCCGATGAAGCGACGAAGAAGAAGGCGCAGCACGCCTTCGCGGAGCAGCGTCGGAAGTTGCGCGAGGCGAAGGCTCTTCTAGCGCGTGGAAACCAAGGTCAGCCTGCGGCCCCTTCGCCGGGGAGCGCGGCGGGTCTGGACGAGAGAAGCATGTCCGGGAAGTACCTCCAGAAACTCCAGATGGAAGCGATGCAGAACCTCGGGGTGGTCGATCCCGAGAACCCTGTGCTCGCTCTGGAGATCGCACGGTTGTACAACCGGGACCGGGATCGCTTGGATGCCCTGCGGACGGCAGACGCGAGAGCGGCTGAAGTCTTCGGGCAGACCATGGAGCAGTTCCCGCAGCTTACTCCGCAGGACCAAGCCGAGATGCAAAGGCGATTGCAGGCATTGAGTCCCTTGGACCGGGCCAATCCCGATGTGGTCCGGCGCGAAGTCCATATCTACCTCGGGGAAAACTTCGAGCGGATCTCCACGGGGACACCCCCAGCGGCACCTGCCACCCGTGCAGGACCGGCGGCACGTACCCCTGTTCGTCGTGGCGTGACTCCTCCTGCGCCCCCGGAGGGTGGCGGTGATGAGAAGCCAGCGACGGTAGAGGAACTGCGGGAGATGAAGCAGATCGGTCTCAACGACGTTCGAGTCCTGCGGGATGCCAAACGAAGGAAAGGCGTTTACGCAGGCTAGAAAGGGATCATGTCCGAGAAACTCCTGAACTTCACCGACCCGAATTGCGGACCCTACGAGGGGGAAGATCGCATCCTCCACGCCCAGTTCGCCACCGGGACGGCTTTCAAGCGGCGTGGTGGGAAGGCTGTGGAGCGCGGCAATACTGCGTATTACGTCGCGGCCACGGCCAACTCGACCACGCTGGCTGGCTTCGCGGAAGTCGAAGAGTGTGGTGTTACGGGCGGACGCCCGGAGAGCATCACCAACGGGGATACCCTCCCCGTGAACTTCGGCCTCCACAAGACCGCTGTGTTCCCGACCACGGGACGAGTGGCCACCGTCGCGGACGTTGGCCATGATTTCGACGTTTACGTGGCGGACAACAAGCAGTTCATTCACATGACGAAGCAGACCACGGGTGTCCTCCGCGTGGAGAAGGTGCTGGACGACGCAGGCAACTGGGTCGCCGTGAGCATCCCGCCTACCAAGCGGTACGGCAACCTGTAACCGGAACAACCGAGAACTGAGGAGAAACGACCATGCTACTGAGCAACCAATTCCCGGAGTTGTTCCGGCGCGAACTGTATGCCGTGAAGCTGTGCCTGTTCGATGAAGGCAAGCTGAACAACCCCTTCGACGAGATCCTGCGGTCCCGGCCCATCGACGGCATCTGGGACAAGGAGTACTCGATGGTTCCCATCGGGGAACTCGAAGGGCGCAAGGAAGCCGAGCCGATCCCGCAGAAGAACATGACCATGGGCTACACCGCCTATGGTGCGGTTGCGGTCGAGGCTTCGGCCAAGGTGAACCTGTCGAAGCGGCTGAAGGAGAAGGCCCGCGAGTTCAGTTCCCCGCAGGGGGTGGACGAGCAGGCGTTCGCCGGGAGCATCGCGGACACCATCGGTCGCTCCATGGAGGAGCGGAAGGCGACCCGCTGGCACATGCTGGCGGCTCGGATCTTCAACTACGGTGGCATCGCGGCTGGCCACGCCTTCTTCAATCAGCGTGTTCGGGCGGAGGGTCTGTCGGATCTTCCCAACTCGAACCTGATCTACGACGGGCTCGCCCTGTTCGCCCTGCCCACGGCCCCGCACACGTCGTATGCGGCGGGTTCCACGTCCGGCCCCGGCTCCCGAGCCGTGGGAACGTGCGTGAACTTCGCGGCGACGATTGCGGACACGGGAGGCTACTTCAACGCCTTCCAGCTTCCGCCCTCGTACTGGGCGCTCAAGCGGGTGTTCACGCACTTCATGTACAACATGGCGTTCGATGAGAACGACGTGCGGTTCTACCAAGTGCCCGACACCCTGCTCGTGTCCAGTTACAACCTGCCGAAGTGGACGGAGATCCTGAACTCGAAGTTCGTGGAGCCGGACACCTCGACCAAGAACACCAACATCGAGAACATCTTCATGTTGGAGGGGTTCAAGGTTCGGCTGGTCCACTCGCCCCTGCTGCTGGCGAACACATGGTTCCTCGGCAAGGCGAAGTCCAAGGGCATCGAGGTGATGACGCCCACGGCCAAGGACGATCCGTGGTCCTACTACCGGGACGAGGACAACCGCTCTTACTTCATCTCCTTCGAGGCGGAGTGGGGCATGATGATCTCGAACTGGCGGAACTGGGTCGCGGGCTCGATCTCGACGGACGGGAGCACCCCGCCCGACTACGGTGCCGAGAGCGCGTGGGATGTGATCCCCGCCGGGTGCTGAGTCCCAACCAACCAACCCCCAACCAATGAAAGCGAGGGGGCCGGGTCAGTGTGTGTGGGTTTCTCGGGCTTCCACCAGCCCCTCCTTACCCGAGTGCTGAACCCGGCCCCCCTTCATTACCATGAAAGACTTTGCCGAAGTTCTCAGTATGAAGTGCATCTACGCGGACGGGACCGCCCGGACGCTCGCGGAGGCGGGACTCACGCTGGACCCCAAGGTCCGGCGCATCTCGCTCTCCATCCCCTCCGCTTCCGGCACTTTGTTCATCGGGGTCTCGGACGTGGCCACGGACAACCCCTCGGCGGGTGTGGCCAAGGATTACCAGCTTCCGGCGGGTGATGGGGTCATTATCGACGTGACGCACCAGAGCGCCGCGAAGCTCAAGTTGAAGGCTTCGGAGGCGATGTACGTCAACGTCCAGCAGGAAGGCGATAGGGCCTGATCGGAGGTCCGGGTGAAGACCTTTCCTTGGTTACTGTTGGTCGTCGTGATTCCTGATGGGCTTGTTGGCTCCCGGATTGGCGGAGCCCGTGACAGGCCCGAAGTCCACGTATGGCACGTTGACCGTGCTCCCGTATATGGACGCGCATTTCCAAACCGACCGATTGGGTAGTTATGGCGGAGACCAGCGACTAGGAGACCGACCATGAAGTTCCGGCATATGTGCAGTCTGACCGTGCTCTTGTTCACGTTCGTGGCCCTGCTTCCCCGCTCGGAGTCGGAGCCTGTGGTGAGAGGGGGCGGGGATTTCGTGCCGGACATCGAATCGACGGCATGGGCGAAGCTCACGACCGAGGCGGGAGCGACGACGTACTACACCGGGTCGCTGGCGTTCTCGAACGCTATGCTCGCAGTCACGAATGGGGGGACGGTCGAGTATGGCGGTTCGCACTCGTGGACTGGCGCGGTAGTGCGCAATGGCGGCGTGACCAACATCACGATTATCGGACGGCCGGGCTCACTTCTTACCGCTGCGATCGCGGACACGGCCTACACAGACTATGCGCTCTATCTGGCGAGCATTCCCGGCCTGCGCATAGATGGCATGCGGTTGCGCGGCGTCCTTGCCGCGTGGACAGCAGGCCCCACGAATGACTACTTCTCGTACAACGCCATTTTCAACAGTAGCGTTGGCGTGATCCGCAATTCGACATTCCAGTTTGAGGTGTCCGGGGACGGCACGCGGGGCGGTTTCTCGGAAGCCGGAGCGATACACAAGAACGTCGTGGGGCTGTCTGCGTCATTACGCTTTGAGGACTGCGATTTTGTCACGGCGGATCTGATAGGCAGCAACCACCTGGCACACACGGCTTTTCACGACAAAGCCGCAGTGTCTCTGATTGATTGCCGGTTCCTAAGCTACGGCTGCCGAAGATTCACGGAGAGCACGTTCCGGGCCGACAAAGATGCGATTATTGGCTGCACCGCGAATAGCGATGCGTCGCTCGCCGGCGTTCGCTGCGTGCATCCGTATTCGCTCACGAATGCGCTGGTGGCATCGGTGACAAACGCGCCGGACGACACCGGAATCTACCAAGTCGGCGAAGACGGAGCGTGGCTGGTGGATCGCAAGACGGCCACGGGCGCAGGGGAGACCAACTGGACGACTCTGGTGACGGTCAGTGTAACGACGATCGCGTTTACTAGCGTGTGGAATCAAACGCTGAATGCCGACCTGTATTTCGAGCAGACGGGCGGCTTTGGGCAGATGCCGCTCATCTATTCGATCGCCTACGACGGCAATGTTTCCAAGGCGTACACTGGCTATCTGGCGGGAGCGACAGCGTACTCGGCGACGCGCATTCGGCATTTGTACTCGACGAGCAATATATGCCTGCAAGCGCGTTCGTCGACGAACATCCAGCCGGTGCGGATTCGCGGGTACCTGCTCGCCTCTGGCATCAACAGTGTGGTGGGGAATGACACATACACGAACTCGCTGCATAAGACGTGGAGGGTGACGGCGCCGTGATCGCCCTCTTCAAAGGCCGTTCAAGATGTTCAACTGCGCGTTCAATGACACTGAGATTGCCCGCCTCGTCAACGGGGAGATGCCCATGAGAGCTTATCCGTTGGGTGCGGGATCTAACGAGGAACCATGAAGCCAATCGAAGATCAAACTCCCGCAGATCAAGTACTCGCCCGCGTAGCCTCGAACATCCGGGTGGTGGAGACCACGGACTATCCGGCGCTTTCCGCTTGCCCGGTCGGCAGCACGGTATGTCCGCACCATGCGGCCATCCTCGAAGGATCTCGGCATCGAGATGAGCTTCTCGCGGACACGGCACGCATGATCGCACCCATGTACAAGGCGTTCTCAAATGGGGGCCTCCCGTCGAAACGAGGCGGGCAGGAATTGAAGATCGGCCCCATCAAGGTAACGGGAGAACAGGCCATGGCCCTCTTCTGGCGTGGGGTAACGATCACGATGCTTCTCGTAGTCATGCTCCTTCTCCATGGCGTGAACGTGAAGTACGAGAAGGGGTTGCTGGAGATCAAACAGTCCATCACTGACCGGGGATCGGTCAAGTCAGGAGGGTAAGATGATCTTCCAAGGCGAACCTGTCCACGTCGCTCTGTACAAGGGAACCTCGCTGCTCTCCCGGCTCATCCGGTGGTGGACTCGATACCCCGAGTCCCATGCCGCATGGGTATTGCCCGATAGCACCGTGGTCGAAGCGTGGAGTGGTGGTGTTCGGCACGTCGAGAGCATCCACGCCCTGCACAAGCCGGGGACCACGGTGGATCTCTACACCTTGGAGAACCTCTCCCCCTTCATCCGAGATGAGATCAGCCTGCTCATCCATCGGCAAGAGGGGAAGCCCTACGATTACTGGGGCATCTTCGGTTTTATCCTCCACAAGGACATCGAGAATCCGAAGGCGTGGTTTTGCAGCGAGTTGATCGTGGCTATGTGCGAGAAGGCGGGGTATCCCCTGTTCCGTCCCGCCATTCCCGCGTACAAGGTTCCTCCCGGATTGATGAAGGGGAGCCTGTTGATGAGGAAGGTCGGCACCGTGGTCACTACGAGTGTGGATGAACCGGTGGTGCCGAAAGAAAAGAAGGAAGAAGACTCGGTGATGAAGAAGATCGGGCTGGTGTTGGTGGGATTGGCTGCATTGGCGCTCACGGGATGTGCCACGTCAAACGGCGCGAAAGTGGCGGAGGAGACGCGAAGGGCCTACGAGTCCTTTGTGAACCAGCCTCGGACTTACGAGGCCCTCGCCATCGACGGAACGAATCTGACGTTCACGATCACCGGAGCCACGCGGATCGCCATGACGGCCCCGCACACTCCGCTTTCGGCCATTCCACAAGACCCGGATACTGCGATGCGTCTCGTGGACGCACTCAAGAATACGGTGCTTGGGGGGCTCGGGATTTACACTCTCGGTAGGATCGCTACGCAGGAGGCCCCTGCTCCTGTGATTGTCGAACAGCCCAAACCTATCATCATCTCTGAGTAGGTGAAGCAATGAACTTCTTCCAACGGCTCTGGGCGAAGATCACGGGCAAGCCGGTGGACTACTGGTACTGCCCGTCGAAGTTCAAGTCCCAGATGAAGACGTGCATGGCCCGAGCGGAGAAGGCCCTTGGCCGCAAGTACAAGGGCTCCCGCATTGACGTGCAGGCCGTGGCCGGGACCAAGCGGTTCCGCACGTCGAAGACGGAGACGGGGTGGATGTGGTGCAAGTTCGTCAAGGGGACGGTCTATGGTGACGTGTGGGCGGGGGCGCTGTGCTTCCCCCACAGCACCAAGCACCAGACCATCGTGCTCTACACGGACCCCGAGGGGAAGGAGACGGACTTTGAAGCAGCCCATGAGTGCGGGGAAGCGATCCTTGCCAGTCATGGGTACAAAGGGGATTCTCATGCCGTGCTGCAAGGCGTGGGGCTGGCGAAGTTGACGGGCAGCGAGAACGAAGCGGTGGCGTGACCACCACGGGAGACCAACATGGAAACGAAGAAGAAGTATGACTACGCGACGAGCCACCCAAAGACCTCCCCCAGCTATGGTGGGAAGGGCAAGGGCGCGGGCAAGGGCGGAAAGACGGACAAGTTCGCCCAGACCTGCGGCGGGAAGAAGCTGATCCCGAAGTTCTGAGCCCATGCGACGACCCCCGTTCGGAACGGAACCGGAGATCTCCACATGCGATGCGTGTGGGGATCGAGTCATGTTGCCTCCGGGGGTCTACTACAGGGGGGAGAAGCTGCACCCTCAATGTTACCGGATACGACGGAAGAAGGACGTGACCACGGAGCACATCGCCCCGAGGCTCGAACGGATCGGAGAACTCGTGGATGAACTTCTTACAGATACAGACTGAAGTGAACCGGTTCCTGCGTACCTCCGGGTTGGACGAGTACGAGGACGTGGTGAAGGACTGGGTGAACATCGCATGGGAGCGGCTCTGTGCGGCGTTCAAGATCCCGGCGCTCCAGAAGGAAGCATCCATCGACATCACGGCGGACACGGCGGACTATTGCCTGCCCCTCGACTACGACGGGGCGGACATTGCGTTCAAGTACCAAGGAAAGCGAAGGCTGGACCCCGTGCCGCAGGAAGATCTGGAGCTTCGGTTCGAGCGTGGCTCCACGGGGCTCGTCCGGTACTACGACCTCATCGGGTGCGTGGGGTCGGATACAGCCGCCATTGCCGCCTGCACCTTGGTCAACAAGTCCGCTTCCGTCTCCAGCACGACCACCCATACCTCGCTCAATCTGGCGAGTTGGCTTCGGTTCGAGCCCGACACGGTAGGGAACCCCGGCGACTACCCCTACCAGATCGTGGCGGGTACGCTCGCAGGGGCCGGTCCCTACACCTTCACCCTGTCGAAGGCATACCGGGGAGCGAGTGGGACGTACCCCGCCCGTGTCCGGCCCGCTGAGACCCCGCAGGTGCGACTATACGCCACGCCCTCGGAGTCCGGCACGGGGGATCTGGAGATCATTTACCAAGCCCGTCCCCGCCGGTTGTACAACTCCGAGGACGTTCCCGAAGTCCCCGGCGTATCGGACGCGCTCGTCCACATGACGGTGGCCGTGGGGCTGGAGTTCGTGAATCGGTACGAGGACGCGAAGGCGTGGTGGGGCCGCGCCATGGGCCGGATGAACACCATGCAGGCTCGCCGAATGTCCAACCGCACGCTGGTCACGGATCTCCCCATCGGCAGCATAGCCGGTCGGACGACGGGGCTCATGGGCGTGGGCGGGTTGCGGCTGGGCCGTGGCCTCGTAGGTGGATGAGGGCCAAGATGTGGACAAGAAGGGCAAGCTGGTCATCCGTGAGTTCGGAGGCATCAACGATGCCGTAGATGCCGTTGTGCTTCCGCCCCCCTTCACCTCATGGATAATGGGGGCCTACGTGAATAGCCGGAAGCAGTTGACTAAGGTGCCGGGGAAGGTGCTGATCTCGACGGGCGTGGGCGCTTTCCGGGTCTTGACCCTCCAGCAGTTGTCCTTCTCCGATTCCGAGTCTGTGTTCGTCCGGGCTTTTACCTCCGTGGGATCTCAGTCTTCCGTGTCGGAACTCATGTCGCCACAGCCAAGCTACGATGACCAGTATCCGGGGATCTACGGACTGTGAACCCGATGCGTAAACTCGTCCGGGCGGTTGGGGGGATCAAGGAGGTGGGCCTTCTGGATCGCCGGATTGATGCGATCTACGGGCTCAACAGCAGGCGGCTGGGTTCCCAGCAGAAACTCTTTGGAAAACACTCGGCTTCGACCGCAGCGAACACCACCGGGGCTGTTCGTAATCTCCAGCACTTCAGGTTCGATGACTTCGGCGTGATCGTGGTACGCACGGGCAATACGGTGGGGGGAGTGTTGCAGGAGGACTCATTCCAGTTGCCCGGTCGGCCTCCCTTCCTGATGCCTACGGTATCGAGTGGTACGGTGGTCGAGATCAACAACTCGGCATTGCCGAATACGAATCCCATTGTGTTCGACCCTAGTTCCGGGGTGACGGTGGCCACCGATGCGAACTCACTCCCGCCCACGCCGGATGCCCCTCCGCCCGTGGGGGGCAACAATGCGCCGCCGGATACCGGGCGTGCGGTGTACACCGTGGAATGGCCCCCGGACCAGTTGGATCTGTGGGTGGCGGACCCGATCACCCTGACGTTCAATGCCAAGCGGGAGATCATGGAAGTCCACATGGGGACGCCCACATATCGGTCGAGTGTCATCACCGACGACAAGCTCTCCCTGTTCTTCGGGCCGTTGAATCACCGGCAGTCGGGTACGCACCGGGAGACCGAGGAATACGATGCGGACATGAGTATTGCCGGACCCTCGGGGGGATGGCAGGTGGTGACGGTGGAGGTCACGCCCAAGACGTATGAAGGGGAAGTCGAACTCGTGGTGGGGGATCAAGTCCATACGTGGAGATGGAAGATCAATCACGAGGAAGAGGTGTCGATCACGCTTCAGGTGTACCGGAACAAGAAGATCACGATGATGGAGGGGTACGTCTTCGATAATGTGGGTAACCCCCATTACAGCACGTCCTTCGAGGCGAACGAGGCGGAACTTATCGCTCTTTGCCATGCGGCATGGGAGGAGGAAGTCACGACGATCCCGGCAGCGGGATGGATCAGTATCCCGGCTCCGATCACGGCGAAGAAGTTCAAGCACGACTACATTGGGGGGACTTGGTTCGTCTATCAAAGAAAGAGTGAGCGTGCTTTGTATATCGGGGGAGAGTGGGTGTGGTTTGGTCCTTATTACAATGGACGGGCTCAGTCGGGGGCTTCTGCTACTCTGGGGTTCGCGGCGATAAGATTCAATGGGACAGGTACGCACGTCCCGGATTCGGCTGTCACCCCGGTCTATTTCTTGGATGGTATTACCCCGAAGTACGTGACGGTAGTGACGAAGGCCGTTACCTATGAGGAAGCGCACACGGAATGGACCAAGTTGAGTAAAGATCTCGATTTGTCCATGTATGCGTCTGCGGTGGTGGAGACCTATAGTGAAGTGGGGCCACCGTACCCGGAGAAGGTGTGGAAGTGGGAAATTAAAGACGGGGTTTATGGGAATCCTAAGTTGGACATCGAGGAAGAGTTCTTGCTCCCGGACTGGGCAGTTGAAGATGATGAGGTTACGTTGGTCACGAAGATCACGTTGATATGGGATCTGTTCTAATGGACACCATCTACACCGGACAGGGCGAGTACAAGGACTGCGTGGTTGGAGATCGTCTCTTCAACCGATACGGGGTTTTCAATGGCATCGAGCGCCCCCGGCGGATCGACCGGGCGGTCTCGGTGTCCCAGTTGGGCTTCGACACCCCTGAGGGGCCGATCACCGTGACGGTAAGCGCGAGCGCCGGGAGCCTCACCCCGGATAAGTACTATGCCTATCGGTTGGTCACGGCCTCCCGCAAGTACCGGCGATCCGTGGCCGTGGGGGATGGGTCGCTCGATTACGTTCGTTCCAACCCCTCGTCTGCCATGTGTCTCGGGGCTCCTGCTTCCAGTTTGAAGGCCGTGGAGATCTCCGTCCCCGGTATCACGGGGCACCCGGAGATCACGGACATCTTCATCTACAGGAACACCGCTGCCTCCACACCCGCCGAGGCGCTCGCGGGTCCGTTCTACTACGCGGGGAAGATGGACACGCCCGGAGCCCCGACCACGTTCACCGACACGATCTCCGATGAGGAGTTGGGCGAGATCGTGGAGGAGGACAACTTCCCCCCGTCCACACATCCGTATGCGGTCGTCGCGTACAACCGGGCGTTCACGGGCGGGGCTCGGAAGTTGAGTGGCGTCCCGTACACGATGGGCTTCACCAATGGAAGTCCCACCGTCACGCTCTCCATGTACCCCACCGTCAAGCTGTACGATGGGATCGTGGGCTGGCGCATCCGGGTCATTGCGGACACCTCGGGTGGAGTGGACGGGCTGGGTACGTACTACGTGAACTACGTGGACGATCACACGCTCCAGTTGGTGGATGAGAACGACGATCCCAAGAACTACGATGGGACGACGGACACCAGCAAGAGTGTCGTCCTGTACACGCCGGGGAATATCCTGCGCTGGTCGAAGGATGGGGAGCTTGGGGCGTACCCCGCCGAGAACTACATGCTCTTCGAGGGCGACATCATGGGGATTGGGGTGGTCCCGTCGCAGGCCCTCCTCGTGGTCTACACGGACACGCCCGCGATGTACTCCGTGAACCTGACGCTCGTGGGCACGGCCTCCTTCGGGCGGAGCAAGACGCTCATCTCGACAGAGTTCACCACCTGCTCGCATTACTCGATATGTGCCGTGGATGGGAAGCTCCGGGCCATCGACATGTGGAAGGGTTGCATCACGGAGACGGATGGAGTGACCGTCCGGGACGTGACGAGTGATTCCATCCCGTACATCTGGGACTTCCTCGATCAAGACCCGGACAAGCAACTCTTCTGGCATTGCGCGTATGATGACCGGCAGGGCCTCTTCGGGGCTTTCGTGTCCCTGTCCGGTAGCCTCCGGGTGATCGACTTCTGCATCGGGCAGAACACCGTCACGGGCGCGTGGTTCTTCCACTTCGAGAAGGATCTCCTGTCCACGGGCAAGTACGTCGAGCCCAGCACGAATACGCCCATGGTGCTCGGGGGAACGGAGGGACTCCCCTCGGGTGAGGGAGCGGTGTGGGGCCGGATCTGGGCTCCGGGGATCTACGACGAATGGATACCGGACGGGAGCCCGCTCTCGGGCACGGTGTCCGGCGTGACCAACTCCACGAAGTTCTCCGTTACGGGCGGGGGCCTGCCGACCAGCGGGGACGGGCTGAAGGGGAGGTGGGTGTTGGTCTGCAACGCGAACGGGGAGTACGCGCAGGTGGGCTACATCGTGGAGAACACCGCCACCACGATCACGGTCTCCGGTGTGGTGGGCGGGAACGACAACACCCAGTTCGATCCCATCGTGGCCGCCGGCTGGAAGTGGTACTTGGGCTTGATCGAGGTGAAGTGGGGGCCGAAGATTCTGGACTTCGGAGACCCCGTGCTCTTCAAGAAGATCTGGGAGATCTGGTGTACCGTGACCGAGACGGACCCGGACAACCTGCCGTTCTTCCGGCTGTACAAGAGCGGATCGACGCAGTATGAACGGCAACTGGCGGTGCAACCGAAGACGTATCGGGACGGTGACTCGATGGACGCGCACGTCAATCAGGTGGGGACGAAGCTGGAAGAGATGCCCCTCTGGGCGATCTCCTTCCACGAGCGGTCCCACGAGGGCGTGATCCTGCATGACCTCACGATCATCTTCAACCCGGCTACGGAATGAACATCAACGTACCCATCTCGTTCAAGGGGCTGGTCTCGGATGATCTCCTGAAGGACATGCCGAAGGAGTTCCACCCGTGGGCTCGGGAACTCGTGGCCCGCATGGACACGTTCGTCCTGATGCTGCTGAACCAGCTTCAAGCCCAGCCCACGATCTTCACCGTGAACCCGACCGAAGAACCGGAGGAAGTCGCCGGGGCGAAGACCGGGGACTTCTGTGTGTACAGGGACGACGCAGGAACCACCCAAGTAACAGCACTATGAGGTAATGCTATGGCACTCGATCTAGGACTCGCCGGATTCGCTGGGGCCGCAGGAGCCCGCAGCATCTCCGACAAGATCTCCCAACTCCTGAGGGGCATGGGGTCCGGGGGCGTTCCTGTCACGGAGACCACCTCGGAGCAGGTGACGCAGGGCAACCGGGCACCGGAACTGGAAGGCCACGCTGCCGCCATCATCGGGAAGTTGAACGACCTGTCGGAAGGATTCCGCCAAGCCTACGAGCGGAAGGGACAGGCTTTCGGCGGCGTGATGGATGCGCTCACCCGCGCCTTCGCCACCCGGTCCTCGAACGCAGGATCGGCCACCCGGCAGACGGCGCTCACCTCGGGGCTCTCCCCCGTGGAGGCGTCCATGTCGGGCACCCGGATGCAGAACGAGACCATGCAGGGGCTCTACCCGCAACTCGCGCAGGTGCGCCCGTTGCAGGCGCAGACGGGGGTGGACCTGATGACGGCTCTCGCCGGTCTCCAGCAGGGCATCTACCTCCCCCTCATCCAAGCCCTCGCGCCCTATTACCAGTCCGCCGCAGGTACGACGGTGCGGACCACGCAGCGGTCGCAAGATCCCACAGCTATGTACAATGTGGCTGCGAATCTCCTCGGGACGCTGGCCAGCTACCGGGCGAACCGGGCACAGACCGATGTGCAGTCGGCGGCACAGCAGGCGCAGGAAGACCAATTGAAGTGGGAGCGTGCCCGGTGGCCGGACCAGTTGGCTCTGGAATACGCAAGGCTGGGCCAATCTGGAGCCAACGCAGGGCTGGACGCTTCGGTGAGACGCGAGCAAATCGCGGCGAATGCGGCAGCATCCCAGCTTCAAGCCCAGACTCAGCAGGCTATCTCTCAAGCCGAGCAGCAGAGCGCGTATGAACGGTTGATCGCCCAGTTGTCGGGTCAGGCCGGGATTACGGGTACGGAACAACAGGGGCTCATGGATCGGTTGCAGCAGCAGATCGAAGCGGAGAACGCCCGTAATCAAGCCTTGGTCGCTTCGCAGGACAGGAGGACGGAAGCGTTGGCTGGTCGTCCAACCTCTGGAACTCAGAACTCGATCTTCGGAACTAACCCTCCTCTCCCTGCGGGTACGGCACGGTCGGATTGGGGAAGAACTTCCTCCACTAACACCGGGGGTTCTGCCGGTAGCAGCGGTGGGGGAGGATGGTTGTCGGCGCTCCTGAACATGCCGATGAATAACCCGGCTAATCTTCCGGGTGGAATAGCCTTCTCCAATACGGTTGTTCCTGCGGCTGCATCTTCGGCTCCTGCCAGTTCTGGAGGAAACTCTATCCTGAACAGCATACTCCAAGGTGCGGCCAACTGGTGGGATGGGGTTACTACCCTGTAATGGAGGCATTATGGACTATTTTGAAAAGATCCTGAACGGTGAGCGGTTGATGCGGGAGCGCGGTCTCAACGCGCAAGGCGTTCAGCAGTACAGAGCGGAGATGGCTCAACTTGCGGTGGAAGAAGGTATGCCCCGTGAGGAAGCCATGATGTATCTGACGAGCCCGGACGAGTTCTTCAAGGCCAAGGTCCGGGAAAAGCAGGTAGCCCAGAAGTCCTCGGCTGATGCGGACGCGAGGGTAAAACTCGAAGTCTTCAAGCGATTGATCCAAGGACTGGGGGAATCGGCGGACGCTCGGAGGAACGCCAGCCTTCAGGACTTTATGAGTAAGTCCCGCGAATACAACGCCAAGATGGTGAACTTCCAAAACCCGAAGAAGTTCGAGTTGAAGAAGATCTCCGATCCAGCGGAAGCCCCCCGGTCGGCCATCTCCGTGATCGAGCAGGGGGTGGACCCCCAGACGGGGAAACCCATGTACCTCGCGGTACTCCCAACTGGAGCAGGTAAGGTGGGATCTTGGCTCATGGACTTTTTCGGAGCCAGAGCCCCCACGGGTGTTATCCCGAGACCTGTGGCTCCGGGGCCTGAGATCGCACAGGATACCTCGCGCCAAGCCTTGGCGATTGCGAAGGCGCTTTTCGGGAACGTGGATACCAACTCGGTGCTTCAAGCCTTGCTGTCGGAAAATGCAGGAGCAGGTACGGAAGCAGGAGGCCAAGCCCCGCTCCCCTCCCAGCCCTCCTTGGACACCTTGAGACAGATTGAGTTGTCCAACATGCTCCAAGACATCAATCTTCCGACTCCCTGAGAACTTCCATGCCTTACGTCCCCAAGCTCCTGTCCAAAGAACAGCAAGACCTCTTGTGGTCTCGGGTGCAGGGTAACGCGGCGATCCCCGAGGGACAAAAGGCCACGGAGTTCGACACCCTGCTCCGCATGGGTGATGAGAAACTCGCCCGGTTGCAGATGGAGAAGGAGCGAGCCTATCAATCCACGAAGAGCGAAGGTCTCCCGGCTTCCATCAAGGCGTTCTATGCCGGTATGATGAACCAAGCCTCTCGCGCCCTTCGGGGTGGAGTGGAACGTCCCTTCGTGATGACCGCTCCTATCGGTGGGACGGTGATGCTGTCCAAAGCCGCGAAGGAACTGGGGGGATGGGGGAACCTCTTCAACAACCCCGAAGCGTGGCCCACGATCAAGAGAGTCTACGCGGATACGGAGAGGGAAGCGTCCAAGGGAATCGAGCGGAGGTTGGTGCCCGAGGGGTGGTCCCGCTACGTGGGAGAGGAAGCCAACCGGTTGCGGCCCGATGTTCTAATGGGCCAGCAAGTGGGGCAGATGGTTCCGAATATCTTGGAGGGTCAAGCCCTTGGTGCTGCCGCTGCTGCTTCCCGTGCCCCCGCGCCTGTAATCAAGACCATGGTAGCGGTGGGTAATATCCACGCTATGTACTCCGCAGAGAAGGGGGCCTTTCTCCAGCGGTATGAGTCGTGGGGAGTGGACCCGGAGATCCTCGACAAGGTGGCGTCGAAGTACGCGGCGAAGGCAGGCATTGTGGAATACCCGCAAGAGGTATTACTGCGTGGACCCTTCGCGGCGCTGAAGAAGTTCAAGAAGTTCTCCCAAGTTTCGGGCGGCGTGGAGAAATGGCTCAACAAGATTGTCAAGACCAAGCTCGGCAAGGTGGGCCGGGAGCTTGGCATCACGGTAGGGGAAGCCGCGACCGAGGGGCTCCAGTCCCAGATGTGGAACGATGCCGTCCGGGAAATGTACGCCACAATGAAGGCGAAGAACCCGAATTGGGAACCGCCCGAGAAACTCGAAGATGCCATGGAAAACCCCTTGAACTCCATGGCAGCAGCCGGGGTGACAACGGTAGGACTCCGGGTGTTAGGCAAGGGCGCACGAGCCGTAGGGCTCTCAAGAGAACAGGTGGTGGCCAATGCTGCGGAAGAAGAGCGAAAGGCGGCGGAGGGAATCATCCAAGAGGTCGAGGAGTCTCGTCGTGCTGGCACCCGAGGCGAACCCCCCCTCTCCAAGACCATCCCCACCGGAGTCCAAGCCAACGAAGCAGACCGGGCAGCGTTCGAGAAAGCGGGCGTCCCGCTAACGCTGGACGAAACCATCGAGACCCTCCAGCACAAGGAGACGGGAACGCTCCAGCGGATCGGCAAGGCGCTCGGCATAGCGCCCACGATGCAGGACGGGGAGGCCAAGACCAAGGCCACGCTCATTCAAGACATCTCCGTCGAACTGAAGAAGCGGAAGGGAGTCGTGGTGGAAGGCCCCACGGTGGAGCAAGTCCCGGTGATGGAGGAGATCGAGGTTCCTCCCACCCCCTTCACCACGCCTGCGGAGACGGGGCTCCGGGATGAGTTGAAGCTGGAGCAGCAGAAGCTCAAGACTGGGGGCGTTACCTATCAACCCAACACTCCGTACCTGCGGGGCAAACTGTTTCAAGCCTACCAGTCCTTGGTGGATCAGATCCGACTGGTGGCCGAAGCACATCTCCCGTCCAAGGCCCAATATGTTTGGACCAAGGTGCGGGATGACCTGAACGCGAAGTACCAAGCGGCGCTGAAGAAGCACAACCTTACGGAAGGACAGGTTGAGGCGAACTTCCCTTTGGAAGATGCCATGGCCAAGATCCCCAAAGAGGTCTATGACGTTCGTTCTTCCTTGGGGCTGGTCAATGAGATGGAGAGTAACCCCAACTGGACTCAACTCGACATCTCGGACGCACAATGGCAGCAGTTGACCGAGGCATACGACAGCATGTTGAAGGAGGTGGAACAATACGTCCCGACCTTCAAAGACTTCGCCAATCGACAACGGTTGGCTGAAATCAAGCAGACGCTCGATGCCTTGAAGGGGGGCCGCAAACCACAGCCCGCGAAGCGGGGCCAGTCTCGAACCGGCACACGCACCTCTATGCGGGATCAACTGGCCCTGCACCCCCCCGTGCTGAATCCTGTCCAGTCCCCCGAGTCGCACATCGGGCGAAGGGACGAAGGCGTCGTTCGCTCTGTTATGTCGAATCTCCTGCTGGAGCAGGGAGAAGCGCAGACCCCGGAGGCCACCGAGCCTACCCTTCCCTCTGCTCACTCCATTGAGTCCGAGATCTACGATCTACGGCTGGCGGCGTTGTCTGCGGCTCTAGGCGAGCCCACGGCCCGCCGGCTGATCGACCACTTGTATGAGCAGGCAGGCTTCGGCTCCGTGATTCGCGTGGCCGAAGCCCAGCCCGCGCCCCCGCCCGCTCCACGCACGGCTGCGGGTCCGGTGAGCACCGACATCTACGAGGCTCCGGGCGTGCAGACGGGGCCATCCCTGACCAGCCCGGTCTTCAAGGTCACGTTCCCCAACTCCCAGATCCCGGACACGGATGTACCCACGAGGTCCATGAACATCGTGGATCTCCTCCAGAAGAACCTGACCCGAGATCAATACATCCGGTACATGAAGGAGTTCCGGCGGGTGGCCTTGATGTCGGCCCGGTTGTCCCGCGATGCGGCCAACTACGAGGCTGCGGTACAGGGCAAGCTCGACCAGAACTTCAACGAGGAATCCTTCACCAGGCCCTTCAAAGACCCGGAGAACGCAATCCCGGAAGCGAAGGAACTCGGGCTTGGAGCAACGAGGCCCAACAAGTGGTCGGCATGGTTCTGGCGGCACAAGGATGCCCAGCGCAGGACGAGCATCCCGTTCCTCCGGTTGCACCAGTTCTTCGTGGAAGCTCGGCACCAGCGGCAGCACCTCGTCACCCGGATGATGCTGGCATACAACTACACGCTGAAGAAGATCCCGGAAGCGGCGGCATGGCTCAAGGGACAGGGCGAGGATCTCTTCGGGCAGATCGCCCAACTGACCCGCATGTCGGAGGAGCCCACCAACCAGCAGTATCTACTCGAAGATCTCAACGACCACTTGGTCAAGACGAAGCAGGAGCCGATCCGGGTCCGGGACGGGCAGAGCATCCTCGATGCGGTGGCGACGTATTTCGTCAAGGCCCAGAAGTTGAACGTCACGCCGGACGTGGTGATCCGGGAAGCCATGCGGGTAGGGAACGACCTCGACACGATCTACCAATGGTTCGTGATGAACGGGGCCATCGACAGCCGAAGGCAGTTGCGATCCTACTTCCCCCTGATCTGGCGCGGGGCGCAGACGTGGAACGAGAACACGCCCATCGAGCAGCACTTCCAAGAACTGCGGAAGAGCCACAAGGCTTTCCAAACGATGAGCGACCGGGAGTTCGATAGCCTGATGGACATCGTATCCACGATCAAGTGGTCCGAGCGCCACGAGATCCGGCCCGGAGCGACGGAAGCGTTCTACGAAAAGCAGAGGGATGCGGACGCCCAAGAGATGCGCGACGTGAGGGGCTTCCGGCAGGTGTGGAGCCCCCGCGCCCAACTCATGTACTACGCGCAGAAGTTTGGCACCCGGTATTACTACAGGCAGGGCATCCCCCTCATCCAAGGATCGCTCAATCGGCTGGAACAGATCTACGCGGGGCGCACGGACTCGACCTCCACGGACGAGAAGGCGTACTACAAGGAGATGCTCACCGATTACTTGAACGACATCGTGGGCATCCCGGACACATCCACCCAGCGGGCTCGGAACAAGACCGTCATCAACGCCGACAAGTGGAACTCGGTCCCATTCCTCCGCCGGAAAGCCTACATGCGGTCGGACTACTCTCTGGAAACGATGGTGGATGATGCGTTGATGGCCACCTACGCGCAGGCGCTCGGGCTCGTCCGGTTCACGAGCATGTTCGACTGGACGCCCAACATGAACCTGACCGCTGTGCTGGGCAACTTGTTCCAAGCCGGATTTGCTTCCCGCTACGTGGGCATGAAGAACTTCCTGAAAGGCATGTACACGATGGCCAAGGAAGCCAACGAGAACTGGGGCAAGCCGGGTACGTTCTCCAAGGAAGTCATGGACATGAACCTCCGGGGAGAACTCCCGCAGGTGGAAGTCCACGCCACGGGGAACCGGATCTTCCGCCGGATGCTGGAGGCGGATCTCGCCCTCTGGGGCCGGTCGGACTTGGCCAACGTGTTTATGACGGCCTTCGCCGGGTTGCACTCGTGGGCGGATCTCCAAGCCAAGGCCGATTCTGCGGGAGGGTGGAAGAACCTGACGCTGCACGACATTGCGGCTTCCCTTCGAGACACGAAGCAGATGGACGTGGACACGCAGCGGGTTTGGAATGAATCCCGCAAGGATGGTCGGAAGGTTCCGGGGTCGTTTGAGGGGGGTGTGGACAGGCCGATCTACGAGGTGATCCAGAACCTCATCCAGTCCGGCAACATCGAGACGGCGAAGAAGACCTACCTTCAGTTCCTCGTGTACGGAAGCCAATGGGGATACGGTCCCGGCAAGTCCGCCCATTACAACCGGAACGTCTGGAAGCGCATGATCTTCCAGTTCTCCCAGTACCCGATGAACTACTTGGACTACACGGCGGAGAGTTGGAGGAAGGTGGCCGGGAACCGGGACTACCGGGCGATCTCCCGGTGGATCGCCACCCACGTCTTCTCCTTCCTGCTGGCCAAGGCGATGATCGAACTCTTCGGTGTACCCGAGAAGTTGACGAAGTACATCGAGCCATGGCAGGCAGCGCCCCGGAACATCGCATCCGGGATCATCCCGAGCTTGGCCACCTCCCTACTCAAGGTGGTCCGGGGCGGGATGAGTGCTGCCGTGGGGGACGAGGGCGGACAGGCTGAACTCTCCACCGGTCTACGGGAACTGGGCTGGCGAAACCCGGAAGAGTAACTGCCACCCACTCCGCCGCCCAGCGGCGGCTCCCTCGATAACCGCCGCCCACTCTAAACGCCCGATCCTACAAAACCCTTCCCGGTACACGGGCGAGGGGTAGATCGTGATTCCTACCCCACGCCGCGTGCGGGATTTCCTACATGCTGAGTTCTGTCGCTTCGTTCGATCCGGGCAGCGGGCTGACCTTCTGGTGGTCGGCCAAGTAGTAGTGCCCGATCATTATGGCGTCGATAGCGTTGTGGTCCTTGCCCTTCACCTTCTTGACACCGTAGATCGCCGCGCACTTCGCCTGCGTCACGTCCTTGGGCATGGTTCCCTTCCACGCCACGGGTGCGAACATGACGGGGAAGTTGTTCCGGGGGCGCTTCACCAGCTTCTCGGCCTCGATGTTGAATGTCTGCCACGTCGAGACGATGTGGCCGCAGAGGTAGGCCAGTTTCAACGTAGCCCCGCTCCGGGCGGCAGCGTACCCACGCTCGCCCTGCTGGAAGGTCGGGAACTCAAGGGCTAGATCCACCGGCACGAACTTCGACCACAACTCGAAGAGCTTGCTGGAGATCATCACGGCCCGGACATCCCACGGGGCCTCGACCGTGGCGCGGACAGTCCCGTAGGCTCGGAGCACGATCTTCTTCAGGGCCACGTCCGATGCCCCAAACACGGCATAGCCCGTGTATTCCAGTCCGGGGTCCACGGCCATGAGGGTCGGGCGGAACACTTCCGCCTTGGGGTCAATGATGGTGTGTCTGATCATGTCTTCCTCCTTCTGTAGATGGCCACGAGGGAAGCCAGCACAGCCTCCCACTTGGCCGGGTTGTTCTTTCTCCACTCGGCCCTCCTGCGCCGATACCAACTCGGGGGGCGCTTGCGCGGGCTCACGATACCTCCAGCCAGTTCTTCCCCGGTCCCTTCACCTCGGCCACGATGGGAACCGTGAAGAGGTCGAGCGCCTTGAGCACGTCCGCGTAGGATTGAAGGCGGGCCTTGGGCCTCCCCTTCATCCACAGCGCCATGTCCAGTTCATCATGGACGGTGTTCCAGAAGTAGTCGAGGGGCTCGGTCTTGCGCCGCACGAGATCCGCCTCGATCCACCACCACTTGAGGATCACGCCCGCGCACCCTTGGCAGTAAGCGTTCACGCCCTTGTACCGCTCCTCGCTGGGCAGGTAGTAGACCGATCCGAAGTCATCCATGATGTAGCCTTGGTTCTCGACCAGCGAAGTCACGGCTCGCTGGAGCGCCTTGAACATGGGACAGGATCGGTTGATGTTGTTGTAGATGGCGTGGCAGTCGTCCTCCGAATAGGACAACCGGAACTCCTCGACCATGGACTGGGCGAACTTCTGAGATCCTGCCCCGTACTGGATGGCCAAGCACCCCTGCTTGTACGCGGCATAGAGCGGATCTTTCTTCGTGACCTTGCCGTGGCTCGTGTACTTCTCGATCACGTAGAGGTACAGGTTGAACGTGGGGTCTTCCCTGTACCGCTGCGCGAACTCATCGAACCCCAACATCACGGACATGAGGTGGGCTCCCAACCGCGCCTCGATGGAGGCGAGGTCGAGCTTGGCCACACCGAAGCCGGGAGGAGCGATGATGCCCTCCCGGATCACGGGCGGGATGTTCTGGGCATTGCCCTTGACCACCTTTCCACTGTCCGAGTAGTAACGCCGAGCCCGGAAGCGCCGGGTGATCGCACCGCATTGGATCAGGTTGGGATGGATGATCCCATGCACCTGCCCGTCGAGGAAGTTGTCGATGTATGTGGACACGAGCTTCTCGTCCGCCCGGACCCGGAGCACGTTGTCGATGCCGGGGAGCGTCTTCCTCCAGTCCTGAAGCACGTTGTCGTTCGCCTTGACTTGGCCCTTCTCCGTGCGGCGGAACTCACCTTTGCTCTTGAGGACATCGCGCAGGTGATTCCCCACGGGGTTCTTGTCCCCGGCCCCGAGCTTGACTGCCGCCTTCCCCCGGTTGGTCTTGGCCCTCCGCTCGGCTCTCCGCTTGAAGTCCCGGAGCCAGTCGAGGTCGAGCTTGAATCCCTTGGACTGGGCCTCGGATACGAGGTGGACCGTATTGCGGTCGATCTCGTAGGAGGGATTGTCTTTCACTTCATCCCACCAGTACCGGACCAACCGGATCGTCGTCGCCACGTCCTTGCGGCAGTAGGCCGAGACCAGATTGCTCGGGGGGAGGGTCATGTCGAACGTCCACTCGTCCGCATCCTCATCGCCCTCGTGCGCGAGTTGCTGGTCGAGGAACCATTGGCGCAGGGCGAGCAACTCGGGGTAGGTCTCCCCGAACTCCTGCCATGCGAGCGCCTTCAAGCTGTAGGAAGGCCAGTCGTTCCGAACGTGCTTGGCCATCAGATAGGTGTCGTGCCAGTCTCCCCGGAGCATGATCCCCAGCCGCTCACAGACGAGGAAGGAATCGTAGTCGAGGTTGTGCGCCACCTTGTTGACGGTCGGGTCGGTGAACCAACTGGTCAACGGGCTCCCCCTCATCGAAGGACTCTTGCGGAAGTCATGCTCGAACCAGTCCACCCGCTTCGTTCCCAGCGAGAAGAGCCCCGCCACCACCCGGTCCAGTTTGCAGGTGTACCGGTTGGTGCTGCTGGTTTCAAAGTCGAACGCCAGCCACAGGTCTTCAGATATGCTCATAGTCGAACCTCCCATATTCTGCACCCTTGGGGTGAATCTTTTCCCCCGCGATCTGCGCCGCACGCGCAAGGGCGAACGCGAGGTTGGGCTCCCATGACGGTCGGCGCAGCACGGCAGCGGGATGTACGCACACGAGGAAGTCCCATCGCTCGATGCGCTTCACCAGCCCCTCGTACTTCGTGATCGGCCACAGATTCGCCACGCCCCGAGAGGCCGTGGCTCCCAGCAGCACGATGACCTTGGGTTGGATGAGCTTGATCTCCGTCCACAGGTAGGGCAAGCACGCGGCGATGTACGTCTTGGTCGTACCCCACGCCGGGAGTTCATTCCCCTCGGGCCTGCACTTCAGCGTATTTGTGATGTAGAGCCGCTCCCTTGGAAGCCCGAGCTTCCCGAGCACATGGTTCAGGAGCGAGCCCGCCTTGCCGCTGAAGGGGAGGCCAGTCCGGTCTTCGGTTCTTCCGGGGGCCTCCCCCACCAGCATGATCTTGGCCTTGGTGTCGCCGTGTCCCCAGAGACAGACGGTGTTGCACTCTTCGTGCAGGGGACAGGCGTTGCAGTTTGCGTTCCGCATACATGTTCTCCTTTCGTTTGAACTTCAGAGCACCGGATCGAATCAAGTTCGATTCCCGGAGGGTTACAAAGATCCTTACTTGGCCGAACAAGCCGCTCCACCGCTACGGGCGGCCCGCTGGCGTTTCGGTTTGGTCATAGCGTTTCTCCTTTGTTCGCCCGAGGGTGAGCGGTCGTGTTGGGGCTACTCACTCGCGGCCTGAACACGACCACCGCCACCGGGAACGGCCACGCCTGCCCGTTGGCGTTCTTCACCCTCCCCTTCGGGAAGCGCACCTCGGTCGCCTTGGCGGCGTACTGGTGCCACCATTCCGTGTCCACGCGAGCGGGCACGAACGCCACCACAAGCGCCCCGTTGTCGCGGGCTTCCGTGTACGCCTTCCGCATCCAAGGCCCGATCTCGCGGCCATAGGGCGGGTTCATGAAGACGCGCTCATCCGTCCACGGTTGCGCGAGGCCGTCTTCCGCTGGCGTGAAGTGCCGCTCGCACTTCGCGGTCTCGTGCTCGCAGCAGGGGTCAAGCGTGAAGTCGAACTCCAGGTCCAGGTAGGCGAACCACTCTTGCGGCGTCGGCCACTTCATGTCCTTGCTGCTTCCCATCACTTCGCAGACGTGGTGCATGTCCCCTCCAATCCAGAAGCCCCAACAAGAGGCTGCACGGTACGGCTTCGCCGCCCGTGAGCCTCGGCGTT